>CAIULL010000254.1 GCA_903899985.1 uncultured Schlesneria sp.
CGTCAGTGCGGACAATCGTGCGAAAACGATCCTCGCCATGAGCGATCCGACGAGCAAAGCCTCCGACTTTGTTCGACCAGGACACATCAACCCATTGCTGGCAAAAGATGGTGGTGTGTTGCGACGAACGGGTCACACGGAAGCGACGGTCGATTTGATGAGACTTGCCGGCTTGAAACCTGTTGGAGTCCTGATTGAAATTCTCAGCGAGCAGGGCGGGGGGATGGCTGAGCTTGATGAACTTCGCACCTTGGCCCAGAAATACACGATTCCTCTGATCTCGATCGACCAGATTATTCGTTATCGCCGACGACGGGAACAGTTAGTCACGAGGGAAGTCGAGACTCCCTTTGAAACCCGTGACTATGGAAAATTCAAAGTCATCGCCTACAGCGTCCAATACGAAGATCAGCAACCGCTGGCGATTGTCTGGGGTGATCTCAGTTCCGTCGCGGCACCGTTGGTGCGTGTCCATTCCTCCTGCTTTACGGGGGACGTGCTCGATTCGCTGCGCTGCGACTGCGGCGATCAACTCCATATGGCGATGCGGATGATTAATGAAGAAGGGACCGGCGCGGTCATCTACCTGCCACAGGAAGGACGCGGGATCGGACTCTTGGCAAAATTGAAGGCTTATCAGTTGCAGGACCAGGGCTACGACACGGTCGAAGCCAATCACAAACTGGGGTTCAAAGCCGATTCGCGGGATTACGGAGTTGGCCTGCAGATCCTGAAGGACCTGGGGTTATCATCCGTCAGACTACTGACCAATAACCCGCAGAAGATCAACGCTTTTCCCGGCTTCGATCTGAAGGTTGTGGAACAGATCCCGATCATCGCGCCCCCCGAAAAGCAGCGAGAATTCTATCTCGCGACGAAACGAGACAAGCTCGGGCACACGCTTCCTGGTGGTACGACCTCAGCGGACTAGTTCTGACAATAGTAGAGACCCTGCAAGAAAAAACTTCGGAAAAACGGAATGAATCGTTTTAGCAGGGCAATCGCAGGCGCTTTGCTGCCGATTCAATCTTTTCGTCGTGCGGACCATGATTCACAATCGTAACGTACATTAATCCGGTCGATCGAATGGTTTTCGAGATGTTCGGAGAGCTCTTCAAAAAAGGCTGCAAAACGAATCGGGCCTGCAATCGTATTCAGCCGGTTATGGCTTTTCCAAAGCTGTAGAAACCTTTCGCGGGACATGGGAATTGTGTGGCTGACGTTTCGCTGAGTCACAACCTTAAAGTCGCCGGTTGATTCCAAAATCCCTTTCCACGGGCGATTCCGATAGGCTTCATCAAATTCTGGAACATGACGCCTGATCGCCGCATCGGTCCAACTTACGGTGTCGTCTGCCAGTTTGGCTCGATTATTCCACAGGACCGTGAATAGGCAGCCGGGTTGTAACACCCGACGAATTTCCGGTAACGCTCGCAATGGATCGGCCCAGTGAAACGCCTGGGCCGCAACCGCCCAACGCTGAGAAGCGGGTTCTAATAAACTTTGTTCAAACGTCCCAGCCACCCAACGCACGTCAGTGACTTCTGCTCGTGACCGCATTGATTCATTCGGTTCGATCGCGGAAACAACAAATCCGCGTTCGATCAGCATGCGAGTCATAATGCCCGTTCCGGCACCGAAATCGGCCACAGGATCGCCGGGAGCGAGACAGGCATCGGCGACGAGCATATCGATCAGTTCATCAGGATAGGCGGGGCGAGACCGTCGATAGGCATCGGCTTGCTCAGTAAAATCTCCTAATTGCACGTGGTCGATCCTCGATATTTTTCGGGCTTCCTGGATGTCATGATACGGGATTCTCTCGTTACGCCAATGACGAACGCAAGCGACACGCTGGGGATCGCAGGATGAAAGCATTGTCGACTCGTCGCCGCACTCGTTCTCCCGCGACAACACTTCGCTTCACCCCGATGACTTGACAGAAAGTTTGCTATGCGACACCAGACGCGTTAGCCTTTTAGCCCCGTCCAACATTTGACCAATTCTAAGGGCAAACACCATGAGATCTGCGACAGGCGGTAATCTGGGTGAACGAATTCACAGCCTGATGTCAGGCTTTCTTCAACGGAAGCTGACTTCTTTCGGTCGATTTCCCGGACCAGTGCACGTGATTGTCAGGATGATTGTCGGCGGCCTGATACTGTTCGCGATGAGTGCGAATTCACCACTTAACGCTCAGCAAACGCAGCCTCAAAAGAACGATGATGCGGACGCACTAAAGAAGGATGGCGGAAGACAGATCGATTCAAAGAGGTTCGTCGCACAACTGACGCCGAAACTGAGCGTTGAGTTAATCGCCGTAACGATGCCGGAATTTACCGAAGAGACTGATGATTCCAAGCCAGGGGATGCCGCTCATCACCAGTGGTGGCAGCCAGACGGGACGCCACTGGAAGTCGCTCCTGCGGCACCAGCCGGTAAGAAAATCTCGTTACGCGCGACGCGTGGCAGCGAATTGATTCGCGAGTTTCTCATTCGGATTGAAGGACTGGATCATCCGCATTCGCTCTGGGGTGCGACGGGTCGTGGCGGTGGTTTTGTTGATGAGGGAAAAGATTCTGCTAAGGAACCCGTGGTTCTCAGGCTGACTGAAAAAGGGGAGACCGCAGCACGAACTACGGACGTCGTGATCGCGTTGGCTCACGAGGCGTGGGGACCAATCCAGAAGCTGAGTCCCGATGCCAGACCCATTAATGCGATTGAACCGCCAGAAAGTTATGGTTTCCTTTACGAGGAATTTCAACTGCGACGCTTCAAAGATGGCTATCGACGCACCGGTTTCTGGTTCAATCCGCTTGCCGATTCCTGTGGACCGATCATGGACTTCCGAATCGAAGGGTTCGATCAGGATGGTGACTCTCTGGCCTGCAATATTCATTCGCCGCGATACCCATCCACGACCAATTATTACCCGTTCACGGCCACATTTCAGGACCAACCAAAGCCAGTTGCGCGCGTCGAATACAAGCTTCGACCGTTTCGGCATAAGGTGACTTTCAAGAATGTCTCGCTCGTATCGAGCCGTGACACAACGGTTAAAATTGAAGCGGCGACTCTTGAGGAAAACATGCGAGCGTGGCCGGGCAAATCCGCCCCACACATGCCCGACGAGTTCGACCAGGGATTCACCGACGCCCGTGGCGCCCTGAATGACATGACCATGTTACAGGTTACTAACATGCCATTTCGCGATGTGCTCGATTACCTCGAGGACCTTCATCACATTAAGATCGAACTCAGCGAGGGGGCAAAGGAATTTCATCAGGATCTCGATACCAAAGTGGTGACGCTCAATTCAAAGCACCAATCGCTAAAAGACGCCGTTATATTGCTTCTCCATCCATTCAAACTGAGTTATCTCGTTGAGGATGGAAAACTCGTTATCGCAACGCCACTTGAGGTTCGACAGCGAGGTGCCGAACTGCCGCTTAACTTCAACCAGATCCTGGTCCAGTTGTCCGACTACCCGACGGTAAAATGGGAGGGTATTCTACGGGGCGAGATCAATGACGTGGATGCCAAAACGATCTCGAAACTCGAAGCCGCAATCCTTGACGAGGATCCCATCATTCAACGGCAAGCGGCAAACGCATTGTACGCTGTCGCCAAGTCGGCCAAATCGGCGATACCCCACCTTAAAAAGTTAACAACATCGAACGACTGGCAATTACGCCGCGCGGCCTATTGGGCGCTGGCAGCCATCGGAAGTGATGACTTGAGTACGCTTCCGATGCTCATCGAAGCCTACCCAAAGGATGAGGTTGTTCAACACGACTTGGCCGGGTTAATTCGCGAATTCCCTGAACGAGAAGTCGCTGTGGAATTGGAAAAGTATTATCCCACCGGTTCACCAAGTCTTCGTATTGCGTTACTCCAAGGCATTCATGGAAGGGCCAAGTCGGCCGAAAAACTGGTCCTGCTTGGCTTGTCCGATGCCGAAGAACGGATACGTCAATTCAGCTTTCATTTGGCAAAAGAACTCGAAAAGTCGGACACGGTTGAGGAAGCGATTCGGAACTATTCCAAGAGTGAGGGTGTACCCATCAAATGACGAGTTCGAGGGCGGGCCGAAGCGGCAGAAAGTCGCAATGAGAGCGCAGTGAGTAGAGAATACGGCAAGAGTCCGAGGGCTGACGCACCTCGGCTCGCCTCGATCTACGCGAGAATGATAGCGCTATTCTGAACCCATTATCTGACGCGCGTGAACCGGCTGTGCCGGACGGCTCGCTTCGGTTAACGCGCGAACGATATCACTATTCTGCCCCCGTGATCCCACCACGCGGATAAAACGGTGATGCCGGACAGCTCGCCTCGATCAACGCGCGAACGAAGTTCCTACTCTGAACCCGTTATCCCACGCGCATAAACCGGCTATGGCGGATGGATCGCTTCGTTCAACGCGCGAACGATTTTCTATTCTAATCCCGTCGTCCGACGCGCGTGAAAACTTTAGGCCAAACCTCGGCGTTTTAGTTCGGCGACGACGGCTTGGACGATGGTGGAAACTTCCTTCGGATTGCTTGATCCGCCGATTCCGGTGGGGCAGCCGCTGATCGGTTCGTCGGTGAAGCCATGCTGCGAGAGCATGCATTGCAGCTTGTTGGCCAGTGTTGCCAGATCGGCCTGTTGATCATCGGACAGTGGTTGTCGGCCGACCCCTGTGTCGAAACCACGCAGACGGACTGCCGTTCGGAATCCGTCGGGGAACTCGGCCGAAAAGAGCATCGCATCGAATAGAGTGACGATGTCGTATTGCAGCGATCTCGCTTCATCGATCCGATAGGCGACCGTCAGGTCGTAAAGTTTGCGAGTCAATTCGGGGACGACACCCGAGCTCGCGTTTGTTCCGCCGTCGCAACCGATTAACAGCATCGGCATCAGCGCCGCGTCCCAACCGGTGAGGAAGCTGAAGTCTGGTCGCGAGGGTCGAACCGCTTGAATCATGCGGATCATGTTCGGGATGTCACCCGATGAATCTTTGATCCCGACCACTTTCGGACATTCTTCGGCGAGTCGTTTGACAGTTGGAACGTCGATCGGGCTGGCGAACATCGGGATGTTGTACAGCGTCACATCAATCGGAGTGTTGTCGGCAATCTCTTTGAAGTAGGCGTAAACCGCTCGCGGGCTGAGCTTGTAGTAATACGGTGCGACGATGGCGACGGCCGTCGCCCCCATCTCATAATATTTTTCGCAGGCACGTACGGTTTCTTTGACGTTGGCTTCGGCGGCACCGGCCAGGACCGGAACACGGCCTCGAACCTGGTGACAGATGATCTCCATGATCCGAATACGTTCTTCGACCGTGAAACGAGTGAACTCACCGGTTGAACCGTTCGGATAGAGACCATGCACACCCTTGGCGATCAGCCAGTCGACATACCGCCGCAGTTCGCTCTCGTGGATCTCGCCCTTGGCGTTGAGAGGAACGATATTGGGTGTATAGATGCCTTGCAGTTTGCCGCGTGGTGGCATGGGAGAGCTCATAGTTTGTCAATTTGGCGAGTTTTGGAAGTTTCTGTCGATCGGGGTGAATTTACCGTTTTCTAGCGCAACGTTCACCTTCGACACCGTCGAATTTTAAGATCGGTCCTACAAGAGACGATTCGCCAGTAGTTTCCGTGGTCGACATCACAATGGCTGCGACCAGTACGAACGAAAGCGTAAAGTCCAAATTTTCACTGCGAAAACTGAAACAGGATCGGTGCCAACATCAGTCCCATAGGTCTCATGTGTCGCATAAGTCCCATCACCCGCGCGATGGGACTTAACCGAAACGGACCGCTAAGAAGAGAGGGGCCAGACGATCTTTACAGTTGTCGGCCCGGAAGGTGACGACTGAATTTCAATCTGACCAGAATGTTGATCGATAATTCGCCAGCATTTTGGCAATCCGAAACCCAGCCCGCGGCCCGCTTGTCTTCCCGAAAAGAAGGGATCAAAGGCGTGTTCCCTTTCGTCGTCTCGAAATCCGACGCCCCGGTCGGTCAATTCGATGAAGGCCTTTTCCGCATCCGCCGTTGCTGAGATTTGAATTTCGCCGCCGCCGGGCTGCAAAGCTTGAAGAGCGTTTCGAAGCAATTCGCTCAGGACGATCGATAATTGGGTCGGGTCTGCCTTAAGCACGATCGATTCAGGGATCTGCATGGAAACCGTTGAGCACCCGTTTTCTAAATCGGCTTTGTGTTTGGTCACGACTCGGTCAACAACTTCTGCCAGGTTGATGACCTGAAACTCAGGGCAGGGGGGGCGTCCGAACAGCATCGTATCGCCGATCATGTCACGGATGCGGTAAGCCTGAGCCCCGATCGACATCAGCATCTGGCGTTTTTGAGGATCGGTCTCGTCTTTCAACAACATCTGAGCGCGGCCAATAATGGTGGCCAGAGGGTTGTTGATTTCATGCCCGGCACCAGCCGCGAATTCCGCCAGGGCTTCGAGTTTGCTTCGATCCGGCGAAACAATAAAACTCACGTCAGGGCGTGAGTCAGAGCAACCGTCAGTTGTGTCTGGCATAGTACCAATGCCTTGTTGATAATCTCAATTCGATACAACGTGACCCGCAGAGACCGATATGTAACGATGTTCTTTCCGCCAAAGTACAGTTGTTTTTGCAAAACAAGAATGACGAACCGCAAGCTGGTGGCATGGGCTTTTGCCCGTGCAGCACGACATTGTGAGCGTGGAAGCCCGTAACTACAATAACGGACGACCGTTTTGCGAGCACGAAAAAGCCCGATGGGTTGCCATCGGGCTTTTTTGTTAGTTTATTGGGGATTCCGGTGTATTCACGCTTCGACCGGTTCGACGTCGAGAAGTTTGCACATGCGTTCGACGAGCGATTCGATTTCGAACGGTTTTTGCATGAAATCGTTGGCACCTGATGCTTTCAGGTCCGCGATTTTGTCCTGCTCGACCATGCCGCTGATGCAGATGATCTGAGTCCCGTCGAGAGCGGAATCCATCCGTACTCGCTGACAGACTTCTTTCCCGTTGATATCTGGTAGCATGACATCCAGGACAATGATGTCAGGTCTGTATTCTTTGACCATCATTCCGGCGTCGAAACCGTTGTTCGCGACGCGGACTTCGAATCGACCGTCTGCTTCGAGCGCGTCCCGGATCAATTCGACCAGTTCTTCGTCATCGTCGACGATCAATGCTTTACGGCGACCACTTTCCAGTGCGTCGGTCGGAATGCCGTTTTCTTTCATGAACCGATAAAGGATGTCTCGCGGAATACGGCGGAAACGAGATCCAGGTACGCGAAACCCACGAAGCTGCCCCGAGTCAAAGCAACGTATGATCGTTTGCTGACTGACTTTGCAGATCTTGGCGGCTTCGCCCGTTGTAAAGACGGTTTTCATACGGCAGCTCCTCCATCCTTTGCAGGGGCGCACCCGCGGAATCCCCCCACGGGCTGAAAGACGATCCCGCAATCGTGCGACATCGTTCTTTCACAGTTTTCCGAACTTGAAGGCAGCGAATTTGCAATCCGTCAATTCGCCAGATCACCATCCACTATGCCGAGACTTCGTCAACCACGGCATCGGTTGATAGTGCGGAACCTTCCGAATCTTCCGTGCGTACCGATTGTAACCATTCTGACAAATCGGTCAACGTTCGTTTGCCTGTTTATAACTCCAGGTAGGAAAACTCAACCAAGATTACCCAATGGCTCAGGGCGCATCAAATGTCACTGGCGAGCCGGTCTGGCTCTTTTAGGTAGAGCAGAAGGATCGTGAGGTCAGCAGGAGTAATTCCGCTGATTCGACTGGCTTGACCCAGGTCAGCGGGACGAACTTTCGTCAGTTTCTCTTTGGCTTCGCGACGTAACTGTGCGACAGCTTGAAAGTTAAACGATTCTGGAATACGCACAAATTGAATTTTATGTTGCCGTTCGATATCGGCTGTCTGGCGACGGATATAACCCGCATACTTGGTTTCAATCTCCACTTGCTGTTTCGCAAGGACTCCGATCGTCAACCCGGCCAATTCAGATGACATCGACTCCAGTTCAGTCCAGGTAATTTCTGGACGACGCAGCCATTCCTCAAATGTCGCACCCTGGTGTCTAAGTTGCTCAATCAATTCAGAAGCGCGAGCAATATCTGCTTCATGTTTTTCAAATTGTTGCCAGCGGTGGTCGGAAACAAGACCAATGCGGCGACCAACCGGGGTCAGGCGTCGATCCGCATTGTCCTGTCTCAACAGCAATCGGTATTCGGATCGCGATGTGAACATCCGATACGGCTCATCGACACCTTTGGTAACCAGGTCATCGATCAGCACCCCCAGATATCCCTGGCTGCGATCGATGACTAACGGTGGCTGCTTCGCCAATTTCAATGCCGCGTTGATCCCGGCAAGTAGTCCCTGGCCGGCCGCCTCCTCATAACCGGTCGTCCCATTGATCTGACCCGCGAAATAAAGCCCTTCAACACGCTTTGTTTCCAATGACGTTTTTAGTTGAGTCGGAGGGGCGAAGTCGTATTCGACCGCGTAGCCGTACCGCATGATTTCGGCTCGTTCGAGTCCCTTGATCGAACGGACCAGTTCATCTTGAACGTCCCTCGGCAGACTCGTCGAGATTCCATTGCAGTAGTACTCCCACGTATTTCGCCCTTCAGGTTCAAGAAAAATGTGGTGAGATGACTTATCTGAGAATCGAACGACCTTATCTTCAATTGACGGACAGTATCTCGGACCAGTGGACTGGATCTGGCCACTGTACATCGGCGCACGATGAAGATTCGCTCGAATCAGTTCGTGAACGTGCTCGTTTGTTTCCGTCAACCAGCACGGCATTTGTGTCTGCGAAAGCTGGCTCGTTAAAAACGAAAACGGCTGTGGATCGGGGTCACCCGGCTGTTCGGCGCAGGCGGAAAAATCGATTGTCCGTCCGTTCAGACGACAAGGGGTTCCCGTCTTGAATCGTTGTAATTCAAAGCCAAGTCCCCTGAGGCAATCGGACAATGTTCCCGTCGTTCCATCGCCAGCTCGGCCTCCTGCCGTCTTAGCCTCACCGGTATGCATGATCGCCTGAAGGAATGTCCCTGTGGTGATCACGACTGCACGACAGCGATATAAACCTCCGCCACGAACGCGGACACCGGAAACTCTATTCACCGCTTCGTCGCTCGACGAACCATCACCTTCAACGAGGATTTCCTCAACCAATTCCTGCCGCAACGTGAGTCCTGGCTGGGCTTCAATCCGATATTTCATTTCGAACTGATAGGCTTTTTTATCGGCCTGGGCGCGGGGGCTGTGCATCGCCGCCCCTTTGCTTCGATTAAGCATGCGAAACTGAATTCCGGTCGCATCAATCACCCGGCCCATTTCACCGCCGAGCGCATCAATCTCGCGAACGATCTGCCCCTTGGCGACACCACCGATCGCGGGGTTGCAACTCATTTGCCCCACGCTGTCGCAGTTCATTGTCAGCAGGACAGTTCTGGCTCCAAGTCGCGCTGCGGCGAGCGCAGCCTCACAGCCAGCGTGCCCCGCTCCAATCACAGCCACATCGAAATCGTAGAAGCTTGTTTTCATTCGAGCAGATTACCAAATTTGTCACAGGACTTCAGCATGCGACATCGTTTTTGGGCGAGCTAGCCGACGCGGTGTAAACGAGTTAAATTATCGCCAGACGGAAATGACCGAGTTTCCGCTACCACACTTCATCTCGGTTCCCACACTCGATCATCAACCAAGAAGGATCGACTCATGTCATTACGGTCAAACGAACGTCAGCTGGTCTGGTTATTATTCGGAATTATTGGCGGACTTTGTCTTGCCTACTTCTGGCCGCATGAGCATGTTCTGGCAAGTGCGACGGATCGCGATGCAAAATTCGCAATCTGCACGGTTGAAGTCGGCGCTGGGAGTCCTGACGCGGTATTTGTCCTCGACTTCACCACAGGTCGGTTGCAAGGGGGAATGCTGAATCCTCAGGCTCAAGCCTTTACGAATTTCTGGTTCGCCAACGTTGCTCAGGATTTCAAGGTCGGAAAGAATGGAAAATACACAATGATTCCCGGGAGTGGACTCTTGAATGCACCAGCAGGGGGGGGCGGCGGAGCCATCGCGTCGGGAGTGATCTACATCGCTGAAGTTACAACGGGAATGGTCGGCTGCTATCGATTCAGCTACGTGAACTCGCCACAGCCATTGCCACCCAGTCCGTTGCAGCCTGTGGATGTTTTCCCCTTCCGCGAATCGAAGTAAATCCTTCTCCACCGGGTCGGAACAGACTCCGACCCGGTGGAGTGATCTTGTTTGCGTCTCACTGGATCGCAAGTCATCGTTTAACCGCGCCTCGCAGAGAAGCGAGTCGTGCGGGGTCGCTGACGAACCCGAGGCGTCATTGAGCGTTTGACTATTGCCGTCGTCTTTCACATTGTTGGAAGACGCTCGGCAACATTCGAAGAGATCGGCTGAACGCCGATCAGCCTGCGCCGATGGCTGCGGGTTAAACGACGAATCTGTTTTCATCGTTTAACCGCGCCTCGCAGAGAAGCGAGTCGTGCGGGGTCGCTGACGAACCCGAGGCGTCGTTGACCGTTTGGCGATTGCCGTCGTCTTTCACATTGTTGGAAGATGCTCGGCAACGATCGAAGAGATCGACTGAACGCCGATCAGCCTGCGCCGATGGCTGCGGGTTAAACAAAGCGATCTGGTCGCTGTGCTTCTGGCGACCCGTTAGATTTTCACTTCGACGCGGGTTTCGAAGAACTCAACGGATTTGGAGCGGGCTTCAAGCCCCAAATGCTGAAGAACCAGCGCGCGGGTATGGTTGTGTCACGTTCGATCCATCGCGCATCCGGGGGCAAATCCGGGATTTCAATTTCAGTCAGGGGTGTTCCGTTTGGTGAAAACTCCGCAGCTGCCACCAAATCTTGATGGCCCTCAGTGATCCCCAATAATTCACCAGTTGTCACGCTCCAACGAGCAACCCGCCCCTGACGATCCGCGCTGATCAATGACTCGCCATCGGCCCGAAAAGCGACCGAGGCTGCCGGCGAATTCCAATTCATGGAAACCCGCTCATTCCCGCTGTGGAACTCGATCAATGCGATTCGGCCCGAATCAGGTGTCAACCAGTCTCCGGTTGCCACGGCGAGTAATTCGCCGTCCGGAGAAAATCTCACGCAGTTCACTGGTCCCAATTCGCGTGGTAATTCGCGAACTGGATGATCGCTGTTCCGATTCCAGATCCGGACGATTCCATCGCGACCTCCCGTCACCATCCAGTTTCCATCGGAAGAGATATCAATCGACTTCGCCGAGCCGCTGGGTATCTGCCAGTCACGAGTCGCCTGACACGTTTCCGCATCACACAAAAAAATTACCCCTTCCGCCCCGATCGCCACGAATTCGGACGTGTTTTGGGCAAACGAGATTGCTTGTAATCCAAGGTGATTTAAACTGAATTCATGCCCCGTTTCCAAATCGAATAAGCACTGGTTTGATTGGTTTCCAATTACCACAAATCGCCCATCCATCGAATGCGATCGAATTTCTGACCCGCTCCACGAAGATTGCGTTTTCGAGTTTTGGATCGAAATCGGTCGCTCGGCAAGCCAAGCTTCAGACGGCCCGCCAGCAGCGGAATCAAATGCGACAGGAACCAATGGAGCCAGCTTAACCTGCGGCTGATGTGTCGACTGGCTCAATTGCCGAGCGGTCTGGCTTATTGGAGGACGAGCGGCGAGCCACGACGGCTGAAGTGGCAGAGCACACGCCAGCAAAAGGCAAATGAATCGACCGCAATAGCCAAAGTCCTGACGCCGAGGACCACGCATGATCCACGTTAATCGTTGACGAAGGAAGGGGACTTGACCCAGACCCGTGGCCAGTGCCGGCATTCGCAATGGGCGTTCAGCAATAAAATCCACTACTTCGAGAATGGCTTGTGCATAACGTTTGGGAACTTCAGGCGAGGCCGCGACAACCATCGCGTCGCAACACTCCTCCTCGACCGACTCGATTTCGCAACGAGCCCACCAGACGACGGGATGCCACCAGAAAAAACCCGTTGCCAGCAGTTCAACCACTCGTACCCAATGGTCACGACGCCGATAATGAGCCAATTCGTGCATTAACAACGTCCCTGTGGCCGAGTCGTCCAGCCGGTCAAGTAACCGTTCAGGAAAAATCAGAAATAATGATTGCCCGCTCCCCCACAACATCGGGGACATGACACCCGGCATCAGCCAGACTGTCGGCGAATACGGCAAACCCATTCGACGCGCCAGACGGTCCGCGAATCGCTGAAGGTCCAGACACGCAGCATCGCCATGCCTCAATGACCAGCGAAACCTGACGCAGCGAATTCCCTGAATCACAAACCACACCAGTGCGCCAACGGCCCAGACAACCAGCACAACGGCCATCAACGCTTGCCGAAAGTTTTCACTTCGAATCCAGCTTGCGGCGACCGTACTGAATGAGCGTTTTGAAGCGTTCAGTTGCTTATCGATCTCTGCCAGCGTTCTGGGGCGGGATTTCAATTTCGCCAGATTCTGGTTTGGTAACTCATCTGGCACGAACGATCGACGTGAACCGAACTCGATCTGACCGACGTCGAAGATGACCCGGGGAAGCAATTGTCGAGATGTTGAGACCACCCAGTCACGGTCGATTAACGGGATCTGCCAGATCGGCGGCATCACAAGTTTGATAAGAATCAGCACCCACAAAAAATGGGTCAGTGCTGGACGGCGAAAAACCCGTCCGAAGGACTCGGCGACCAGCGCGAGCGGGACAATCATCAGCGCATTGATGAGTGCGATCTCGAGGTACGAAAGCACAGCGCCCTCCGGCCCGAAGGTCAGCGATGTGAATTATGAACAGGGCCGGGAACAACGCTTATTCCCGGCCCAAAACTGCGATTTGATTAACGGCCTTTTTCTCGATCCAGATCATCGAGTAGGTCACGCAACGAACCAAGTTGATCTTCACTGAGTTTGGCTTTGACCAGATGAGACAGCAACGGCGCCAGCGATCCCTCACACAACTTGTCAGCGGTGGCCTGCAACCGACGACCGATCAGCTCTTCACGATCAATCTTCGGCTCGAACATGTGTGGCCAGGGCTTGCGGTCACGTTTGACGAACTTTTTCAGTTCCAGCCGCTCTAACAGTTTTTGTACGGTGGCGTAGTGGGCACCAGTACCACCAGGGTAAAGCGTGTCTGTCAGATCGCGGACAGTCGTTCGACCTCGCTCCCACAGCAGGTTGATGACCGCTAACTCCGCGTCGGTAATGTCTTGCGGTGTTCGTGCCATAAGTTTCTCGCCCCAAAAAAGATACCAAATAATATCACTCGATAGGATAAGACGCGATGTCTCCTAAAGTCAATCGTTTCCCTGGAAAGCTTTTGGTGTGCTTCGGGAAATCGTTGGGACCAGGTGAATGCCTTGACCTCAATTCCATGCGGAAGTGGGGTTCGCGCCTTTGCATCGGCACGTGCTAACATTCACCAATGAGTTGCAAGGCAAATTGCTAGGGCAAAGGCCCGTTAACCACCCCCGCAGGGGGGGTGGGGTTTTAGCTCTACGTTACCGGGCCACAACGTGATCGGCCAGTTTGTGACGCTCGTCAGCGACTTTGCTGATTCAAAATCCGGAACGAACAGGATCACGTCGTCCGATGTCAGGTCCTGCAGGCTGACGTCTCCGGCCGCTCGCCATTCTTGTTCGACCGTCCAGTCAATCCCCGATTCTCCGACGGCCAATTGAAAAAACGGACGCTCGTCCTCGGTCAGCGATTGCCAGAGGGACTCATCACCGTAACGCACTGGCCGAACACCTCGACTTTCCAGCCATGAACGCCTGATACACAGACCGTAAGGTTCAAAATCCCATCGGACACGATGAGTGCGATACCGATGAAGTGCGGGAAGATTTTCGAGTGGACAGGCGGTGAAGCTGACTGCTGGGGAGCCACCGCGAATCGTTTTTCCCGAAGCAATCAATCGCTTTTGAACCAGAATTCGCCGAAAGGTACTCAACGTGGAATGGTCGGCGTCAGTACGAGATTCAGCCAGATTGTCCGCATATTGTTCAAACGATTCATCAGGCCAGGGACCAGGACATGCCCGGGTCGTGTGAGCTAAAAACTCCCAACCGTCGCCAGAAGGAAACGGAACGATCTCGTAAACGCGAGGCTGAATCGAATAACAATCGTCGTCTTGTCCTTCTTCAGGCGATGAATCGGAATCAAGTGGCCGACATTCTTCCGTCGTGGGTCGCCAGATTTCTACACCCGCTTTAAGAAGTTCGTCCTTGACGGAATCAGGCTGCAAACCAGGAAGATCAACAAGAACAATCCCGCCGCGATGCTGCTCGATCCGTTCTTTCAGCAACCGATGCAGATTCCCTTCAGGCCTCAGTTGAAGGACGTAAACAGTGTCCGCGTTAACGACCAACGCTCGATCACGCAAAGGAATATCGTCGCTGTTCGAACGGCCGTTATTCGAAACATCAATGACCTGGCAACCAACGTTTAGTCGCAACGCAAAATGTCGTACAAAATCGGTTCCCGCAGTTCCATCAACGACGATCAGATTCGATTGATCAACGGCGATTTTTCGCAACGTACCGCGCAACCCCGCCAACCACGGCTCATCAGGAACCACAAGTCGCCTCAGTCGTGACATGACGACAGCAACCGTTGGCGACCTCATTCACGGACTCCCGCAAGTGCTTAACGTGAACCTCAAATCCACGGTGTGGGCATCGCCCGCACGACAATTTAAGAGGAAGAGTTTGACCACGAATCTCACAGCGCGGGCATCGCCCGCAACCCTATAACGAGAAGAAATTTAACCACGAAATACACCAAATACACGAAAAAACAATCGAGGCGAACCGGGGTGCGTCAGCCGGACTCATTTCTTCTACAAATTCTTCGCGCCGCGCGACGATATAAAATGTTAGTAGTACGAATTACACGAATAAAAATCTGAAGATCAAGAAGCTGACTGGTTCATATTTTACGGCCTCGTTTTTTTCTAATTCAAGCACGCAAGCGGTGTTTCACCTTTTCTTAACTCTTATTCCTGAGATTAGTGGTCAACCACTCTTTTAAAATGCCTGTTTTTGCAGAGAGTAATGCGGGTTTAGAACACTAATCTTCACTAATTGACGCTAATCAGAAATTTCAAGATATTGACGATCGTTTCCTTTTCCTGATTTATTCTTATTAGCGCAGATTAGCGAAGATGAGTGTTCCAAAACTCTTTCTTCTCTTTCCGCCTCGTTCAACTGTCATTTCAAGCCGAAACAGTAAAGCCCGCCTGACGTTCGGAGATAAATCCGACCATCCACGATTGCGGGTGTTGCGTAGACGTCTTCTTTCATTTCGGTCGTGTGCAGTAGTTTCAAGTCTTCCGTGGCTGAGACAACCGTCAGTCGGCCTGTTTCATCCACCAGGTAGACTTTGTCGTCGCCAGCGACTGGTGATGCGTAGTAATTTCCATTCGCTTCCAGACGTAGCGGCTTGGCCACCTTTCCAGTGTTCGCATTCAGGCATTGCAGGATGCCGCCGTCTTTAATCGTGAACAGCAACCCGTTGAACAACAGCGGCGAAGCACAAAACGGAACTTGTTTGGGATAAGTCCAGCGGACATGCGTTTCCGTCGCGTCGCCGACGGCACCCGGTTTGATGCTTAGCAGCAGATTCTTCCCCTGATCAAACAGACTACGGAAGAGTTCGTATTCTGTCCGCGTCAAATGACCGTCTTTATTCCGATCGGCTTGCGAGTACCGTTGATAGACAGGACCTTCACTCAGTTCCGCTTCTTCAATCGTTCCGTTCTGATCTTTGTCTTTCACTACGACAACGTCATCAAATGGTTCGACGCGGATTCGTTCAGCCTCATCGCCTCCGGCGGCCCAACCCGCCAGATACAGATTTCCGTCGAGCCCGACAGTCGGAGAACTAACGACCGTGCGAGAGATGCCGCGGACTGTCCAGGCTTCCTTACCCGTTTCAAGATCATACCCAACAACCCTTAGCGTCGCGGCGACAACGATTTGCAGGCGGCCTTCGTTGTTCCATAAAACCGGAGTACACGAATTCCGCAGAAATTCGGATCGGTCCGTCTTCCACGTGATGTCGCCAGTCCGTCGGTCGACACACAACAGGAAGGAATCGAGATCATGATCCTGACAGAGAATCAGTCGCTCGCCGACGAGAATCGGTGAACTGGCCGCACCAAAATCATTGACGAACGGACCCATCAACTTCTTCCAGATCAGTTTGCCGCTATGGTCGTGACAATACAGGCCGCTCGAACCAAAAAAGCTAAACACATAATCGGCGTCAGCACAGGGAGTGCTCTGGGTATAACTGCCGATGCGATGAATCGATTCCAGCCGTTCGTAAGGGGCTTCCGATTCCCATTGTTGTTTGCCCGTCTGACGATCCAGCCCGATCGTCAATAACTTTTTGTCACGGACTCCCGTCAAGAAAATTCGGCTGCCGACGACGATCGGTGAAGAATGTCCTGGCGGAAGGGGCGTTTTCCAAATCTGATTTTGATCGGGACCAATTTCCGCAGGCAATTTGTCACCGGACGGATCAAAGGCCGAACCGGACCGACCACGAAACTGAGGCCAGTCGCCGGCATCGACGCGCGCAATCGCCAAACCACTAACAAGTAACAAAAAAATCCCGGTCAGGAATCGAACGAGTAAAAGAATCCGGGACATGGGCCGACTCCAGGAAGAATAATTTCAAGACTCATTATGAGAAATCAGACATCATCGAAGTCGTTTTGACAAGGATCGCCATTTTTCAGATTTAAACGAAACTAAACCCCACCTCCCCCGCGAGGGTGGTTAACGGGCCTTTGCCCTAGGAAATTGCATCTCATTGGTGAACGTTGGCTAGCACACAGTCAAGACTTAAAGTTCGGGTTGTGTGCCACTGCATCGGAGTCTTCGGAGACGCAGTGTCTTCTCTTTTTTTCGAGACAATCGAAGAACACTGGGTGACCGAAGACGGTCATCCAGTGGCACCCGAATCTTTAGCTTTGACTGTGCATTAGTCCTTGCGATAGATAGGCGACGAGTTCGTCGATCCCTCGTTCGAGCCGCCGGATGGTCCCTCGTCGTAAAACTTGGGCAATGAGTATTGCGTCTCGATCTTCGCCGTTGAAAAGACTTCTCTCATGAACTTCTCTGCGCAAGTTTGCCTTTTCTTAACGTCCAACTTCTGGCGAATTTGGTCCTGAACTTCAGCGAGTGCCTTTCGGCTGCCCTCTTCCCGAGCAGTCACGCGAACCAAGGAGTACGTGGTTGCTTTCCCGCTGACTTTACTCCATTGATTCAATGGCATCGAAAACAATTGCGATTCGAGTTCCGCATCTTTGAGACTCGCCAGCGGCAATCTGCTATAGGAATATTTTGAATATCTCGGATCAATCTTTTTGCGTTCGAAGGGGTCGCTGTCGTTGAATTCAACGAGCAAATCGTCGAGTCTTTTTGTCGCTTCGGCATCGCTTAGTTCGGGTGAAATCGACAGTGCAATCTCCTGCCAAGATACCGTCTTCGGAATGCTAAACAGGTCAACATGTGAGTCATAATAGGCCGCGATCTCGGGCGCCTCCGTCGGTGTCAACGAGTCCGCCTTCGCCACGAAACATTCAGTGGACAATCGATCGAGCGTAAAACTCTCTTTTACCTTTTGTAATGTCGATCCCTTTGTCTTCAGCTCGCGTTCAAGTTCTTCGATTGTCGCGACGTGGAGCTCTTGCTTGAGTCGATCGCACTGTTTCTCAAAGAGCTGATCAATGTGCCGATTCGATTCAACGATCTGATATTGTGTCAAGCCCGACATCATGTGTTGCACGAGGGCGACCTTTTGAATGTAACTGGCAATATCTCGTTGAATCAATGTGCGGCGGAACTTGTCGAAATCGTCGCGGGTCGGTATCGGTTGTCCCGGTGGTGTCTTGCTCGGCTCGCCTGCCATCGACAGCATTTGCTCACGAACGCTGATGAGATAACCGGCATAACGATCGAGGATCGCCCCGTTAAGAATGGGTTGGCCATTGACTGTCGCAGCGACTGCCGCGTTGAATTCCTCCGTGTCGTCTTTCCAATTGGCCCATTCGATCGGTTTCCGTTTACGGGGCGATTGCATTCGCTGAGTCGTCCACGCATCCAACGGCTGTTGTTTTGGATCAAATTTCGAGACTTGCTGATAATAGCCGTCCGCTTGAATTTGTAAGTTGATTTCGTCAGCTGAACGGCACGTGACGTCACCAACAGAAATTTTATAAGAGCCGTCGCTGTCCGTCGCAGCCGTCCACTCGATTTTGTCAAAGGGATTATTCGATCGATAGATGCTGAGTGTGACGTTCGCATCGCGCAGGGCATCGCCGTTTTCATCGGTAACGAATCCGCTGATTGTCTGTGGCAGTCGCATGAGTTCTGTGGCGTTCTGCGCGTCATTTGGTTCGATCATGTCGGGCTGATTCGAGGCCTCGACTGCCAATCGCGTTGATTTCGGCGGCGGCACTCGTACGGTCAACATGCCAACGACGATGATCCCGAGCGCGCACGTTGCCATTCCAACCACCAGTGCGTCTCTGATTCGACCGGATCTTGAGTGCGGCTCTGTTTTAAATTCATTGATGTCGTGTAGGCGTCGGCGGAGCGACGACCGCTGTGCCATCGCCATTCCAAGTGCAATTGTCGGGACGTGAGCAGAACGAGCCGCGATTCGAACCAAGGCCAGCGCATATGCGTCTCGGCCAAGCGACCGGGAACAGAACTGATCACAAATTCGTTCCCGAAGAATTTCGGCCTCTCGGCGAACGAACCAGGCGAGCGGGTGAATCCAATACAGCGTCGCCATGCACTGAGTCATGACCTGCCAGAAAAAGTCACCGTTTTTGATATGCGTCAATTCGTGAATCAGGATTGCGTCTCGCTCGATTCGATCGCTGGAAATCAGGCAGTCGTGTGGAACGAGGATTACCGGTTTTCGCCATCCGAACGTGAGGGGAACCGAGCAAGAATTGGAAACTCGTAATTCAACATGACGCCGTACACCAAGCGATCTTGTCCAATGTCCCAACGATTCCAGCCAATCCGCATCGGCGACAACAGAACTTGACCGCTTCAGAAGTTGAAGTCCACGCCACGCTCCGATGAACCGCACGATCAACACGCTGAGAAAAAATCCGTAGGCTAGCGCGAGGCCAGCAATCAGAATCTTTTTCAACGAAAATCGTCGAATGACCGGTGTAGCGGAAGCCGTCGTTGCTGGAATCCTGGGGGTGACGTTCAACGCTTCAAAACCGACGTCTGACAAAAGGGTTAGCGGATCAATTTCATGGGGAAATATTTGGGCGTGCGGCGGAATCGGCTTCTCTGAACCGGTCGTGTCGTGTCTGACACGATTGGAATTCGGGGAAGGGGAGAGCACCGGAATTTCAATTGGCGGGAGGCACCAGGCCGCCATCGGCAAAATCAGCAATGCCACCACTCCGACTCGTTTCCAGGCCATACAGGAGTACGCCCAGTAACGGCCCGCAATGTAGGCCAGTACCGTAACAATTCCCAGAATCAACGTCGATTTGCATCCGATGGAAAGAAACGCGGCCTGAAGATCCGTCATGGTTTGCGTCCTTGCTTAAATTGTTGGATCAGATCCTGCAGATCGGCTGCGGAAAGTTGCTCTTCTTCCAGAAGTCGCAACACAAGGTCTTGCGGAGAACCGGAAAAGAACCGGCGAATGACGTTGCTCAACGTCTTCTGCTGGACCTTTTCCCGTTGAATCACCGGTCGATAAACGAAGCTTCGCCCGTTACGCTCATGGCTGACAAAGCCTTTTTCTTCGAGGATTCTCAGCATGGTTCGAACCGTGGAATCGTGCGGTTCGTCAGGCAACGTCATGCGGATCTGTTCCGCAGACGCCGTACCGAGTTCCCAAAGCCGACTCATGATCTCGGCTTCGCGTTCGGTCAAACTATTGGCAGGTGTCGGTTCCATCAGTCGTCCTGTTAGTGTTTTAACAGTTCGGATGGTATTCACAGAGTCGTTTCGGATCAAGGGAAGTGTTAAACATTTAACAAATGGATTCGAACCAACAGCCGATTGCTCTGTAACGTATCAGGACATATCCTCAAGATCTTGCCACCCGAACCTGCGACTCTACCGAGACCAGCTCGCGGACTGCGAAGAATGAGCCAACGTAAGGAACTGTAATGTCTCTGGAATTGCGAAACGTGACGAAGACCTACCGTGACCCGAGCGGCGGTCGAGTTCCCGTCTTGAATGTCGCTGATTTCAAGCTGGCCACTGGCGAGCAAGTGGCGCTAGTCGGTTCGAGCGGTGGTGGCAAGACAACACTGCTCAACATCATCGCCGGGATCACCTCGGCCGACGCAGGGGAAGTCGTGATTGCCGGTACGAACATCGCACGACTCTCCGAAGCCTCACGCGACCGTTTTCGAGCGGAGCGAATCGGATATGTATTCCAGACATTCAACCTGCTGGCCGCTTTCACTGCGCTGGAAAACGTTCTGCTGGGGATGAGTTTCGGCGGACGAAAAGCGGATCGTGTTCACGCCAAAAAGCTACTCGAACGAGTTGGTCTCGGTCACCGCTTGAATCACAAGCCTTCACAAATGTCGGTCGGAGAACAGCAACGAACGTCGGTCGCTCGGGCACTGGCAAATACTCCACGTCTGCTGCTGGCAGACGAGCCAACCGCCAATGTCGATGTTGCCAACCAGCAAACCGTTCTGCAATTATTGCGCGATTCCTGTCGCGAGAACAACGTTTCACTGCTGCTTGTCACGCATGCTCAAGACGTCGCAGCACAATTTGATCGAGTTGAAAAACTGTCGGATTTCAATCGACCGGCTGATGCCAATCCGTTGAATTAGTGTCCCGTTTGACACGTCTCGTTCATGTCCGGTCTTTACGCCAACGGCGTTGCATATCAAAGCCCAGGGTAGATCGCCTTGCGATCCACCCTGGGTCGCGACGATGGAAATCGGATTTACCCCAACGGGGTTACATCATTCTTCGGGCGACACGAATCTGTGAATCACAATTGGATGGTCGATAAGCACGCGAATCGGGAAAAGAGCGGTGTAACACCTTCGGTGTAAAACGCGTTCATTGGGTCTTACCCAGGGTGCGCTCGCTGATGCTCGCAACCCAGGGCTTTGATATGAAACGCCGTTGGCGTAAAGACAACCTGACGAAGTCCGCAGAATGACCAACGTACCCTGTCTCCCAGGACGACTGACGGTTTGAATCAATTCTCTTTCCGGCTTGATTTGGTCGGCGGAAGTTTCTTAACTCCGGAAGTTTTCACAACTCCATCCGGAAGCAGTTCGATGGAAATTCCATCGCCCATGTCGTTAAAGCAAGATTCTGCCGTTGGGTCTGATTGGATCGATCTGATCTCCACACTGGACGAAGTGACTTTTTCTGACAGACAGTCATATTCCGAAACGTGAATATAAGTTTTCGCCGAGCGTCCGTCCGCGATCGGACCAAGCGTTTTTTTACCTTCTTTGGAGATCACCTCGAAGCTCGCAACTTCATGCCCCGTTTGATTGACGACTACGATCAAGTAACGAGTCCGAACTTCGTCGACCGATTTTATGATAAATCCTGCAGCTGGAAAATTTGCCAGCAACGAGATGCCGATCGCGAATTTCCGAGCCCAATTTCTTCGACCGCATTTGGAGAGCCACAAATCAGAAAGTAACAAAAGGCACCCGACCAGAAACAACAGCGTTCCCATCAGGATCATCCAGATTCCCGCCCATTCGAGATCGCGCGAATATGTCAGTCGCCACAACACGTAGATTGACGTCCCAACAGTCAGTGGAATCCCCGCGCAGGCGATTGCCAGTTTCTCTTGGGTCGACAGCGGATTGCTCAAAAATTGATTCCTTCGAAAAAAACGGTAGATATAAACAATGGGAGGTCGAGAGTTCAGGCATTTCGGGCGTGCCACAATTCCGACTTACTTTACCCACCTGGGCTCCTGAGATAGCAGTCCGTAGAGGACTACAAGAATGTGACCAGGACCTCAGTGTCACATAAGTCCCATCAAAGCCGGTCGCGGCTTTGCGGTACTCGCGCCACACCCCACAATTTCAAAACGTCTTACAGAGCGTTCCGCCGTCGACGAGCAATGTCGTTCCGGTGATGTAGCTACCGGCATCGCTTGCCAGCAGCAGGGCAGGGCCGGCCAGTTCGCGGGGATCAGCCCAGCGACCGAGTGCCGTTCGCTGGGCGAAGGTTTCCAGTTCGACCGGGCTGAGAACGCTGGCAGGCAGGTCCGTCAAAAACGGGCCAGGGGCAATACAGTTACAGGTAATACCAAACGGACCAAGGTCGAGAGCCATGGCGCGGGCCAGGCCGATGAGTGCCGCCTTGGTCGCTGAGTAGCTGCTGCGTCCCGATTTGGAAGTCAGTCCCATGACGCTGGAAATATGAATAATCCGTCCCCATTTTCGCTGTTTCATCTGGGGAATCAATGCGCGAGAAAGGCTCATACATGACGTGAGATTCAGTTCAATAATCCGATCCCATTTGTCATCTTCAACTTCGTCGATCTGTTGTGGAATATTAGAGCCGGCGTTGTTCACCAGGATGTCAACGCGTCCCATCACTTCCAGTGCCGATTTTGCCAGGGATTCGACTTCGTCCCGGTTGGTCATATCGGTCACAAAGGAACGGCCACGAACCGACGTCCCTTGAAGGATCTCAGGAAGCGCTTGTTCGAGTTCGTCGGCATGACGACTGCAAATCACGATGTCAGCTCCGGCTTCGGCAAAACCGCGTGCCATCGCTTTTCCCAACCCCTTACTGCCGCCGGTGATAAGCGCCACTTTGCCGGTTAAGTTAAAAAGCGGAGTTGTCATCTTGTGAATTCCTGAACCATGATGTGAAGGTGAAAAATCGGGTTCAGGAGATCGTATCATTGCTTCCGCGCGATTTCCGCCCTGAGCGTTTCCTTCTGGAAATCAGGAAAGGGGAGTTTGCGAAGATTTGGATCACGCAATTGCTTGTCCCAATTGT
Organism: uncultured Schlesneria sp.; assembly: GCA_903899985.1. Taxonomy (GTDB): domain Bacteria; phylum Planctomycetota; class Planctomycetia; order Planctomycetales; family Planctomycetaceae; genus Schlesneria. Next base: position 23,087 of record CAIULL010000254.1, read on the forward strand.
CGATAAGCTGCCTATCCGTCTTCTGGAAATTCCAGGTCCATTCATGCTTTGCCTGCAGATGCAACACAGGTTCTGTTTCAGCTTTCAAGCTGACCGTGAGCGGTAGCAGACCATGATTTCTGAGTTCCTGATTGAGTTTCAGGCGAGGGGCAGGGAACAGCGATTGCGGATGCAGGACGGAATTGAATTGAGCCATCCAGTCTGCAACGTGTAGATATTTTGCGACAACTTCAGGGTTTTCAGGCTGAAATCCTTCGACCACATACTCAAAGTTGTCTGCCGTCAGTTTCAATTGTTGCTTGTCATGATCAAAGCTCGCAGCGAAGTCCGGCTGAATCTGGAAACGAAGAAACTCCAAAGCCTTACGAGCCGACGCAGACGATTCGTCGGGCACGAAACCGAATCGCTTTTGAGCTTCGTCCTCGGCTCGCCCCAGAAAATGGCGAATTTCGTCTTGCGTCAATTCCGAACAAAGCCGACGCCGTGGATTCAAGATCGTAAATCGACGATGTGCGGGCTCATAGACGGTGACTTCTCTGGCGGGTTCGATGTAATCATAGATCTTCCCGGCGTGAAACAGCATCAGGCTGCGAACAACAACCGGAGCATGTTCTGTGTTCACCGACGAAGACTGTCCTGAAAGATCGCGAATCGTGGTGTAAACGCGGATTTCCTGCGCGGTCACCGTATGGCTTACCGCCACAGCCAGGCAGGCCACCAGAGCGAAACAGGCAAATCGAATCGATCGCGTCATCATGTTTCCACCTGAATCTTGGTACACGCCAGCGAATGGAATGACCAGCTTCCTCGAAGATCGGGCAATTCAGTGGGACATTAAGGACGGATTCATCAGCGAACAAGACGGATCAACCTCTGGACAACGTCATTTCGATGCGAGCGACAAAGGGAAAATCGGAGTTCGGCGAACAATGCCGAAAAAACAGGATTTTTAAATCAAAAGCGGATGTTCTGACGTTCGAAACGAATCAGCCAGTCAAACGCAAGATTTCGATGAGGTTCGCTTATTTTCTGAGTCTTATCGATCCCGTTCTTTTCCTCCGAAACAGCTCATTTTTGTCGAACCGACAGGTCAAAAACGGTTAAAAACGGCTTGAGTCTCACCCCGAAGAAGTCAGCGTTGATTGAATACCACCGCTCCTGACACTAAACTGGGACAGCTTGGCTGACTGTAGTGATTAGGAAAACATGTCGGCAAACGCCAACTCTGCAACGGATGTCAGAGTTCTAATTGACGAAGGTGGTACTTCCACCTGTCGTGCTCGTTTCAAGACGGAACGCGGACGATAAACAGCGCTGGCAAATGGAATTGCCGTCAATGGCGCTTCGTCCATGAACGATCGACCGGTAGTCGACGCCTTGGAATGAAACGAGTTTTTGTACGGAGTGAATTTATGACGGATCGAACGAGTCGGGCGGTATGGATGTCCGAAAGATTCTGGCGAAAGAATCGCGTTGCACATGCATTTGCGCTTCTCAGCGTCGTGGCATTAGCCGCCACAGGGACCTTTGCGGTGGAAGAAGCCGCAAATCTTCATAGTCTGGGACTGAGCGGGATTTTCCCCTCCACGCCACCGGCGGACCTCAGCGAAGAGGAATTTGCCAAGCTGGACGGTAACTGGGCCGAGTGGTCCAAGGGTGCCGCAGCAACAGTCGCTGATTTCTATTCGAAATTGGAGGGGAGTGATGCCGTCGCGCAACGTCGTGCATTGGGCGCCCTGAAAGTCAAACAAGATGTGATACGGCGCGCGTTAAATGACTCATCGTACCGTTCACTTTATGGTCCACTGACATCATTAAACAACAGTCTGAAGCTTCGAATTGATTATGCAGAAGCGGTGCTCGACACTCTCGAAATCGATGGCGCCCGGGTCGCAGAAGGCAAAATCAAATCTCGTGCCAGCTCGTTATTGTCTTCAATTCAGTCACTGGAAAATCAACTGAATTCCATTGGGAACGGTCACCTCTGGCTTCCTTATTTCAAAGTGCCTGAACTGAGAAATGCGCTGGCGCTGGAACCTGATGGTGCAAACGCGATTGCAGCGGCTTCAAAGTCTCAATCCCTGTTGAATGCCCGAGATTCGTTGCTTGATGAAAGCCAGAAAAGCTTTACGCATCGTGCAGCATTTGAAAACTTTTCGAATGCGATCGACCAATATCTTGCTGTCGCGGCGTGGAAAAATCCGGCTGAAGCGGCCAGTAAATTGCGAACCGAGATCAAAGAACTGACGACCGCGCTGGATTCTTATGCAGCGACGGGTGCGAAGGCGAAAGAACTTCGCGACGCTTTTTCAGATGTCCGTTTCATCTCGGCGGATGGCGGTGATCGTCTCGCCTCGGCACTTCAAAGTCGACTTTTCAACTACAATCTTCGCGTTCTGGTAACAGAAGCGTTTCTCAACCGAATCATGTCCGACAGTCGTTCCGTCCAGGGGCCTGTCAATGACTTTATTCTGGGCGCGCAAGTAAACGGATCGCAAATCACAAACACGACGGTGAATGTCGATCTGCTGCCAAGCAACACGACAGCCCGTTTTGCTTTGCGGCTGAATGGAAACATTCAATCGAACACGGCGGGTGTCACGCCACAAGCGACCGTTTACACAGCGGGAAATCACACGTTCAATGCCGCGAAGGAAGTCAATTTCGACGGTTTCAGGTTCGTGACATCCCCGGCCACGATTTCGGTGAATCCACACAATACGACCACCGGAATTGCCACCCAGTTATCCGGCATCCCGATCCTCGGACGAATCGCACACAACATTGCCTCACAAGCCGTTGCCGAGAAAAAGGGACAATCGGAATCGATCGCTGCCAGTCGCGTCCAGGACGGGGTTTTACCACCGTTCAACCGAGAGGTTGATTCGTCATTCGCTACTGCGGGAGACAAGTTAGACCGCGAACTGTTCACGGGGCTTCGAGCAACCGGGCTGTTTCCAGATACTTTCACTTACCAAACATCAGATCAGCTGATGACGGTGAATGCTCGATTGATGTCGTCCCATCAGGTTGCTGCAGATTTGCCGGAAAGCCGCTTGATGGCGGTGACCGGGGCGACCCTCCTTCTGCATGAAACGGCATTGAACAACGCGATCGATAAGATCGGAATTGCCGGTCAGACTCTGACTGAGCCCGAACTGCGAGTGAAGATCGAATCATTTTTGAGTCAAGCACTCAATCGTCCGTTTAAATTTTCGGCACCTGCCCCATCACAGTCCGGTGATGGCAGTGACGATGAGAAGGCCTTGAACGCGATCATCTTCGCTCAGGAAGACCCAATTCGCATTCGGATCACGAATGACGAATTGACGATTGTGATTCGCGCCGGTTTCAAGCAAGAAGGAAAAGACGACATTCCGAAGCGAGAGATTACAGTTCCCATCTCGCTGGAAGCCCAAGGGCGACAGATTATTGCCAAAGCGGGTCAAGTTCTGGTCGCAGCTGCAGACGGTGAAGGGGGCGGAGTGGCGACAAATGCCGTCGTCCGCAAGAAAATTCAGTCACTGCTTCCGGACCGAGTGGTTGATGGAAAAGTTGAACTGAAGACCCCTTCAAAAACAGTTGTCGCCTATGTTTCGACGCTCAACCTTGTCGATGGCTGGGTCGCAGTCGGGATTGATTAATTCCTGTCGGTGAAAACGGACTCTCGAAAGTCAGCCGAAGGGATGGTACCTTCGGCTGACTTCGTTTGTTTCACTGAAATGAGGGACTTATGCTGCTTGAAGCTCGTCCGGCCGGATGGTTCACCTCAAATGTTGAACTGCGTTTGAATGGCGATCTGCTGGGAATTGTTCGAAATCACTGGCTCAACGAGGGAATGGATCTCGATCTGATGAGACTTCCCGTCAGGTTTGAAAAGCCTTCATGGCTTAAAAGTCATTTTGTACTGAAAGACGCCGTAGGAAATGAACTCGGTTCCGTGACAGCACGCGGTTTTTTCTCGTCATCCTGGGAAATGGACCTCAAGTCAGGGCCTGGAACCCTCGAGCGAGCCGGCTGGTTGACACGGGGTTACGTCTTGAGACAAGGTACTGAAATCACGGCCCGGATCGGTCCGACAGGCTGGTTTTCTCGTGAGTGGAAGGTCGAGGCCGACGATTCACTTCCGGCTGTCGATGTTTTGCTGGCTGGTTTGACCTACCTGACAATCCGCCGACGAGAAGCACATCAAAATTCGGCCGCCAGTTGAATTCCCAGGCGACTTTGAGGTGGCCAGCAAAAACAATTCGCCAATTCCCTGTTGAGGAATTGGCGAGTGTATTTTGCGGCTCTGGTCTTATCGAATCACGACAGTTACTTTTTCTTCAAGAATGGCGTGTAGACTTCACGCAGCTTTGCTTCCAGATTTGACGCATCAAGGTTTGTTTCGGCCACGATTCCATTGGGATCGAGCAACCAGATCGTAGGCAGCATATTGACACCGTAGTAGGCGGCAATCGGCGAATTCCAACCGCGCTGGCCGCGACCAGGAAAGAAGATTTGCTGCCAGTCAAGATGTTGACGTTCAACGAAGTCTTCGACCGCCTTTTCATCGGTATCAATATTCACACCGATCACAGTGCAGTACTTTTTGTATTTTGCCGTAACCTCAAGAATCTTTGGAAGTTGCTGAACGAATGGTTGAGCATTCGATGCCCAGAACACGATCAGGACCATTTTTCCTTTGAAGGCTTTGACATCGATGTCATTTCCATCGATGCCTGGTCCTGACAGATCGAGTTCCTGCCCCTTCAACTGCAACCGTCTCAGGGTTCCTTGTGCCTGCAAACCTTGCGGCGTTTGCGCGAACCTGGAACTGATTAATGAATAGCAAGTTTTTGCTTCTTCAGCCTGGCCATTGTTTTCACAGCTACGTGCGGCGGCCATCAGCAGTGGGACTGACCGAGGGGCTTCATCGGGGAACCGGGAAGCGTACACTTGAGCTCGCTTCGAGAATTCTTTGAGCCAGCGGGGATCCTTACTTCCGTAGCGAAGCGCGTTCGCATGTGCGAGGTTGACGAGGGTTAATGCCGACTCCGTCGCGGAATCTGATTTGGGATTTCGCTCAAAAAGAACTTTTTCAGCTTCGTACAGAGCTTCGATGCTCGCCGTATCACCTTGTAATGCCAACTGCAATCGTGCGTCGAGCAGATTGTGAACGGCAGCAGAGAAGATCGGTTCCTGTTCAGGATTCTTGCTGGTTTTTTGGAGACATTCTTCTGCGAGCTTGATGATCTGAAAATTACGTTCTCTGCGAATTGCTCTCGTTTTCTCGATCTCTTCAGCGAACTTCTTTTCTTGCGCAGGGGTCAAGGGTTGTTCTTCTTCATCGGATTCATCCGATTCATTTTCATTTTCTGCTTCACGTGGCAGTGGCAACAAACGGACGCGCTGAATTTCGTTCAGCAACCATTCAGGAGACCCTTTTTCAGCGACTTTTCGAGGGGCCGGCTCTTCCTCGACCTCGGGCGCATTCTGCTGTTGCGGGGCTTTCTTCCCGAACAATCCCTTCGGCAAAAGGCCAGGGGCTGACTTCGCCGCAGTCTGGGTCACTTTACTCGACTTATTGGGTGACTTCCCGTCATCTGGACCGGGAACGGCCAGTAACGGAAGTCCCCCCTTGGTTTCTGACATTTCTGCCATCAAGGGGTCGTCCGTATTCAGTTCGGCGACAGGTGCTGATTGGGTTCCGCAGCCAGTGAATAATGCCGTCGCTGCCAGGAAACTGTACATTGAATTACGAAAAGCAAGTCGCATGACCTCTCCATCCCTTGAGAGACCGAAAAACACGGTCGGACCGAACGAACGATAATCGCATCCAGTATCCGCTTCGGGGTTTTAGGCCAAAACCGGCAAATATTGCAAGATGAAGAAATTCCCCTGGTTAATTTTTCTGAATCTCAACAGCATTTCGTTTTCGGACTCGTGAAACGTTACGGTAGCGAGGTTGAAACTCATACGTCACACTTGAGAAGGTAAAGGTGATCGTTCCACGCATTCGTGTTGGACAAAACAATTGACCGCCTGATTCGATTTGAAATGACGCACATTAAGCGTGTTATTCATGTCGCCTGAAGTTTCTTTGGAAGAGAAGAATTGGAATTGGATGAGTGGACGGTGGACAGAAAATGGATGAAAAGAATTTAAACGGTGATCAGATCCGGTTGGCAGTCATTCAACAGCTGGAAGGACTTCGTCGAGCCGGTGTGACTCACTGGAAGCGAATCGATCCGATTTCTCCACCCAAAACCTCACAAAACTCGATCACTCAGGTGCAAACAACTGCGATTAAGTCGGTTACGGCACAGAATCCTGAAAAGAATCCCGCACCAGTTGTTTCAACCGCTATCGCAAACAGTCATACCCCAACCCGTACTTTGGTTGAGACAGAGAGTTCCGAATTGGCCAAGAAAAAAAACGCATCACCCCCGCTCGTCCCAATTCCTTTTCACCCATTGGATCTTCCATTAGCTGACCGCATTGCAGGATTGGCCGCGCTGGCGGAACGGGTCAAAGGTTGTACGCGATGCCACGAACTCGCTTCCACGCGAACGCAAACTGTATTCGGCGTCGGAAACCCTCAGGCAAGAATCGTGTTTGTGGGTGAAGCACCGGGCGCGGACGAAGATGCTCAAGGGGAACCGTTCGTGGGACGAGCGGGCCAGCTTTTGAACGATATTATCAAAGCGTGTCGTATGCGAAGGGAAGATATCTACATCTGTAACGTGCTCCGATGTCGGCCGCCGGGTAACCGGCTTCCTGCGCCGGAAGAAGCAACAAATTGCCGCGAGTTTCTCGACGGACAACTGGCCCATGTCAACCCGGAATACATCGTTTGCTGGGGGGCGTGTGCCGCTCAGAATCTTCTTGGCTCGACGGAAACGATTGGCAAATTGCGTCGGAAATTTTTTACTTACGGGCGATCAAAGGTCCTTTGCACCTACCACCCCGCGTACCTGATGCGTAATCCGGCAGCCAAAAAGGATGTTTGGGAAGATATGAAAATGCTCTTTCTCGACATGGGAATTGACCTGGCAGCGAAGTCAAAGTGAACGTGACGGCGTAGAAACATTCTTTCCGCCCTCAAAAACGGACATCCAATGTGTCGTCTTTCCGTCAGGACCAGAGTCCGGCTTTCACGATTTTTGACCAGTCGGCAGAACCATTGACAGCGGAGTTCGAATTCCGTTTTCAGTTTTTAGGAAACTTTCGAAAAAAAACTGAATTTCGCTTCCAACGAAACAGGATCGGAAAATAAAAAGGGACACTTGCAACGAAGAAGGGCACCTTTTGATATCATGTGCGGCATGACAGTTGCCTTTAAAGGTAATGTCGTCGAAATTGCCCTACATAAGTATTTTCTGCCGATTCACTGAGCGACGAATGCCTGAACTTTAGGCCGTTTAAATGGAGTTCAACGAACTTAGGGGCAAAAGTCGACAATTTCAGAGTCTCCATCAGAAAGACGAGAAATGCTCGCTGCCACCGATTCTTCAACTCAATCAATGCCTGCTGATTTGGCATTTCACAATTATGAGACTGTCGGCTTTTACGATGAGATGTTTCTCGAAGGGGGGCAGCCACGCCCACGTGGGGAATTGCTCGCATCGCGGTTGAAAGGATTGACCGACGGCGAATTGATTCGTCGGCAGCGTGTGGCAGACCAGGCGTTACTGAATATGGGGATCACCTTTAACGTCTATGGGCATGAAGCCGGGACGGAAAAAATCTGGCCATTCGATCTGATCCCACGAATCATCGAGAGTGCCGAATGGCGGTATATCGATTCTGGCTTAAAACAGCGGATCAAAGCGCTGAATCTCTTCATTGATGACATTTATCACGATCAGAAAATTGTTAAGGAAGGAATTTTTCCGGAATACATGGTTCGTTCGAGCCGGAATTTTCTGAAACAGTGTGTCGGACTGAATCCACCTGGCGGTATCTGGTGTCATATCACGGGAACCGACCTCGTTCGAGACGCCGATGGCACCGTTTACGTCTTAGAAGACAATCTGCGGTGTCCTTCGGGAGTCTCGTATGTTCTCGAAAATCGCGAGGTTATGAAGCGGACTTTCCCACAATTGTTCAACGGATTGTCGGTGATGCCCGTCGAGGATTATCCCGAGCAATTGTTGAAAATGTTGCAACACATTGCCCCTCCGACGACCGAGGAGCCGACCGTCGTCGTCATGACACCAGGCATTTACAACTCGGCGTATTTCGAACACTGCTTCCTCGCACAGCAAATGGGTGTGGAGCTGGTTCAAGGTTCGGATCTTGTTGTGACGAACGGTTTTGTTCATATGCGAACAACAAGAGGTCTGGAACGAGTCGACGTCATTTACCGTCGAATTGACGACGAATTCCTCGATCCTCTGACATTCCGTGCCGACTCCACGCTCGGTGTTCCAGGCCTGATGGACGTTTATCGAGCCGGCCGAATTGCGCTGGCAAACGCACCAGGAACTGGCATCGCCGATGACAAGGCCGTTTACGCTTACGTCCCGCAAATGATCAAGTACTACCTTGGCGAAGAGATGATTTTGCCAAACGTCCCCACGTACCTTTGTGCGAACGACGAGCAACGACAATATGTCCTCGAGCATATCGCTGAACTGGTGATCAAACCGGCCAACGAATCGGGGGGATATGGCATTCTGGTGGGGCCACGAGCAACCCGTGAGCAGCTTGATAAATACAAAGAATTAATCACATCGAACCCAAGAAACTATGTTGCGCAGCCGACTTTGTCGTTGTCGCGAGTCCCCACGATCGTCGGTGATCGACTGGAAGGTCGACATGTCGACCTGCGACCCTACATCCTCTATGGGGAGGATATTTACATTTTGCCGGGGGGGTTGACTCGAGTCGCTCTTGTGAAGGGATCGCTGGTTGTCAATTCATCTCAAGGAGGAGGAAGCAAGGATACTTGGGTCTTGAAAAATGGAACGCCGCGTGTTTGAAGTATCTTGTTTGAATCAAACAGCACATGGATGTTGGACCATCTGTTCGCTTATCCACTTTTCGAGCTGGGAACAACTCATGTGATTTCGAAGTGACGCCGAAAACGTTTGACTTGTTCTTCGCCCGACAATCGAGAAAGCATGACGTTCCCGTGCGGAAACGAGCCTGAGCATTTTTTCCGCCTTCGTGTCCCAGCAAACCTGAACTTTCATCGTTACGAGATATAAAAATGCTGAGCCGCGTTGCCGACTCGATTTACTGGATGAGCCGATACGTGGAACGAGCCGAAAATGTGGCCCGGTTCATCGATGTCAATTTAAATCTGGCCCTGGATGTGGGCCCCGAAATGGAACGTCATTGGGACCCCCTGATCTACACCACAGGGGACCATGATGATTTTCAAAAGCGTTATCCGGAAGGAACACAACAAAACGTCATCCAGTTTTTGACGTTTGACACCCAGAATCCCAACTCAATTCTTTGCTGTTTACGAACGGCGCGAGAGAATGCACGAACCGTTCGCGACATGATCAGTTCGCCAATGTGGGAAGAATTGAACAAATTCTTCCTGCTGGTAAAGACCGCATCGCAACCACAGGTCCTCGGGTCTCCCTTCGATTTTTTTGCTCAAATCAAGTTGTCCGCCTACACGCTGGATGGCGCTGTTCAATCAACGCTCTCACACAACGAAGCCTGGCATTTTCATCGCATGGGACAATTGATTGAGCGGGCGGATAAGACATCCCGAATTCTCGACGTCAAGTATTATCTGTTGCTGCCTCAGGTTTCGGACGTCGGGACGCAACTCGATACCAATCAGTGGTCTGCGCTCTTGAAGTCAGCAAGTGCTCTCGAAATGTATCGCAAAGCCCACGGCCGAATGACGCCGCAGCAAGTGGCCGAGTTCCTGTTACTGGACCGTGAATTTCCGCGCGCCGTCCGCTTCTGTGTCAGTCGAGCCGAGCATTCGTTACTGACGATTACGGGTGGGACACGTGGGAATTTTGAAAATCGAGCGGAACAGTATCTTGGCCGCTTGCGCTCGGAACTCGACTACACCAACATTGACGAGATCTTTGCAACGGGTTTGCACGAGTTCATTGATCAGTTTCAAGGAAAGATGAATGAAGTCGGAAACGCGATTTCCGACACATTTTTTGCCGTCGAGCCGATCGTCAAGCCATCGAAAGCGACGCGGAAATCCTACGGAAAAAGCACTTCATTACCCGAAAGTGGCGGACAAATACAAGATGCCAGCAGCCAGTCTCAAGGATGATCAAACCCTGATGCGTTGAACAAGACACTCCTCCTGGTGGGTTGTGCTCAAAACAAGGCCCGGATTTACACACAAGAAAATCGATCATGACCATTCGCGTTGCCCTGCATCACAAAACGACCTATACATACGATCGACTCGTCAATCTGTCGCCGCAAGTCATTCGACTGCGTCCGGCGCCACATTGCCGGACTCCGATTCTCAGTTACTCGCTGAAAGTACTGCCAGAAAAACAGTTTTTGAACTGGCAACAAGATCCCTACGGCAATTTCCTGGCTCGGCTCGTCTTTCCCGACAAAACCAGGCAACTCTCGGTCGAGGTTGATCTGGTCGCCGACATGACGGTGATCAATCCGTTCGATTTCTTTCTTGAACCTGAAGCAACGAATTTCCCGTTCTCATATACTGCGGCTCTGAAGTCGCAATTGCAGCCGTATCTCGTGACCGAACCTCTCTCAACCGTGATGCAATCATTTGTTGAGAAAGCACCTCGGCATTCCATCACCACGAATGACTGTATCGTCGATTTTAATCAGTATGTGCAGAAGGCCGTGGGCTATGTCATTCGTATGGAACCCGGTGTCCAGACCTGCGAAGAAACGCTGACAAAGAAAACCGGTTCGTGCCGTGACTCAGCGTGGTTGCTGGTCCAATTGCTGCGACACGTTGGCCTCGCGTCGCGCTTCGTCTCGGGATACTTGTTGCAGCTGAAACCTGACGTTGCTTCGCTGGACGGACCTTCCGGTGCCGCGACCGACTTCACAGACTTGCATGCATGGGCGGAAGTATTTTTACCGGGTGCCGGTTGGGTCGGACTCGACCCAACGTCAGGGTTACTGGCGGGCGAAGGGCATATTCCTCTGGCGGCAACCCCTGATCCTCAATCGGCCTCACCGATCTCTGGCGGCGTCGACAAATGTGAGGTCGAATTTGGGTTCGAAATGACAATTACGCGGGTCCACGAAGATCCGCGAGTGACGAAGCCCTATACTGAAGAGCAGTGGGCTGACATTGAACAACTCGGTGATTACGTTGACCGTGAGCTGGCGATCGGCCCCCGCTCGTTCACGATGGGGGGCGAACCAACTTTCGTTTCCATCGATCATCGGGACGAACCCGAATGGAATACCGCCGCGCTGGGAGCAACCAAGCGAAAGCTGGGTGGAACTCTGTTCCGCCGGTTGGCGAATCGATTTGCTAACGGACCGCTGCTTCACTTCGGTCAGGGGAAATGGTATCCCGGCGAATCACTGCCGCGCTGGGCTCTTGGTTGTTACTGGAGGAAGGACACAGAGCCCGTATGGACTCGCCCTGATCTGATTGCCGACGATGATCGCGATTATGGCTACGGTGAAAAGGAAGCTCGAGAATTTATTACGATGCTGGCGGATCAGCTGCAGGTCCAGTCCGAACACGTCGTCCCCGGCTATGAGGATACGTGGTATTACCTTTGGAAGGCGAGAAAGTTACCCGTCAATGTCGATCCATTCGACTCGAAACTCGACAACGAAGAAGACCGCGCGAGACTGGCTCGTGTGTTCGAACAGGGATTGGCCAGCACCGTCGGTTTTGTGTTGCCGATCATGCCGAACTATGCATCGAATGCACTGACTCGGTGGACCAGCGGCCCCTGGTTTTTACGACAGGGCCGTATGTTTCTCGTGCCTGGTGATTCACCGATGGGATATCGCCTGCCGCTCGACTCGTTACCCTGGCTTCGCCCAGAGGAACGGCCCGAGGTTGTCGAACTTGACCCAATGGCCGAGCGAGGCGACTTGCCTCGACCGAATCTTAACGGGCAGCTTGCCCATCAGACTCATCCGAATGGCTTCGATTTAAAGGCATTGAAACCCGATCTGGCAGTGCCTCGTGTCCTGCAAACTCGAGGTCGAATTCTCGACTACGTAAAACGTTCGCTTGAAGACCTGGAACCTGTGTTAGCAGGCGCAGCGGACGAAGCAACAGCACGACTGAGGAACAACGAATCAAGCTCGCGACGACCGTTGTATAACGGAAGTTCCGGCCACGGGACATGGGCTGATGATGGTTCCTCAAATGGCGATCATGGTGCAGACCTCGAAAGTGCAAACGGTCAGGGCCTTTCGTCAAATTTTGAACCAATCGTTCGCACAGCGTTATGTGTTGAGCCTCGAGGTGGTGTGCTTCATATCTTTATGCCTCCCTTGGATCGAATCGAACAATATCTCGATCTGGTTTCAGCGATTGAAGCAACGGCAGACGAACTGTCGATGCCGGTGCGAATCGAAGGCTATCCCCCTCCGTATGACTATCGGGTCGATCATTTCAAAGTGACTCCTGACCCTGGTGTGATTGAAGTTAATCTGCAGCCGTCGCGCAGCTGGAAAGAGCTGGTGCGTAACACGACCGTCCTGTATGAAGAAGCTCATTTATCTCGGCTCAGTACCGAAAAGTTCATGCTTGATGGTCGCCATACGGGAACCGGTGGGGGTAACCACATTGTCATGGGTGGGCCGTCCCCGGCACAAAGTCCATTTCTGCGGCGGCCTGATCTGCTGCGAAGCCTCGTTTCGTACTGGAACAACCGCCCATCGTTGTCTTACCTGTTCTCGGGGCTGTTCATCGGCCCGACAAGCCAGGCACCGCGATTGGACGAAGCTCGTCATGAAAACTTGTACGAGATGGAGATTGCCTGCTCGCAACTGCCAGAGAACGGTCCGTGCCCACCGTGGCTGGTCGACCGCGTGTTTCGGCACTTGTTGACAGACTTGACGGGAAACACACATCGAGCCGAGTTCTGTATCGATAAACTGTTCTCACCAGACAGTTCGAGTGGTCGATTGGGTCTTGTCGAGATGCGTGGCTTCGAGATGCCGCCACACGAGCGAATGAGCTTGACGCAACAGCTTCTAGTTCGAGCGTTGATCGCACGATTCTGGAACAAACCCTATCGCGAGTCGCTTGTCCGCTGGGGCACGACATTGCACGACCGGTTCATGTTGCCTCACTTTGTTGAGCAGGACTTTAACGAAGTCCTGGATGACTTGAATGAATCGGGATTCCGATTTGAGAACAAATGGTTCGCTCCCCATGTCGAGTTCAGATTCCCGTTAATTGGTGAGTTGACAATTTCTGGAGTGCAGATTGAATTGCGTCAGGCAATTGAACCATGGCACGTACTGGGCGAAGAGTTCGGCGGAACGGGAGCCGCTCGTTATGTCGATTCGTCTGTGGAACGAGTTCAGGTCAAAGTTCGCGGACTGACTGATCCACGATTCGTGATTACCTGTAACGGGCGACGCGTGCCGCTCCATCCGACAGGAACAAAAGGGGAATTTGTGGCTGGTGTCCGTTTCCGAGCGTGGCAACCACCGTCGTGTCTGCACCCGACGATTGGAGTTCATTCGCCGCTGGTGTTTGACCTGCTCGACATGTGGAACAAGCGGTCACTCGGTGGCTGTACCTGGCACGTTTCTCATCCAGGTGGTCGGCATTATGCAACCTTCCCGGTGAATGCATACGAAGCGGAAAGTCGTCGAGTGGCAAGATTCTTCCAAATCGGTCACACTCCTGGACTTCAGTTGATCCCAGAGAACGAAAAGAACGTTGACTATCCATTTACGTTGGATATGAGAAGGAGCTGAAGTACGTTTTTCTTGCTTGAGCTTTCCGTTGCGAAAGATATCCACCGTGAAATTTTTGGCCGACGACGTAAGGTTCAGAAAAGAAAGCGGGATACTGACTTTCTGGAGTCTGCGTAACAATGAATGACAGTACCGGTACGGTGAGTGCTCATCCGGCCGGCGATATCGTGTCACAGTATCAGCCGCCGAATCAGCTCTTTGATGAGATGCTGGGATCGGGGGGAGTTGTACGCCCCGCGTGGTCGCGATTAGCCCAAAGCCTGAATGAAGAAGGGTCAGCAGGTCTCGGTCGCCGTAGCGACCAAGCTCGCCATCTCCTTCGTGAAAATGGTGTGACTTATAACGTCTATGGGGCGGCCAAGGATCTGGAGCGGCCGTGGGAACTCGATCCCATTCCGCTGATGATTCCGATCGAAGAATGGAAGCGGCTGGAAGACGCCCTCAAGCAGCGCGCCCGGTTGTCGAACCGGATTCTCGCCGATGTCTATGGCCCGCAAGAGCTGATGCAGTCGGGCATTCTGCCTCCCAACAGCTTGTTTGAACACCCGAATTATCTTTTGCCCTGTGTGGGAATTAAGCCTCCAGGCGGGATCTTTGTTCACTGGTATGCCGCTCAGTTGGCGCGAGATGCAAGCGGCCAGTGGATCGCACTTGGTGATCGATCACAGGGCCCGTCTGGAGCAGGATACGCGGTTGAGAACCGGATTGTTATCTCTCGCACTTTGCCCGAAGAATTTCAAAGTTTAAACGTCGTCCGACTTGCCTCGTTTTTCATCGCGTTGCAGAACACCCTTGCGAGCTTGTCTCGCAGCCATCGCGAGAATCCCCGCGTTGTTCTGCTGTCTCCCGGCCCCAAAAGCTCCCGCTACTTCGAGGATGTTTATCTCGCACGGTATCTTGGCTATACGCTGGTCGAAGGGGGCGATCTGACAGTCCGCGGCGACGGCGTCTACTTAAAGACCCTCGGCGGGTTACTTGAAGTCGATGTCATCTTCCGACGAATGGCTGATGGACGTTGCGATCCGCTCGAATTGCGTCCTGATTCCCGAGCAGGAATTCCGGGACTGATCCAGGTCGTACGAGACGGCCAGGTTGTCGTCGCGAACGCTTTGGGAAGTGGATTCCTTGAAGCCCCGTTACTTCAGGCATTTCTTCCTGCGGCCTGTCGATTTCTGCTCGGAGAAGACCTCAAACTCCCTTCCGTCCCGACATGGTGGTGCGGACGAAATGAAGACCTGAGATACGTTGAAGCGAATCTCGATCGTCTGGTCATTCGTCACGCTTTTCGACACCACAACACAAAGGTCTATATTGGAAGTAACCTGGCGTACGACGAGCGAGCCAGATTAATTTCAGAAATGCGTTCTAAGCCCAGTCAATTCGTGGCCCAGGAACCTGTCGTGGGGTCGACAGCCCCGGTCTGGTGTAATGATCGAATGCAGCCATGGCATGTGACATTACGGGCCTTCGCCGTCGCGACCGATGGCGACTATCAGGTGATGCCGGGAGGCTTGTCACGCGTTGCAACTCGATCCGAAACACTGACGGAATCGATGGCGGCCGGGCAGCGAAGTAAAGACGTCTGGGTACTTGCCGATGGCCCGGTTGAACCGGTGTCATTGCTTCGCCCGAAACAAACCGCATTGGAACTTCGCCGGAGCGCGAACGACTTACCAAGCCGAGCGGCCGACCATTTGTTCTGGCTGGGGCGCTCGATCGAAAGGACAGAGGCCAAGGTTCGCCATGCACGCAGTGTTGTGGCTCGCATGACGAGCGAATTGCAACCGGCTCGATTGTCAGATCTTCATTTACTGGTCCTGGCGATCGACGACCCGGGCGAATCACCATTGGCTGCGAATACTGATGAAAACGGGCTTTGGCAAGCCCTGGTCGAATCGGTCTGGTCGTTTCTTCACGATCCTTATCGGAAGGCCGGTTTATTCGACGCCATTGAGACGACTCACCGGACGGCATCGATCGTTCGAGATCGTATTTCTGTCGATGGCTGGCGAATCATCAATCAATTGAAATTTCCGCAATCACGTCAAGTCACAGCCCCCAGGACATCGGCCGACCTTGCTGAAGCATTAGCCCCGTTAAATCAATTGTTGACTTCGCTTTCAGCGTTCAGCGGCCTCTGTAACGACAGCATGACGCGCGGGCCCGGTTGGCGATTTCTTGATATCGGACGGCGAATTGAACGGGCTTTGCAAACGCTTCGAGTCATCCGTGGTTTGCTGGTCGATGGTCAGGCGGACGTTTTGCCTCGACTCGAAGCGATGCTTGAAATTGCGGATAGTTCGATGACTTACCGTTACCGGTATCTCACGACGCTTCAGTTGGCGCCGGTTCTCGATCTCGTATTAGCCGACGAGTCGAACCCAAGAGCCGTTGGCTTTCAACTGATGGCATTATCTGAGCATGTGCGAAGTCTTGCGCGAGACGAATCAGAAATGGTCCGTACTTCGGAACAAAAGCTTGTGCTGTCGGCTCAAGCCTCTCTGAGATTGGCCGACGTGGAATCCTTTTGCGCAGTGAATGGAGCAGGTGATCGTCGACAATTGGATAAGTTTTTAGCCCTGCTGACTTCCGATCTTCGTGCTCTGTCCGATAGCATTACGCATACGTATCTCACGCACACGGTTGATTCAAGGCAACTTGAGGTCCAACTTCAGATTCCAAGACGAGCATGAACTTGGCTTGTTTTTTTTGATTTGAGGGTAATCGAATCCGTGTTCGTTGGTTTTGTCTCCTCGTCATTAAAAACTTCTGATGCACTATACCGTTCGACATACAACGACGTATTCGTACACTGACCCAGTGTCAATCTGTCAGAACGATGTTCATTTGACCCCCCGCCAGACTCCGTTTCAAACAACGGCCGGGTTCCTGTTAGAAGTTTCTCCTGAACCAATGCTTCAGCGCTCGTGGATCGACACGTTCGGCAATGAGGTACGCTATTTCTCACTGGAAGAACCACATCAGGAACTGCGAGTCACTGCGCGAAGCCGTATCACCGTAATGAAGCGAGAACTCCCTTCAGCGTTCGAAACGTGCCCCTGGGAATCAGCTCGCGACATGATTGCCGCTGCTGAAACTCCTGAAATGCGAAAGTTGTCCCAGTTTCGATTTGAGTCTCCTTATGTGCGGTATCTGAATGAAGCCCGCGATTATGCACTACCAAGTTTCACGCCGGGTCGCCCCATTCTCGACGCGGCACTCGATCTGACCTCGAGGATTTATCACGAGTTCGAGTACGCTCCTGCTGCAACGAGCATCAGCACACCAACGAAGGAAGTGCTCGAAAAGAAACGCGGAGTTTGCCAGGACTTCGCACATCTTCAGATTACGGCTTTGAGAACTCTGGGTTTGGCGGCGCGCTATGTCAGCGGATATCTTGTCACTGCTCCTCCACCAGGCAAACCAAGACTCGTCGGAGCCGACGCTTCGCATGCGTGGCTGGCAGTCTTTTGCCCGGGACATGGATGGATCGACCTTGACCCTACGAATAACGTGATTCCCCAGGAGCGACACATTACCATCGGTTGGGGCCGCGACTATGGCGATGTGTGTCCAATTCAGGGGGTCCTGACCGGCGGGGGCTCCCATGTGTTGACCGTCTCAGTTGATGTCGCTCCAGTGCCGATTGACGCCACATGATGCGGTCCCTATAAACACCCCCTTCTTCGACTTACCGGTCGAAGCTGTTATTTTTGCTTTGCCTTCGGTCCAATCCCTTTGTCTAGGATTGCCCTCGCCATGCTTCAAGTCAAATTGCCGGACGGTACGATTGTTGATCATCCAGATCATGCCACAGCCTATGATGTCGCCTCGGCCATCAGCCCACGGCTCGCTTCGGCGGCGATCGGGGCCGTCGTTGCCGGTCAGGTCACGGATATTCTGAGACCACTGAGTGAAGCCACGGATGAGCGACCCGTGCCATTACAGCTCTTAACCGAAAAGGATCCAGCCTCACTGGCAATCCTGCGACACTCGTGTGCCCACATTATGGCACGTGCCGTGATGCGATTATGGCCAGGCGTCGAGTTGGCATTTGGACCGACAACGGGGCATGGTTATTACTATGACATCGCCTGTTCGCACACGATCAGCGAAGACGACTTCCCCCGAATCGAAGCCGAAATGCAGCGGATTGTCGACATGGGAGAACCGTTCGAACGGTTCATTTGTGATCGCGAAGAAGCACTGAAACTTGTCGATGGAATGTCTCAATCCCTGAAGGTTGAACACATCAACACAGGCCTCGCCACACATCCGACTGTCAGTTTTTACCGACAGGGTGAGTTCGTTGACCTCTGCCGTGGACCACATATTCCCGATGCAAAACGCGTGAAGGCGTTCAAGTTACTCTCAGTGGCAGGAGCCTACTGGAAAGGTGATGCCAGCGGGAAACAATTGCAGCGACTGTACGGTACGGCCTGGTTTTCGCAAAAGGACCTGGATTCGTACCTTGACCAGGTCAACGAAGCCAAGCGTCGAGACCACCGCGTGCTCGGCAAACAGTTGAACTTGTTCGCCATCAGTCAAGAAGTTGGGCAGGGGCTTTGCTTGTGGCTTCCGAAAGGTGCAACAATCCGCGCAACGCTTGAAGACTTTATCAAGCGGGAACTGATCGCGCGTGGCTATCAGCCGGTCTACTCACCGCATATTGGTCGAGTCGACATGTACGAAACCAGCGGGCATTTCCCTTATTACCGCGAATCGCAGTTTGCTCCGATTTTCGGTCACGACGCAGGAGCACTGGTCGACTACTGGGTCCGTCGCCTGGAGGCCCTGATTACCGATGGAACTGCTTTTTCTCCTGAGGATGAAAAGAAGCTGGCGGATTCAGCGAAGCTGATGGGGATGGAGCTTGCCGATTTCCCTTCGAATGGGACTCCGACCGCACGTAAAGAATTTTTGCGGACTTGGGAAAAACAGCAGGAGCGATATCTGCTCAAGCCGATGAACTGCCCGCATCACGTGCAGATTTATAAGGCTCAACAGCGAAGTTATCGCGACCTTCCCGTACGATTGGCAGAATTCGGTACCGTCTATCGGCACGAACAGTCGGGCGAACTGAATGGAATGTTGCGAGTCCGAGGCCTCACCCAGGACGACGCACATCTGTTCGTCACGCCCGATCAAGTTCTGGAGGAGTTCAAGTCGACGCTGGAACTGGTCAAATTCGTGCTTGCCAGCGTTGGCCTGAACGACTATCGCGTTCAACTCTCCTGTCGTGATTCGAAGAACAAGTCGAAGTATGTCGGTACGGATGAAGGCTGGGAAAACGCCCAGAATTCGTTGCGAAAAGTGCTTACCGAAATGCAGATGCCGTTCGTCGAGCGAGAAGGTGAAGCGGCATTCTACGGACCGAAGACCGACTTTATGGTTCGCGACTGCATCGGTCGCGAATGGCAACTCGGTACCGTCCAGCTCGACTTCAATCTCCCGGAACGTTTTCAATTGGAATACGTCGGTGCGGACAATCAGACCCACCGCCCGGTCATGATCCATCGCGCACCGTTTGGTTCAATGGAACGATTCACCGGTATGTTGATCGAGCATTTCGCCGGGGCATTTCCACTCTGGCTGGCTCCCGAGCAGATTCGAGTCATGTCGATCAGCGACAAGTTCGAAGACTATGCGAAGCAGGTCGAAGCCCGTTTCCGCGCGGCGGGTTTCCGCGTGACAACCGATCTACGCGGCGCCAAGATCAACGCCAAAGTTCGTGATGCGCAAGTCGAACTGATCCCCTACATGCTGATCGTTGGCGGTCGAGACGTTGAAAACGGCACAGTATCAATCCGCGACCGTATCGAAGGTGACCTCGGTGCCATGCCTCTGGAGGCGGCTCTGACCAAGCTTCAAAATGAAGTCGCTGAACGAACAATCCGCCAAGTAAGCGAGAAGAAGTTTCAGCAATTTGACGAGGCAGGCGAAGCGGCAAACGAATACTGAATCAGTATTTGAAACGAAATGCGATCGGCAGGTAACGCGACGGCGTAAACGACGAACGTCACCTGGGTTTGGTATTTGACTGAGCAAATACAACTCTCGAATCGATGGGAGTCTGTTGTCATGCGAAAAAACAAACCGTCGTTTTCAGCCGCTTGGTTCGCCCTCATCTCATTGACAGTCAGCTATTTGGCGTCCGCAACGTTGTCGGAAGCCGCTGAACCTGCGCCGGTGGCTCCAAGCGCACAGAATGACGACCCGCTGCAAATGGGCTTGCCGCCCATAATCTTCGCTGTGGCCGGGATCGAAGCAAACATCTATTTTGACAACGTGGTTCTCACGCTGAACACGGCAAATTATGCGTTCGATGTGACATGTCCCAAGGGCAAACAACAGGCCGAAAGATGGACCTGGACACCAACTGAGGCCGACGTTGGCGATGTTCCGCTCCAGTTGGAAGTCCGTGATGATCAGAACCGGGTTGTCTCACGCGGAAGCACGACTATCAAAGTTTCGGCAACCAAATCAGACAAGAACAATTCACTCTCTTTGTTACTCATCGGTGACAGCCTGACACATGCCTCAGTCTATTCACAGCATTTACTCGATCTCGCAGGCAAACCGGGCCAGCGAGCTCTAAAATTGATCGGGTCTCACGGCGTGGCACCAACGTTGGGGCCGAACCGCCACGAGGGATACGGCGGATGGACGGCTCAACGATTCGTCACTCATTTTGCGGAGACTGCACGACAAGGAGACTATTCAAAACGAGGTAGCCCGTTTCTGTACAAGCAGTCTGATGGCACCGTGAAGCTCGAATTCCAGCACTATTGCCAGGATGTGAATGAGGGACGATATCCAGACGCGGTGACGATCTTCCTTGGTCCCAACGACATCTTTTCGTATCAGGACGAGACCATCGCAGGCGGAATCCAGGAGATGTTAGGTCACTACGATAAGTTGATCGAGATGGTCAAAGCAGCCAGTCCCGCCACACGGATTGGCGTCATGCTTCCCGTTCCTCCAGCAGCCAGTCAGGATGCGTTCGGCAGCAACTATGCGAATGGCCAGACACGCTGGCAGTACAAACGAAACCAGCATTTTCTGGTATCGGCGATGATCAAGCGGTATGGAAGTCGACAATCCGAATCAGTTCATCTGGTCCCGACACACGTAAACTTGGATACCGTTCACAATTATCCGACCGAAACGGTGTCACCTAATGCTCATGCGGAATTGAAGGTCGTCCGGCAGAACAATGGAGTTCATCCAGCGGCGACAGGTTATCGCCAAATCGGGGACACGGTTTTCGCCTGGCTCGCTTCGCTCAGTACCGCAGAAGCTCCGTGAGGTCGTGAAAAACATACTGGCTCCGATCGGTTCACCAGGTCATATAGGACCGTTGAATTCAATAAGGTGACCGCGTTTCCTTGCCGTTACCCCAACACACCAGGAATCGTCTTCCAGCTTTGGGCAACGCCCGTCAACCGTTCTTGCCGACCATTCGTTTCGAAGAACAGGTCATCTGGCCGTAGTCCTAATGCGGTCAGAATCGTTGCATGCAGGTTTTTGACGGGTTGCGGCTGGTCGACGGCTCGCAGGCCAATTTCGTCAGTTGCACCAATTGCTTGCCCTGACTTTACACCACCACCCGCCATCCAGATTGTAAACCCATAGGGGTTATGGTTGCGTCCGTTATTCCCCTGCATCATCGGAGTACGACCGAATTCGCCAGCCCAGACAACCAGCGTCGTCTCTAACAACCCGCGTTGCTTAAGATCAGCCAATAACGCGGCAATCGGTTGATCCGTTTGAGCCGCATTTCGCTGGTGGTAATCGGTGTTGTTATCATGTCCATCCCAGCCCAGCTTGTCGACGGCATTATAAAGCTGGACGAAGCGGACGCCTTTCTCAATTAATCGACGCGACAACAGGCACATTCGTCCGAACAGGACCTTGTTCTTATTCTCGTCATTCAGCCCGTATGCGTTTTGCGTCTGCTGCGTCTCTTGAGCCAATTCGCCGACATCGATTGCTTCAGACTGCATTCGATAGGCCAGTTCGTACGAAGCGATTCGACCATCCAGTTCCAGGACACCGGGCCGTTGTACAGCATGCATTCGATTGAGTTCCTGAACGACATCAAGCGTCGAACGTTGAACGCCAACCAGATCTGCTGGAGGCTCCAGATTCAGTGCCAGAGGGCCTTCGTAACGGAACTGAGTCCCCTGAAACGCCGCAGGAAGAAAACCATTACTCCAGTTGGCCGACCCGCCCAAGCCTCCAACTTTATATAACAAGACATAGCCGGGCAGGTTCTGGTTGACCGAACCAAGACCATAGGTCACCCACGATCCCATGCTCGGCTTGCCGCTCAGAATTGATCCCGTATTCATCAAATAGGTCGCGGGAGCGTGGTTCGAGCTGTCACTATACATCGACCGAACCAGGCACAATTCGTCTGCATGTTGAGCTGTATGTGGCAGCAAATCCGAAAACCACAAACCGCTTTCACCATGCTGAGCCCATTTCCAGGGGCCGGACATCAGTTCGTCCTTACAGTGATTGAGGACGCCACCGACCTTGTCGTTCTGATTTTTGAACGATTCGGGAACCGGTTGCCCATTCAGCCGGATCAATTCGGGTTTGTAATCGATCAGATCAAACGTCGAAGGACCTCCGTATTGAAACAGAAAGATGACCTGTTTCGCCCTTGAGGCAACGTGCGACAAACGCTCAATCAAGGGATTCAACGGATCAATCGTTGTCTGTTGCGGTGATGCAGCACGAGTGTCCTCCGCGAGCAAAGCGGCCAATGCGACGCTACCGAAGCCAGCTCCAGACCGCTGAAGAAAGTCTCGACGATTAAAATTAAGGTTTTCAAGTGGCATAACGGACTCTGAATGAGAGAACAATCAATCGATATACATGAACTCGTTCAGATTAAGAACTGCTCGACACAGATCGCGCAGTGCCAATAATTCCGCTTGATCCTCAGCACCATCGATCCGATGTTGATCGGTATGGCGACGGAGGAGATCCAGGCAGATCGCTTTTTCTTTCGCGTCGGGGGATCGGCTTAGCGCTCGTTGAAACAAGACTTCGACTCGTCTATCTGAATCGTGACCAGTCTCTTCAGCCACTCGTTCTGCCAGGATCGACGCAAAGCGAATGGATTCAGGACTGTTGAACAACATCAACGCTTGAGGCGCCACAACAGTCGTATCACGGCGAGCACACGAAACCGTCGTGTCAGGAAGGTCGAAAGCTTGCAGGAACGGAATCGGCATCGCTCGTTTGCGGACGAGAAACACACTGCGGACATCCGTTTCTTCAACGGGATCTTCGTACCAGCCTTGCATCCGCCCCCCGTCCCCGCCGTCCTTTGCTTCTAGGATTCCCGGTTGAGCATGCAGTAAATCGATCGGCACATTCGGCCAGCGTGGCTTGCCCGAATCGGCTGACTTCAATGCGCCGGATACCGAAAGCAAACTGTCACGCAACGTCTCGGCATCAAGACGAACAACGTTTTGTCGCCAAAGCAGCCTGTTTTCCGGATCTTTTTCCTGATTGCGGCCATTGTCATGCGACCCCATATCAGGACGAGTTGCATTGCTGGTTTGCCGATAAGTCGCAGAACAGACGATCGCACGATGCAGTTTCTTGATCGACCACCCATCGTTGATAAAAGCGATGGCAAGCCAGTCGAGTAACTCGGGGTGTGTCGGCCGCGCGCCACTAAAGCCAAAATCATTTGCAGTCGCGACAAGCCCCACTCCAAAGTGATGCTGCCAGACGCGGTTGACCAGCGTTCGAGCTGTCCACGGATTTTCCGATGAGGCAATCCAGTTGGCCAACGCCAGCCTACGGCCCGTCGTATCAGCTCGGGGTGGTTCGATCGTTGCCGGATTTGGATCAAGAACCGAGACGAATCCGGGTGGAACTTCTTCGCGCGGTTGCGAAAAGTCACCTTGATAAAACACATGCGTCTCCGGAGCTTCCGCACCGGAATCGGTCGCTCCCATGGCCATACGGGTCGAACGTTTCTTCGTTTCGATCTGGGCGATCGTTTTACTGAGTTCGTCGTATCGAGGCTGATCCTCGCTCTTGTCCTTATCCAGCTTCGACTGTTCCTCTTTCAGCGGTGCCGACTCTTCATCAACTGCGGCGTTGTGCCTGGCGATCTCTTCCAGATCATCAGCCAATTCAATCACCAGATCGTTTCGAGGAGTCACACCCGCGAAGAACGCCCGCAGGCGAAAGTGGTCAGCCTGTGAGAGCGGATCATACTTATGATCATGACATTGGCAGCACGAAAAGGTTAATCCCAGAAAGGCCGAACCCGTTGTGTTTGTCAGGTCTGCCAATTGCTGGTCCCGATGTCGAACTTCTTCCTGGAAAATCGGGGCGGTACTGTCCCATTGGCCCAGTCTCAAGAATCCCGTGGCAATTAACTTGTCGGCTTCATTAGCGTTCTTCGCCGGACCATCAACGAGCTCGTCCCCAGCGAGTTGCTCTCGAATGAACTGGTCATAGGGCTTATCCTGGTTGAACGAGCGAATGACATAATCGCGGTATTGCCAAGCTAATGGCCGGTATTCATCACGTTCAAATCCTTCGGTATCGGCATAGCGAACAACATCGAGCCAATGTCGCGCCCAACGCTCGCCATAACGTGGGGAATCCAACAGTCGGTCGACCAGGTTTTCGTACGCGTTTGACGATGAATCCTCAACAAAACTTCGCACGTCATCGGGTGTCGGCGGCAATCCAGTCAGGTCAAAACTCAATCGACGGATTAAGGTTCGTTTGTCCGCTTGAACTGAAGGAACGATCCCCGCATCAGTCAGGCGTTTTCGGATTAACCAGTCGATCAATCCAGGAGCGAGGTGTTGTACTGATTCCGCAGCCAGACCCTCGGGCCCCTTGAAACACGATTCATCAATCACTGGCTTTTTTAAAGACCACAAGTCGAGTCTCTCACCGCCAAATATTTTTCGAATCGGGTTGTTCGCATCGGTAAAAGCATTCCCCATTGGTATGGCTTGCCGTGATTCATCTTCGACAGGCAGCATCGCTTGCACAGGCCAATAAGCTCCCGACTCGACCCAGTGTTCCAGAACTTTGATTTCCCGGTCTGACAGCCGGGACTTGGGTGGCATCTGCAAGTCAGGATTTCTGAACCGTACGGCTTCAATCAGTCGACTTTTCGCGAGATCCCCGGGGATGATCGCAGGCCCGGTATCGCCCCCACGCTTTGCTGCCGTCAGCGAATCAAGTCGTAAACCACCTTCTTGCTTCTCCACACCGTGGCAGGAAATGCATTTCGATTGAAGCAGTGGTTGAACGACTTCGACAAATTCTTTGGTTTTTATGTCTTCATTTGCGAACACGAACGTCGATGAAAACACGAACGCTGCAACGAGCGAAATGGTGTGATGACGGTTGAAGCACTGATGTTTCATGCGGTCATGCTCACGAATCAACGTTGTGCCCGAAAAACTGCCTGAGGGTCATCTATTCAAGGAAATGCAGCCGAGGCATGGTGCGTTTAACGCCCCCTTCTGATTCTAATCAATCGGCTTCGTAATTGTCGGCATCCATCACAACTCATAGAAATAAAAGAATTGATAATTGACGGTTTTTGCTTTGATCGGTACGTTTGCGGCGAGCGAAAAGTCGTAGCGAACGGCTTGAACCGGTTTCTGCGGTATGATACCTCAGCGGGAAAATCTCATGGCCCAAGTTCGTGTTCTTGTCGGTACGCGTAAAGGTGCATTCATCCTCACTTCCGATGGGAAACGCGAAAAATGGGATGTCAACGGTCCCTTTTTCGGCGGTTGGGAAATCTATCATCTAAAGGGTTCTCCCGTTGATCCGAATCGAATTTATGCGTCTCAATCAAGCAGTTGGTTCGGGCAATTAATTCAGCGTTCCAACGATGGTGGCAAAACTTGGGAACCGGTCGATAACAAATTTGTCTACGACGGTATTCCTGGGACTCATCAATGGTACGATGGCACACCGCACCCCTGGGAATTCAAACGAGTCTGGCATCTCGAACCTTCCTTATCCGATCCCGATACGGTTTACGCTGGAGTTGAGGACGCCGCCTTGTTTCGGACCAGTGATGGCGGAAAGTCATGGCACGAACTTTCGGGGCTTCGAACACAAGGGACTGGAGCCAACTGGATGCCCGGTGCAGGGGGGATGTGCCTGCATACCATCCTGATCGATCCGGTTGACCCACGAAGAATCTTCATCGCCATTTCGGCTGCAGGGGCATTTCGAACGGATGATGGTGGCCAGACATGGAAGCCGATCAATCGAGGCCTCAGGTCAAACCATATTCCTGATCCGACGGCCGAAGTCGGCCATTGCGTTCACCGGATTGCCGCACATCGATCACGTCCCAACGTCCTGTTCATGCAGAAACATTGGGATGTGATGCGCAGTGACGACGCCGGAGACTCGTGGCACGAGGTCAGCGGTAACCTGCCAACTGACTTTGGATTTACCATTGATGTCCACGCTCATGAACCCGAAACGGTTTACGTCGTCCCGATCAAGAGTGACTCGGAACACTATCCGCTGGACGGAAAGCTGCAGGTCTTTCGCAGTCGAACGGGTGGAAACGATTGGGAAGCACTCACGAATGGGCTTCCACAACGCGACTGTTATGTCAACGTATTGCGCGACGCGATGGCCGTTGATTCGCTTGATCAATGCGGAGTGTACTTCGGCACAACCGGAGGCCAGGTATATGCCTCAGCCGATTCCGGAGACCATTGGATGCCGATCGTGCGGGATCTTCCTCCAGTGGTTGCGGTTGAGGTCCAGACGCTGCCATGATTCGTATTGTTCTCCCGCCGCATCTGCAAACGTTAGCCAAAGTCGGAAGCGAGGTCACGGTTGAGGTCGAAGGGACCGCAACACGAAATGCGATTCTCGACAAACTTGAGGCTGATTATCCCTTGCTTCGCGGCACAATTAGGGATCACGTGACGCTGAAGCGGAGACCTTTCCTGAGGTTCTTCGCTTGTGGCGAAGATCTTTCGTTTGAGCCGGCGGATATACCGTTACCTGACGCAGTCTTAGCGGGCGTTGAGCCCTTTTTTGTCGTGGGGGCGGTGGCGGGTGGATAACGCCGCCGTTGTGCAAGAACCTTCTGGCTGCACGGGCCTGACCTGCAGTAATGGGACCAATAGGACTTATGGGACGATGGGCGAATGATGTCCTTTCAAATAAGTCCAAACTGTCCCATCATTCCAATTCGTTTTTTCAACGAATTGTTTGGGCTCTGATCGTGCTGATGTTTACTCGAAAGGGAGGCTTGGCGTTATCGTCGATGGCTGATTAACAGGCGTTTGGCTTTCCGAAGATGCCGCATCTCATGTCGTCCGTATCATTGGCGGTTCGACTCGGCCGCTCTCATAATATGAATTGTCGATTACTTAACTGGAAATCCAATACATGAACCGAGTCAAAACCCCTCAAAGTCGGTGTCTTGCTGGCGTCGCTCGTTGTGATGTGACCCCCGTCGTCGGGACATTCCATCGCATGTGGGGAGCCGCCACACACAACCGATCCACCGGAGTGCATCGGCCGCTAACGGCGACGGTACTGTATTTGCAAAGCTTGTCCGACGATGGGCAACCGCCCGTCGTGTTGACGGCCTTGGATCACTGCTTGTTATGGCCGAAGGAGATGAATCAGTTGCTTGACTCGATCAGTGCTGCGACGGGATTGGGTCGTGAATCACTGATCGTCTTTTTTTCTCATACGCACGGTGCGGGGTTGATGGGACTGGAACGAAAGGATCTTCCGGGGGGCGACTTGATTGAACCCTACCTGAAAGATCTTGCGACGAAGATCAGTGATCTCGTTCGGGAGTCTCAGCGTCGCTCTGTCCCAGCGACGATTGTGTATGGCCAAGGCCGCTGCAGCCTGGCGCAGAATCGTGATTACTTCGATGCCGAACGTGGCCGATACGTATGCGGTTACAACCCCGATGGCGTGACAGACGAGACGGTCATTATCGGACGCGTCACCTCCGATACAGGGTCTTCCATCGCGACATTCGTGAACTACGCATGTCATCCGACGACGTTAGCATGGGAGAATACACTCATCAGCCCGGACTATATCGGTGCCATGCGTGAAGTCATTGAAGCGGCGACTCATGCTCCTTGCCTTTTTATCCAGGGGGCTTCGGGTGACATCGGTCCGAAACACGGCTTTGTTGGTGATGTCGACGTTGCGGATCGGAATGGTCGGGAATTGGGATATGCAGCGCTGGCGGCCCTGGAATCCCTGCCTGTCCCCGGTGTCGAGTTTGAATATGTCGGGCCTGTGATTTCCGGCGCAACTCTCGGCATCTGGAAGTACTCTCCGGAGCCTGTCGAACGTGCCTCACAACATTCACGGTGGATTGTTCGGCAAGACCTAGTGCCGCTCAAATACCGCAGCGACCTACCTTCTCGTGCGGACCTCGAACAGGAAGAATTGCAGCATCGAGCTGAAGAACAGGCGGTGATTGCCAAAGGAGATGCCGAAGCGATTCGTAATGCTCATGCGATGGTCGAACGAACCACCAGGCGTTTGATTCGCTTTGCACCGCTACCGCCAGGCGAAAGTTATCCGTATCCAGTGATCGCGTGGCGGATCGGCGATGCCGTCTGGCTGGCTCTGGACGGCGAACACTATAATGTTCTGCAACGAACGTTACGCACGCGATTTCCAAATGTTCCCTTGATCATCGGAACGATCGCTAACGGCTCGACTGT
This sequence comes from uncultured Schlesneria sp., assembly GCA_903899985.1. Lineage (GTDB taxonomy): Bacteria > Planctomycetota > Planctomycetia > Planctomycetales > Planctomycetaceae > Schlesneria. The sequence continues at coordinate 51,697 of CAIULL010000254.1, forward strand.
CTGGTATCTGCCTGAAACGACAAGTTACGGACTCGGGCTGTACGAAGAGGAGGTTTCGGTACTCGCTCAAGGGTGTCTTGAAGCGGTTATTGAAGCGGCGACGAATGTAATACAAAAACTGATTGAGGCTTGATTTGCGATGCAAGTCTTGCCGCTAAGGTGTGAACGACGTATTCTTCATTCATCGAAGATTCACAATTCGGCGATGCCGGATGCGAGCAAATCGAGGGAACGACTGATCGAACTGAGCGAAGGAAATGAGATGATGCAGTGGCGGCAATTTGGGTTGACGGTTCTGTTGATCGTGGTCGGCAGCGGGTTGTTTGTGAATTCGGCCCGTGCAGCAACCGAAGATGAATACTACGAATTGATGAAGGTCTTCGTAGATACCTTCGAACAGATTGACCGCAATTACGTCACTCAAGTCGACAAGCGCGAATTGATCGAAGCCGCGATGCGAGGCATGCTTCTGAAACTCGATCCCTATTCGTCGTACATCGACAAACAGGAGTTACGAAGTTTTACGGAACATGTCGAACAGGAATTCGGTGGGATCGGTATCCAGGTCACGATTGATCCACGGACACGTCAGCTGATGGTTATGACCCCTCTACCGGGGACCCCCGCTTACAAGGCAGGTGTGCTTGCAGGTGACCGTATTCTGGAAATCGACGACAAATTGACCGCCGACTTCCAGGAAGGTCGCGAAATGGATTCTGCGATCTCGCTGATGCGTGGCAAGCCAGGAGCATCAGTGAAAATCAAATTACAGCACGAAGGTTCTGAGACTCCTGTAACCATCGAAGTCACCCGAGATGTCATCAAGACCCCAACCGTTCTGGGCGACCATTACGATGCCAAAGGGGAGTGGTCATTCATGCTCGATGAAAAGGAAAAAATCGGCTACATCCGCCTGACCAGTTTCGGACGCAACAGTGCCGAAGAAATCCACGACGCCTTAACGAAACTCCAAAAAGAGGGGATGCGGGCACTGGTTCTGGATATGCGGTTCAATCCCGGTGGCCTGTTGACCGCTGCGACTGCCATCGCTGATTTCTTTATCTCGAACGGAGTGATCGTCAGCACGAAGGGACGCAACACAGAAGAACACTTCGTTGAAGCCAAGAAAGCCGGAACTTTCAGTGGTTTTCCAATGGCCGTGCTCGTCAATCGCTATAGCGCGTCAGCGGCCGAAATCGTCAGCGCCTGCCTGCAGGACTATAAGCGCGCGATTATCGTTGGTGAACGGACCTGGGGAAAAGGAAGTGTGCAGAACGTGGTTGAACTGGAAGGGGGCCAGAGCGCATTGAAACTGACAACCGCCAGTTACCACCGACCGAGCGGCAAGAACATCCACCGGTTCCCTAAAGCGACAGAAAAAGACGAATGGGGCGTCATGCCTGACCCTGGGTATGAATATAAGATGACATTCGACGAAATGCGTGATTTGGATAATTCCCGACGTGAACGCGAAGTCATTCGCAAGGATGGAACGGTTCCACAATCGACGTTCGTGGATAAACAACTGAATTCAGCACTCGATGGAATTAAAAAACAATTGGCTGAAGGAAAGCCGATTGTCGAACAACCCGTTGAACGAGCTGCTGACCCCGAGAAAAAGGGGGTGGAAAAGAAAGCTGCAGGAATCATCAACCCCGCAAAATCACCAGTCCCGTTTGTTGACGCGATTCTCGAATACTGGCGAGTGCAATCAGACCGGCGAGTTCAATTCCTGTGAGTGATTTCTCTTTGTAACGCATCGACTCATGTTTGGCTCAAAAACTCCGGCATCGCTTGACGATCCAACGGCACTCGCTCGATTTGGCGGGCTGGAAGTCGTCGCCAAGATGATCGTCGAAGGTTACATGATCGGGCAGCACAAAAGCCCTTTCAAAGGCTCGAGTGTCGAATTCGTTGAACATCGGCAGTACTACCCCGGTGATGAGATCCGGCATATCGACTGGCGAGCCTACGGCAAAACGGGTCATTACTACGTCAAGGAATACGAAGAAGAAACGAATCTTCGTGCGTACCTGCTCGTCGATTGTTCGGGCAGCATGGCGTTTCGAGGTAAGACGATCAGCAAGTTCGACTATGCTCGACAACTGGCGGCATCGCTTGCCTATCTTTTGCTGAGCCAGCGCGATGGATGTGGGTTGATCACGTTCGACACGAAGGTGAAAGACCGGTGGGAACCATCCACGAATCGCGAGACGTTCGGGCAGATCGTCAGGTTGCTTGAAGCTAGAAGCCCAGGGCAGGAAGGGAGTCTGGGAAACGTCGTCGCTCAGATTCTGCCGTCATTGAAACGGCGGTGTCTGGTATTTCTATTCACCGATGGTTTTGACAATCTGGAATCATTTGCAGCGGCTTTAAAGCAATTGCGGATGGCACGCCATGAAGTGATTCTTTTTCAAATCACAGCCCCGGAAGAAGAAGAGTTCCCCTATACCCAGCCAACTCAATTCCGAAACCTCGAAAAAACAGGCCAGGAGATCCTGGCCGACCCGCATCGATTGCGAAAACTGTATCTGTCACGATTCAAGGCGTTTCGCGAGGGGCTGATCAAACAATGCGGTTCAGCCGGAATCGATTTTCTGTCACTGACGACCGAACAACCCTACCAAAAAGCATTGGGAGAATTTCTCTCAATGCGAGTTCAACGCAAACGGCAGAGATAGCCGTAGTGGAGGCTTCCAGCCTCCACATAAGAATTCCCGCAGTAGCTCATAGTTAACGGATGAAACATGGTATTCGCTTGAAGATGTTTTATTGCGTCAAAAAGGCATCGTTCTAGAAGGCATCACCCTAAAAGGACTTATTGCCCTGAATGGGCAACAGATACCAGCCCAGGGCAAGCTCGTCTTCGAGCGCCGCCCTGGGTGAGGATCACACAAAACGTGGCTTGCCCTGAAGGGGCTCGACGACCTGTCTCTTTTGATCAACGTCAAATCGTAAATGAAAAAAGAAAGTCAAACCAATGTCAGCTAAGAAACTGTTGCTCCTCGCCGGAGATTTCGTCGAAGATTACGAAATCATGGTTCCATTCCAGGCGTTGTCGTTTGTCGGCTATCAAGTTGACGCCGTCTGTCCCGGTAAAAAAGCCGGAGACAAAGTCCGCACAGCGATCCATGATTTTGAAGGGGATCAAACCTACAGCGAAAAGCCGGGTCACAATTTCACGTTGAATGCAACGTTTGCGGAAATCAAAGCCAGCGATTACGCCGGGTTGGTGATTCCCGGTGGTCGAGCTCCCGAGTATCTGCGTTTGAACGAAGATGTTCTGAATCTAATCCGATCATTCGCCAAGGATCAAAAACCGATCGCCGCGATCTGTCATGGTGCTCAGTTACTGACCGCTGCCGGAGTCATCAAAGGCCGTCGCTGCACGGCCTATCCCGCCTGCGGACCGGAAATCACCGCAGCAGGGGGGCAATATGTCGCCGTCCCCGTCGATCATTCTTATGTCGACGGGAATTTTGTCACAGCCCCCGCTTGGCCGGCTCATCCTGCCTGGCTAAGAGACTTCGCCAAAGTGCTGGGAGCGAAGTTCGAGATTTAATGAACCGGACCTGACAAATGCCGCAATTGTTGTTGATTGCGATCAACTGCAGTTTTAGAATTAACCGTCCCGAACGCTTTACGAGAAAACCGCGATTCTGACGTTACGTTCCATTTCATTCGTCGTAAAACGGATTTTCGATTCGTGTTCTGGTTGTTTTTCATCGCGTTGTCCGTGATTTCTCATAGACGCGAACCCCATTCTCGTAGCTCTTTTCCAACGCATCGGCCATGAACTATTCGTACAAATTGCTGTGGAACTTAAGCTGGTTGTCTCCGCAGCTAATCGTTGACATCATCCTCTTGGCAATAACCTTTTCTCGCGTGCGCGTTAATAAGAATGTAAGAGCTTGGGCAAGTCTGGCTTTTGTCACAGTGCTACTTTCGCATTTGCTGGTCGGAGGCGGTATTTTTGTGGAGGATTGGTACGACCATGCCAACAACGAAATTGGGCTTGAAGAGGAAGTCGATGGAGCGGCGACAAAGAGGGACACGGACAAACAAGCGCAATTCTGGAGTAACCAAGAGAGTCGGCACTTTTGGATGTGGACTTTTTGGTACGGTGAGACGTTACTAGATTCGTTCGCTCTGATCGCGCTACTTGTCGGAATTTATGCGATCGGAACCACAGTGGAGACAAACGGGTCGGAACGAGAAAATTCAACACACGAGAACAAAGCGGTTTTTGGTAATCGTGCTGCATTTGAGTGTTTTACTGGTATTATTTTACTGGGGCTCTGGGTAATCTACATTTGCTATTTTGGCGAGAAACTGCGTCGATTATCGGAGCCATCCTTTACCTGGTGGTCAATAGATATGACCTGCCGCTCGTTACCTTATTTAGCCGTATTATGTGGTGGGATAATTGGACTATCGTTATCGAAAACCACAGATGTACGCATAGGACAAGTTGCGCTTTGCGGACTTATTTTAAAGGCGGTTAACTATGTGTTTCTTGTAATATTAGGGCCTGCTATTGCATATAGCTCTTTTAAAGGCAATATCAATTCTGACGTCGTAGATGTTATATCGACATTGAGCCGCATCATCGTAATGTTTTTGGACGTCACATCGAACTTATTTCTTTGGTTCGCGTTGATGTCCGAGCAACAGCATGAGAAGTGCATCCCCTCGTCCAGCATCATCGAACTAGAAGATCCACTGTTTGAATTGCGTTTCTTGATTCGAAGAATTGGCTTTGTGATTATCGGACTCGCATGGATAAGCGTACTGTTGACGGCGGTTTGTTTTTGGGCCGTCGAAAAAGTCGTTATTGCTGCAATGATTGCATTTTTAATTACCATCGGAGTATGGATGAAGGCGATCGTGATGACTTTTATGATGCCAAATCAGAAGCCTAACGCGATCTATCTTCGATCATTTCGAAATGATTTGGCGTCGTATCCTGTTCGGATCGCTATTCAAGAGGCGCTTGGTCCTCAATTTCGATTGACGGGTATCAGAGATCCGCGAAAAAGAAAGATTGCGGTATGGGGGTATGTCATTGGTCCAGCGATCTGGGCGTATCGATACTGTACTCCGAAATACATGGACCTTGAGGCCGGCGAAGATTGGAAAGCACGCCTTTGGAACTCCCTGCAATCCGCAAGAATTGCAATCCTCGATCTGACTGACGTTACTAGTTTTGTCAGTGAAGAAATTAAACTTGCAAGTGACGCATTGGGGCATGGCCGGCTTTTATTTGTGATCGACGAGTCGCGCACACTGGACGAATGGGAGCAATTTATCCACGCGAAAATCGAGCGTCGTCCTGAAGGTCAATTACAAATTGTTTGTTGGAACCATAAAGGACTTAGGTCGTTTAAAGAGAAGGTAGCCAATATCGTTGTAAATCTGCCGGGCCCGATACGACATCGTTCCGCACCTAGTTCTTTGTGTGGTCCCACGTATCGAACGCGGTGGATTGAACGCCGCGCAATTGGATTTCTTTTCACATTTGGGTCGCTTCAATTCCTCTTGACCGCCATCATGATTTCGGTGGCAATGCTTCCTGGCATTCCCGAAATCATGGGTGCAAAGGGAACTGCCCGACTCTTGTCGCCTTTCTTCTGGGCGGAGACCGCAATGGCACTTTGGCTGCTATGGAATATGATCATATTTGCAAAAGAGGTTGGAGTTAACTACGAACGTCGAAAAGCTGTGGCAGCAATTGTCGCATTGTCCGCAATTATTGTTGGCACTATTTTGTTAAGTTTTATTCGTTGAAACAACGCTCAACGGCAAACGCAACAGAGTCTTTTGCAGCGCGACTAAAACGCGTTCGAACGACCGAGATTTCAATTATTTCGCCGGTAGCGCGAAATCGCCCGCCAGGTTTCGCCACATCGAATGGACGTGATTGGCGTTGTTCTGGGTGTTGTTGTATTCGATGACGAAGGTCGGCCCCTGCACTCGGTAATGGTGTGCCTGATGCAGATCCGGTTCGCCGTACCAGGCAAACGTGATTTTATCCAGACCTGCTGAATTCAATGCGGTGCGACGCTCCGCTTCAACATCATCGGGAAGGTTCTTCAGGTATTCTCCCAAAAGTTCCTGCATCAATTTCTTCTGATCATCAGACATTTTGCTGACCGGAAGTCCGACCGCTTCGCCGACGACAGCTTGAGGATTTGGTTGAGCAGCGACGGGACCTAACGGAACTTCACCAGGGGCTTCTTTACTGACCCAGCACAACTTTTGTTGTTCGGGATTACAGAGCTTCAGGATCTGACGAGCGATGTCCTCTTCAGGTCCCAAGACACGGATCGTTCGGCCCTTACCAGCTTCGATTGTGCCAGGGTTGGCTCCGAAGAACTCGGGCGTGCTGCCAATCACCTTGCCGTCTTTGATGCTGAAATTGAGGCACAGGTGATGACCTTCGACGCGCCAACCCCACAGGCCGGTTTCGGAAGGTGTACCGAAAATACTGATATAGTACTTGCCGGGATCTCGGCGATCACGTCGATAGGCTCGTTCGCCCGGTTCGATCAGATACAGCACCTCTTCAAGGCTCATGACGTTCAACGCCTGATCGTAGCCCGCTTCCGACAGGCCACTACGGATCAGTTTTTGAGCGGCCTGGAGAGGTGCTCCTTCCAAGGCCTTGAGCGGCAATCCTTTTCTCTCGCGAGGAATAAAATGCCAGTTCAATCGCTCAGGGTCATCGTATTTGAACGACGTCACTTTGACCTGGTCAGGGGTAATTGCCGCGAGAAAACCCTTGGCCGCTTCGGTCATTCCAAGCCCCGTCTTGGGAACTGGTTGTGACTGAGCTACTAATAGTGCCCCCATTGCGAAGAGGACCGTAAAAGCAAGGATCAGCTTCCGAGTTGCCATGAATTTTTTCCTAAGGTGTGAAACATGAGGGTAGGGGGGATGGATCAGTCTGCTTAAATCTTCCGTGTGGTGTTGAACGGAGTATCTTTTGTTAACCCGGAGGCCAACTGAGAGGTCGTCCGCCGAGCAGATGGATATGAAGGTGGTTCACCGATTGTCCTCCATTTCGGCCACAATTGATGACTGTTCGATAGCCATCAGTCAGTTGCAATTGAACAGCGAGTTTGCGGGCGACGCAAAGGAGATGTCCCAGCAATGGAGCATCGTCATCCGTCGAATCATCCAGCGAAGGGATTTCTTTCTTGGGGATGATCAAAACATGAGTCGGTGCCTGACCATTGATATCCCGAAACGCGAGGCATTGTTCATCTTCGAACAGGATTTCGGCAGGGATCTCACGATCAATGATGCGTTTGAAAATCGTCATGTCTGCACGTCCCAGACCAAACGGTCTACAGAGATCCCAACATCAGCAAGGCAAGGGTGATTTCTCATGCGGACGTTAGCAAAAGCCCCGATGGAACTCAAACATTGGCCCACTCGTCAATTGCGTGAGCAATTATTTCGCCAGGAAACAACGATCAAGTGCGTGATAAAAACGAAACCCCACCCCCTCTGGGGTGGTTAACGGGCATTTGCCCTAGCGTCTTTATACTTGCGATTAAATCGAGAATAATTCTGGTTCACAGGGTCTTTAACCACCTCCGTGGAGGGGGTGGCGTTTTAGCCCTAGGTTGAAACATTTGCCGACTTATGTCGATCGGGAAGCAGGTATCAATTCACCAATTTTCACGGCCAGAGTCGTTACGACTTCCTCCGGCAGGTTGCTGTGCAGTGTAACCCGCAGCCGCGATGTTCCTGTAGGGACAGTCGGAGGACGGATCGCTCCGACCAGAAAACCGTGTTCCAGAAGTCGTTCGGCGACATTCATTGCCGCCTGAGGTTCTTGCAGAACAATGGGGACGATCGGCCCAACAGAACCAGGGAAGGGGACGACACAATTGCTGGCAAGCTGATCTCGAAACAGTCGGCAGAGGGCGTGAAGCCGGTCACGTCGCGACGGCTCTGACTTGATAATTTCCACGGCCGCAGTTGCAGCGGCACAAAGTAATGGTGGAAGGGAAGTCGAATAAATCTGTGTCCGGGCTTTGTTCCATAAGAAATCGATCAACGTCTGGCTGCCGGTCACGAATCCGCCAAGTGATCCGATGGCCTTACTTAATGTGCCAATCCGAACGCTGATCCGCTCTTCGACATTCAGCAGTTCCGCAACACCTCGACCTCGTTCGCCAAAAACGCCGGTTCCGTGAGCCTCGTCAAGGATCACTGTCGCATCATGCTTTTCAGCGATCTCGCACAGCTCGGGAAGCGGGGCCAGGTCGCCATCCATGCTGAATACGCTGTCCGTTACGAGAAACTTGCGCCGAGCCCTCTCCCGAGCCAATGACCGCTGTAGCCCCGGCAGATCATCGTGCCGATAGACACGAAGCCGAGCTCCTGAGAGTCTGCAACCGTCAACCAGGCTCGCATGGTTCCAGCGATCGCAAAAAACCACATCGCCGGCACCTGCTAATGCGGCCACCGTGCCGACATTGGCCGCCATTCCCGTCGGAAACAGGATGGCGGCTTCGGCCCCTTCGAACTCGGCTAAAGCGCGTTCAAGATTTACGTGCAGGTCTGTTCGACCCGATACCAGCGGACTGGCTTTTGACCCGACACCGCGCGAGCGAAGTCCCTCTGTTGCCGCCGCGACAACTCGCGGATCGTTGGCAAGACCGAGGTAGTCGTTGGAGGCGAAGTCCCAGGCATCGCCTCCGTCAATTAATACCCGTCCATCCCCAATCGGCTTAACCTCGCGACGGCGTCGAAACAGTCCTTTTTCGGACAGTTTTTGAAGTTCGTCCGGAAGCCAGTTGAGCCGATCGTTCATCTCAGCTTCTCGTTCAATTCCGATAGACGCGTGGCAATCATCATGGCACGTTCAGATTCATTGCAAAAACAGCCGGGAGTATCATCTCAGATACTCCCGGCTGAAGAGAAGTTCAACTCATGTTGTCATGACTAAAACGAGGATCAGAGTCAGCTTTCGGCTGTTCCCAATGAAGTCCCCGATTCGATCGTTACCGGTTTGTAACCACCGATTGCCTTGAAGTAGATCAAAAGGCACAGATAGATCGCTGCCATCGTTGCTGGAATAACCGAATCGGCAACCAGTGTATCTCGGTCACCCTTGATACTGGATTCGATCAACTTGACACTGGATTCGATTGACTTGAAACTGGGTTCGATCAATTTGGTCAACTTTTGCTCAGCGGCCGCCATGGTTTCGGAAATTTCGGAATCAGCAACCGGGGCATCTCGGTCTACCTTGTTACTGATTTCGATCAACTTGATGCTGGATACGATTAAATCTATCACCTTGCGCTCTTCGCTCAACTTTCGCTCATCGGCGGTCATTGTTGCCGACGTACCGGAATCGGCAGTCGGTTTTTCTACGTCTCCCTTGATACTGGATTCGATCAACTTAATGCTGGGTTTGATCAGCTTTTGCTCGTCGGCGGAAAGTTTTGCCAACGAAGCTTCTCCCATATCACCAATCTTGCGAATCGTCTCCAGTACATTCCTTGGGAAATCAGGTTTGCGAATCGTGTCCATTACTTTCTGTTCGCCACCAATCTTGCGTAGGTCTTCGAGTGTCTTCTGTGCCGCACCAAGCTTCTTTCCGTCCAGGCCGTAAGCGTCCGGGAAAATCAGGAACTTACTGGACTTTTCGGCCTTGCTCGACGCGTACAACTCAGGACTCGCCTTTTGCAGGGCTTCACCCGAATATCGGTCCTTGAAATATCCCAGACCTGGCGAACCGATCAAACCGGCTGACATCATTCCAATTCCACCCATGATGCTGATCGCGATCGCGCCCGTGCGGGGGAACCGGTCGGAGGCGACGGCGAGCATGGTTGGCCAGAAGAACGTTTTTCCAATGCCGTAAACGGTCAACGCAAGTAATGCACCGCTGAATGCTTCGATGCGGCTGGTTAAGTTAAGGCCAATACAGGCCAGGATCGCACAAGTCAGCAGAAGTCCGACTGGTGAGACACCGATCTTCTTTTCGATGAAGTCGGCACAGAACCGCAAGGCAAACATTAATGCAGATGTAAACACGAACAGGATTTTACCTTGTTCAGACGACAGGATGTTTCCGGTGATGTTCTGGATCCAGCCATCGGTCCCCAGCTCAACGGCACCGACGAGCGCGTGTGTGATGAACAAAATGAACAGCAGAATCGATCCCATCGAGAACTTCGTAATGAATCCCACCGCGAGCAATAAGCCCGCTCCAACGGCGTACCCGATGTACTTGGCGTTGTCTTCACCCAATTGCGGAATACCCTTCAGAACGTCGCCCAGGAACATCGACAACAGGAAGCAAACAACAAGCCCACCGAGAATCCCGACGTCCTGGAGCATGTCACCCAGCTTCAGACCCTTCTTGGACGCTTCTGATTTTGGGAAGCTTTGACCCAGGAACATGATGCCGTAAATCACGGTTGGGATTAGATACAACGAGAGTTGAAGTTTCCAATCCAGCTTCATGCGATCGTCCAGTACCCATCCGAGGATACCGCCGAGGATCAATCCGGCAGGCCAGCTGGCATGCAGAATGTTGAGATAGTGAGTTCGATTATTCGGGAAGAGGGTTGCCACTAGAGGATTGGCAACTGCTTCCAGGCAGCCGTTCGCCAAAGCAAACAGAAACATCCCCCAGAACAACATGTTGTATGCGTTATCAGGAGTTGAAGCACCGAATGTGACGACGGCCGATAGAACGTGCAGGGCAAATGCTGTCGCGACCAGTTTTCCGTAACCAATCTTGTCACAGAGCACGCCGCCAATGATGATTCCGAAACAGAATCCCGAAAAACCGGCACCACCGATTGCACCCAGTTGAGTACTCGAAAAGCCGTACGCCGCTTGCCAGTTGTCAAAAATTCCGCCGCGGATCGCGAATCCGACGCCTGCGGCGAGAATCGCCATAAATCCCGCCCACAGCAGACGCTGTGCGTTGGGTGCCACACTCTCACTGTTTCCACCACTCATTGTTGTTTCCACCATTAGAAGTTTTGAGAAGGCGCATCCTTGCGAACGACTCCGTTGCCGTCACTGACGGCCAGCCGCCAGTGAACCCGGCGAAAGGGATGGCATGCTAACGGGTCGCGAGACATCTTTCCATGAATGGGAACGTAGTTCTTGATACGTCAGCACGAACTGATACCGTCATAATCGGTGCCACCGGAACAGAGACCTTCGTTCTGCCTGCAGTTTATGGCCGTTCGATGGGATCGCATTTTGTCGGTCAAACCCGGCGAAGCACCAGCAGGCAATCAGAATGAAACCGAGCTTCGATTCCATCGGGAAAATCAACTGACTTACGATTGGCCAGCATGTCGACCAATCTGTTCCAATGTGCAAACCCCATCGCCTGACGTGGCCAGTTTTGTATTTGCCATAACTCACAAAACATCTCTCGAATCAAATGTCTCGGCTGGCCTGCTAATAATGTGACATCAAGGTGACACGAGTCTGGCTGCAGGTCCAACTGACAACGTGCGAGTAATTTTGAAGCGGTATCTTGGATCGCTTTTTCAATTTCCGTCGCTTGTTCCGCCAGCCTGCAAAGTGCGGCGTCGACCTGAGGATTGATTTCTTCCCGGAGCAGGGGGAGGACGACGTGGCGAAGTTTGTTACGAGTCATCGCTGTGTCGGAATTCGAATAATCCGTTCGATAGCTTTGACTTCGCTCCAACAGAAAGCCTTCAATTTCCCCTCGAATCACGGAAAGAATCGGGCGGACCAACAAGCGACCCGACGCGGTCGATCTCGTACGTGGTATACCGCACAATCCGGCGATTCCTGTCCCACGAAGGATGTGATGCAATACCGTTTCCGCCTGATCGGTTGCCGTGTGAGCGAGAGCGACTGCGGGACATCTGAATTTTGCCGCTGAAATCTCCAGAAATTCATATCGAAGTCGCCGAGCCTGCTCTTCGAGTCCGCTGGCATTTGCAGGGAGAATCCCATCCGGAATTTCTCCAATTTCACTGGGAAGATTCAGTGATGCCGCAAGCTCACGGACCCAGACCGCATCTGCGTCGCTATCACGACCTCTTAACCGGTGGTTGAGATGAGCAACAAATAATTCCAGCGAGAATTCCGGGCTGAGATCGACCAGCCCCCGGAGCAGAGCCACACTGTCGGCACCTCCCGAAACGGCCACTAACAGCCGGGATTTACAAACATCGCATCGTTTCAGTCCGTCGCGAAGTTTTTCAAGGAAGTCAGACATTTTAGTTTTCTTCGCGATCGCAAATCGTCAGGGCTTATCAGCAATTGCTGTCTTCATTGCGTCAAACAGCCCTTCCCAGGTGTAGTCTGTCGCCTCCACGTTGATCGGAAGACCAACCTCACGTGCCGCGGCGGATGTCACCGGGCTGATACTCGCCAATTTCGTTTTGTTGCCCAACCAATTTTTTGCGTCATCGGTCAACAGACGTGCGAGATTTCGAGCGATCGAAGGACTTGATAACCCGATCCAGTCGAGTTCACCTCGCTCAATCTGCTGAAGCGAGCTTGAGGGCAGTTGATCCAAATCACGATTCTGGTAAACAACCAGTTGAGTCAAAGTTGCTCCGACCTTCGCCAGTTCAACGGGCAGGACATCCCGTCCCCGACTGGCACGCGCCCAAAGGACCTTTTTTCCGGCCACGTGAGGGCTTAACTCGCGGGCCAGTGCCTCAGCGCGGAACTCTGCAGGTATCAGATCCGCTCGTAAAGAATATTTCTCGAGTGCCGCTGCGGTACTCGGTCCAATCGTCGCCAGCCGTGCATTTCCGAAAGCGCGCATATCCCGGCCAGATTTCCACAAACGACCAAGCAGGGCGTGTACGCCATTCACGCTGGTAAAGACGATCCAGTCAAATTCGCGCAAACTCAACAACTTTGCGTCAACTTCGTCCCAGCTCTCAGGCGGTGCAATTTCGATTGTCGGAAGCAAAACCGGCAGTGCGCCAAGTTCCACGGCGCGAAGCGCCGTGTCGTCGGCTTGCTCTTCCGGTCGAGGAATCCCGATCACTTGCCCAAATAACGGGCGGCCTTCAAACCATCGTGCCTGCTCGCGCTGACGGACGCAATCGCCGACAATCACCAGCGACGGAGCATGCAGTTCGGCGGCGATCGCGAGTTCCGCAATGTCTTGCAATGTGCCCGTTACGGCTCGCTGTCTTGGTGTTGTTGCACGACTGACAACACAGACCGGGGTCGACTTTGGTTTGCCCGCTTCCATTAATGACTGAGCGATTGCCCCCAGTCGATGCAGCCCCATATAAAAAACTAATGTTCCAGGAAACTTTGCCAAGGCATTGTAATCTAACGAGGTCGACTTCGTTGGATCTTCGTGCCCCGTAACAAACGCCACGGCAGAAGCGTGATCCCGGTGGGTTAGGGATATCCCCGTATAAACAGCGGCTCCCGTCGCCGCAGTGATTCCGGGAACGACTTCAAATGGAATTCCTGCCTCCGAAAGCGCAGCAGCTTCTTCCGATCCACGACCAAAAATGAACGGGTCGCCCCCCTTCAGCCGAACAACCGTTTTGCCAGACCAAGCCGCCTCAATCAATCGCCGATTAATTTCGTCCTGACGTAGAACGCGACCTTCCGGCCCGTCGACCCGGCAAGTTTGCTCCGCCAACGCATGTGAGTATCTCAATAAAAGCGGATTGACCAGTCCGTCGTACAAAACCAGATCAGCTCGCGCCAAACAGTCCGCACCGCGCAAGGTCAATAACCCGGGGTCCCCCGGACCGGCCCCCACCAGGTAAACACGACCGACAGCAGAGTTAGTGCGTTGCGAAGCAGACATGAATTGTTTTCACGATGCAGGAAGCCTGCATAGAACAGGGAACCTTTATTTTTGACTCGTGACCACGAGATTGTCGCGATGGATCACCTCATCGTAGGGGATCGAACCAAGTTCGCGAGTGATCTCGTCTGTCCGCTTCCCGACAATCGAACAGGCCGCCGACGAATCGTAGTTGGATAATCCTCGAGCAAACTCTTCACCCGACTGGTCCACAATCGATACGACTTCGCCCTTGACGAATTCACCTTCGACCCGGACCACGCCGATCGCCAGGAGGGATTTTCCCTGTTGCTCGACCGCTCGTCTGGCACCCGCATCGAGCACCAATCGCCCTTTCGGTGGCATTGTATAACCAATCCAGCGTTTCCAGGCGGAAACTCCGTCTCCTTCTCCAAGAAAGAGAGTTCCGATATCGGTTCCTGAAAGAAGTTCGTCAAGCACGTTGCGACGTTTACCGTTGGCGATCATGACGTTGACACCAACAGCCGTCGCCGTCCGGACCGCTTCGAGCTTTGTCCCCATGCCTCCCGTCCCTCGGGAACTTTTCGAGGCACCGACAAGATTCAGCAGGTTATCGTCAAACTTATCAACAAACGGAATCCGTTCACTGGCCGGATTCGTCGGATCACCCGTCAGCAACCCATCCACCACCGAGAGAATGATCAAGAGATCTGCCTGAATCAGGCCGGCAACCATTGCAGCGAGGCGGTCATTGTCACCAAGCTTGATTTCCGCAGTACTCACCGAATCATTTTCGTTGATAATGGGGATGACCGAATACTCGGCTAATGTGCGCAACGTGTTTCTTACGTTGAGATAACGACCTCGCCCCTTAAAATCGTTGGCGGTCAGCAGCAACTGAGCGGCATGGTATCCGTACGGTCGAAAGGCTTTGTCATAAATATGAATTAAATGAGCTTGCCCCGTGGCCGCTGCAGCTTGAAGGTGCGACAAATCTTTCGGGCGTTCTTTTAGACCCAAAAGCCCCATTCCGGCCCCGATCGCACCACTGGAAACAAGAACAAGCTTGCGGCCAGACTTGCAGATTCGATGGAGCTGTTCTGCTAACGCTGCGATCCGATCGGCATCAAGGCGATCGTCATCGGTCGAAAGAACATTCGTCCCGACCTTGACGACCAGAGTTTTCACACGATCTAAAACCTCACGCCTGCGTTCAATCGTCATCAGATCGAATTCTTTCGAAGGTGAATTGCAAGAGCATGGATCATGCACATTTGCGTCGAGAAACTTGGTATCGGTCGTCCAGCTTTCGTCCCGGTTGCCCTCAAATCACTTTCCACAAATTGGCCGACTCAGCTCTTCAATTGTGGCGGACACCGCGTCGGCAGCATCGCTAATTAAACATCGCAACGTCACTCACCACCGCCGACAAAAAACTCGGCGAAAAGCAAATCTACGGTCTTGTGCCGTTGATCGGCAATCTGACGCGTTCGCATCGCTGATTCCAATTCAACGACGCGAGTACATGATTCCATCAGGGTCCGTTCATTGAATCACTTAGACAAAAGTTGCCGGAAAATGAATTATGAACCGCTGTAACTCTTTTGGGAAGATCATCAGCCGCTTCCAACTTCTTCCTTGAACCGAGAATCCTCAAGTCTTCGGACTGTAAATGTTTCTTGCTTCTGAGAAATTGCGAAGCGATTGTGAAGCATTAGTTGTCAGGTGGATTGGATGTTGCCAGAATCCGTTCGACGCGCCTTGAGACAAGGCGGCATCGTCCTTTCTGATCATGTATTACTCGTTCCGGGTCTAAAGCAACATGGAAGAGAAAAAGCCTTCCACTGCCGATATCCTCGCTAAAATCCGTGCTCAAAAAGCAGCAGCGGCGGCGGCTCCAGTTGAAACACCTGCGTCCGTATCAGAAACACCAGCAACAGTTGCTGCTTCTGAGTCGGCACCAACCGCGGCTGCTCCGCCACCTGCCAGTCCGACACCTGCGGCAGTTCCTGGCCCTAAGCCAAGCTCGACGAAAGATATTCTCGCTGCGATCCGTGCTGGTGGTGCAAAGCCAGCTGCGGCACCCGTCGTGAATACCCCGGCAGCAGCCAGTGCGGCTACTGTCGCATCGACGACTTCCGCTGCACCAACGTCGGCCGCATTGGGTCCAAAGCTTTCACCGCAAGAAATGCTGCAGAAGATGAGAGAGGCCAAGGGGTCCGCTCCCCCTGCCGCTGCTCCGGCTGCTGCTGTCACAAAAACAACCACGCCGGTGGCAGCGCCGCCAATGCCGGCCAAACCGCTTCCAGCGGGGAAAGCAGCAAAGCCAGCGGCTGTGCGGCGCGGTATGGCAAGTTTCGCAACAGTTGCCACGGTGAGTGCACTCTTCCTCACGCTTGGTTATTTGTTGGGAAACAGTTTTTTGATTGCTGTCGGTGCACTCGCCTGGGGTGCTTTGTTGACTCCATTCATGGCAGCATGGGCTGCTGTGGCAGGAATCAGTGGCATCTGGACGTTGGGCGTCGCACGTTTCATGTTCCCCAACGTGTTGGTCGAACCCCCCTCGAAGTTCAAAGTCGGGCCTCTCTCTGACTACCCGTTGAATACGGTCTCGAATAAGTGGAAAGACCAATTCGGAATCTGGGTTGTGCATACGGATCAGTACGAAGGTCGCAACATGATTTTCGCCCTGGCCTCTGTTTGCACGCACTTGGGATGCACGCCGAACTGGCTGGATGGTGAGCAAAAATTTAAGTGCCCGTGTCATGGGTCTGGATTTTACATGACCGGCATCAACTTCGAAGGCCCGGCGCCACGACCTCTTGAGCGAATGGGGCTGCGGATTGCTGAAGACGGTATGCTGGAAGTGAACAAGAGTGTGAAGTTCCAGGAAGAAATGGGCCAGTGGACCGATACAACCTCTTATGTTGAAGTTGTTTAGTCCCTTGAAGTGGCCGATCGTATTGCGTGTTTTGTGAGTTTGGTGGGATTCAGTCGGGGATCGTTCGATGTCTGTTGGTGACTACATTCGCGGTTCGCAGATCTGGAAGAGTATCTTTCGGCACCCTGCGCCGGTTGATCGCCGCAATCGTGTTGTGGTGATGCTCACCAATTTCTTCCTTCACCTGCATCCGGTGTCGGTCAAGCAGCAGGGGATTGCCCTCTCGTACACCTGGTGTATGGGTGGGATCACGTTCTTCCTGTTCCTGGTGGAAACGATCACCGGCGTGTTGCTGATGTTCTACTACCGTCCGACGCTCGAATTTGCCTTCAATGATATCTTAGCGCTGCGTGACGTCACTACGCTGGGAATCATGCGAGAAATTCATCGATGGTCAGCCCACTCGATGGTGATCACCGTCTGGTTGCATATGTACCGAGTATTTCTCACGGGAAGTTATAAACCACCGCGCGAATTCAACTGGGTGATTGGCGTGTTGTTGCTCGTCCTGACTTTGCTCCTCTCCTTTACTGGGTACTTGCTCCCATGGGATCAATTGGCGATCTGGGCGATCACCGTCGGTTCCAACATGGCTCGTGCAACGCCGTTCCTCGGTTACGAGGGTCCTGGTGCACAGCTGCTGAACATTGGAGGATACGATCTCATCACGAACGGGAGTGATGCTCGATTCCTTCTGTTGGGTAGCCGATTCGTCGGTGAGGCGACGTTGAACCGATTCTATATCCTGCACTGTGTTGCCATTCCTCTGGTGGTATCGCTGTTAATTGCGATCCACTTCTGGCGGGTTCGCAAGGATGGTGGTATCAGCCAGCCACTGTAAAGACTTTCAACAAAGTGGTTTGAATTGGGTTTTTGATTAACGGCTTAATGGAAACATGATTCACTCAGACTGTTGGGTGGCAGACAACAAGTACTATGACTCACTTAACACATAATCCAGATCTCACTTCCTCAGTCATCTACGGGCTGGGGTGGGTTTACTTGCTGTTGTTCCTGATGAATGCTTACTGGGTGCGGCGTAGCTATGCCGTTGACGGTAATTTTCGTCTCAGCCTCGGCGGGATTCTTGGTAAGGGTGAGCAGATTCCCGTAGCCGCCTTCTGGGCTGTCTACGCGGGACTCCTGCTGATGTTGGCTGTCACACACCTCACTGGTGCCAATAATCCTCTTCAGTTTTCGCTGAAGATGCCCGAGATCCTGAAAGAGCCGATCAATCGAGCTTCCAATCCGGTCGCTTTTTTCATCGGCTCGACGGCAATCTACGTGCTTATGATCGTCTTGCGTAAGTGGTGGACAACTCCCACCGCAGGATGGATCTTACTGAATCTCTCAATTTTGTTTCTGGCTCTAAGCGTCACAGACTACGACTTCCGTCAGATCGTTGGTAAGCCTGACAACGTACCAATCGTGGCGATGCTTTACATCGTCGGTTTTTTCACGTGGCTGTACTTCAAGAAATCGGTCGATAACGATGAGCGTATCGCCGCTGGCAGGCCACTTTTTGAGCAGGAAAACAACGAAAAGGTCCTGACATGGCCAGATCTGGTCTACTCAGAACTCATCTGCATGGTGCTGCTGACCGCAGTGCTGATCGCCTGGGGAATTGTCCTTCAGGCTCCGTTGGAAGAACCGGCCTCTGCTGCGAAAACTCCGAATCCTTCGAAGGCGCCGTGGTACTTCCTGGGTCTTCAGGAAATGTTGGTTTACTTCGACCCCTGGATGGCCGGGGTGGTGTTGCCAAGTGTCATTCTTGTTGGCCTGATGGCTGTTCCTTACATCGATTTCAATAAGGAAGGGAACGGCTACTATACGTTTAATCAACGTAAGTTTGCGGTTTCGACGTTCTTATTCGGGTTCTTGCCACTGTGGGTGGCAATGATTGTGCTGGGAACATTCCTGAGAGGTCCGAACTGGAACTTCTTCAGTCCCTACGAATTCTGGGATGTTCATAAGCTGGAATTATTGAACAACATCAATCTTTCAGAGTTGTTCTGGATCAAAGGGCTCGGACGTCCGCTTCCGGTGGTCCCACCCGGCGCGACGTTTGCGCAACAGGCTCCAATTATCCTGTTGCGAGAGTGGTTGGGATTGGTGGGTGTCGCGTTCTATCTCGTGGTTTTGCCAAATATCATGGCTGCCACTGTCTTCAAGAAGTTTTATGTCAGAATGGGCTTCTTGCGGTACATGGTCCTGGCCAACCTGATGCTCATGATGATGTCATTGCCAATTAAAATGGTTTTGCGATGGGCAGTGAATCTAAAATACATCGTGGCAATTCCTGAGTGGTTCTTCAACATTTGACATTGTTTGACCGATTTGTGCGAGACTGACATTCGTAACTGAGCGAACTGTTGATCCGCTGACGACATAATAAGGATGGGTTCGGTATCATGCCGGCGACCGACGATTATCTTCGCAGCCCCAAGGTGATGCATCAGGTGTTCTTCGCCAGCGCGGCACTCCTGTTTTTCGTCACCTTGTGGATGATGTGGGCCGATTACAACGACGAGTGGCGAACGTTTCAGCGCCAAGCGTTTGCGCTCCAGGCAAAGCGGGATGAGTCTCGCGAAGCGAGAATCAAGAACGACCCTGCGTTTCAACAGAATATCCAGGCGTTAACTCAGAAGGTTGATGCGGCTAAAGAGTCCGTCAAGACGCACGAGAAAGAGCTTGCCAACCTTCAAGAGGTCGCAAAGTCAGCAAAGGATAAGCTCGATAATCATATGCGTGCTTTGAAGTTGCGCCGTGCTGAACGTGACGTTGTTCGCGCCAATTACAACTTGGCTGTCAGCAACAATGTGTCGGGCGCCCAATTGGCGAAATTGGAAAATGAGTTTTCGACGATCGAAGCTGATGTTCAGAAGAAAGAGGCACAGTTTGTCGAGTTGTCATATGAATCCAATGAGGCCAAGGCGGTTGTTTCCAAATTGACCAGTGAACGAGATTCCGCTGAGGCAGCGAAGAAGGCTGCTGAAGCAGAGATTACATTAATCGATGCATCGCTTAACAAGATTGCCCCTCAGAAGACAAATTGGGAAGGGAAGTCAACCGGCCTTGACGGAACGCTGAAAAGCCTGAAATTGCAGTTGATGCAATTGCCGATTGTGGATGGCTTCAACGGCCGTGAACGAATCACACAGGACTGGATGCCGAAACTCGAAATCGATCTTGGAGGCATGTCAAAGGTTGCCAGATTTGATCGTTGTCGAACATGCCATGCAATGATTGATTCAATGAATGCGGGTAACACACCAGCTTATCCGCACGGCGATGAAAAAGATGTAAATTATCCGCATCCCTACGCGTCTCACCCACGATTGGATCTCTATCTGACGTCAGCCAGCCCGCACCCATTGCCCAAGTTTGGTTGTACGGTATGCCACGAGGGTCAAGGATCCGGTACGTCATTCGTTAATGCGTCGCACACTCCGAATGATCCGGCTCAGATGTCGAAGTGGGAACATGATCATAAGTGGTTTGATAATCACTTCTGGGAACATCCGATGTACCCACAGCGTTTCCAGGAATCGGGCTGCATTAAATGTCACGTGAATGTGACTGAATTGGGTGTTAATAAGGAATTTGGTGCGACTGCACCGAAGGTCTTCAAGGGGTATCAACTCGTCAAAACCTATGGCTGCTTCGGTTGCCACGAGATTTCCGGTTATGACGGTACAAAGATCGTTGGCCCCGATCTTCGTCTGGAACCATCCACTCCCGAAGAAGCGGAGAAGATCGCTAAAGATCCGCTACAAGTGGCAGGAAAGTTGCGCAAGGTTGGCCCGTCATTGAAGTATTCGGCCGCAAAGTCGGATGTTGGATTCGTGGCCCACTGGACAGCAGAGCCGAAACGTTTCCGACCGACCACCAAGATGCCACAATTCTTCGGCTTGGATAACCAGAGGGATGCATTGGCGCAGAAATATACGCCAATCGAAATCGCAGCTGTCGCACATTATCTGCAGACAAGCTCCGCAAAATTCGAGACACTCTCACCTGCGGAAGGTTACAAGCCGGATGCGGCACGAGGACAAAGTCTCTTCGCGACAAGAGGTTGTGTTGTCTGCCATTCGCACGAAGATGTGCCTGGTATGAACGCATCCTTCGGTCCTGAGCTTTCCAAAATTCATGGTAAGCTGAAAGCTGGAAAGGCTGGATTCGACTGGCTGTACACGTGGATTCGTGAGCCTGAGCGATACCATGCTCGCACGAAGATGCCGAACCTGTATCTCGATGCAGAATCAACGGCTGACGGAACGATTGATCCGGCGGCAGACATTGCGGCATTCCTGCTGAAGGTTGATGGCGATCCTGCAAGCTTCAAGCCGACGGCAGTTTATGAGACACCAGTTGTCGATGATTCCGCGTTGGATTCGCTCATTCGATCAATGTTGACCAAGATCCTGACATCGGACCAGATTACGAAATTGCTGGAAACCGGTAAGTATCCTCTTCCCGCTGAAAGCATCAAGACAGATGAGATTGAGCTCGCAAAAGACGGTGAGTTCTCGGCAGAAGAATGGAAGCAACGCAAACTGACGTACGTCGGACGCAAGACGATCACGAAATACGGTTGCTACGGCTGCCATGAAATTCCGAAATTCGAAAATGGTCGACCCGTCGGAACGGCCCTGCAAGATTGGGGTAAGAAAGATCGCTCGCGATTGGCATTCGAGCACATTCATGAATACCTCCATCATCATGGCAACCCAAGTCTGGGCGTTGAGTTTGAAGCGATTAATGCGAAACAGGTCGCACGACTTAAACTCGAGTCGGCGTCCGGTGTCCGAGTATCAAACATCAAGCCAGGACATGGCCCAAGCGGCGATTCGTTGCGGCTTGATGATGTCATCCTGAACTTCAACGGAGTTGACATTAAGACGCCTGCAGATTTGCAGGATCGTCTGAGTCGCGCGGTGGTCGGAGAAGAGGCAACAGTCACCGTATTGCGAGATGGTAAGACAGAGATCTTACGAATTGTTCCAGACGGCTCGCTGCTTGCCCGTGTGGAAGAGGGAATTGGCCATGCGAAGCGTGATGAATTCAAGAACGAGGAAGAGAAGGACCGAGAACTGTCTGCCGCTTTCTACTACGAGAGTGTCACGCATCACGGGCGGCCCGGATTCCTATGGCAAAAGCTGCGTCAGCCGCGCAGTTACGATTACAAAACGGTTGAAACGAAATCTGCTTACGACGATCGATTGCGTATGCCCAAGTTCCCGCTCTCGGAAAGCGAGATCGACGCGATCGCAACGTTTGTGGTCGGCCTGATTGCTGAGCCCCCCGCAACCGAATATTTGTACAACCCATCCGGTCCAGCCGGAGCGAAAATTCGAGGTGAACAACTGATCGAACAATATAATTGTTCTGGTTGCCACATTCTCGAAATGCCCAAGATTCGCTATGCGGCTGATGTTGACAGCCTGGCAGCATCTGACGTCTCTGGCGAGTATCCTGAAGCGGTGAAACTGTTGAAGGAATTGAGACCTCCTCGTAACGGTTTGACTGGTGCCAAGAAGGTCGTGACGGTGGATGGTGAGAATAAAACACTCTCGTTGCTGGAACTACACGGCTTGGTGACAAGTGCACCAAATCCTGAAGATGCACCTGAAGATCAAGAGTACGTCGTTGAATTGTGGGAAACGTTGAAGTTAGCCGGAAAGGATTTCTTACCAACTTACAAATTCATTTTCCCTGCTGCGAATCTTGATGCTCTCTTGCCAGCACGTGGCGGGAAGTATGCCGAATGGCTGGTTGATCGTCTCGTAGATACAAAGCAGGCAAAAGAACGATCCCTGGCTTGGCAGATGGCTCCTCCGCCGCTGTACAAGGAAGGAATTAAAGTTCAGACCCCGTGGTTGTTCAATTTCCTGAAGAACCCCGGCAAGATTCGCCATACGACCGTGTTGCGTATGCCACGCTTTAATATGAGTGACGACGAAGCTCAGTCTCTGGCCAATTATTTTGCAGCAGTTGACGGAACACCTTATCCGTATCAATTGATTGCAGAACGCGAACCAGGATACCTGCAGAAGCGTGACGCTGAGTTCCATGCCGCTTTCCCGGATAAGAAGGGTGATTACCTTTCGGAATCCTGGAAGATGCTGAATGTTCCTTTGTGTATCAAGTGCCACTCGGTCGGTGGAAATCAGGTTAAAATCACCGATCCCGCAAAGGACATACGCGGGCCAAACCTCGACTTGGCTGCCGATCGCTTGCGGCCTGACTGGACGCTTTTGTGGTTGTATAAGCCAAACTGGTTGACACCGTATACTTCGATGCCTGTCCCATTGCCTCCGCAAGGACCGGGCGCTCAGCCTCGATATCCCGAGCAGTTTGGCGATGACGGATTGAAGCAGACAATCTCGCTGCGAGACGCACTGATTAATTATCACAAATTGTTGGAACGCGAAGGCAAGGCTGTCTCACAACCTGCCCCATCGGCTCCTGCGGCGGGAGGTGGACAATAATGGTGGTGCCAGTTTTTGGAAATCAGATGACTGTGATGAATCGTCGCGTTCCGTCTGTGACAGTTGGGCTTTTGTTATCAGCAACAGTTTTGCTGACTTCGGGTTGTGGTGAACTGGTCAACGGTGCGAACCTGAAGCCACCTGTTAAATACAAACCAAGTACAGTGGGTGGCGATTCGACCGAGACGAAGAGTTCCGGTGTAGCGGAAACTTCTGAAACAGCTTCCACCGAGGGTGTCGGAACCCTTCGTGGAAAAGTGGAGTTCGCAGGACCTTTCACACCACTTCCCCCCTTGTACCTTAAGGGAAGTGACGTTAAGGACAAGGACGTCTGCGCGGCTGTTGAAGCGCCCAACGAGACGATTCTGGTAAAAGATGGTGGTTTGGCCAACGTCTTTATCTATCTCAAAAAGGCTCCTAAAGCGACGAGTCCTGTGCCAGGTGAAAGCCTGATCTTCGATCAGAAGGCGTGCGTCTTCAAGCCTCACGCGATGATTGCTCGTGTCGGGCAAACGGTCAAGATTCTCAACAGCGATGGTGTCGCTCATAACACCCATACTTATGGCAAGAAGACTGTGCAGTTCAATAGCGTTGTGGGTGAGAATAACGCGATTGGTGTTCCGATGGAGTACAAGCAAGCTGAGCAGGAGCCCATTAAGGTCGGTTGCGATATCCACCCTTGGATGAACGCCTATCATTTGCCGATCGACCATCCTTATGCGGTCGTCAGCGGCGAAGACGGTAAGTTTGAAATCAAAGATCTTCCGTCTGGCAAGCACGAATTCAAGGTTTGGCATGAGGCAGCGGGCTTGCTCGAAAAGGGGCTCATTGTCACGATCAAGCCTGGTGACAACGAATTGATGATTAAGGTAACGCCTTCCCAACTGGGAAAATGAGCCCATTAGTTGGGTTGTGTGTAAATCTGGGTTCGACGTTTTAGCACTGACGGTGCAGATAATGCTTCGCGACAAGTTTTTTAAATCAATGCCACGTTGTTCAAGTACGGGTTTGTCCGTACTGGTCACGTTCGGTCTGGCGATCATGAATCTGGGATGTGGCAACGCGCCACAGTCCGTTTTCAAGTATCGTCCGACAACAGACGACCTTATTTCAGACGCAAATAAGGCAGTGGTAAAGACACTGACTGAGGACTTCGGGACTCCCGAAAACCTCGTTGCCTGGGAGCGTTTCCCTATTAATTACGGTGGCGTGAAAGGGACTGTCGCCTCTGCGGAGGCTCCTTCCGAATCCGTAAAAGTGTCACTTGAGGGAGACTCAACCAAGATACCGAAGAATGCCTCTTTGCTATGGGTTTCCGGTTCTCACGCAGGCGGGAAATCAGCGGAAACGACTGTAAAAAGTTACAATCCTGAGACGAAAACTCTGCAACTGGCAAGTGGTGCAGGCTCTTCTGCTGCTGGCGATCGTTTTGTCATTGGTTTTGGCGAAGATCTGCAGTTAGGCCGGGTTGTTTACATGAAGAATTGCATGCACTGCCACGGAGTAACTGGCGACGGCAATGGACCGACCGGAAAATTCTTAAATCCGCGCCCTCGTGATTATCGAAACGGAAAATTCAAGTTCACATCGACGCAATCGCAAGAGAAGGCCACTCATGACGATTTGCACCGTATCGTAAAGTACGGCATACCAGGGACGTATATGCCTTCGTTCCTGTTGCTAGGGGAACGAGAAACGACAGCAGTCGTTGAATATGTCCGTTGGTTGGCAATTCGAGGCGAGTTCGAAAAACGGCTTGTTGAAGAATTGACGAATGACTATTCGCAGACCGCGATCAAGGATTCCACGGATAAAGCAGAAAAGTCGTACCTTGAGAAAAAGAAGAACAAGGAAGAAGCTGAAAAGCCACTGAACTACTCCAAGGCAGTGAAAGCAGCGGGTGCCGCATTCAAGAAATATGTCGACGATAAAGAATTCGACGGAGCCATTGATGAGACAGCCAATTTGCTGTCAGCCGCCTGGACACAGGCCGAGACGCCCGAAGCTCTGATTGTCCCGACGACTCAAAGAGTGGAAGATACTCCGGAGTCTCGCGAGCGCGGTCGGTTGTTGTATATGTCCAATACAACGAAATGCTATACATGCCATGGTCCTACAGGTCGTGGTGACGGAGCTGCAACCGAGGATTTCTGGGATAAACCTGGAACCAGTGTGAAGTATCCGAATCGCGGACTGCACGATGAATGGGGCAATCCATTGAAACCACGGAATTTGACGAGTGGTCAGTATCGTGGTGGTCGTCGACCGCTGGATCTTTTCCGTCGAATTCGTGCCGGCATTAAAGGTACACCAATGCCAGCCTTCGGCGATACAGTACTGAAAGAGCCGCAAGTCTGGGATATTGTGAACTATGTCATGAGCCTTCCGTATCAGTCTAAACAGCCGACTGCTGTGAAGCACCCTGCGGAAACCGTAGCGAATAACGAAGAAAAACCAGCAAATTGAAATGGGGCAAATCGGGTAAAAACCGTTCCTCGCGAATGTTTAAGTTGAAATCAGATCGAACCTGATTCTGAAGCGGGTGAGAGTTCGAGTTACAGATTAACGCTTGAATTAAAAAAACGAAGACGGCCAGTTGCCGTGACTCCGACAATAGACATAAGGCAAATATCGTGGGTAAGTTTTGGGCAGTATTTTTCACCCTGACTTCAGTGATCATTTTCATTGTTTCCTGGATTTCACCTGCCATGCACTGGTGGTTCCCGGGCGACGGAAATGCGTATTCGACGCTTGGCGGAAAGATCGATGACCTTTTCTACCTGATTCTCGTCATCGTTTCGGTAACATTTGTCGGCACAAGTGCCGCCCTGGGTTACGCTCTGTGGCGCGGTGCGTCGATCAAGCCTGAAGAAAAGGTCTGGTTTTCGCACGGCAGTCACAGCTTGGAAGTGATCTGGACCATCGTACCATCAGCCGTCTTGCTGTTCATTGCCCTTTACCAGTTAGATGTCTGGGCTGAGTACCGCATGAAAGGTTTTGCGAAAGAGAAAGATGGTTCTCCAAAGCAGATCACGGTCGTCGCGGAAGTCACTGCTCGCCAGTTCGAATGGCGTATTCGTTACCCGGCCAACGGGAAGCCGCTGAAGCCCACTCCACAACCTGACGACATCTATTCCGTGAATGAGCTCCATGTTCCCACGGGTGGCCTGGTTTCGATCACGTTGCGAACCGATGACGTTCAACATGCGTTCTTCGTTCCCATGCTTCGCGTGAAGCAGGATGCCGTACCGGGGAAAATGATTCCCGTGTGGTTCGACGCGACAATGCCTCGCGATTACGAAATGCTCTGTGCCGAATTGTGTGGATGGGGTCATTATAAGATGAAAGCAAAGCTGGTCGCCCAGTCAGCTGACGATTTTGAAGCGTGGAAAAACAAAGCCTCCGCAGAACAATTTGATGACGGTTACCGGAAGCCAGCGGAATAACAAGTATTTGATCCCGGCTGAATACATTCCAACGTCGAAGTGAACGAAAAGCAGACAGATTATGAGCACCCTCAATCCAACACTGGATCATGCCGACCACGCAGATCATGGCGATCATAGTCATGGTCACGATCATGCTCACAAGCAGAGCTTCATTTCCCAGTACGTGTTTTCGACTGACCATAAGATGATCGGAAAGCAATTTCTGATCACAACCATGCTGATGATGATGGTGGGTGGTGCACTCGCGCTGGCAGTTCGTTGGCAACTGGCGCGGCCTTGGGAACGCATGCCGATCTTCGGTGATATGGTGTTCGGAGCAGATGGGGGCCAGATTTCTCCAGACGCATACACGATGCTGTTCACCATGCATGCGACCGTGATGATTTTCCTGGTCATCATCCCCGTGCTCGCCGGAGCGTTTGGTAACTTTCTGATTCCGCTGCAGATTGGTGCGGATGATATGGCGTTTCCGACGCTCAACATGCTCAGTTACTGGTTCATGTGGCCGGCAATTTTCTTGTTTGGGGCCAGCTTCTTCATGTATGGTGGCGGCCCGGCATCAGGTTGGACGTCTTATCCATTACTCTCACTACTCAGAGAAGCAGCACCTGGTTCAGGTGATGCTCAGACATTGTGGCTGTTAGGACTGACGTTCGTCGGTGTGTCATCGATGATGGGTTCGGTCAACTACATGACCACCATCATCAATATGCGAGCACCTGGGATGACTCTGTTCCGCATGCCGCTCACCATCTGGTCGATGTTTATCACGGCGATCCTGCAAGCGTTCGCTCTTCCCGTTTTGACTGCAGCTGGTTTTATGATGGTCTCCGACCGGATGCTGGGAACCTGCTTCTTCGTTCCGTCAGGCATCGTTGTCAATAACGCGCCACCGACCGTTGGTGGTGGCCAGACGCTGTTGTGGCAGCACTTATTCTGGTTCTACTCACACCCAGCCGTTTACATCATGCTGCTACCCGCGATGGGTATGGTTTCGGACATGCTGGCTTGCATGTGTCGTAAGCCGGTTTTCGGCTACAAGCCGATGGTTTACTCGATGGCTGCGATCGCTGGCTTGGGGTTCATCGTGTGGGGACATCATATGTTCATCAGCGGGATGAACCCGGCCCTGGGGATGACGTTCATGGTCAGCACGATCATGATTGCATTGCCTTCTGCAATCAAGACCTTTAACTGGATCGGAACGATCTGGGGTGGTCGAGTCCAATTCAATTCTGTGATGTTGTACTGCACCGCCTTCGTGTCAATGTTCGTCATCGGTGGATTGAGCGGAATTTTCATGGCCGCCGTTCCCGTCGACATTTACATTCACGACACTTACTTCATCGTGGCGCACTTCCACTATGTGATTTTCGGTGCAACTCTGTTCGGCGTGTTTGGAGCAATCCAGTTCTGGTTCCCGAAGATGTATGGTCGGATGATGAACGAGACCGTTGGCAAAATTCACTTTTTGCTGACATTCATCGGATTCAACTGCACGTTCTATCCGATGCATATGCTCGGTATCGCTGGTATGCCCCGCCGTTACGCCGATCCTTATCACTTCCCCTACCTCGAACACCTGTTGCCATTGAATCAGTTCATGACCGCAGCAGCGTTTTTGATGGGATTCGCCCAATTCCTGTTGCTTGGAAACTTTTTCTATAGCATGTATTTCGGACCCAAATGCGGTCGAAATCCTTGGGGTGCAAACGGGCTGGAATGGACAGCACCTTCACCACCGGGACACGGGAACTTCGACGTCTTGCCTGTTGTCTATCACGGTCCTTACGAATACGGCTCCCCTGTGAGCGGCGACAAGGATTTCCTGATGCAGACCGAGTATGTCCCGCTTGCACAGCGTGTTGCCGCAGAAGAACACCACTAACGATTTGTTTCTTACTCTAGCTAATGACGTCAAACCGTCCGATGAATTCACAGTCACAACCCGTCCTGCTGCATCGTCTCGCGTGGCTGATCGCCGCGCTGACGCTGCTATTGCCTGTGACGACTGGGGCGATTGTGACAACGCTCAAAGCGGGAATGGTCTTTTCCGACTGGCCATCATCAGATGGATACAACATGCTGGCGTATCCCTGGCTAAGCTCGGCCCGAGACCAGTTTGTCGAACATGGGCACCGGCTGGCCGGTCTGGTCATCGGTTTGTTGACATTGTCGCTCGTGATTGCCACCTGGGTTTTGGATCGACGACGGAATGTCAGGCTGATTGCGGCCATGATTTTTGCTGCGGTGTTTACCCAAGGAATGCTGGGGGGAGCGCGAGTTCGTCTCGACAAGCAGACACTTGCTCTCGTCCACGGTGACTTTGCAGCCTGTGCGTTCAGCCTGATGGCCGTGTTAGTCTTGATTACGAGTCAAGGTTGGGATCACCGAGCTCGACTGAAATCTCAAGCAATCAGTAGCCGAGTGTCACTCGCAGCGAAGGTTTTGCTTGCAACTCTGGTAGCGCAGTATGTGATGGGTGGTTTTTTGAGGCATTTGCGTGAGTACGAAGGATTCGCCTGGGCCTGGATGATCCATCCCTGGTTCGCACTTGTTGTGCTGTTTGCCACTGCCGTGTTCGCCGTCTCCGTTCGAAAAGCCGAGTCGGTATACCTTAATCGATGTTCCATCGCGTTGATCAGCTTTGCATGCGTACAATCACTGATTGGCCTGGTCACCTGGTACGTCAAGTACGGAATTCCCTCTTGGGGAGTCGTGGCGCAACAGGACTCACTTCCTCAGATCGTAATTTGTTCACTGCACAAAGTGATTGGACTTTTAACGTTGATGACGAGTGTTTTAACCGTCGTCTGCTGTGGAGCACTTCGGCCGCTACTTTGTTCTGAACAGGATCAGGTTTCCATCGCCAAGCCAGTTGTGGGGGCGGTCATATGAGTGCAATCTCGCCTCTGCCTGTCTGTCCCGATGTGGCGAAAACGTCACCGGACAGTTTGCTTTCCTGTGTTCTGGCCAGGGTCTCTGACTACGTGGAAATCGCCAAACCACGTATCTCTTTAATGGTGCTGTTGACCGTCTCGTGCGGGTTTGTACTGGGTATGGAAACGGCTTCGGTTTCTGTCACGCTGTTTCATGCGTGCCTTGGAATCGCCGTCGTTGCTGTCGGATCATCGGCCGTAAATCAATGGATCGAAAGGAAGACTGATGGTCGCATGCGGCGAACAATGAATCGCCCGCTACCATCCGGTCGTCTGGCTCCCATTGAAGTCTTGTTATTTGGGTTAGTTGCTGCTTGTCTCGGTTCGGTCTACCTGGCGCTGACGGTGAATCTGGCAACGGCGGTGATGACCGCAGCGACATTTGTTTTGTACGCCGGAGTTTACACACCTCTTAAACGAGTGACATCGCTCTGTACCGCCGTCGGAGCAATTCCGGGGGCACTGCCACCCGTGTTGGGTTGGCTTGCCTCTGGTGCCCCTCTGGATATCAATGCCTTTGCATTATTTGCGATTCTGTTTGTCTGGCAATTTCCTCATTTTTTTGCGATCGCCTGGTTGCATCGCGATGACTATTGCCGCGCCGGGTTACGAATGTTACCCGGTGGAAAATCAATGCCACACATTACGGGGTTACTCGCCGTTACCTATGCATTGTGCCTGATCCCCATCAGCCTGCTTCCCAGCCACCTTGGCCTGGCAGGTGGGACGTACAGTACTGTCGCGATGCTGCTTGGATCTGCTTACCTGCTGGCGTCAGTGTTTTTCGCCATGAATGAAACTCGAACAAGTGCCCGACGTGTGCTTTGGACCTCGTTAATCTATTTGCCATTGCTGCTGCTGACGCTGACCTGGGATCACCTGAGACTGCTTGAACGACTTTAGAACCGGATTTTTTTACTGCTGACCGCCTGCGACCGACTGCATCTGGTGGTCAGACTTACGTTGCGAATGAGACTGAAATGAACCACGCTGTTGCTACTCCGACCCTGAAAATGGGTATTCCCATCACGAATGCAAAACTCGGGATGTGGTTGTTTCTCGGTACAGAGATCATGTTCTTCACCGCCTTTATCGGCACCTACATCGTGATGCGCATGGGATCACTTGGCTGGCCGACGGATACGCATGTGACGCATATCAACATTGCGTTCGGCGGGATCAATACGTTTGTCCTGATCGTATCCAGCTATTTCGTCGTCGTTTCGCACGACTGCCTGCTCTCACACCAGTACGCGAAAGCATGGCGATTCATGCTCTACACTCTGCTGCTCGGCTGCTTGTTTCTCGGCATTAAGAGCCTGGAATATGCCGGCAAGTTTCAGCACGACATCCTTCCCGGACACATCCCTGAAAACAACCGTCAGGCGATGGATAAGGTTGTCAATCAGTTTGGCAAACTTGTTGATCAGCGATTGCAAGCGGACGCGGTAATCGCAGCGGCGAAGTCTCGCGAAGAAGTGCCAAAAACACGGGAACTTCAAAAGTCTTCATTGGATGCACGAATTGCGGCACTGACGGAAAAAAAAGAGAAAGGTCTGACCCCTGAAGAAGTGAAACAACTGAATGATGCGACTGCACTTTCGAAACTCAGCGCAGAATATGTGAGCCTGAAAGAACACGTTCGCAGCAATCTTTCGTTAAAAGTGGATTACGCGAAATTCGATGACATCCGTAAAGAGGACAATCCATCGAGCAAATACGATCCGGTTAGCCTGGAAGAAGTTAATGGAAAGGTCGAAGAGTTGTTGAAGGACAAAGACCTTGGGCCATTAGCAAGCGGACTCAGTCCTGCTCACCCGATTCTCTATGGAAATCTGTTTGCGTCCAATTACTTTTTGATGACCGGTTTTCACGCAATTCACGTGATCATCGGACTGTATATGTTTCTGGTAATTCTGATGAAGGGCCATCGGCTGAGTATCAAGGACGCAACGTTTGTCGAGAACGTCGGCCTCTATTGGCACTTTGTGGACCTGGTCTGGATCTTCCTGTTCCCCCTGCTGTATATCATCTGATTTCGATCGCTCGCGCAAAGTTTGAAATCGTTAACTCCATCGGAAATACTCCAACAACCAGTTGGTTTTCAATTGAAAGCAAATGCCATGTCTGATCACGAACATCATGAGTCTCATGGTAGTACCTACTTCAAAGTATTTTGTGCTTTGTGCGTGTTTACTTTGATTTCGGTCGTTGCCGACATTATTCATTTGCCAAGCAAAATCTTGCTGGGTGCGATCGTTCTTGCCGTCGCTGTGGCGAAGGCATTGTGCGTGATGGCGTACTTTATGCACCTGAAGTTCGAGCGAGCCTGGAAGTATCTGCTGCTTGTCCCAACGACCATCATCGCCCTGGCGATTCCGCTGTCGTTGCGACCGGATATCGGTGCGAGTTATTACGTCCAAGACATCCCACAACTACATGACTACCCAGAGCATGAAGCCGCTGTTGCACACCAGGGTGGCCACCACTGACCAGTCCAATTGAGGATGTGATGTCAGATCGCATTGCTGTTCGTGTTTCCGATCTTCGTCATCGCTACGGAGATCGTGAAGCGCTGCGAGGCATCGGCTTCACGGTTGCGGCTGGCGAAATCTTTGGATTGCTCGGTCCGAACGGTGGCGGGAAGACAACTCTATTTCGCCTGCTGGCAACACTTCTTCCGGTCCAGTCTGGTACCGCAACTCTTCTCGGCAAGAACGTTGCCACAGAATCTCGATCAGTCCGTCAACTGATTGGTGTGACGTTTCAATCGCCGAGCCTGGATGGGAAGCTGACTGTTACAGAAAACCTGAAACATCAGTCACATCTTTATGGTCTCTCTGGCCAAACGGCGAAATCGCGTATCAGCGAGCTACTGGACCGATTGGGTTTGAAAGACCGTGCTCAAGATCTGGTTGATTCTTTATCTGGCGGACTGAAGCGCCGCGTCGAAGTGGCGAAAAGCTTGCTTCATCGTCCTCGAATCCTGTTGCTCGACGAACCGAGTACGGGTCTTGATCCGGGTGCTCGCCATGACTTGTGGGAATATTTGTCACGTTTACGTCGCGACGAAGGTACTACAATCCTTGTAACCACTCATCTGATGGAAGAGGCTGATCGGTGCGACCGATTGGGAATCTTGCATAAAGGAGAACTGGTTGCGATTGGAATGCCTGATGAGTTGCGTCTTTCAGTCGGGGGGGACTGCCTGACGATCCAATCGTCAGACCCAAAATCGCTCGCTGAAAAACTGACCGATCGCTTTCAATTGACCCCTCGTCAAATAGGGGAGTCGATCCGAATCGAAGGGAACGCGGGACACGAACTGTTGCGAGACATTGTGACTGCTTTTCCGAGTGAGATCACGGCGATCTCGCTGGCAAAGCCGACCTTGGAAGACGTTTTTATTTCGCGGACGGGGCATCGTTTTTGGGAAAACGAACCTGTTTGAGCTCGAGTGATTCAAGAAGATTATGTCAAAAGCGATTGCGATTTCTGAATCGATCAATGACTCAAATGGTGACGTTGCGCACGCCCAACCTTCCATCGGATTGGCGGTCTACACTCTGGCATTGCGTGAACTCGTCCGATTTTTTCGGCAGCGGACGCGGATTATCGGTGCTCTGGGGCAACCGTTCATTTTCTGGATCTTGTTTGGAGCGGGTCTGCAAGGTTCGTTTCGAGGACCTGCCGGGATTTCCTATCAGGAATATTTTTTCCCCGGTGTCGCGGTCATGATCGTGATGTTTACCGCGATTTTTTCGACCATTTCGATCATTGAAGACCGTCGCGAAGGATTTTTGCAAGGGGTTCTGGTGGCTCCTGTTTCGCGGCTGGCCATCGTATTAGGGAAGGTTTTCGGCGGAACGATCTTAGCGGTCATGCAAGCCGTGTTATTTCTGGCAATCGGACCGTTGCTTGCGGTTGTTGGACTTTCGCCTCCCATTTCCACGGGACTGACGTGGTTCAATTTTCCGATTGTGCTCGCTTACCTTGCGTTGGTGGCATTTGCACTGACTTCACTCGGGTATTTAATTGCCTGGCCAATGGATTCGACGCATGGATTTCATGCGATCATGAGCGTATTTCTGATGCCGATGTGGCTTCTTTCCGGGTCATTTTTTCCGGCACCGGAATCAGGTTGGCTTTCATGGGTCATTCGGCTTAATCCTTTGACTTATGGTACGGCCGGACTTCGTCGACTTGTGACACCGAACATCGATGCGGTCGCAGGGCTTCCAACGTTTCCAGTTTGCCTTGCCGTGACAGTCGCGTCAGCAGTGATCTACATTTCGATCGCCATCTGGTTGACGGGTCGCCAAACAGCTCATAATGCACGTTAGTCGTGCGGCCGAATTGAGAAAAATATGACAAACACAGACATCAACACCTCCCGTAGCGAGAATCAGGCAGCCCATTCACGAAGTTCCAATTCGATATTGTGGATTGGATCGATCGTTTGGGTCATGTGTCTGGCGGGAATTATTTTCGGGTGGTATCAGTGGCGGTTGAATTATCTCGCCAGATCCGAATCTCGTAACGGCAGAATGGTCACCGAGAATCAGACTCAGGATGATGACGGGCGAAGCGGAAAAACGATCAAGTTAATCCCTCAAAAGGATGGAACTTTCCTACCCCAAGAGGTGACGAAAGAGCAGGATGAAAACCCCTGGAGTCCTGAAGGAATTGAAGACTTTTTATTCACCGATACCGAAGGCCAAACGGTGACAAAAGCCGATTTACTCGGCAAGCCATTTGTTATTTCATTCATTTTCACCTTCTGTCGTGGTCCTTGCCCTAATGTCAGCCGGGAAATGCGTGAGCTTCAAGATCGATTGAAAGACTATGATTTTAATCTTATCTCGCTGACAGTTGACCCGCAGCGGGATACTGCTGAAATCCTCAAAACCTACGGCAAGGAACTGGGAGCTGACTTCAGTCGCTGGAAGTTCCTGACCGGACCCCAGGCTGAAATCTATGGTTTGATTCACCGCAGCTTCCTGATGCCGGTTCAGGAAGAGGAAGACCGCGATCGCAAACCTGGCTTTGAAATCATTCACTCAACCAACATCATGTTGGTCGATAAAACCGGTCGAGTGATCGGGAAGTTTAATGCTCAGAAGGGCGAAGAAATGGCTAAACTGCGAAAAGAACTCAAGCAGGTTGCCCCATTGAGAGCCGCTATAAGCGGTTTGCCAGGAGCTACCGCTCCTTGAACCCGAGGAACTTTTTCGACATATAGAACGTCAAGTTCCTCAAGAGCCGCGACAAGCGGTTTGCCAGGAGCTGCCGCTCCATGAACCCGAGGAACTTTTTCGACAGTTAGTACGTCAAGTTCCTCAACAGCAGACCAAAAAACCACTGAAGAAGGCGTGCGATAACTCGTGGACAAACTTCCTTACTGGGCAGCAATGCTTCCGGCGGTCAACGCGGGCCTGAACGGCCTGGCGGGGATCATGCTGGTTGTTGGCTATTGGCTGATCAAACGGGGCCAGCGGACGGCTCATGCCCGGACGATGATCGCTGCGTTTTTCACATCGATCCTGTTCCTCGGGTGTTACCTGGCCTATCACTTCGCTTTGCATGCTTATACCGGCGAGCCTGGCAAGCGATTTGGCCACAAGGGAACCGCGATTGGGATCGTTTACCTGCTGATCCTGGTCACGCATGTGATTCTGGCGGCAGCCGTTCCCGTGCTCGCTTCGATCACATTATTTCGAGCCTGGAAGCAGGACTGGGCTCGGCATCGTCGGATTGCGTTGATAACATTCCCGATTTGGGTTTACGTCTCGGTAACGGGTGTTATCATCTATGTGATGCTTTACCATTGGCCTGGCTCGGATGTTTGAGGTTATTTTTATGAATCGCACACTGAAGTCGATGGCGTTTGCAACAATCGTTCTGGCACAAGCTTCCAACGCGTGGGCCTGCCCGATGTGTAAGTATGCCCTGGAAGCATCCGATGCTCCAGAGCCGAAGGCCTACATGATCAGCATCCTGTTCATGATGGGAATGATCACGGCTCTCTTTGTGAGCGTAGGGGTTTTGCTGTGGTGGGTCGCAAAACAAGAGAAAATGGCTCTGACCGCTGCGGGCTACCAGCACCTGTTTGAGAATGCCGGCAGCCAGCCGTATCTCGCCAAAGCAAAAGCCGAACATTGACGTCGCAACGAGCCTGAGCGCGTATATCAACGATGATTGAATCGCAGGGATCGGTCATTTTCTTAAGCTCAGCCGAAAGCAGCGGCGCCTCAAGAAAAGGGATAAATTCGGTCCATTACCACACCGTAATTACAAATACAAAAACCGCAATTCCGCCTCAGTGGTGCCATCTCAGGCGCGAAAGCAACGATCTCACGCGATTGCCCATGTCACACTCGTTCGCGTTAGTTGCACGAACGATCTAAAGGCCGCATGAGCTTCAATTTCATAGCAAGCAAAAATGGTGCGTGCATAGCTGGCTGGCTGTCTTTCGGACCAATGGTCCATCCATTCAAATAGCCCAGCCCATCGGACTGGGAATTCTGCAATCGTATACCCAAAAGGCCTGAAGGGCCGAGTGTTCGACCTCAATTCTCATCGTTACGGGAAGAACTCGATTGCTTCGCCCAAAGAATACGATGACTTATCGTGAAAAGAATGTCCCTATTTGATAGGGTTTACGACGCCTTTTCGAATCAAAAACCGAATTTCTTGGGAACGTTTTGGTTTTCTCATGATCGAAAACATTGACGATACTTCGCAAGAACGGCAAGGGAGCGACTACGACGGGGCTTGGAAAGAAGCCCTGCGATGGCATTTGAAGGAGTTCATCGAACTCTGCTTTCCTCTCGTCGCAAGTTTGATTGATTGGACGAGCGAACCAGAATGGCTGGACAAGGAAATTGGTCAGATCATCGGGCGATCCGGGCGTCGCAATCAGGAAGTCGACTTACTTTTCAAAGTCCGCCTGTTCGACGGTCGCGATCAATGGATCTTGTGCCATTTGGAGATTCAGTCATCTTACGAAGCCGACTTTATCGCTCGTATCGATCTCTATAATTCCGGGCTGAAATGGCTTTTTCAACAGGAAGTGCTGACGCTCGTGATCCTGACCGATCTGAATTCGGGCTGGCGACCAAGCGAATATCATTTTGAATTTGGCGGATATGGAACCGATCGGCGATTTCCGGTCTGTAAGGTCTTGGATCATCTTGAGACCGATTGGGCCGGGAAGCGTTCGCTGATCGTTGAAGTAGCGCGTGCCCAGATTGCGGCACTTCGTACTGCCAGCGATCCGGAATCTCGATACAATTCGAAAACGGAATTAGTGCGAAATCTTTATTCGGCAGGTTACAATCAAGAACACATTCGCGAGATATTTCGCCTCATCGACTGGATGATGCACCTGCGACCCGATTTGGACCGCCGGTTCAAATCGGAACTCGTGGCCTACGAAAAGGAACTGAAAATGCCGTACATCACTTCTGTAGAGCGCCTCGCGAAAGAAGAAGGACGTGAAGAAGGTCTGGAGGAAGGTCTGGAGAAAGGACGCGAACAGGGGAGTATCACGCTCCTGTTACGGATGCTCACTCGGCGGTGCGGCCAATTGCCTGGGGACGTCGAGCAGGTAATTAATCAGTTATCCCTGGCCGAGAGCCAGGCACTGGGTGACGCTCTCTTCGACTTCCAGACAATCGAAGATCTCAAGAACTGGCTCAAGACGTCGATCCATTAGGTATTGAAGATCTTCGGACGAGTGATCATATTTAATCTTTTGTGTCTTCCGTTGAACGAAAAGCTTTTTCGACAAATTGTCGAATTTCGCCGTCAGATTTCCAAAACCCGGTTACAGCCAGGACTTTTCCATTTTCCATCGCAAACCATACGGGATGATATCCCTCGTACTCCAGTTCCGAATGGGGTAACCATTTCGGAATGTCGTCAAAATTCTTTGTCGGGCGAATTGCGACCCGGCACAGACCGCTGAACCGCTGCGAAATCGTTGCGGTCAACCTCAGCATCGAAGCATCTTGTACGTTGATGACCGCGTACTCCAGTATCAACCAACGTCCCGTTTTGAGTTCCGGTTCGATCTCTTCCGGGTTCGAGTCCAGCAAGACGAGATTCTCCGGCTTGCCTGTCATTGTCAGGTGAAGCTTGCCATTCGGAAGCCTGGATGCGGTCAACCCGAAGTCATCGAAATCGGTTGAATTCCTCGCAGGGTGGCTGAAAAAAAGGTGACCTTTGTAGAGGACGAAAATGTTTCCAATGCTGACGGCGACAAGCAAAGCCAGAACGACACCGCGCTTCTTCTGATCGCCCGTCATCTTTGGTTCCTTATAGAACGCCAGGGACACTAATTTTTTCGCAAAAAAGCGATGTCCCCGCGGCTGTCAGGTTTGCAGGGGCGCTCGTGCTTGCTCAAGGCGTTCTAGGTCGGCTTGGCTCGCCCCGTGAACGTTGACTGCCAGGGGAATCGCTCGAAATGGATGCGCTTTCATCTTCAGAAGAAACTGAACCATCCGGTGAGTCATCTCGCCACAAAAGTAGTCGGAACCGTCCCAACGAGCCAAATCGACCACTGGGTATGGATGTTCAGGATCGTCAACAAGCACAAGTCGCTTCTCGTTCCGGGGGTTTGCATCCTCTTCCGAAACAAAATAGTCAGCGTTGCACTTCGGACAACCGGGAGGCCTCCTGTGGCAAACGGGACAGATCGGCTCGGCCCCGCAGTTCCAGCACTTGTAAGACGAAGGTTCGCAATGGCCCTGCATGATGCAATCGCGCCCATGACCAATCACGTGATACCATTCATCGCTGATGTGATTCGAATCACCATACACTTCTGCCCTCGCAACGCTGACGCCAACCAGACCACTGGATAGGAACGCGAAGGCCAGTTCCTTCTTGCAGACCAACTCCAAACCCATTTCGATCCACGCAATGGGCGCAATTTCTCGGCCTGTTCGATATTCAAAAACGGCTCGTGACACCCCCCAAGAACCCAGCGCGCAACACGTTTCATAGTAGACCTTTTTATAATCCGGGATGTACATGACCAGCCCGATCTTCTGGTCCCGGGGTGAAACGTTTGCGATCTTTCCCTTCACGGGAGCCGCGTCAAAATCCGAAGAATCTCTATTAAGACTAAGTCCGTAGAAATAGCCCCATCGAGGTTCAATCGGCCCACGCAAATAGCGGGTGGTCATTCGGTATCCTTTCAAAATCAATCCGGCAGCAACTCGATCTTAAGGGGGACGTCACCGGGGCCACAGCCTTTTTCGAGAAAAAGCTATGTCCCTGGGGCCGACAGTCGTCTTGCGGAACAAACTTGGGAAGCCAATATCGCGTATTCGAATAAACAATCTCGGTCCAGCGATCCATCCTGCTGAGGATCGAGCCAACGTCGAGTGACTCAGTCCCAGGAAGACCAGCGGCAACCATCAGGTTCATCTCAGCCACGCCAAGACTCGCAAGCTGATCTTCTGAAATCGAACTCCAGTATTCGTAGTCCATCAGAATCTTTCGGCCGTCTAATCGTTCTGGCTTCGAAGCAGTGTCACCGACACTGTCTGAAATGCAATTAGAGGTGTTTGGTGAGATGATTTCTAACGAATTCCATCAGGAATTCAACGAGCCAAGGTTCCAGACCTCGAAACCACGTTCAACGTCACTGTCATGTTATCTGTTGTCGCTATTTAATGGGCCAACCGGGGACTTTGCTCGTTTGATCGCAGTGCAATGACGGTGGAGTGCAACGCTCAGGCAAAGCAGCAGCCCAGGCGGAACATGACAGTGAGGCAATGATTTATTTGTTGAAGCCATCGCCGATGATCGTGACAGGGCTGACGCCTTGCGTTGCCATCGCCAGTGCGACCGTTGTTGCAGAATTAACAATCAAACAATTCTTGGCGATTCCCCCGACATGCAAGGTGGTCGCCGGGCCTTGCCTGATGGCTATCCCCTGTTTCTTTTTTAACGTGACGTTGGGCCACGCTCACACACGCTGGGGCGAACGCCAAGAATCGCCAGCGGGTGCGATAGATAAAGGCATGAAGACGTTTCACGAATGGCTGGCAGATCGCACGAAAAACGAAGGGCTGTGGCTTAACGACAGGAATGCCGTGGTCGGCATGTCAAACATCAACCCGCTGTTGCAGAAGAAAGTGAAATTCAAGCCATTGAAACTGCCGAAGGCGAAGCTGGGCGTCGTGAAGACGCCCAAGCCCTTCAAGGCGATGACCCCGTTTGCCTGACAGTCGGTCAGGGGCTGGACCGTGGCCGGGCCGGTGCAGTGGCTATGGCTGGATGCTTTTCAGATATAAGGCGACGCTAATGCTATCAAACAACTTGAACTATTTTCGAACGAGTGACTCTAAACAACGGAACACACGACCAGTTTAGACGGCAGACGGACCGTAATAGTTCAACTCAACGGATAACCCCAAATCGCCACATTTCTTTAATGTCTCGGCCTCTAAAACCCCAGCAGAATGATTGGATTCGCTGAACCAACCAATTACCAAGGAAACTTGGCCTTCTTGCCCAAGTTGCGAAAACAAATCTCGATGCCCCTCCAATTCCCGCAACTTGCCGGTAATGAAATCGGAAATCGCCTCGTCACCAGAAAAGATCCTTTCCTCATCATGAAGCTCCGCTAACCAATGCGAAAGCAATACCTTTCTGGCGGGGACAACAGCAGTTCCATCTCTCGTCCGTCTCTCACTTCCTGCCATAGATTCAATTCTAGGTTGCAGGTTCGAAATCACGTTCGAAATGTCGATTGGGTCGATCGTTGGATGAACAATGCTCAAGCTGACACAATAATAAAACTCATTTGCCATCAACGGTTCCTTAGAAATCATTTCAAAACCGACCTAAGCATAGCATCAAACACGCCAGATGGAAAAAGCCTTCGAACAAATGTGCGTAAAACTCATATCGAACGAGCAGTCTTCTTTGGTATCCAAGCCAACTAATTGTTCGTTCGATCTTCCATCGGTGCCGATATCGCCTCAGCGATCGACCATCCTGTCGGGAAGGCTTCTTGCGCCCTTTCCGATGCGGGGTGATTTGTTCGATGCCCCGCCGCTTGAGGGCATCTCGAATCCAGTCGGCGTCGGCTGCCTTGTCATAAATCAGTCGACGGGGTCGTTTCTTCCCGATTCGGATATCAACCAACGTCTCAATCGTGCTGACTTCGGCTGTCTGAGCCGACGTTGTGAATGCCGAGATGGGAATTCCCTGCGCATCCGTCATCAACATGAGCTTTGTTCCTTTTCCTTTCTTGGTCTTACCAACCTCAGCACCCCCTTTTTTGCAGGCGAAAAGGTGCCATCACCCATTGCCTGCGACCAATCCAGCAGTTTTCGCCGGTCCATGAGCTTGACGAGTCTTTCCCAAGCGTGGACGAGCAATCCGGCCTCCGTCCACTCCTTATGTCGTCGCCAGCAAGTTGCAAAAGAGGGATATCGTTCTGGTAAATCTTGCCATCGAGCACCCGTCTTCAACACCCAAAGAACGCCTTCCATACATTGCCGCGAGTCAACTCGCGGACGTCCTCCTTCAGGGGAGGGTTCGGGGGGCTCAAATAAGTCTTTAATCAGATTCCATTGGACATCGGTAACAAAAGGTTTCGGGGCCGTCCTGGACCCTGTCGTATTCGGCCGCCGTCTTCGGGGCCACATTGACAGGGTAACTTGCAGGCATGGGGACACTGCACGTTCTCAGGATCGGGAATTTAAGACGAGTCGGCGACCATACGTTGATTCGACCGACTTTCGCCACAACTCATTCATATTTATTGGCTTATAGACTCTGTTCAGCCACGCGGATAGTCGGAGTTCGATCGAAGTGCAGTGTCCCCAGCGTTCTCCCCTCTCATCTACCATGTCGAAATGCAGTTATCGATTTTTAGCGGATTGATCCAGCGGATCGTTTTCTACGGTTGCGAAATCTATACCGACCAACTGAGGTCGGGCGATGACTATGCTTTGCTGAAGCCCGCGTATTCCATCTGTCTGCTCGACGGAGTCCTCTGGCACGATTCGAAGAAAGTCCACCATGCCTTCCGGTTCACCGATCTGGAAACAGGACGGACCTTAAATGATACTTTAGAAATTCACACGATCGAGTTGGGACGGTATCATTTAGAAGAGAAGGATCTGGCTACGGCGAGTTTCCTGGAATGTTGGCTCTATTGGCTGCTCCATGCCCATGAATACGAACCCGAAGAGTTGTTAAGACTGTTTCCACAGGAAGCAATTCGTCTCGCGACTCAGACAATCACACAGATCGCAGAAGTTACCGAAGACAAAGCAATGTACGATGGACGAGAAAAAGCGATCCGCGACCGACAATGGGAATTGAATGCCTCACGCAATGAGGGCCTTATTGCTGGGAAAATCGAATTGATTCGGATGCTTCAAGAGATTTTGAATCTTCCTGTTGGCACCGATTCGGATTTCGAAGGCAAAACCTTGGAAGAACTTCAGTCAAAAACGGCTGATCTTCAAGAACGCCTGCGTAACCGTCGCGTTTCCTGAAGATCCTCGATTTAAGATATTAAGAAACCACTTTTTATTTGAATCAACTGGACTGCCGGGATCGCAATTGAAGGCGGAGTTGTGAGCACAGGTCATTAAGTTGAATTGCGTCGTAAGTCGACAAATCCTTGCGACCCGGTTCGGTCAATCCGAGAAGCTCTTGAAGAATGACGATCTGGCCGACCAATTCCCCTTCCTTCAGCGCTTCGGCACGGGTGCTTTCAATCCTCCAACCTTCGTCCAGTTTGTACTTTAGTCGCGAAATATAATCGCTCATTTGGTCGGGATTGTCTTTGATCATTTCTAAA
Source organism: uncultured Schlesneria sp. (assembly GCA_903899985.1). Taxonomy (GTDB): domain Bacteria; phylum Planctomycetota; class Planctomycetia; order Planctomycetales; family Planctomycetaceae; genus Schlesneria. The sequence goes on from CAIULL010000254.1 coordinate 94,126, forward strand.
ACTCCTGCCGCTTCGGCGAATTCCGGCTCCGGAAACAGTTCCCGGATTTCAATCAGCGTCAGGTTTTCCGCGTTCAACAGAAAAAATGACCATCGTTCCGCCGCCGTAGCCGATTGCAGATTCTCGCGTGTCGCTGTCAACTTCGTCAATTCTAATATGTGAATCTGCAAATCGTCCGTAAAAACACGACCGAATTCATCTCGAAGCCGAAAATCCGTATGCAGGTTGTCGCAGCCTGTCAGCAATGGTTTGTCCAACACACAAATCACGATGGCTGGCCGGAGTTCGTGATACTGGTCTCCTTGGCGCATTTGTTCGACATAGAGTCGGGCGTCGTAAAATGCGAGTCGCTGACGTAATCCAGGGGGAATTGACGTCTGCATTTCGATGTTGAATTTCCGACCCCGTTCATCTGTGGCGAGGATGTCGAGAACAACCCACTTGTCCTTTTCAAAATTAGGGCCGACATACGGATTCTCAATTTCGATGCTCACGATCTTCACTTTGTCGCCGAGAATCGCATTTAAAAAGTGGATCGTCACGCGCTCGTGCCCTCGACTGGCCAGCATGAGCTTGAAAGCAAAATCGACGAGCGGGCTGATTCCAATTGGCATTTTTTTGAATCCTTAACGGATCGATCGTTCCAACAGGCGGTTTGCCGCGATCGGCTTCATCAAGGGATAAAGTGCCCAATCGGAATTGTCATGATTCCCATAAGTTTGTTTAACGCTGCCGAATCTCAAGGGAAATCGAGACGTTAAGAAATTACGACGTTTTCGCCAATTCTCGCACGGGCACAGATGTCGGACTCCAATTCCTGATTTTCGGCGTCGAGAAGAGGGGCTTTGTAGCGGTCGAGGTTCGTGGCCCTCCATGATGACTCCCGTAATTGCCCGCATTCCTTTCACGTCGAAAAGAATCATCCAAACATTAAGACTTTATTTATGATTTTCTATTGATATGCGACAAATTTTATTGTATTTTTATGGAGACTCTTATTTGGCGAAGAGGAAGAAATCCGCAAAGACCGAGCCGAAGCGGATAGAGAGTGGTTTTGAGTGTCTAGAGAGTAGAAAAATCGGGACATCAGTTTCGTTTCTGAGACTGGTCTAATTACCACTTTCGCCTCAACGACTTTCTGGCCGTTTCGGCCCGGTTCGCTTGGTTTACCGCAAAACAAACCCCGGCGACGGCAATTGATCTTTGACAACTTGGAATAATTTTTAATGCGATTCGTTCGGCTGTTGACACGTGCGGCGAACCGTGGGGGTTCGGTGCTTGGGATTTGGGGGGCTGGTGACGTTGGTGCGTGGGAAGTTGGTGCGGGGTCGGGAGACCACCCGCACAACTGGTGTGCGGGGTCGGGAGACCGCTCGCACAACTGAGGCTGCATTTTTCGTGTTTTCGTTCTTTCGTCTTTTCGTGATCCTCTTGATAATCTCGCTTTCCGCGACTTAATGATGAAAACCAATCACGAAAGCACGAAAGTTCGAAAACACGAAACAGACAAAGCGAACTCAATCGAAGTTGGTCGAACTGCGTCGAACTCGATCGAACTCGAACACCCACACAAAACCGGGAAACGACAGCAAAAATCCTGTAATTTACAAGGAAAGGTCGAAGTCGATCGAACTTGATCGAACTTTGACACCATATTTCTTGGAACCATGAATTCAGCAGTAGAGAAGATTTTGAACAGAAGGAAACGAAGGTAACGAAGTGAAGAAAATCGCATACGAGGCGCCTCGAGGTGGGACGCCGTCCTGAAGAAGAAGCGAGAACGGTTGAAGTTGGCCAACTTCGAACCTGCCAAAACCCCTGTAAAAAAGGAACTTGGCCAACTTGGCCAAGTTTTTTCTAAGATGCAAATCGAATGAAATCGGTTTTTGGATGAAAACCGAAGGACGAACAATCGAAAGGTCAATCAAAGTCAGTCGAACTCGTGCGAAGTCTGGTGAACTCGCTCGAACTTTTTTGCGGCGGAGAGATGACGAAAAGCCTATGAAATACGAGGAATGGTCGAAGTCGCTCGAACTCGCGCGAATTTTTCTAACAAATTTCATTTCGGTGGAGCAGCAGAGCGGAAGAGAAGATTTTTGAACAGAAGGTTTGAAGTTAACGAAGGGAAGAAAATCGCAAACGGTCAGGATGCTGCTTGAATTTGCAGACGATCTCGGTGCGTATGCTTCATTCAATTGCGCAGTCACGGGTCATACGCGAAGCGGAGCTTCGAAGAGGGCGTTCCCAAGCGGGAGCTTGGGAACGAGAAAACCTGCAAAAATGCCTGAAAAAACGGAACTTGGCCAACTTGGCCAACTTTTTTTGGTGATGTTTCGGTTGGTGGGCTGAAGCGGACGCTCACGCTTTGGGTGCCATCAGGCTCAAACGCAGGTTTTTGTCGTAATGCGCCGTTGCGATTTGAAGACCGTCGGGATGCAGGGCCATATCGCGGGCCACGTTGCCGAGATTCAACGAATGGAACTCGTCCTTCTGATCGAGCTTCCAGAAGAAGAGATGGCCGCCCCCTTGGCCGCCCGTCGCTCCGATCAAGAAGCCTTCGGAATGAGGCATCAGTCCCCAGGTCGTTCCCTGGATTCCGGCCTTGCTGAGGTGGGCGACGACTTCTTTTCCCTCCTGCCAGTCGATTTGCGAGACGATGGGATTTCCGACACCGGCAAACGCATTACTGACATTTGTAATTCCCCCTGCAAACAGTCGATTGCCATCAGCAGCGAATTCAAGGCAAAAAGGGCCTCCGTAATCCGCCATGAAACCGGGGTCGTACTTGCTGATACTGGCGATCGCAAAATTGCGAACTTGTTTGCCGGTCTCAACTTCCCAATGCAGGAATTTTCCGGTGATATCACCCGAAACCAAATGCTTGCCATCGGGATGGAATGCGACGTTGTAGACGTGCCGCTCGTGCCCGATAAATTCTCGGATCAAGCTACCGTCAGCGAGAGACCACAATTTCACTTTGTGATCATTGCCACACGAAGCAAGTAATTGGCGATCCGGGCTGACTGCAAGAGCACGAATCCAGCCCTGATGAGCCTGAATTGTTCTTAGGGGAACAGGCATTTCGGCACCTGAGGCCCACCAGATCAGTCGACCGTCGTTGCCACCGGTAATTAAAGTGTCGCCGTTTGCGGAGAATGCCAGGCCGCGAACCCAGCTATCGTGACCGGCGAGTTCAACTTTAGTGCCGGTCGCCAGTTCCCATCGGACAACTTTGAAATCTTCTGCCCCGGCAAAGACGTATTTTCCGGTCGGATCGAAACGGCAGGATAATAAGGGACTGGTGTAAGCGAGTGTTTTCGCGATGTGAGTCACTGCGGGATTGGCGGGCATGTTGGATTCCTTGTTGATTCAGGCGTACATGATTCGTGTTCAAGACCAGTTGCGGATCGTGGAATATTCAGTGAGTAATCGCGTTACAGATTCTAAATAGTGATTTGTGAAACTACTCAACTGGGATTCGAATCCACTGAGTCGGAAACGATTCAATCGTTGCCGACGCAACGGGACAGGTCCTCCGTTTGAATTTTTGATTTGAGAATATGCGGATTGGAATTTGGTAGGTTCTCGAACAATGCTCATCACGCGGAGCGATGATGGCGACTTTGGTCTCACTTGAAACGTCTGTTGGAGGATTCGGAGACGCGGCATCACGGTTTTTTCTGGTCGAAGAGCACTGCTTGACCGGGGACGGTCAAGCAGTGGCACATCAATTCACTCGATTGACGATGACGTAGATTAGCCGGCGCTCCTCACACCGGTAAGACACGAGGTTTCACGCGAGCAATTCCGTGATCACTCGACTCGATTCCGGGACCAATGGAATTGGACGACCAGTTTTGTCCGGCAGGAAAGTATGCGGATCAATTCCGAGCAAGTGATACATCGTTGCCAGGATATCTTTCGGACCGACGGGATTGGAAACCACTTCTCCGGCGTGTTTGTCAGTCGCGCCAACAACACGGCCTCGTGCGATTCCGCCTCCAGCGAACAGCACGGAATAAGCTTGAGACCAATGATCGCGGCCTCCTCCGCCAACGCTACTGATCTTTGGCGTGCGACCATGTTCGCTGATGCAAACGACTAAGGTGTCGTCCAGTTGACCTCGACGATCCAGATCCAGCACAAGCCCCGAGAAGGCCTTGTCGAGACCGGGAAGAAGCTGGTCCACCATCCGAGGGTAATGGTTCCAGTGGGTGTCCCATGCATCGCCGGCAAGACCGTATTCGTCCCAGAAGACGCTGACAAGCCGCGTTCCCGCATCGAGCATCCGACGTGCGGTGAGACAAGACTGACCAAACAGCGTCATCCCGTAGAGCTCTCGTGTTTCCAACGATTCCTGGCGGACATCGAGGGCTGAGGCAACGGACTGAGACTGTATCAGTGAGTGAGCCATCTGCTGAAAGCTGGAAAGCGATTTGCCGCTTAGTGACAAGTCGAGATCACGACGATTGACGTCCAGTTGCTGAAGCAGTGATCGACGTCGATCCAGGCGATCCAAAGTCAATTCATTTGGCAGACTGGTCGAAGCCATGCGGAAGTACGAATCTTTTTTACAGCCGACGTAGGGATCAAAAACTTCGACATTCATATCGCGAAGCGTTTTGTAAACACTCCGGTCAGCCTGACCTTCGAATTCGGTCCAGACCGGGTTGTATGCGGAACCGAGATAGGCGGCATACGGTCCCGCGCGAAACACTTCGCCCGTTCGTTGCGAACTGAAAGGGAAGGGGAGTGCGACATTCTGTGGAAACGCCGCCATTCCACCGCGTCGCTGCCGTTCGATATACTCCACGGCACTCCCAAAATAGGGATGATGCTTGGGATCGTTCGGACTGAGTTCCATGTTCACATCGATCGTGGGAACGCCTGTCATCGCGTGTGCCACACCATGAATCGGATATTCATGATGGACGGATCGAAGAACTGTCGTTCGGTCCATCATCCGGGCCATGTTCGGCAGGTGTTCGCAGACGTCGAGTCCCGGCAGTACACTCGGAATCGGGCGCAAGGTGCCGCGAATTTCCAACGGCGCGTTCGGCTTCATGTCGACCGTTTCCATCTGGCTGGGCGAGCCGTACAGAAACAGGATGATACATCGTTTGGCGGAACCAAAACCGTCGGGCAATGCCGACTGTTGAATGGTGCTGACTTCAGCAGCCCGAGCGGCGTCGGCTTGCAGCAGCTGGGGTAACGAAAGCCCCAATAATCCAGTACCGCCGACCTCCATGAGCTCCCGACGTGTCAGTCCATTACAAAGGCGCCTGGGTGAACTGAGCATTCGAAGCATCACGGGTCCCTCACCACGAAAACGAATCAACATTATCTTATGCTATCGGCATTTGCGCTGGCAAGGAGTAGTATCCTCGTACTAACCGAAGGGCTCAAAGGACGTTATTTGTGGCAGACCAGTATTTTCAGCGGCTCATTCAGTGTCTCGACCAGGAGGCGGAGGCGGAGACCGCAGAGACAGTCCGTCTTTCGCGGCGTGCCTCCGGGGACCAGGCCGAGCGGACTGGTTCCAGTCTTGTTGATCTGGCGATTCGTGACGAGACTGCAGGATTTGGCGGTCGGGTGATCGTAACCCTTGGGAAGCGGGACCGGCGGCTTGAGTTGCCTTGGACACGGCTTGGCTCTGGGACTCCGATTGTTCTTTCGGAACAGAAGTCGATGGACCATGCTGGTTGGCGTGGCGTTGTCACGGATCGAGACCGGGAAACAATCACGGTCGTGCTCAGCGATTCCCCCGAATCAGAGGCTGACCGGCCCGTTTATCGGATCGATCTTTCGTCGGACGAAATTGCACGACAACGACAGCGTGAGGCTTTGCGTCGTGCCGAGGGTGCTGATCGAGGACCCCTCGCCGCGCTCAGAAGCCGGATTCTCAGCGAAGATCCACCTGAATTTCGCCCGGCACGCGATTGGACGCCTCTGTCTCCCCTTGATGACTCCCAACGAGCAGCCGTGACCCACGCTCTGGCTGCCGAACATCTGGCGATCATTCATGGTCCACCGGGAACGGGAAAAACCACAACCGTGGTGGAACTGATCCGGCAGGCCGTTCGTCGGGGTGAACGAGTCCTGGCGTGTGCTCCCAGCAATCTTGCGGTCGACAACCTGTTTGAGCGACTGCTCGCTGCAGGCGAGAAAGTGATCCGTATCGGTCATCCGGCTCGCGTTCTTCCACAGCTTCGTGAGCATACGCTCGATCTGCTGGTCGAATCACATCCCGACCTTAAGCTGGCACGAGAATGGACAAAAGAAGCCTGGACATTGCGGCGTCAGGCCAGCAAGTTCACTCGGACGGCACCAGCGGCAGGTGCACGACGCGATGCTCGTGAAGAGGCAAAACGGCTTTTGCAGGATGCGAAGCAACTTGAATTGAGACTGGTGGAATATCTGTTGGACTCGGCACAGATTGTCTGTGCGACACTTACCGGACTGAACGGCGACTTGTTAAAGGATCGTCAATTCGATCTGGCAGTGATCGACGAAGCGGCTCAAACGACGGAACCAGCTTGCTGGATTCCGATCTTGCGAAGTCGTCGTCTTGTGCTGGCTGGCGATCACTGCCAACTGCCGCCGACGGTCGTTTCGTCGGACGCGAAACGGAGCGGCTTTCACGTCAGCCTGATGGAAAAACTCGTCAAGCAATTCGGAGATTCCATCTCGCGCCGATTGACGACGCAGTATCGGATGCACTCGCAGATCATGCAGTTCTCATCCGACGAGTTTTACGGTGGGGAACTCGTCGCCGCCGAATCTGTGCGTGCTCATCGACTGGCAGATCTTCCGGGAATGGAAGAGAGCCCTCTGACACAAACCGCCGTCCGTTTCTTCGATACCGCAGGGTCACATTGCACGGAACAGACAGAAGCCGAAGGGAGTAGTCACGAGAACCCTGGCGAAGCGGAATTCGTTGCATGGCAGGTCAATGAACTGCTGCAAGCAGGAGTTCACGCAAGTGATATCGCGGTCATCACGCCGTATTCGGCTCAAGCACGTCGGCTTCGAGAGATGATCACTGACAACAATGTCGAGATTGACACAGTGGACGGATTTCAGGGCCGCGAGAAGGAAGCCATCGTCATATCACTCGTCCGTTCAAACGCGAAAGGGGAGCTTGGGTTTCTGACGGACACCCGTCGCATGAATGTCGCTCTGACGCGTGCACGACGAAAACTGATCGTGTTCGGTGACAGTGCCACGCTCGCTAATCACGAGTTCTATCTGCGACTGCTTGAATACTTCGAACAACAGGATGTCTACGGAACCGTCTGGGAGATTCCCCAGCCTGATGCTTAACTCGCAACTCAAATTGCCATTGCAACTTCAGCTGGCTTCGCCTTCATTCTTGGGAAATAGCCATTTTTTAAGATCCAGAACGTGACAATCCAGAATAAAAGTGCATAAGTTAAGCCAATTGTCATCAAGGTCACTGAAGGCTTGCAATCAAAATAGCTGACGTTGGTATCGAGATCGGCTTTGAACATTTCGGTGTCGAGAGCCGATCCGAGTCTCACGAATCCCTTCCAGGGTGTACTGATTTGGCGATCGACATTACTGAATCGTTGGACGAACGGTCGCTGGTACGACGTGATGTCTGTGATCGGAGCTTTGCTCTCACGTTGACGTGACTGCAGGTCCAGCACCGACTTTGACAAACTTGCAGCATGCTCGGGAAACGATTCACCAAGAAGTTGGTTTAGCCCTTTGGCAATCTCACGAGTGAATTCTTCCGCTTGCTGCTCAGTTACCGGTTGTTCGGGGATTGTGATCAACAACTGGGATTCTCGTATGCCACCGACTTGTCCCAATCCTAACTGCTGAGGTCGAACACTTTGAACCGCCGGTGAAAGGCCGTACGAGTCGCCAGTTCCCGACGAAATCAATTCAAATCTCTTTCCTGGTGCATTCTTCAATGCGACGATCGATTTGTCATAGATCACGTATTCAGAAGGACCGTAGGGAGCAGCCCACAATAGAAAAACGGCCCAAAAGCTGAGTGACCAGATGGCTGCCCATAACAAAAGCCATCCCAGGGTCTTTAACGATTTTCGAAAGAACGTTCCCATTCCGGTCGCAAGCATGCCAAGATTTGTGTCCTGATACGGAGTGGCTTCAAACAGGGTCTTCGTCTCAGGGGAGTGCTGCCAGATTAATGTCGTGATTGCCAGCGGGACTCGAATCAGTGCTCCCAGTGAAACCGGCAGCAGCCCCATGTAGGACATGGCTTTCACAAACCCAAAGTTTTGACTCGCCTGGAGACAATACGACACGAGAAACGAGACGAGGCTGATTGCCAGTAGGCAAACACCATAAAGAGCACTCTCGGAAAACAGCAACAGAGCAAACAGCAAATCTATTCCGCCGGCAAGGAACCAGCCGATCGACAGCAAAATACGATTTGTTCCGGGTGTCATTGAACCAAAAAGGCTTCGAACTGATGCAGAAATACGGCTCAGGATTTCCTTTGTCCTTTGCCCAAGACTACTGATCCAGGAAGGTTGTTTTGTTGGTGGTTGAAAGTCCGAAGCGCCGTCAGAGGAGACTGAGTAGGAAGCCTGTTGGTCAGGTCCTGGAACAGTTACATCAGATTTTGACGTTGCAAGGCGCCAAACGATGATGGCGATCAAGGCAGCAATCAGCGGATTGAACGTGAATAACATCGCGATAATCGCCGCCAGCATCGCCAGGCTTTCAGGGTGAAGCCCACCCCATAACCGTCGATTCTCGTTGCCCGCGCCCTGACCGCTAGTGTTCACTTTTGAAGTCTTTGCAACCCACGGGACATAGCCGTAAAGATTGGCCCAAACGAGGCGTACGACTGCTACTAACAACATCCCGAAGAAGCTGGCGACAACGCCTCCAGGAAGACTCATTACAAACAACTCTCCCATGTCTCCGATGTTTGCAGGTAACCGGTGTTGACTTCGGGAAAGTGCCATCATTCCGGCCGTACCAGCGAGAAAGAAAAACAGCAACCATCGGCCGGAAACTGGCTGGAAAAAAATGGTCCGTGAATCGAGTTCAAGTCTGGCCCGATTCTTTGCCTCTGATGAGGTTGAATCGAATGCCTTGGTCGATTCTGTGGGAGTGGTCGACTTCGACGTTGAAACTGGAATCGCGACGAGAGGAGGCTTGGCAACCACCATCGGCTGCTGAACGTGGGCCAACCATTTTTCCAATAGGTCAGCCACTGCTTTGGCAGACTGAAATCGTTCCTCAGGTTTCTTGGCCAGCAGTTTCATGATGATCGCACACAGCCATTCAGGGATGTCTGCGTTCAGTTCCTGAATCGGCCGGGCAGGATCATGACAGACTCGCTTCAGCACACCCATTGTCGTGCTGGCACGGAACGGCGAATGACCAACGCACATTGCGTACATGACACTCCCCAGGCTGAACAAATCAGCGCGGTAGTCGACCGCGTCTCCATTCGCCTGCTCTGGAGCCATATATTGTGGGGTTCCAGCAATCGCACCGCTTTGAGTCAGACTCGCATCATCAACGGCACGAGCCAGTCCAAAGTCGGTGAGCTTCACTCGTTGAATACCATTCTCCAGCAGGATATTTGACGGTTTGACATCCCGATGAACCAGGCCTTGTGCATGTGCCGCAGCCAAACCAGCAGCTGTCTGCATGCCGATTCGCAGGATTTCCTTGAGATCCAGTGATCCTTCGGCGTCGATCTTCTGTTGGAGTGAGCGGCCTGCAATATATTGCATGACAATCTTGGGCTGCTCGGGGGATTCGTCAATCGCATGGATCGTAATCACGTGATCGTGGCTAACGGCTGCGATCGCCTGTGCCTCGCGGACAAATCGCTTTCTCGCTTGTGGGTTATGAGCCAGGTAGGGCGCCAGCACTTTGACGGCGACAACACGATGCAAAGTCGGGTCGAAGGCCTTTACGACGATCCCCATTCCTCCCTGACCGATCACTTCGGTGACTTCATATGTCCCCAATCGACCGATCGAACCGGGGTGGTCGGATGGCGTCAGGAACGAAAGAGCATCGCCGCTCGTGTGTGCGGCGTCATTCGAGTCGATGAACTCTTCTGCTTTCATCTGTTCAATGGCTTCTGAAAACGCCGTTTCCTGAATACGAACCGGTTCGATGCGCAAATGCCCCAGAGCAGAATCCCATGAGGCACTTCCCGCTACTAAAGACTCGAGCATCGTTTGACATGCCGCACAACTGTCGACATGACTTTGAGCCGTCGCCTGATCGCTTTCTGGTAACGTTCCGTCGATCAAAGCCTTAAGCTGTTCAGGCGTCGGGCAGGGTGTTGATAAGTCTGACATGATTGTTCCTTCGTTCGATATTGAACGACTTCGATCCACTGGGAGAGCGAGGCTCCTGCCGAGCCGCTGAGTCGATGCGCGTACCTGCTTCACGGCTCGGCAGGAGCCTCGCCCTCCAGTTGTTCCATTCTTGACGGTGTTTTCAAACGACAATTTATTCCTCGCCGACCAGCAACTTCACCTGATCCTTCAGTCGAGCCATGACTCGCCCTTTGGCCAGGTAGACTGCGGCGACGGTCATCTCAAGTTTTTCAGCCACTTCACGGCCCCCGATCCCGTCGACGGCCGTCATCCAGAACGCCTGCCAGGTACTCGGCGTAAAATCCTGCTTCACGATATTTGCCGCATAGTGAAAAAGTTGTCGTTCATAATCGGCTTCCCATTCGGCACTCGCATCCAATCCACCCGGCTGAGGAATCTCATTCAGTTGCCGTTGAGCGTCGGTGTCGCCGCCGCCATGTTCCCGAATTCCTTCCTTCCGCCAGTGATCGGTCAATCGATTCTGGACGATGGTGAAAAGCCATCCACGAAAAGAACCTCGTTTCGCGTCATATTCCAAACTCTTCGCCGCCACGGAAACCTGCCTCAGCACATCCTGAGTCAGGTCGGCAGAATCGGCGTCTTGCAAGCCTCGCTTACGAAGAAACCCGTAAACGAGAGGAGCATACAGATCAATGAACCGCCCCCACGCCTCCTGATCGCGAGCATCACGGATGCGAAAGAGCAGGGTCGGGCGGGTGGGTGGAACACTGGTCATGAATACCTCTGACAGCAGATACGAATCATGTCTGAAAAGTTATCGCGAAAATTATCGAAATTCTAAGAAAGGGCAAAACTCGCGTCGAAAATGGGGTTTTCGACGCACCGTGACGTCGGGTTTCGTAGGTCGAAATCGCCGAGCAACGAGCAGAAGCAAGTGCCAGGGCACTTGTCTTTACCGACGTTTTCCTTCATCAAAAGGTACGGTTATCGATTCCAGAGGGCGAGGAGTTTTTGCCACAGATGAACCCAGATTCACACGGATAAAAGCAAAACAGTAAAACACGGGCAAAGCAGTCGATCAATTCTATTTCACGGGATTTGCTCTTCATTATCTGTGTGGTTCAGTGTGCGTCCGTGTCTAAACGCTTTTTGAATTTATTTGATATAATTGTTGGCATCAGGCGATCGATGGGCTACTCCCAACAATAGAGTCGTGAGCTCTCGGAGTCGGCGTTTATTTGGAAATTCTGGATTGGGATGGAAAGATCATCATCATGTCACGCGGAATCGGTCTGATTGCCTCGCTTCTGATTGGAGTATTCGCCGTTCTGCCAGACCCCGTCCGGCCTGATCCTGAGTCGCCTCGGCCGATTGCGGCGAGAGACACCGTATTCATCGAAGACCTGACCTGGATGGAAGTTCGCGATGCCATTCGAGCGGGAAAGGAGACCGTGATCGTGGCGACTGGCGGCATCGAGCAAAACGGCCCGTACCTTGTGACCGGGAAACACAATATTGTCCTGCGCGCTACGACCGAAGCGATCGCTCGCAAGCTGAATGCACTTGTCGCACCGATTGTCCCGTTCGTACCAGAAGGAAAAATCGATCCTCCTTCGTCACACATGAAATACCCGGGGACGATCAGCGTCACCGAAGAGACGTTCGAACGACTGCTGATCGATATTTGTTCTTCGCTCAAAGTGCATGGATTCAAAAACATCGTTTTGATCGGCGACAGCGGTGGCAATCAAACTGGCATGAAAGAGGTCGCTGAGCAGCTTAACCAGAAATGGAAGGACCACAAATCAACCGTCTATTTTGTTCCCGAATATTACGACCATGAATCGGTCACGAAATGGCTGGAAGAGCAGGGGATTCATGAAACTGACGAGGGTCTGCATGACGACTTTGCTATCACCGCAACCATGATGGCGGTTGATCCTCAAAGCGTTCGTACTGAACAACGAATCGCCGCCGATAAATTCCGTATCAACGGTGTTTCATTGGCCCCGATGGAAAAAACGATTGAATGGGGCAAGAGAATCATCGATTTTCGAGCCGAAGCAACATCGATTGCCTATCGAAAAGCACGTTCGAAATAGCAGGCGCATTGTCAATCTTCTAAATTACAGTGCCACTGCTTGACCGTCCTCGGTCAAGCAGTGCTCTTAGGCCTAAGTAGCCATCATCGCTCCGCGTGATGAGCA
>CAIULL010000255.1 GCA_903899985.1 uncultured Schlesneria sp.
GATCCCGTTCGCACTGTTGGACAACGTCAGTCTTATCGACATCACGCCTCCAACACCGCCATCCACGGTCCCCGAGCCATCAACGATCGCTCTGTTAGGCACCAGCCTGCTTTGCATCGGTGCCGTTCGCACCCTTCGCAAGAAGAACTAGCCTGATTCGCTTAGGACCTGGACTGATTTAAAGACACGGCCTGCGGAGTTTTCCGCAGGCCGTGTTTTCGTTTTTACGACAGGTAATCCGACGAAACCAAACCGCCCCTGACGCGGTCGTAAACGGGGCTTTGCACTAGCACAAGCAACCAGCCATCAAAATAATCATCCGCAATTTCTCCGTCCGTTGTCGACCGGCAATTTTTCGGATAGAGACTGTTTAGTTCCACATGCGTTTTCGAAATTGACTTGCCGAGTTATCCGAAAAAAAGTCGAATGGACGACGCACGAGGGTTTTGTCAATCTTCTGAATCGGGTGCCACTGTATGACCGTCTTCGGTCATACAGTTCACTTTCACAGGCAGAACGAGAAGATACTGCTTCTCCGAAGAACTCCGAAGCAGTGGCACAGGATCCGAATTTAGAAGTTTGACAAAGCACCAGAGCAAAGGCCCGTTAACCCGCTTTGCCCGAAAAATGGGTCAGACCCCACATGGGTGGTGTTAGGTTTTTCTGGGCAAACGACAGGTAGGGGGTCAGACCCATTTTTCGGGCAAAGGCCCTTTAACCAACGCCGCGGGGGCGGTGGGGTGGGCAAAGTGGGGAAGACCAGATGCAGTCGCGATCGATTCATGCCATTCAGATTAAATTGCGCGCCCTGGAGTACCTGAGCATCATCGTCTGGCCTTTCGAGCCTGACAACGACAGGAAATGTTGCCGACTGATCAACTCGAAGCGAACCTGGCTGACGGCTCGGGCTGGCGATGCTGTTCTCGTCAAGCGCGATGGCTCGGCCGAATTGACACGATATTTCATCGAATCCATTTCACTCTTCCGGGTCGATCCCGTCGAGTTCAATGGCACGATCGTTGAGACCGCTCAGACTTGGCTGGATGGACTGACGTGACAGGGCTCATCCAGCAAACGCTATTTTGAAGGGAGCGTCCAGACGGGGTCGTACTGATGTTGGTCTCTGGACCAGGCATCGACCGCACGTGAAAGAAGGACCATCGAAGGACCGTCATAGTCCTCGCGGGCCACCACCTGGCTCAGTGTTCCAATCGTCGTTTGAAGTTTGCGATCTTCCCAGGCCTGGAGCGCGACTTCGTAGTCTTTCTTGATTTGATTCCATGCCGGCTTCGGACTCGCAACCAGTTCGAACAGTTCGACGGGATTTTCGATATTTTTCAAGCGCACGGAACAAAGTCGACGGGTAAAGAATTTGTTACCGAGTTGTCGAGCGGTGGCACCCGTGATCAGTGCGGGAGCCCGTAAGAAGCGTGTGGCCCCCTGGACGCGGCTGGCAATATTGACTTCAGAACCGAGCGGCCCATATTTCATTTTCTTCAGAGAACCCGTATTGCCGACCCGCACTTTTCCAGAGTTCAACCCGATGCCCACCTGAGTCGTTTCTCCGCCCGGCAGCTGATACTTTTCATTCAGTTTCTGAAGTGAATTCATCATCTGGACTGCTGATTCGGCTGCGGCCGAAGCGTGGTCGGGGTGGGGATAAGGAGCTCCCCACATCGCAATCAACTCGTCGCCGATATAGTCGACCAGCGTCCCTTTTGTCGCAGAGACGCATTCGGACAGAGTCTCCATGACCGCGTTGATCCATTCGAATGTCTTCGCGGGGCTTAACTGTTCAGAGATCCGGCTGAATCCGACGATGTCGCAAAACAGAATTGTGACTTCGGCGTCCTTTCCAATCAGCGCATCCTGATCATCCTCAAGTTGCTGCGCCACTTCTTTCGAGACAAATCGTTCGAGTTGCGCCCGTCTAGCGAGGGCCGCCTGTTCTTGCTCAAGGCGAGCCCACCCACCAGCAACGCCACAGGCCATAATTTCAACCATCATGGCGTCGAACTCATTGATGGGGGAACGGGGCAGTCCCCCGCCGACCTTGCGGTCACCATAAACCGCGCCGACAACTTCTTTGGCTTTGTTCAAAATCGGTGCGGCCACGATCGCCATGACCGATGCGGCGCTTTCGAAAATCCCTTTACCGTCTGCTCCTGGAACTCCCCAGGAACTTTTTCCAGTCTTGGCAACCAGTCCCAACAGCCCCTGGCTTGGTCTCCATGAATCCTCGTCATTCTCGCGCCGCATCGACAAAGCACAGATCTTCCATGATGTCCCGACTCGTTTGAGGACTGCGGCTCGATCGAGGCCTACCATTTCCAATGCGCTTTTGGAAATCGATTCCTCAAAGTCCTTCGACGAGGCCGTACCTTGCAGAAGGACGACCAGGTTTGTCAGCCGTTTAAACATCTGCCCTTTATTGGAAGTTCGAAAAGAGTCCGACAACGACTCGGGTTCACTGGAACCAAAATTCTCAGAAAAATCTCTGTGAGACGACGTGAAGTCAAGAATCTCAGAATTCGGCGCGGGTGGTGCGGCTGGTAGCGAAAAAAATTCGTCTTCCGTCAGTTCCACCGATGGTATCGAAGCGGGTGGACCTTCGAATGCGACACCGACGGTCCCGCGATGAACGGTGAAAGGCAACGACAATTCGATGGACTTACCCGGTGCTAACACCGAGTCCTCAAGCGCGATACTATTGATTTCGTTGACATTCGTCAGTCGAACCCGCTCGCGATCCAGAATCTCGATTCGTAACTGGCGTCGACCGACTTCCCGATGGTCCTTGGCAACGATCACCAGACGCGTCAGTTCGGGAGTCTGGACAACTTCGAGTGGGTCCGGGTCATCTCTCGTCTGGCGACCAATCTCCAGAATCCGATCGTCGGCATCGATCAGCACTCGAATCAAGGAATCCCGTTTCTCCAGCCGAGCCATTCGTGGTTGCCTTTGAGGTCAAAACTGAACTCGGGAGAATCTGTTGACGGAACCACCAAAGAACCAGTTGAACATCAGTCGGAACTCGCTATTGAATTGCCGGTGATCAATGGAGCTGAGTGGTGTGACATACCCGAGGGTCAACGTGCTATTTTGCTTAAACATGGCCGTCACACCGATTGTACCATTTAACAGGTCCTGATTGATCCCCTGAGCACCAATAAATTGTGGCGGCGCGCTCACAAGGTCCGTGCTCGTCAGCGATTTATTGTAATGCAATTCGACAATGGGAGCGATTCTGGTCAGAAACTGATCCGATCCAGGATTGTTGTAAAGCCAGTATCCGGCCCCGATACTATAATATAAGTAGCTCATATCGGTCAGGCGACCCACCGTTGTCGGCGAACTGTTGGGGCTATTTGTCTGCACCGAGTTCCCATTTGCGTCGAAATCAAACTGCAAAAACTGCTGAACAAAAAGCTGGTCGTTTGGAGAATAGACGCTACCGAGGAACGGAAGCAAGTGGACCGCCTGGTTTTTCACGCTGAACAACTGCTGATTGGCAAAACCATAGACATTCGTGTTCGATGCTGTGGGGAGTTCGAATCCCAGTCCAGCCGAGGCCGCAAACGTCTCAGACCTGTAGAACAACTGCTTGAGATAGATTGTCAAATCGCCAAACTGTGTACTGCCACCGTTGTTTGAGTCAAACACGTAAAGATTATTGGACAGTGTCGATGCAAACGGTGTCCGAACTTCGATGGATGACATACCGTTAAAGAACGTTTTTTCGAATCCCGGTGTGTAGCGATTCACGTTCACACCGTTCACGGTCAATGGCACACCATTGAAATCGCTGTAATTGAAATAGACACGATCGCGAGGGATCGGACTGGCGTTTTCCACGATTTTCGATGTTCCGACCGACCCTCCCGCGCCAGGAACCGAAATGTAAGCTCCACTTTGTCCGGAGGAACCTCCCTCCTTAAACATCACTTTAAACGGCGCCGGCGCAAACCCGTCACCGATCATACTCGGGGAAAATGCTCGTTGACTGACGGCTGACGTACTTGCCGAAGCTCGAGGTGTGAAGAATGGACCTGCGGCAGGCTGCGCTTGCCCCGCCTGATTCGCGTTGGGTTGATTCAGCAACGTATTCAGAGGTTGCATTTGTAACGGGGCGGGCGACGAATTTGATGGCGGCGGTGTTGGCGTCGCTGTGGGAGATTGTCCTGAAATCACCGGACCAGCCGACGGCGAAATCGGTGCCGGCAGTTGTTCCTGAGCAAACCCACGGCTGATCGAAGTCAACCCTGCGAACAAGAATGTGACGAGGAACCACGTTCGATCAAGCTGAACCATGGAATGCTTGTGTTCGTACTTCGTCATGTGAGATCTCGTCGTAAAGAACATCAGCGCAGAATACGAGCGGTCATTGAAGCCCTCGATTCTTAAACTTCGGAAGTCCCATCATGAAACGAGATTTCCAAATGATTCGTCGTTGTATCTTCCGCGAGCGATAAACCCTCGCCTCAACTCCGGCAGATTCTGCCACACCCATCGGCAACTTTTGGAAGATTTTGAATTCATCGCTTAAAACGGCCATCAATGCGCAATACGTGACCGAACACTGTCACGCAGTCGCTCACAACTCGGATAACCCCTTTTCAGGTAAAGCTCGGCATGGTGTCTTTCTTTGTCCCGAAGTGACAGCGGCAATGAGCCGCGAAGCGGAGCCAACGGGTACGACGACGGAAAAGGTCGTGAATCATGCGGCTATTCCAAAAAACTGACGATTGACCATCAGGTTTGCGCGAAATCAGACGAGTTACGAGAAATCAGCCTGTCGTCCCTTCAGGATGAAAATTCCCACATCACACGTGATCCGGTGGTGCCGCTCGCCTGACGACCGGCTGAACGCTTAAGTCCTTCCCGGACACAGGAGATTGCGAAAGCAATACGAAACTTCCCGGTCGACAAGTCGTTTCCCGAGATGAGTCGTCCCTGTTGTTTCCACTCGCCATTGTTTCAATTCGTTGTGTCTCCACGCGATGACTCATTTTTTGATTAGTGGTGACGTATACTGTCCAGAGGTCGCCAGAAAACCGCGCCAGTTTTTCGTTTACTATCCTACGTTCCCATCGAACTCTCATCCCGATTGGACCTCAATATGATTCTCTGTCAAATTCAACGGCCCCGGAAAACGACGTTGAACAATGTCAGATTTCCCAAAGGAACTTCCGGCCAGATTGTCTCCCACGCCGCTTTGGTATTCTCGATCTTTTTCGCGTGTTGTCCCGGTACAATCTGTGCCCAGCAGGGACGAGACGCTCGGATCGTCCTGACGACCGGTGGACCGACGGCTGCCGTTCGTACGCTCGCCTTTTCCTCCGATTCACGCCATCTGTATGCCGCGGGGGCTGACAAGGCGGTCGAAATCTGGAGTTTACCCGAAGCGCGGACAGCGGCCCCGGATCTTAAGCTGATTGATCACGCTCGATGGCCAATTGCGCGTCATGATCGCGGACAAATCTGGACCCTGAGCGTCAATGAAGCAAAAAGTCTGATCGCGTTTGGCGGCTATGGTGCTCAGCAGATCAGCGGTGATATCTCGATCGCCGATTCCAGTCACGGTCGGCAATTGACGATCCTTCCCCCACCTCTTCCGGGCGAAGATCCGATGCAGCGATTTGTGACGGGACATCTTCAGACCGTTAACTCCATTTCCTTTTCGCCGAATGGCGAATGGCTGGCTTCAATCAGTCTCGATGGGGATATTCGCTTATGGTCCGCAGGAAACTGGGGATCGCAACAAATCCTTCCTGCCGGCAGCAATCCCTCGCTTTCCAGTGTCTATGTTCAGTTTATTTCGAATAACCAGTTTGTTGCGTCGTTGAACCAGACTTCGGACCCCAAGCAACCTGTTCCTCAATTAAGGATGTTCACAATCGGCCCTGACCAGAAGGTCACGATGGAAACGCTCGCCTCATCTCATCAAGGGCTGATTACGGCTTTGGGTGCCGCCCCGGGATCCGAGCGCTGGTACTCGGGTGATGCGAATGGTGACCTGATTATCTGGCAGGGGTTGAAACCCCAAAGAACAAAACCTCCATTCCGAAAGATTCCACTACGTGCAATTTCGGCAAGCAAAAATGGAAATGTGCTGATCCTTCACTCACCAACCACAGCCGCGATCGCAGCGGATAAAGAAGATTTTGCGTATGCCGATTTAGAGAATATTTCCGATCGCGGTTCGACACTTGTGGAACGTCGTGAGTGGAAATTCCGGGGAGAGACACTCGCTGCGGCGTTGAGTGCCGACGGGAAATATGCCGCCATGACTCGTCCGGGCGAGGCGGCGATCGAAGTTTTTTCTCTGTTTGATCCCAGGAATAATCAGAATCGCCCGAAACCATTCGCCACGCAGCGACCGACGGTGCTGGCGGGTTCTGGTTCGACGGTCCATCGAGTTCAATTCGTGCGGGAGCCAGCGTCGATGCTCGCGATCTCGACCAACGTGAGCGGCGAATGGACACACGGCTTTAATCTGGCCACGGCAGAGGTTGTCCGTCCGAGTGATCTCGGCCAAGCACAGCCGGCTCACTCGCCACCCGATTGGAAAATCGATGTCGGCCCATCATTCGAAGGGCTTGAGCAAACACTGGTGATTCGAGCGAAAGGGGCCGAACGTGCGAAGATCACCTTGTCCCATCAGCGCGAAGGGCACTATGCCGCACACGGCTGGATCTTCGAAAAGGGTCAAGATCAACCGTCCGCCGTTGCGATCGGAACCCTGCGTCAGAACGGAATTTTCGTGTTCGATCTGCGTGAGTCAGGCCGGGCACCGATGCTCCGTTACTATCGCGACCATACCAACGCGGTCAATTCTTTAAGTCAGTCGGCGGACGGGCGTTACCTTGCATCAAGTTCACAGGATCAGACGATCCGCATCTGGAGTCTGGATGGGTTGCTGGCTCAACCAGTCCGCTTTTCAAATCGGGCGGCCTGGGGAGGGGATTTCGAAATCCGCGACGGGACTCTCGTCGCCACGTCGCTGCTGGAATTCGGAATCTTATCAGGAAGACGGCTGAAGGATTCGGACCAGATCGTCAAAATTGCATTGCAGCAGGAAGGGCAACGCGTCGAGCTCACTGATCCTCAACAGATTTTGAAAGCCCTGGAAGACCTGCCGCTCACCGAATCGGTCGAGATCCATGCCGCTCGAGCGGGGGCCAATCTTCCGCCGTTCATAGTCACGCCTGCCTGGGAACCAATGACCACACTTTTCATCGATCGACGCAATGAATGGGCCGCATGGTCACCGGCAGGCTATTATAATTCGAGCGTTGATGGCGACGAGTTATTCGGTTTCCAGATCAATCCGTCACGCCGAGGTGAAGAACCAAAGTTCTCTCGTGCCGAGCAATTGCGTGACCAGTACGAGCGGCCGGATCTTTTGCAAAAGCTGTTTGCGCTCGGATCACTTTCCGATGCGTTAAAGGCGGTGGCCATCGTCCCGCAAAACCCCGGTACCGTCGTGGCCCGCATGCCCCGTGTTCAATTAAATGGACCGGTATCCATGACGACGTATCCGCTCGGCGCAGAAGTCACGATTATCGCCGACGTCGATTTTGCCAATGTTCCTTTCACAGAATTCAAAATTGAGGGTTGGGTCAACGGAGCGAAACTTGGCCCACCCATTGCATCGGTCGCCAATGGCCTTCGTCGCTTTTCCTGGACGATTTCCCCGCCACCGGGTGATTATCAGGCTCTCGTGAAAGTTGAATCCCTCGGGCCGACGCTTGCGCCTGGATTGTATTCTGATGCGCATGTCCCGTTCGTGATTTCGGGCCAGTCGGAAATGCGGACGGTTCACGTCCTGGCAATCGGTGCAAACAACTACCAGGGGAATTTAAAACTCAATTTCTGTATCAACGACGCGCAAGATTTCATGAAATTGATCGGGGATAGCGCCGGCCCGCATTACAAGATCGGCGTCGTGAAGGTCATCGTGGATGACAAACTGGCCGATGCCGGTCAATTCGAGAAAGAGAACTTTCAGAAGCAACTGAGCCAATTCGCCAGTCAGATCAAACAGACACCGCTTAAATCGAATGATATGGTCATGATCTTCCTGGCGGGGCTGGGTGAAGTCGTGGGAAAGGAATATTTCTTTGTCCCGCCGGTCAATGAAATCAAGAACCTGTCTCAATTGGCGGTCTTACAAAGACATTCTATCCCATGGTCGGCGTTTCGTGGTTTGATCGAAGAAATCCCGAACTGTGGCAAAGTATTTTTTCTTGACACCTGTTACGCGGGCAATATTGCCAGGCTGGAATCTGAAAAGGCACGACTGCGACCGTTGAAGAACCTCAATACTGTCGTCTTTGCGGCAACGACCGAAGACGTTTCCGCCCGAGAGGACGATCTAAATCGGCATGGGCGGTTTACGGCTTTTCTGCTTGACGGACTGGGAGGTAGCGCCGACGGCAGCACGGTTGACCCGAATCTTGCCGGCTTTCCACCGGTCGAACCTGATGGCCGAGTCAGTCTGCTCGAAACCGTGGGATTCGTGTCACGCCGCGTTTATGACAAATGGCGAAATCAGCAGCCGAAATACACCCCCGTTTCGCTGATCCGTTTCTTGAACGATCCGATCATCGACGTGACAGTGCCGGCGAAGTCGGGAAACTAGGAGGCTGATCATGAGTTCGGATTTGACGAACATTGAGCTACCGGAAGACGAGAGCCTGCTGAACACCATTGCAGAGGGCCATGTGGAGCCGATGGAGGAGTTGGACGACGACTACATAAAAACAGTGGCCGAAGGCAATATGACTTCGCGATCCACGTCCGATCACGAGACTACGTTGAATACCGTCGTCAGCGACGATGACTCACAAGGAACAATTCCTGACGAGAAAACCCTTGCCGACAGTCATTTGAATCCGCGCACTGCGTCCGATCACGAAATCACGTTAAACACCGTGGTCAGCCACGATGACTCGCAAGGAACAATTGCTGACGAGAAAACTCTTGCTGACGGTCATTTGAATCCGCGCACTGGGTCCGATCGCGAGATCAACCTGAAGACCGTGGCCAGTGACAATGACGCACAACGAACCATTTCTGAACAGAAAACGGTGGCGGATGCCAAAGTGAATTCGCGTTCGAAGTCACGCCCTTCTCCGCCAACTTCCGAGCGATTCCGAATTATCCGTTCGCACGCCAAGGGGGGATTAGGAAAGGTCTCTGTTGCGCTGGACCTCGAATTGAATCGCGAAGTTGCGTTAAAAGAGATCCTGCAACGTTTTGAGAACGACCCGACGGCCAGAGAACGATTTGTCCTCGAAGCCGAAATCACGGGTGGCCTCGAACACCCCGGAATCGTGCCGGTATACTCACTTGGGCACGGCCGCCGTGGAAACCCCTTCTACGCCATGCGATTCATCAAGGGGGACAGCCTGAAGCGGTCGATTGATGACTTCCATGATAAAGAAAAACAGAACTCACGATCACCGGGTGAGCGACTGCTTGCGTTACGTCAACTTCTGGGACGGTTTACCGACGTTTGTAACGCCATGGAATACGCTCACAGTCGTGGGGTGCTGCATCGCGACTTGAAACCGGCCAACATCATGGTCGGTAAATATGGAGAAACTCTTGTCGTTGACTGGGGTTTAGCGAAAGCGATCGGCAAAGAAGAAGTTGGAGCCGATTCGCCGTTACGTCCGACATCCGCGTTGAGTGGATCGATTCAGACACTTCAGGGATCGGCTCTTGGGACGCCGGCCTATATGAGCCCCGAACAGGCGGCTGGCCTGCTGGAAAACCTCGGCCCCTCGACCGACATCTACAGCCTTGGTGCAACGCTCTATCATATTCTCTGTGGTCGCCCTCCCTTCGAACGGGACAACCTTTTCGAGACGCTGCGCAAGGTGCAAACGGGAGAATTTCCTCGCCCCCGGGAATTACGCAGCGATATCCCACGGGGTCTGGAGGCAATCTGCCTGAAGGGGATGGCACTTCGTCCGGAGGATCGTTATGCCACAGCAAATTTAATGGCGGACGATATCGAGCATTGGCTGGCGGATGAACCAATCAGCGCTGCCGAGGATACGTTCAGCGACAGGGTTTCCCGCTGGGCTCGCAAAAATAAAAGCCTGGTTCAGGCGGGGAGTGTTTCCCTGGCGCTGATCGCCTTGATTTCGTCGGTTGCCTACGGCATCGTCAGCGTAGCCAATCATCAGCTCAATACGGCCAACAAAACCATTCGTCATCAGAACGACGAAATCACCGGCAAGAACGAAGAACTCAAGACGACCAATACGCATCTTGATGCGGCCCGTACAGAAGCCGTTCAAAAACGTGATGAGGCCATCCAGCAACGATCGATCGCTCGCGAGCTGGTCCGTGAAGCAAGTCGTTCTGACTTCGCGACGGCACAGAAGCGGCTGTCTGAAAGAAAATGGCGCGAGGCCATGGCCTACCTGGGCAGGGCACTAAGGTATGATCCTGAAAATAACAATGCTCGCGATGCGCTCTGGCTGGCACTTCGTTATGGCGTCCGCGATGCGTTGCCGTTACCGATTCACTCATTTCGTCATGAACAAGCAGTCCTCGGCGCAAGTTTCAGTGACGATGGATCTCGCATTGTCACTGCCAGTCGTGATCAAACGGCGCGGATCTGGGATACGCGATCCGGCAAGCCTGTTGGTTCGCCGCTGTTACATCAGGGGGTTGTCAGCATGGCGATCTTCAGTCCAGATGGATCAAAAGTGGCGACTATCAGCGGCGACACAAGGGTGCAATTGTGGGACTCAACAACAGGTCAGCCCTTCGGTCCCGTGATTGAAGACGCCCAAACGGTCTACACAACAAACTTCAGTCCTGACGGCATGCGGCTTTTAATCGCGAGTGGCGATGGCACGGCACGCATCTGGGACGTTTCCACCGGGCGACCGACGGGAGTGGAGTTAAAACATCAAGATGCCATTTTTGTGGCGAGTTTCAATTCCGATGGCACACGTATCTTAACAGCCAGTGGTGATACGACGGCACTGGTCTGGGATGCGAGCACTGGTACGCCGATCAGTCGGCCCATGCGACATCAGGGAGCCATCTATTTCGCCAGCTTCAGTCCGTCCGGGAAATCTGTGGTCACAGCGAGTGGAGACACCACGGCCCGGATCTGGGATGCAGAGACTGGACAGCCAGTCAGCCCGCCACTTGCTCATCATCGGTCCGTTTCCAGTTGTCGATTCAGTCCTGACGAAACACGCATCGCCACGGCCAGCGATGACAAAACCGCCCGGATATGGGATGCGAAAACAGGTTCACCAATCGGCCGTCCGATTCAGCATGACGATTCAGTGATCAGTCTCAGCTTCAGCCCGGACGGGACGCGAATTGTCACTGCGAGCGAAGATCGAACTGCGAAGCTCTGGAATGCCTCGAACGGAAGTTTGATCGGAACCGCATTCACTCATGATCACCCTGTCAACAGCGTCTGCTTCAGCCCGGATGGCACGAGCGTCCTGACTTCGAGCCATGGTCCCGCCGCAAACCTCTGGAACGTACTGACAGCCCTTCCTGTTGGCCAGACTCTGAAACACAACAGCTCCGTATACGATGCCAGCTTCAGCCCCGACGGTAATCGTGTGGTCACAGCGAGCGGTGATAATACGGCCCAAATCTGGGATGTCCGTACCGGCAAGGCAATCGGCCCCTCTTTAAGACATCAACGTACTGTGACAGTGGTCCGTTTCAGTCCTGGTGGAAATCAAATTGTGACCGCGAGTGATGACTCGACAGCTCAGATCTGGGATGCGGAAACGGGGCAACCTGTCGGCCCCCCCCTCACTCACGGTGGTGTCGTTGTGACCGCCAGTTTCAGCACGGATGGAACTCGAGTTGTCACCGCCAGCCAGGATAACACCGGTCGAATCTGGGATGCCCTCACCGGCCAGCCGATGGGCGAGCCATTGAAACATGGCGGTTTTTTGTCGAGTGCCAGCTTCAGCCCTGATGGAAGTCGGGTTGTCACAGCCAGCCGAGATAAGACCGCGCGAATCTGGGATGGGCACACGGGAGAGCCGATGGGTCCACAAATGGTACATGACGATTTCGTCGATTCCGCCAGCTTCAGTCCGAACGGTCATCAAATTAACACAGCAAGTCGCGATGGACTGGTTCGAATCTGGGATGCCCAGACGGGATTGCAGATCGGATCACCACTGCCACATCCCGATGCCGTTTATATTGCCAGTTATCAGCCCGACGGATTGCGTTTTCTGACAGTCTGTAACGACATGGCGGTCCGAATCTGGGATGCCGAAACACGCCAGTTGACCGGACAACCTTTAGTGCACGAAAGTCGTATCAATAGCGCGAAATTCAATGCGGACGGCAAACGTGTGTTGACGGCGGACGAAGACAAGTCTGCGCGGATCTGGGACGCCGAAACGGGTCAACCGATCGGCCCTCCCCTGCTCCATGACAAATCTTTGAACACGGCCAGCTTCAGCCCGAACGGTTCACAGATTATTACGGCCAGCGAAGACCAGACAGCGAAACTCTGGGACGTTCGCTCGCTAGAGCTTCTCGATGGAAGATTGGCAGAAGCGATCACCTCGACAGAATCTGGCGAAAGGCTGGGACGCCAACTTGGGATGCTGGAACAAGTCTCGTCCGAAACGCGTCAATTGTTGGCAGAGGGGTTGGAATCCGATCTGGCAAATCATCCCGACTGGTCAACACTGGTCCAACAGGACTTGTATCCACAGCCGAACAAACCGATCTCCATAAAATGGACAATCACCAGACGCGACTCAGCAACGCGATTGATCCAGAGTGGTTCACCAGCATCAATCCGCTCGGTCATATCAATCGACCCCGGGCATCCACTGCTGCAGATTGCCTTATCGGGCTTAAGCGAATACGCAAACCAGGCCGACTTCTTAAGAGAGTTTGGCGTGAATCATCTTCCCGACGACGCAGCCATCTGTCGTGACGCGGCAGAAATGCTGATTCAGCAGAACGACAAACCGCACGCGAAGCGAGCCATGGAAAAAGCAATTCAACTCGACCCCGACAACCCCGAAACAATCCGTCTCCAGAAACTCTTAACGACCGAATGACCGGCACAGCCGGTTCATGCGTGTTGGATGATGAACCAATTTGACACATCTTTTCTGTTGTATCAGCGAAGAACTGCGAAAGAGAAAAGTCCGATTAAAGATCAAAAGCCGACGTTGAACAATCAGTTTCGTTTCCAAAACGGGAATTTAGGCAATAAACTCACTCA
The DNA here is from genome assembly GCA_903899985.1 of uncultured Schlesneria sp. GTDB lineage: Bacteria > Planctomycetota > Planctomycetia > Planctomycetales > Planctomycetaceae > Schlesneria. The sequence continues at coordinate 13,256 of CAIULL010000255.1, forward strand.
ACGGTTCAGTTAACGCGAGGCGATTACGCCCGCGTTGCCTTTGACGTCAGGAATTCTATTTAGAATCTACGAACGACTAACAGCAAAGACCTTCTAGCTTTTGATGCGGGACTAGCGCTAGCTCGCTTGAGTGTTGCATTACGACATGGTGCGGAAAGCGAACATGCTGCGAATGTTGCTTCGCATGCCACTAATTGCATGTCAGCGATCGACTGTCCCTTCGCATTTGCGATCCCCGCAGATGAAACCGATCGTAATACGTACTTTTTGCATCACTTCGGATCAAAAGACGCAACCATTTATCGTTTTCAATCTCATATCTCTGACCAAATGGGAGAAAGGTCGCTTGCCGCTTTTGAGGTTGGTTTTTTGCTCACCGGCATCTCTTTTCCGCCAGGGCCGGAAGCGAATACTATTCGCCGGCATTTGACCCGATTGAACGTTAGCGACGATGTTTTGGACTTGTTCAACGATTTGAATCCAAGGACGTTTTGGGACTTTATTGCGCGTTTACGAGATCGCATCGATAGGTCGTTTCGAATCTTCATTAGCTACCGAAGAGCCGACGGAGCTGGGTATGCACGGTTAGTTTGGTTCTATTTGAAATCTCTCGGCCACGATGTGTTCCTCGATGTTGAAACTTTAAAAGCGCACAAGTATGGGCCGGAGATTGTTTCGGCAATTCAAGGCTGCCACGTATTCATGCCAATTCTCACACCGACCTATTTTGATCGCGTCATGGATAGCAATGACTGGGTTCGGCAAGAGATAGAGTGCGCTCTTGGGTCACAAAAGCTTTTTTTGCCAATTCAAGTTGGCGAACGAACACAGCGATCCGACAATTCCTCAAAACTTGAGACGGAAGTCATGCAGTACAACGTTTGCCATTTGTATCACGTCGATTTTTATGGATTTGCAAACAAACTCAAAACCCAACTAAAAGAATGTCTCGAAATGCGTTGATTCGTAGCCGCCGATAGGCTTCGAAAAACTGGATAATTCCAGCTAACGACTAAAAACCACTGTTTAGCAGTCAATTTATTTTTCAAGTCCTGCATTAAGGCTATAAACTGGATGAACGATTCGCTGAATGAGGGGCGAGCACACCCGCTGATCACCACCGTTCGGACATACATCCATGCTCAACCAGGCTCTGATCCAACGGAGGCTCAATGCAGAACTTTCGTGTATCGTCGACGCGGCGGTTGTTGACGTGATGAAGCGTTTGCTCGTCGTGCCTCGATGCGAATTGCAAGAACGGGACTAAGGTGAACCCGGACAAGAATTCCTCTGCTGGATTGTTCTTGACCACCTCCCGACAAATACGTGCATCGCGTATTGTGAATTCGGATTCGGTGCATCGTCTCCTTGGGGATTGTTATTCCCACGCGGCCAGCACCTTAACGTCCGGCCGAATTCGAAGTACGACAACTTGGCAAACTGAAGTCGGTCGAACTTTAACGCAAATTTCTTTCGGCAGGGGCATCGCCCTCCTGCGATTACAGTTCACGAGCTCGTGAATTCGTTCGAAAAAAGGGAAGCCGCCATGTTTTGGGGTCGGGTGTTCAAATTTCAAAATTTCAAAATTGGCCAATCA
>CAIULL010000256.1 GCA_903899985.1 uncultured Schlesneria sp.
TAGCGATGTGACGGCGATCGAAGCGGCGATCACCGCTTTGGGGACACCGCTGCAGTCGGCGGCGTATGTGGCACCGACGATACCACCGACGGTGGTGCAGATCAGGCAGGAGCTGGATACGAATTCGACACGTTTGTCGAATCTGGACGCAGCGATGTCCAGTCGATTGGCAACGAGTGTGTACTCGCCATCTCCAACCGTATCAGCGATTCAATCGGGCCTGGCGACTCATAGCGATGTGACGGCGATCGAAGCGGCGATCACCGCTTTGGGGACACCGCTGCAGTCGGCGGCGTATGTGGCACCGACGATACCACCGACGGTGGTGCAGATCAGGCAGGAGCTGGATGCGAATTCGACGAAGCTGGCTGCCTGTGCGACCTCAGTTGGTGTTACGGCAGCGGCCAATGCCGTGTTGGTTGCGGTGGGATCACCGCTTCAATCCGGTAACTATGTGATTCCGCCGTCTGCTGCTGCGATTGCCGCGACCACAGCAGCGGTGTTGTTTGTCGACGGAACGGCGAATCCGCTGAAAGTGAATTCTGATCATTCAGTGAATTCGGGTTCCGCATCGATGCCTGCGATCAGCATTGTTGTCCCGGCGGCGGTTGCGGTTGCGTCACAAGACCCGATGGTCATGACGTGTCTGCGGGGTGATACGTTACGTTTCACGCTGCCGGCGATGGGTCATCTCAGTAATCGCTCGAAGCTGATTTATACAGCGAAAGCAAACATCAACGATTCGGATTCGATGGCGGTACTGCAAGTTCTCGAAGGAACGGGCCTGGTCCGTCTGAATGGCAGCAGCCAGGTGATTTGTAATTCGGCGAGTCTGACGGTGACGAACGACTCGACCGGTACCGTGAATCTGGAGATTGATGCGAGTGTCACTGCGGTACTCGCCGTGCAGGATTTCGTCTGGGACGTACAGGCGATTTTGTCCACGGGGGTGACGACACCTGTTCGTGGAATATTGACAGTCGTCGCCGATGTGACTCAGTCGGTGACTTAAAGATCCGTGAACGTTCAAGGTTTCGTGTTTTTCTCTGAGACATGAAACGGTTTGTTGAGGCTTCTCAAGCATCGCTTGGGAGTCTGCAGAGAAGCAGTCAGTTCGCAACGGTCAACGATCAGGCAGAAGGCAGCTTGTCCGAAGACGGTCAGGCTGTGGCCCAGTCCGCTTTTTTTAAACGCTCATGTTCGCGCTCAATGCCAGATCAGGGTGTCTCGCGATCCCATGATCCTGTAGTACGAACGTTTTGTTTCTTCGCGTGCCGCGAAGATTTTTCGTGGGAGGGCGAGGCCCGCGCCAGGTTGTTCCGTGTCCTCAATTTCGATGCAGAATGAATGGAAAACTCATCACCACTTCCCGCGACACTGAAGCCACATTCCGGTCCGCAACAGCAGTTCATCGATACCGAGGCGCAGATTGCCATTTATGGAGGTCAGGCCGGCGGTGGAAAGACCTGGGGACTGCTGGCCGAGGCGGCTCGTCATATCCATGTCCCCGGCTATGGTGCCGTCATTTTTCGCCGGACATCGCCTCAGATCACCAACGAAGGAGGTCTTTGGGACGAATCAATGTCGATCTATCCGCAGTTAGGCGGAATTCCCATGCACACACTGGATTGGGTCTTTTCCGGAACGTCAGGAATCCCCGCCAATATCGGGTTCCGGCACTTGCAGTACGAGACCGACAAATTGGCCTGGCAGGGAACTCAAATTGCCATGCTGGGCTTCGACGAGTTGACTCATTTCACCGAGTCGCAATTTTTCTACCTGTTATCGCGCAATCGATCGACATGCGGGGTTGTTCCTTACGTCCGGGCGACGACGAATCCGATCTCGGCCGACGATCCGATCGGTGGCTGGGTCAATCGTCTGATCGCCTGGTGGATCGATCAGGAGACCGGTCTGGCGATTCCCAGTCGGTCGGGAATCGTTCGTTACTTCATCAGGAGTCAGGGGGAGTTGATCTGGGGTGATACAAAGCAGGAGTTGATTGAACGGTATGGACGTGTGGACGTCAGGGCCGACCACAGGGATCAGACTTCTCAGCCAAAATCACTGACGTTCATCCCGGCGAGTTTGAACGACAATCCAACCCTGATCGAGAAAGATCCGACCTACCGGGCGAACCTGCAGGCGCTTCCCGAAGTCGATCGGCAGCGGCTGGCCGAAGGGAACTGGAATGCAAAAGTTCAAGCAGGCCTGTTCTTCAAAGTGGGCCAGTTGAAGATCGTGAATGCGCTTCCTTCAAAACTGCGTTGTTGCCGGGCCTGGGATCTGGCCGCGACGGAAGGAGCGGGAGATTGGACGGTCGGGGTCATGTTGTGTGTCGATTCCGATGGGATTTATTACATCGCGGATATTCGACGGGGCCAATGGGAATGCAGTTATCGGGACAAGGTCATTCGGCAGACGGCGGAGCTGGATGTGTCGTGCAAGATCCGGATTCCACAAGACCCGGGAGCGGCGGGCAAAAGTGAGGCGGCACGTCTGATCAAGATGCTTTCCGGGCATCGCGTCAAGGCGTTACCGATCAGTCAGAGTAAGGAAGTTCGAGCGAGCGGTTTTGCTGCCCAACTTAACAGCGGGAATGTGAAACTGCTGGCTGGCGACTGGAATAGTGGATTGATTCAGCGGCTGGACGCCTTTCCGACAAGAGGGGTTCCCGACGACGAAGTTGACGCGCTGGCAGACGCATTTCAGACCCTGACCGACGCGAAAGAGTTGACGATCAGTGTCGGGGACGATGCTGACATGTGATGGAAGTCTCGTGTGACGGGACGACCGGCGTCAGTCACCCGGTGCTCGTCGACGTGCGGGAGGAGTAGGCGACACGATTTTTAAGACTCCGAATCCACTGCAAATTCAGGTTTGTTTTTATGTGGAAAGGTCCGTTGTTCCGGGGTCGGGTGTTCCAATTTCAAAAAAGTGGCGATTGAGCTTTTCTCGGCGTGACGGCGGCTTAACGGCCAATTTTGAAATTGGAACATCCGATCCCCTTGTTGAAATCATAGGTTCTTAGATCAGGTGTTTGTCATGACGTGGATGAAATGGATCACGGGATGGTTTGATAGCGCGACCAAGTCGATCGGCTCGCTGGGGGTTGGCTTGCGCGCCTCACTTGGCGGTGGTTCGCCGGGAGGCTGGGCGTCGGACCATCGCGAGGAAACGGCACATAATACCGGGTTCAATTATATCGCGATCCACGCCATTGCCTCGCAGGTGGCGGGTGCGACTGTAACGGTCTTTGCCGATGCAGATCAGCAGGCGATCCGGCAATCACGGCGAAAGTCGCTGGCGGTTCGAGTCGGTTCCTTCGCGAGATGGAAATCGATTTACGGAGCAGACGATCGCGAGACTGATCCGTTACCGACAACGCATCCGCTGGTTCGGCTGCTTAAGCGACCGAACCCTTACGAGAGCGGTGCCAGCTTCCGGTATCGACAGACTCAACAGATCCGACTGACGGGAACCTGCCTGGTGTGGAATGTGCCGAGCGTTTCGGGGCCAACCTGCGAACGATATGTCATTCCGACAGCGATGGCTTCTCCTGTCGCTCCGACGGCGGACCTTCCGCGAGGGGGTTGGCGGATCAACCCCGTGGCCTCGCGGTACACGCCGGTGGTTGATGAAGGGTTTATTGATTGTCCCAGCTGGTATCGGATTCTCGGTCAGATCGTCGATGCACGGCAGGTCCAGGTGATCAGGCTGCCTCATGCCTGGTATCTGGATGATGGCCAAAGTCCGTTGTCGGCGGGGGCCAAATGGGTCGATGCGGGTGACGCGGTGGATGAGGCTCGGTTTCACCAATTGAGGAACGGTATTGATCCTTCCATCGTCTGGAACCTTCCACCAGATGTTTCGCCTGATCAGAACGAAATGGACCGGATGCAGGCGAAGATCAGTGCCAAGTATAGTGGACCGGAAAATGTGGGCCGGGTCATGCTGGCTCAAAGCGGCACGTCGATTACGCCGCTGAGCACAAGCCCGAAGGAGATGTGTTACACGGAAGGTTTTCACGATTTTAAAGCGGCAGTCCTGGCGCTGCATCAGACGCCTCCTGTGGCGGTTGGCTTACAGGAACCGGGAGCCTATGCAGCCTACAACGCCAGCATGAAGGCCTGGCGTCATGCGGCTGTTCAACCCTTATGTGATCTGTTGGCCGAATCGGATACGGAACATCTGGCGCCTCAGTTCGGCACAGGTCTGACGGTCGAGATTGAGTCAGACACAATCGATGACACCGACTTGATCGAGAAGCAGTTGCAGAACGATCTGGCCGCCAGGGTTCGGACCAGAAACGAATGGCGAGCGGTTCGCGGTATGCCTCCGTTGCCGGGCAAGCTGGGTGATCAGCTTGTTGGGACGGACAGTGGGTCATCGACCAGTGATCCGTCAGCGAATAGTTCGACCCCCGATCCCGGCAACGCGAATACCAATCCCCGCCTCGAGCGAAGCGGCGGGTCGAATGAGCCGGTAAATCTAAATACCAAGGCCGACCTCGGATTTCTGAATGTGGATCAGCAACACAGTCGTAAACAACGAACGGATGATCGTCGGTTCGATAGCGACATCGATTCGCATCGCGATTCCAATGATCGAAATCCGGCATGGAATTCGAACGACGAGCATGAGGATGCCGATCGAGCAAGACAGATCAGCGAGACACGTTACGGCAGGTTCGGAAAAACGTCACCGTCGCGTTTCGATCCTGACCGGGTCTCGGTCGAGAAAACATTTGATGAGAATAAGCATAAGCGAGACGAGAAAGGTCGTTTTGCAAGAGAAGCTGTTTCCAGGATTTTGAAAAGTCGACCGGGCCCCGAGCAACCTGAAGAGGTTTCCAGACATTTATCACATCTTTCGACCCGTGAACTTAAAGAACTGCATCATGAAGCTGGAATCACTTCGATCCCTCGAACCCGCGAACACTTGGAGCGAAGCGTGCTGGCGAGGGTCTATCGATTTCCCCATGCTGCCGATCGCAAGTTTTTGAGTCCGACGGGTTCACGCAAGATTTCAGTACACGTTCAGAATCCTGAGATGTGTCATTCGCGATTGCCACCATTGCCCAACGGGGAAACTCGGCCTCCTTTGACCGAAAAACAGTGGGCGAATCTGGTGGGTTCTCAGCCAGGTGCCGTGTTACATGTTTTTCCCACAGGCCTCACGGGGATTGAAATATTCGTGGATCACCCAAGCTACATGGCCAGACGAATCCTGAGAGGAAATAAGACAATTTCCAACGAGTTTATGATCGTTGCTCCAGACAAACAGAAGCAGGGGATCGCCGCGAGGGTTATTTCACAGCAAGTCGAAACGGCGACGCAGCTGGGATACGAACACATTGAAGCAGGGGCGGCAGGCAAGGGGACTCATGTTCCTGTTGATGATCATGAACTGAGCAACCTGATTCAGGGACTTACGAATCCCGCCGGGTATTACACCTGGGCACGTCTGGGATTTGATGCGCCTCTTAAGCCCTTCTTTAAAGAGCGTGAAAAATCGGGATGGGATGACTGGAAAACGATTGCGGCCGACTTCTATCGGAAATTCCCGCGCGAGACGACGGAAAAGGTCTCGGATTTAATGATGACGGAAGAAGGTCGGGACTGGTGGAAAAAATACGGTGGTTATTTCGAAGGTCAGTTCGATTTAGAAGACAATAGCGCATCGCGTCGAGTTCTGACGCAATACCTGGCCGAGAAGGGGATCGAAATCCGCAAGAAGTCGCTGGCATTTTCGGCACATGATCAATGGAGCGTCTTCAAAGGTTCTACTGCTGGAATTGAAAAAGCCCTGCCGCGTGATCATGACAATGATGGAGATCGACCAGAAGTCGACTGGCCGAATGGTAAGAACATTCATTGCGAAAACTTCGATGTCCTCACGGCTGAAGACGAAGCGATTCTGGATCGGATCTGGGATGCCATCGGACGCGAAAGGGGCAAGAACGACAATGACCTGACTGATCACGACGAACGAATGCGTGACGACGGTAACTCCTGATGTGCTTCTCAACCTCTGTTCCCACAAATGCTGCCGGGAGCAGCGATCTTCGTTAGGGCGACACAAATTCAATCATCAGAAAAGTTCAATAATCAGAAAAGTGAAAAGTATGAAAACCAAACCTCAACAAAAACGTGCCTGGAAACCCTGGTACCTGTTGCCGGAACTTCCGATCTGTGCCGATTGCCAGGTTGCCTGCATCGTGAGGCACTCGAGTATTGCCGAAGGGGGTAAACGAGTGCAGCACCGCTACTGCCCCAACTGCCGCAAACCGTTCAAGACCAGTTATCGCGTCGACGACACGCCAACGTCAGCTTCTGCCACGGTGGCCAGCGTCAATGATTTACCTGCTGATTGACAACGCGGTACAATGCGGGACGAGTCGATCTTCAGAAAAGGAAATGAGATGACGATGTCCACGCTGCTCGCCGGTCAACGGATTTTGATCTTTGTCGGTGATGATTACGAAGACCTGGAACTCTGGTATCCCAAGCTGCGACTGATCGAAGCCGGGGCCAGTGTCACCGTTGCAGGTCACAAGTCAGGTGTCGTCTACCACGGCAAGCATGGTTATCCCTGTTTGTCCGACGAGTCAATCGACGTCATGGATGCGTCGGATTTTCACGGAGTGATCTGTCCGGGTGGTTGGATGCCTGACAAACTGCGTCGCGATCCCAAGGTGTTGAATCTGACACGCGAGTTCGCCGCAACAGGCAAACTGGTCGCCGCCATTTGCCACGGTGGCTGGATTCCGATTTCTGCCAATGTCTATCGCGGCATTCGCGTGACCGGATCGCCGGGAATCAAAGACGACTTGATCAACGCAGGAGGATTGTTTGAAGATTCTCCGGTGACCGTTGACGGCCACTTCGTCAGCAGCCGCCGGCCGGATGATCTTCCGGCGTTCTGCCAGGGGATCCTTGAAGTGCTGGTTCCGTCCCTTCGGCGAAAATAGCCGATTTTGTCTTGGTTTATAGAGCTCCGGCGAAGGTTGATTGGAGTCTCTGGCCGAGCTGCGACTTTCGAAGCGGAGCTTCGAAGAGGGCGTTCCCAAGCAGGAGCTTGGGAACGAGGTAGGCAGGCGCTTCGGCGCGAGGAATGCTCACGCTTTGAAGTCAGTTCGTGTTTCCCATTCTTGAAAAACTTCCGGTTTTACCGATTGGGTAATTCGGGGAGGCCGGTTGACAGCGATCAGTTCGGATCATCGTCCGGCAGCAATGTCACCGATGTATGACGAAAGCTGAACTGAGCCGTTGCTGGTATGCGCTCCTCTCGCGCTCAGTCTTCCAGTTGCTGGCTTAAAGAATCGGGACCATGACCATACAGTTTGCCGGGTCAAGTTCGACAGGCGACCGTCGGCGACGAAGGCTCGCCGTCAATGGCGATGATCCGGACGTTGATTCTTCATTGATGGATGGTGATGCCGGTACGATCGAATCGCAACTGGTCGCTTCTGCCGCTGCGGCGCCCTGGGTTCCCGTTTCAGAACGGCGGATCTGGATTTATGCATCCATCATCGGATTGATTCTCGCCGGGCTGACGTTTGTACTCGCTCGACCGATCCCGTTTCGACCGGCGCTGACTCCACTTGCAGATCACCTGCTGGCGGGTTCGCGGCCGGTTCTGGTCGTCGTCGTGCAGACAGCATTTCTCGTGCTGTCGACGCAATTAGGAATGCTGATCAGCTGGTATCGGTCTCAGTGTAAGCTTGATTTCGCCGGTCGATATCGAGTCTGGCCGTGGGCGGTGGGCCTGTTCAGCCTTGGCGCATTCTGCGAGGCGACCGATATCCATCAGATCTTTGGCCACCTGATCGCTCGACGGGAGCTGTTTTCGTGGCGAGGCGAGACAGTCGCCTGGCTGCTACCGCTCTGCGTGACAGCGCTGCCGATCGCGATACTTGTTGATCGGGACGTTCGCAATAATCGATCCAGCCTGTTCACTCTTCGGCTTTCAGGCCTGTTGTGGCTGGCCGCAGCGTGCCTTGAAATCTACCAGACCGAATTCAGTTCGTTTGCCTGGTTTGCACTTGTCCGGCAGTTGGTGCCGATGTATGCCAGTGTCACCTTATTTCTGGGACTCTGGCTGCAAGCGAGGATCGTGGCTTATGTCTGTCCTGATCCTCCCGAAATTGAAGAACGAAGTGCAGGTGCTACGATCCTTGCCGCGGCCGCCTGGCTGGTCGGTTGCCTGAAGTTCCGCAAACGAGCTCACGCCGTCGTCGCAGTAGACGAAGAAGAAGGGGCCAAGCCGAAACGACGTCGGAAAAAAGCCGAGGAAACGACGGAGGTCGAAGAGACCACAACCGCTAAACGGAAACGAAAGGCTCCAGCCAAGAAGCCGGCAACGACGCGCACTCGGTCTCGAATTAAACCGGTTGAGATCGAAGAAACGGAAGAATCGGAAGAGTTCACCGAAGAATCGGCCTACGAAGAATCGGAACCCGCTAACGAATACGCTGAAGATTCATCATCAGAGACGTTGGAAGAAACGTCATCCGTCGAAGGCCCAGCCGAAGATCAGGAACCTCAAGCCGAGGAACAATACGAGCAGGAAAGCTGGGAAGAAGAGCCTGTCGAACCCGTCAATTCACGCGCTGCATCTTCAAAATCCAAAGGGAATGACCGGTTCAATCAGATCGACCAACCTCAAAAATTCAAAGTCCCGGCACCTCATTCAAGGCAGCCAGAACCTGTATCCCAACGCCAATCTGAAGAGCAGGCGACCAATCCCTACGAAACGTCAAACGACGAGTCTGACGAAGATCGCCAGTTCCAACTCGATTCCGGCATGTCCCCGGATCAAATGAAAGGCCTCAGCAAACGCCAGAAACGCGAACTCAAAAAACAACTCCGCGACCAACAACGTTTTAATGCTCGCGACTAGGAATGAGGCAACGCTCGGTAGCTAGTCTCCGCGGGTCACGTCTTTTTTAAAGCTCGCGACCACGATTGAGGCAACGTTCGGTAACGCTTTTCCGCGGGTCTCGTCTTTTTTTAAGAGCTCGCGACTCGAACGAGGAAACGATTGGCCGCATGTCTCCGCGGGTCTTTTTATCGCTCGCGACGAAGACTGAGGCAACATTCGATAACGCGTTTCCGCGGGTCTCGTCTTTTTTAAAACTCGCGACAACGAATGAGGCAACGATTGCTGGCATGTTTCTGCGAGTCTTTTCTGGGGCTCGACGCCACGAATCAGGCAACGTTCGGTAACACTTCTCCGCAAGTCTCGTTGTCGCGGTCTTTTTTCATTTGCAGAATCTCTGTTTATTCACGCACTCATCTGCGATTTTGTACAAGACTTTTATTGATTGAACTTTAGACCATCCTCGCAAACAAACTGCGACCTAAGTACGACGCGCAAGCGAGGGATCTTCATTGGCGTGATAACCTTGTTCATTTGCGCTTCGGGCTAAAGAATATTCCTGGATATTTGGCGAGCGGTTTTCGTGGTGGGCGATGATTTCGGTATATAATCCCGATCATGAACAGAATTCCTGAATTGCGAGTGATCATTGAAACGGAAGCTCGTTCCGGTGTCTGGAATATGGCGGTGGACGAGGCGTTACTGGAATCGGCGATTACCGACGGCGTGGCGACATTGCGTTGGTATCAGTGGAGTGAACCGACGATTTCGTTGGGGTATTTCCAGAAATCCGCCGAGCTGGATGGGGACCCACTTCTTTCCCGATTGCCTGCTGTACGGCGGTTGTCGGGTGGTGGGGCGATTCTGCATGATGACGAGTTGACTTATAGCGTGGCGATACCAGCGAATCAAAAGTTATTTGAGCGGCCTGAGCAGTTGTATGACCTTGTGCACGACGCCATCGTTGGCAGTCTTAGTGAGATGGGTTTTCCGGTGTCGGTTCGAGGTGAAACACTGAAACGTGCGGATGAACCATTGTTGTGTTTTCTCCGGCAGGATTCTCACGATCTGACACTGAGTGGGAACAAGGTTTTGGGGAGTGCACAGCGCCGTCGACGTGGTGCGATTTTGCAACACGGCAGTCTGATTCGACGGGCTTCATCTCTAGCGTTGCAGTTGCCGGGACTGGCGGACCTTTGTTCGACGGATGTTCCCGAAGATCTGGCGAAAAGACTGAGTGCTCGCGTTGCGAAAGCAATTGCTGAAGAATGGATTTCGGGCGATTTAACGAAGGAGGAAATGGGAATGGCGGTCCGGTTGTGTGATCAAAGCAGTATGGATGTTCGACATCGATAATTTTGACGCGGACGAGAGGTCTGACTGCTGGTTTACTCGTTGACAGACCTTTGTCTGAGCGTTAGCGTAGACGTCTCTAGCTTCATTGAAGTATTGAAACGTATGGGGCAGTATCGTTCACTTCAGCACCCGGCGTTTCTGGTACTTTTATTTTTTCTGGTTGTCACCGTCCAAGGCGTGTACAATACAACGAATGTCCGATTTCCGAAGTTCGTCTAATCGCCTTTGTCGAAGTAGGCCTCTGGGATTAGGGAGTGGCTGATTCATGTTGCAGGCCGAATTGAAAATCCTTGGTGGTAAGCACCAGGGTAAGATGATCCCGCTGAACACCAAGAAATTTCTTGTTGGTCGGGAACAGGATTGCCATTTAAGGCCGAACAGTGATCTGGTCAGTCGGCATCACTGTGTTTTTTCGATTGACGATTACGCCATTCGATTGCGGGATCTGGGCAGTACCAACGGGACTCGCGTGAATGGTACGAATCTTCGCGGGGAAGTGATTTTAAAGTCGGGCGATAGAGTTTCCATCGGGAAATTGGATCTGGAAGTCGTCATCCGACAGACTCAGTCAAAACCAACAGCGGCTCCTTCGTCTGCAGTCGATGCAGCACCCGAGTTGCCCGCAGAGACGCCAGCCGACGAATTGCCCGTCCTCGCCGCAGATGAAACCGAGACCAGTTACGAATTGACATCGTACTCCGAGACACCGCCGGCTGAAGAGATTGCCCCGGCTGTTCCGTCTGATACGGCGATCATTGCTGCTGCCGCACAGCAACAATATCTGCAACAACAACCGATGGCACCAGGGTATCCGCAGGGGTACCCCGGTTATCCAGGAATGGTGCCACCAGGGTATCCGATGCCTGGTGCATACATGCCGCAACAGTATCCACAGTATCCCCCCGGATACCCTCAGCCCCCGGGGTATATGCCGCAGATGGGATATCCCATGGGATACCCTCAAATGATGCCGATGCAGCCAGGTTATCCTGGGATGGCCGCCGCAGTGCCGGTGGCCGAGCCTGAACCTGAGCCGGCAGCCCCCGCAGCCCTGGACTTGGCAGTGAAGTTGCCGAACCCGGAAGAGACTGGGGCAAAACCGATCACTCCACCTCAAACCACCGGAGCTGGCGGCGCGAAGAAGGAAGAAAAGCCTTCCAACACGGCTGCGGATATCATCAAGCAGTATATGAACCGTCGCACATGAGTCTTTGTTGTTGAACCAACGATGAAGCGGGCTTTCGAGGGCGCTCAAATGAATCGAACTCTCGCTTCGTCCCCTTTTCTCCAAAGTCAATTTCACGGAAATCGTTCAGGAGTCTCATCATGTCAAGTGCCGACACAACAGCCGCTGATCAGCAACGACGGTATCGTGAGTTTCTGGATTTAATGCCGCTGACGATTAACATCGCAGGTTTGCCGACCAGCGATATCGGGAAGTATTACACGGAAGAGCAGATGGAGACTCGAATCTTCGCTCTGCGACATGCCTTCAAGATGGCTCGCCAGTTCGCTCGTGAGCAAGTCTTACGTTAAGGGAATTCATGACGAGTCCGTTAGAAGTGGATTGTCGTGCCGTCAAAGCTTGGCGCGATCAGGGTAAGTCTTTTTTGTTCCTCGATTGTCGTGAACCTGCCGAACGAGAAACCGCGAGTATTGCTGGAACGACCTTGATTCCCATGAGTGAACTTGCAGCCCGGGTTGCTGAATTGGAACCGTATCGCGACGATGCGATCGTCGTTCATTGCCACCACGGTGGTCGAAGCATGCGTGTCACGAATTGGCTGAGGCAGCAAGGCTTCGCTCATGTCACCAACATGGCGGGCGGCATCGACGAATGGTCCCAGCAGATTGATCCTTCTGTTCCACGATATTGATCTCAACGCAGACCCGGATATCTGATTGCAGGACTCGGGCTATCCTGAACGGATAGCCCGGTGATTCGTCTGTCCGGCGCGCAAGCCACAGATCTTGTCTTCAACAGGATGAAGATCCTGCGCGTTCGCGTCGGGCTGAAGTTTCAAGCTCTTGTTTGTGATCCTGGTTGAATTTGATCGATGACGATCGTCGGCTGAATCCCGGAGAATCCGTGGATAATCCTGACTGATGATCAAGCCGAAGCGTCTCGCAGTCGTTTTGCGGCGTCCTCAGGGTAGACGGGGTTGATATAGAATCCACTTCCCCATTCAAAACCGGCAACGCTGGTCAGTCGCGGAAAAATTTCAAAGTGCCAGCGGAAGTGAGGCAACTCGGACTGGTCGAACGGGGCTGAGTGAAGGACATAGTTGTACGGCGGATCGCCCAGAGCCCGTTCCTGTTGGCCGAGTACCGTTTTCATCACGTGACCCAGTTCGTCAATCGATTTTGGACTGATATTTTCGAAGTGGCTGTTTTGATCTTTTGGTAAAACCCAGGTCTCATAGGAAAACCGGCTGGCATAGGGGCAGAAGGCGACGAACCCCGGCGTATCGAGGACGATTCGCGAGCCAGTGGCCAGTTCCTGCCGGATCATTTCGTCGAAGATCGAGCGATGCTGATTGTTGAAATATTCCTGGGCACCTTGGATTTCCTCCCAGATCGCAATGGGAACGACAGGGCTGGCGATCAATTGCGAGTGCGAGTGTGGCAGTGATGCTCCGGCCAGGATTCCGTTGTTCTTAAAGATCAGAGCATGGACCAGTCGAGGGTCCCGTTTCAGGTCAATTATCCGGTCGCGATAGGCGGCCATGACTTCGCGTACATGGTTGACGTTTAGACGCGAAAGATTGGTTTCGTTGTGAGGGCATTCGATGATGACTTCGTGAGTTCCCAGGCCGTTCATCGATTCATAAATCCCCTCGCGGCTGATCGTAAGCGAGGGTTCCATCTGCAGTGCAGGATACTTATTGGGTACCACGCGAACTCGCCAGCCCGGCCCATTCGCGACCGAATCGGGGCTTCGATAGGCCAGGATTTCCGGCGGAGTTGATGCTTCATTCCCTTCGGCAAACGGGTCAAAATCGTTTGCAGCGAGAAGTGGAGGGGCAATGGATTGCATCGGTCGCTTGGAGCGATCGGGTGCCATCACCACCCAGCGTCGCATCATCGGATCTTTACGCAATTCAGGCATGTCGAAACCTTGTGAGGCGAACCGTCAGCCGATGGTCCCTCGATCAGCCCACGCGATCACCGTGTGTTGTCTTGTGATTGTTGCGATCGCTTATTCACGGCGCGTTCGTAGAGATGCAGATATTCGGCGGCACTACGCTTCCATGACCAGTCCCGTTTCATGCCTGTTTGCTGCAGTTGATTCCATTTTTGTTTTTCAGCGTACATGGCTCGTGCCCGGCAGATATTCCAGAACAGGACATCGCTGCGAAACTCACGAAATGAAAAGCCGTTCGCAGACCGGTTGGCCAGATTTTCGTCGCTTGCATCAATCACCGAATCTGCCAGCCCGCCAACACCTCGCACGATCGGCACCGTTCCGTAGATCAGGCTGTACATCTGATTGAGCCCGCACGGTTCGAATTCACTGGGCATCAGGAAGGCATCCGATCCCGCCTCGATCTGATGCGAAAGTGCCTCATCGTAGCCAATCGTTGTAGCAACCTTCGATCGATGATCGCTGGCCATTTTTAACAACATGTCTTCAAACCGTGGTTCTCCGGAACCAAGAAAGACGAATTGAACATCCTGATCGAGCAGCATGTGTGAGCATTGTTCGATCAACTGATAACCCTTCTGATGGGTCATCCGCGAGATACTTCCGATTAACATGACATTGGGGCGTTCGGGCAGGCCAAGTCGTTTTTGCAAAGCCGCTTTGCATTCAGCCTTGCCATCGCTTAACGACGAGACCGAGTAAGTCTTCGTCAGATGCGGGTCGGTGGCAGGGTTCCAGACTTCCGTATCGACACCATTCAAGATGCCGAACAGATCGTCGTGTCGCGATGACAATGCCCCATTCAGGCCGCAGCCAAATTCGGGTGTCTGGATCTCACGCGAGTATGTCGGGCTGACCGTCGTCACCAGGTCCGCAAACGAAATCCCGGTTTTCAGCAGATTCAAATGGCCATAACATTCCATCTGACGCCAGTTGAAATACTTCCAGTCCAATCCCGTCAGCAGCATATCCCAGTGCCAGAACTGACCCTGAAACGCCATGTTATGGATCGTAAAGATGGAAGCGGTGTTTTCGAAGCCAGGTTGACCCCGATATTCGATTTCGAATAAGGCAGGGACCAGTCCGGTTTGCCAGTCGTTTGCATGCACGATATCGGGGTTCAGTCCCAGGACGCGAGTGGCTTCCATCACCGCTCGGCTGAAGAAAATGAACCGTTCGCTATTGTCGCGATAGTCCTGATCGTGTTCGACGTATAATCCTGAGCGATCAAAGTAGATCGGCTGATCGATCAGGTACACGGTCACACGCGAACCGGGTAATGTCGACTTCAGTATGCGGCCTTCAACATGTTTCGGACCGACAGGAACGTGAACGGATAACCCGGTGGGCTCGATCAAGAGATGATTTCCGCCGGCGTTCTTCTGTATCACTTGAGGATAGTAGGGGGTGATCAGGAAGACGTCGTGACCGACATGAGCCAGCGCCTTGGGGAGCGCCGAGGCAACGTCCGCGAGTCCACCCGTTTTCGAAAACGGGACTGCTTCGGAACTGGCAAGTACGATGCGCATAAGTCAGTGGCCCCTTAATGTCGAGCAATCGGCGAATCCTGCCGGGAATCGTCAGTCCCGGCGGGATCAGGTCGCAAACAGGCGCCTTTCGGTTTCCCAACCGTCCGCTTATCGGCAGACCCATTACGGTTGCTTCAGATTGACATCCAGAGGCGTTCGAGTCGAGGGAAACGAGCCCAAGTCCGGGAGAAAACCGGCTGAAAAGTGAATTTGCCAGTAAAATCCGCAGAACGCGAAATTCACGTGAATGGGTCTGGTGAATCACCCGGAACCCGATTCCGACGACAAAAACGGGCAGGGGATTTAAAAATCCTCTGCCCGAATAGGCGTCATTGCCTGCTCAAAGTGCCATCCTGGCGAACAACTGAAAAACGGGGGAAATAACTACAACGCCACGGTTGACGGCATCTGGTGTTGATGGATCGCTTCGACAAGCCGGTTTGGATTCAGCGGTTTTTCGAACCAGGCGTTGATTCCATCCCGTCCACCCACTGTAACACCGACCTCATCAGCCCGATGTCCGCTCATCCCGAAAATGGTCAGGTCATTCAGTTTTGAGCTTTTGCGGATCATTGACAGCATCTGAGGACCGTCGATTTTTGGCATCATCATGTCGAGCAGAACCACGTCGGGCCGAGGTTCGGATGACGAAAGTCGGACAAGCGCCTGTTCGCCGTCGGGGACTGTATCGACGACACACCCATCCATCCGCAGCAAACCTGCCAGCAGCTCTCGCTCGTTGTCATCGTCTTCGACGATCAGCACTCGAGCCATCGGATGAGGATCTGCCGGGACCGCTTCCAGCGGAGCATGATTTCGATCGATTTCTTTCAGCCGGGTCAGCATCTGAAGATAGGTCTGGTGTGCACGATCGAGATCACCCCTGCGGACAAGTCGTTCGTACATTTCGATAAACAGCGTGATCGCGTTCAGATCATTCCTCAATTTATGATTCGAGGGTGGCGGCTCAGATGATGTCAGAAGTTCGCCGCGAATAATTTGAATGTTGGCCGGTGCCTGAATCCCCAGTCGGGTGCGGTTACCGGTTGCTTGAAGAATTTTGACAGTGACACCGATCGTTGGGAATACGATCTCTTCGTCACATCGCCGAGAAACGACGAGCATGATGGAATTCCTTTTCTGGAGATGGAACTACTCCATCCCACGCCTGGATCCTTGGCGGAATCGTTCAACGATTCCAAACCGTCCTTGACGGGCCCCCCCGACATCGTGCCGGCTACGGCAGTCTCTTCACTGCATTAACCCCACTAATACAATGCCAGATGAATTTAAAAAGTCAAGAGGAAAGTGGATAAGCTTGTCTGAAACACTTGCTATGACCGTTTGAATTGTAAAAATGGCACGATGAACGCGGCTTGAGAGGTTTATCGAGGCCGTCATTCCGGACTGTCTGTCGTCACGCTCGATACGGAGATTTGGCGTATGTCCACCAGTGAAATACAGGCCACGGAATCGTCCGCTTTGGAAACGACTCCGACCTATATTGTCGGGATCGGGGCCTCGGCCGGGGGCTTGGAAGCACTCGAACGATTATTCGATAAGATGCCAACCAGGACAGGAATGGCGTTTGTCGTGGTCCAGCATCTCTCACCTGACTTTAAAAGTTTGATGGATGAACTGCTGGCGCGTCGAACGACACTTCCGGTTCATCGGGTCGAAAACGGGATGGTGGTCGAGCCGAATTCGATCTATCTGATTCCCCCCAGACGGGAAATGATCTTTTCCGACGGAAAGCTGTTGCTGACCGAAGTCGATCCGCATCAGGGACTGACGCTGCCGATTGATTACTTCTTTCGTTCGCTGGCTCAAAGTTGCGGACGGAATGCAATCGCCATCGTGCTATCGGGAACAGGCAGTGATGGTTCGCGCGGCATCCAGGATATTCATCGTGCCGGCGGTCTCGTCATTGCGCAGACGGGACGTTCAGCGAAATTTGAAGGGATGCCCGGTGCGGCTCGCGAAACCGGCGTCGTGGATCTGTCGCTCGATCCGGAAGACATTCCGACCGCCCTGGTGCAGTATGGTCTCCGTCACGATATCGGCGACCTGGCGGCTCAGTTCGAAACGGTCCCCGCCGACGAAGAAGGGCTGGCAGCAATCCTGCGTCTGCTGCGAGATCAATACGGCATCGACTTTTCGTTCTATAAGCTTAACACCGTCGTACGGCGAACAGAACGACGGTTGCAACTGACCCGCATCGACTCGGTCAAAGACTATCTTCAGCGTTTAGAGCGTGACCCGGTCGAACTGAATGCCCTGTATCACGATCTGCTGGTCGGAGTGACTCGATTCTTTCGAGACGAAGAAGCCTTCGATCGACTGGGCGAAGAGATCGATCAGTCACTGAAAAACCACGAACCCGGTACGGAGTTTCGTGCATGGGTCGCGGGGTGTGCCACGGGCGAAGAGGCGTATTCGATCGCCATCCTGCTGGACGAACGAATTCTGGCCAGCGGCAAAGACATCACCGCTCGTGTGTTTGCCACCGATGTGCACAGGATCTCGTTGGATCAGGCGGGGCACGGAGTCTACAGCCAGGAGAGTATCGGCAATATTTCGCCCGATCGGCTGGTCACATATTTCACGCAAAACGAACGGGGCTTCACGGTCAATCAACGAATCCGGCAGATGGTTGTGTTCGCCCCTCACAATATCATCAAGGATGCTCCGTTCACGCGGATGGAACTGGTGACCTGTCGAAACCTGCTGATTTATCTGCAGCCGGGCGCGCAGAAGAAGGCGTTGTCGCTGTTTCATTTCGGATTGAAGGCCAATGGGATTTTGTTTCTTGGTCCGAGCGAAAGTACGGGCGAACTGGACGACGAGTTTGAGCCGATCGACCGGCATTGGAACATCTATCGCAAGCGGCGGGATATTCGACTGAATTTTGAATTGCGACCGACGCTGGCAACATCAGGTCGATCATTACGGGCGTCTGGATTGCCGGAATACATCGTACCGACGGGACGCGGAATCGATTCGCATATTGCCGGCGCTTACGATGCGTTACTGGCGGATTTTATGCCGCCCGGTCTGTTGATCGACAGTTCCAATCGATTGCTGCATGTCTTTGGTGATGCCGGCAAGTACCTTCGTCATCCCTCAGGACGGACCAGTTGTGACGTTTTAGACTGCATGGAATCGCCACTCAAGCTGGCGGTCGTGGGTGCGATCCGCCGCACTCAGACCACTCAGCAACCGGTCCACCTCAGCGGTTTGACGGTTGGCGATGAAACGCTCGATCTGGGAATTCGGCCGGTCATTAATGCGAAAGTCGATGTCACCGATTATTTGATCACGTTCGTTCCGAATACCGATAAGAAGAGACCGGTTCGTCCCGATGCAGAGACGTGGATCGACATGCAGCATGTTTCTGGTCGCGAGATCCAGGAGCTGGAAGGGGAACTTCGTCGAGCCAAGGAAAATACCCAGGCACTGATTGAAGAATTAGAAACCAGCAATGAAGAGCTGCAGGCGACGAATGAGGAACTTGTCGCGTCGAACGAGGAACTGCAAAGTACCAACGAAGAACTTCATTCCGTGAATGAAGAACTCTATACGGTCAACGCAGAACACCAGCGCAAGATCCAGCAGTTGACCGTATTGACGGACGATATGGAAAACCTGCTGCACAGTACCCAGGTGCATACGCTGTTCCTTGATCGCCAGCTGCGGATTCGCCGGTTCACGCCTCGGATTGGTGAGATCTTCAGTCTGGTGCAGCATGACGTCGGTCGATCGATCGAGGCGTTTCATAATCGGCTTCAATACGCCCATCTGTTGCGCGACCTTCGGCTGGTCCTGTCGACCGGCCAGCTTCAAGAATCAGAAATTCAGGATGTGGGCGGGCGCTGGTTCCTGATGCGAATTCTCCCGTATCTCACAGAGAAGGGGAGCGAAGGTGTCGTCCTCACGTTGACCGACATCGACGTGACTCGTCGGGCGCAGATGAACCTTAACTGCGTGATCGACTTCTTCCCGAATGCCGTTGTCGCCATTAACGAACAAGGGCTGATCCAGATCGTGAATCAACGGACGCAATCGATTTTTGGTTACGAAGCGGCGGAAATGATCGGTCAACCGGTGGAGATGCTTTTGCCGGAACGACGTCGAGAAAAGCATCGGTGTGATCGTGAAGAATACGCCAAGGATCCAAAACCTCGCGAAATGGAACGACTGGACGACCTGTTCGCTCTTCGTAAAAACGGCGAAGAATTCCCGGTCGAAGTTGGACTGAACTCGATCAAGACCGAGAAGGGGCTGTTGATCATCTCGTCGATCAACGACATTACGGTTCGACAGTCGACGCAACTGGAACTGGCCCGACGCGAACAGCAGTTACGACTGGTGATCAACGGTGTCCCGATGCTGATCGCCTATATCGACACCGATTTTGTCTATCGTTATGCCAACGATTACTACTGTGAAAAGCTGGGGCTGACGCTGGACGAGGTTTGTAACAAACGAGTCCAGAGCATTTTAGGTGAAGCGATCTATGCTCAAAAGAGACCGCTTCTGGACCGAGTGTTCGCAGGAGAATCCGTCACGGCGGAATTACAGAGGTTTTTCCCCACAGATCCGCCGGATAAGGAAAACTGGATTCTTGCCCATTACGTTCCGGATCGAGACGAGAAGGGGGTCGTTCGCGGATGCTTTGTCGCGATGAACGATATTACCGAACTGAAAGAACTGGTCGCTTCAAAACAGAAACAAGTCGAACAGCGAGATCTGTTTCTGGCGACACTTTCGCACGAACTGCGGAACCCGTTGGGGGCGGTGACGTCGGCACTTCGGCTCCTTCAGTCGGGTCGAGACAATTCCGAACTGCTGCAGAAGACCCTTGCGGCGATCGATCGCCAGACGAGCCAGATGACGGCGCTGCTTGATGACTTGCTGGATGTCTCGCGCGTCACCAAAGGAAAGATTGAACTCCGTCGATCCCCTGTCGAACTGGAGCATGTCGTTCGCGAATCGGTCGAATCGGTTATGCCGATGTTTGAAAAGCGCAACCAGCAGGTCAAACTCACGATCGCGAGCGAACCTGCCTGGGCCAATGGAGACGCGGTGCGGTTACGTCAGATTGTCATCAATCTGCTCACAAATGCCTCCCGTTACAGTCCCCCTGGCGAGGCGATTGAGGTCTCACTGGTATCCGAATCGAAGGCGACAGGGTGCATCCGCGTTAAGGATCATGGGATCGGGATTCCTCGCGAGATGCAGGAACGGATTTTTGAGCCATTCGAGCAACTTCGACGAACTCACAACGAAGCCTCGGAAGGGCTCGGCCTGGGATTGTCGCTCTCTCGTCGACTGGCCGAACTGCATGGGGGGAACGTCACCGTTTTCAGTCGGGGTGATGGTCAGGGAAGCGAGTTTACCGTTCACGTGCCGCTGATCGAACCGCCCCACGATGACGGAGATTTCCAGCATTCCGACCCCGAACCGATCGTCGAGCGACCCCGTTCGATCGCATTGGTGGAGGACAACGAGGATGCCCGTGACCTGTTACGTCAGTTGCTGGAGTTTGAAGAGTTTCAGGTGGATGTCGCCGCCGATGGTCTCAGTGGCCTGGAACTGATCCGCCAGAAGAGACCACAAGTCGCGATGATTGATATCGGTCTGCCCGGGATGGATGGGCACGAGATCGCCCGGACACTTCGGCGCGAAGGGGTCGCGACCATTCTTATTGCGTTGACGGGTTATGGCCAGGATTCCGATCGAGCGGCAGCACTCGTTGCCGGTTTCGACGAACACGTCACAAAACCAGTCGATTTCGACGCTCTCGTACGATTACTCGAACGAGTTGTCGCCACAAAGAT
The DNA here is from genome assembly GCA_903899985.1 of uncultured Schlesneria sp. Lineage (GTDB taxonomy): Bacteria > Planctomycetota > Planctomycetia > Planctomycetales > Planctomycetaceae > Schlesneria. The sequence goes on from CAIULL010000256.1 coordinate 20,754, forward strand.
GAATCAGAAATAGTTAAAAAACGAAAGCGAACCGATGTCATCGCCAATCTTTCCAAAGCCGGTTCGCCCAAGTCTGCATCCTTTGCGTTGGGTGGCTTGTCTTGGAATCGTGGTGTTCGCAATCGCGCCGTGGCTTGTTGCACTCGACCTGACTCGCAAGGACGGGGCACCGGACCAGTATCCCGGCTGGCCGCTTCTGTTCTTTGGCTGGCTCGGCGTGTTTGGTGTACTCGACGGCAAGTTTTACGCAATAGGCTGGCTGGCAAATCCGTTGTTTCTCGCCGGTTCGTTAGTGCTGTTGTTTGATCGTTTTGATAAACGAAGAATTGCAACCATTGTTCTATTCGCCGCTGCGGTCTTTTCACTCGGTGGCTTCCTGTTGACCGAAGTCCTGATGGACGAAGGAGGCAATACGGCATCGGTCACGAGGCACAACATCGGCTTCTGGCTATGGCTGGCAGCGATCTGGTTCAACTTCCTCGTCGCACTTGTCGTTCAATCACTGCCGGTTTCAACCCGTACCGAGCCAACCCAATGAGTGTTATCGTTCGTCGGTTTCACAAGTTCCAAATTGCCGAATGAGTGCGAAGGCGCAACCAGAAGACGCCTAAATCGCCAAATCCTTGCTTTGGCATACGGAGACGAAAAAATCCGTCATTTGCCTGCTATCTGTGAAATCCACCAGTTGGCTTCAGGTGAGTTTGGGCGAGGGGCAAATTTTGCAAACTTTTGAATTTTCAAAAGCGCCTCAGTGATTTGTCGCCTGGTCGCCTTTGTGTTCCTCGCCCATTGCTTGAGAAGCTGAGAGGTGGTGAGTACCGTCACTCCATCCTGATTTGCCATGGATGTTGCTGGTAGGTCGTCGGTCGCAATCGACCAGCCGCGATTCTTTGCAATCGCAAGACATGCCGCTTCGCCATCGTCGAGCTTCGTAGCGTACGCGATAAAAAGGGATGTTTCTTCGCCGCCCTCGATGTCACAACGGTGCAGAGCCCCTGCTTTGAAATAGGGATCAAGGTTGATCGGGGATTTGAACAGCTTTGACGGGTCATCAAGATCTGGTTGGAGCAAGTACATGCTTTCCGCGGCGATGATCTGCGCCACGTGGAGAACGGCACCCGTTGAAGAAACATTCCCGGATGATGTCACTTTCAGCTTTGTCGTTTGTACCGACGGCTTTGAGAGAATATCTTCCGCCGCGAGTAAGTTGATCAGGCAACAAGCGTCAATCACGACATTGTTCATCCCCTGAATGTCTCCTTACCTGATTTCCGCGAGTAGCGATCGATGAAACTCGAACTGAAGGTTATGCCGCTCGCCGTCATCCTCGATATGCTGATTCGTTAAACATTGCGCGACCATTTCCCTTGCAGTCACGGGGTCACAGCGCAAGTACCGGGCGAGTTGCCCTTGGCTGATTTCACCTTCTTCAAACGCCTGAACGGCGAGATATAAATAACGTTCGGGGTAGGGGAGATCGTCTTGAGGATGTGCGGGGAGTTCCAGAAACGACACCACCGTTTGTGGGACGAGTCCCGATTCTTTGAGGCTTTGCCAGGTACCACGAGGGGTCAGCCCCAGTTGTTCGAGTCGGAGACACATCGCTTCGACTGAGACAAAATAAAAGTGGCTCAGGCGACAAAGATCTGATACCTGAAAGTCACCGGTCGTCGTCACGATCGAGTTGAATCGGTGCTGAACGGAACTGGAAGGCATTAAAAAACTGACAGCGAAGGACTCAGCAAAACGCTTGTTTGCCGGCTTGCGGCCGTCGTAACTCAAGTGGTCGATCTGAGGCGTGTATCGGTCCACAATGAAATGGCCGTATTCATGAACCATGGAAAGTCGACGTCGGGTTGCAGGGTGCTTGTGGTTAATCAGGACGCAGCAGCCGAGATCCGACGAATAGGCGAACATGCCTGCAATGGACGACGGCAACTCCCCATAGAAAACTCGCAAACCGACGTCCCATTCGAGGGTTTTTCTCAAGTGGATCACGGGCTGGTCACCCAGTCCAAGTCGATTTCGCTCTTGAATCGCAATCGACTCGGCAAGTTGTGCGACGTCGATGCGGGACGCCAAGTTCACTTCCGATGGGTAGTTGAATCGAAGTGGTGACTTGGTGCGGTCTTCAAGATCGTGGTAGTCCTCGGCAAGTCTTTGAAATTCATCGATTCCGGCGAGAAGCTCTTGATCGCCCTTTCCCTTCATTTTTTCGGCGACGGCCTGAAGGTGTGTCTGAAAATCCATAACTGGTTCACCTGGACGCACCAATTCGTGAACGCGACGGCCAAGGAAATTGGCGATGATTTTGATTTCCTCAGGCTGAAGCTCGCGATCGCCTTTTTCGATCGCGATGTAGGTTGGACGACTAAGCCCCAATTGTGATGCGACTTCTTCTTGAGTTTTTCCGCGTGCTCTGCGCGCCTGCGTAATTCGAACGCCGAGCGTCCGGGGATCGATTTCCTTAAGCAATTGCATTTGTCACTCTTCCTGCTGCGATATCCAGAATCGATACGACAACGCGTGGCGAACCCCTCTTGAGAATGTGTCGATCATTGCTGATGAATCGATAAATTCACGCGATTCCGTGTCCGCAGGGTTCGCAACTCGCCAAGAAAAATTCGACCCTTCGCTTTTTATTCTTATTTTACAATGTTAACTAACATTGTCAATTTTGATGACAAATGTAAATCGAATGGCGGCGTTGGTTAACGCACTTGACAGAAGCACGGAAAAGGATATCACGGCGCAGGGCGAACGCTTTCGTGTCACTAACGAAAGCCCCTCCATCGCAGGAATGCTTGTGATAACGAGGTGATCATCCGCAGACACGCCTTCCGTTTTACGATGACGGGCATTCCTGGAAACCTACCTTTCAGGCGTGGGTTTCTGCCAGGCTTCGTCGAAGTAGCCTGCTCGAATCGCCTTTTCGGGAAAGTCGGTTACCGATGAGGGCTGCCATTGATCCGCGCCGGGTTCGATCTTCATGATTCCCCAGTCGCCCAGTCGTGGGAAGAGCAGATAATTGAATGCGGCGAATTCTTTCTCGTGGAATGTGTGGCCGCTGTTGATGACGATGTAGCGATCTTTGCTCAGCGGGCTGGCGCAGATGAAGGCTGGAGCGTGATCAACTGCGGAATAGTTTGCCTCGCCAATCGAAAGGCTTTCGGAGGTCCACTTCAGTGGCAGGCCGGGTAATGTTTTGGCAATCCACGAATTGCTGCCAGGGTCACCGAAAAGAATCAGATGTTTTTCGTTCAAATCGGTCGCGGTGATTTCGGTGTCGTTTTTGACCGGCAGGTCGCCACGCATGTAACGAGCCCATTCATACTCGAAGCGTCGCAGGTTGGCTGATGCCCATGCGTGGATTTCCGGATTCCAGGGCTTTCCGGTACCACGTACACAAACGAAACGCGCACTGAAGGCGTCGTCGATTGGCCCCTGCAGACCCGGTCGTTTTCCGTGCAGCAGGACTGAGTCGCGTGGGCCGAGCTTCTGCCAATGACCGTCGCGTTGAGCGAACACGAGCGCCTCATCCGACTTCGGCAATGCGATTTCAACGCCTGCAATTCGCAGCTTTGCTCCTTCGTTCTGCAGCATCGGAGGATGAATCGCGAACGTTGTGATGTTCTCGATCTTCGTGATTTCAATGCTGCCATCATCGGTAACGCTTGCGTCGAACTCGGCGCGGGCGTAGTGCTGCTTCAGTCCAAGCAGTTCGACCCAGTGACAACGGTTGTACTTCAGCGTCCACGTGACGAAGCGTAACTTTCGCGGGGCATGGTCGAGCCCCCTCGCGGCATATTCGCCAATCCGCCGCATCTGCTCGGCATGAGTGACAGGATCGATCACGTGTCCTGTGCCGGGCGAAATCAGGTTGACCATCTGTAGACCTTCTTTTGCAAAGGTCTCGCCCATGATGACATGTGCCTGAAAAAAGACGTCCTGATCGCCGATGGCTGCGATGGCAGGTACGACCCCGGCATTCGCTGCATAGTCAACCGAGTCAAGCATGTGCAGCCCCAGCTCCTGATGTTCGGGAAGCGGGCCGACTTTGATGAATGAGGGGATCGGTGTCTCAGAAAAGCGATGCGTATCGACATAGCCACAGTATGGTCCGAGAGCGACAAAGCGGTCCGGGTGCTTCAGTCCCAGATGCCATGTCCCCGATGCACCCATCGACATGCCGCGTAGAGCAATCCGATTGCGATCGATGTTGTAGTTCCGGCAGACCGCTTCGATGGCTTCGAACACGTCGGTTTCACCGGCCCAGCGATAGCAGTTTTCGACGCGACCCAGTGGATGAAGTTCGATGTAGGTGACGTCGGGCGCGGGCGTACCGTTCTCGTCCCCCTGATCAAAGCGGGCACCAAATCGAAGTTCGCTCATCCCCACCGGTTTAGAACTGCCATGCAGTACGACATCCAGCCGCATGGGTCGGGTTCCGTCGTAACCTTGCGGGACAATCACGCCATAGGGTTGAGTCGACCCATCGACGGCAGAGACATATCCACGCAGCACACTCCCTTTTTTTGTTGTCCAGGGGGTCATGTTCGCGGCGATCGCATCGGCACGCTGAGTGCCACGGGTCAGTGACTTATTCAGCAGTTCGGCATCCTTCGTTGTAAGCGATTGGTCATATCGCAAAGCCCAGACGGCTCCTTTGTGAAAGACCTCGGCGTCGGCGAGCAGATCGGGATTCGTCGGTGTCAGCTTCGAGAGTCTGGTTTCCAATTGCCGTACTGCGTCTTGCGGTTCTGCCGCAGTGGCAGAGGCCGCTACCAGGAAACCACAGAAGACCACGAAACAGAGAATGATTTCGGCGATGTTCCGAGCGGCAGACCCACACATGGATGCCGAAGCGTGGAATATACTTTGAGGATTTGCTGCGCAATACACTGAATTGTCCTTCGTTGGTGCAGGGACAATCAGCCTATCGGACGTCACCCTGTGTTACCAGTTGGCGCGTCCAGATCAGCGACGTATGGGGATTCCATTCGACAAGGATTCGCTTCAGGGTTTCCCCGTCACCTTCTCAAAAGTGACGAGATAGTTCTCTTTCAAAAGGTCACGTTCTTCACGCACTTTTTTGAATCCCGATTTGACGATTTCTGACTCAAAGACTTCTTGTCCCGCTCGAACATGGTTCATGATCCAGTCGGTACTGGTTCCGTCAACACGATGGAATTCAACGAGAATCACTCGGCCACCTGGTTTCAATGCCCGGTGAATTGACTCCATCGTCTTCAGTGGAAACTCGAAGTGATGATAGGTGTCACAAATGAAGGCGACATCAATTGATTCGGGAGGCAGATTGGTTGATTCCGCCGTACCGCGTAAGGTTTCAATGTTGAGCATTCCCGCCTCACGACTTGTCTTCTCGATGTGATCAAGAAATGATTGTGCGATATCGACAGAGATGACGCGTCCCGCTTTACCGACCAGGGGAGAGAACATTCGAGTGAATAGCCCTGTTCCTGCACCGATGTCGGCGACCGTCTGGCCTGGCTGGACTTTGCACGCAGCGACAATCTCTTTGCGATGAGCAAATACTTCGCGGCTTTCGACTTCGAATCGCCCCTGAAATTCTTTCACGTCGGGATTACGAAACGTATCGTTGATCCCGGGCTTTACGCTTTGTTCTTGCGCTGTCGTCATCGCCACGAAGGTCAAGCTGATGAGCACGAACAGAGTCAGAGAAGCGGTTCGAAACATTGAGGCTCGATCCTTACTGAGTTTGATTCAGATCTGGGGACATCGAAATCGACAAGAGGTGTCGTCATTCTCCGTTTCGCTGATCACGGCTTTGTTGTCACTTGCCGGGATGAAAGAGTTTGTACGTCTTATAGCCGCCGCCGATGTTCGCTGCAGAGAAACCCTTTTGCACAAGAATTCTGGTTGCGATATAGCCTCGTTGGCCAACCTGGCAATAAACGGCAATCTTCCGGTCCTGTGGAAGTTCGTTCAGGCGAGATCTTAAATCATCGACCGGAATGTTTACGGCTCCGGGAATGTGCCCGTTTGCAAATTCCTGTGCGGTCCGCACGTCTAAAAGAAAAGGTTTGTCCGCAGAGGAGTCCGCCAACACAGCCTCAAGATCAATTTGCGGATGCTCACCTCGTACCAGTCCACCCGCCACAAACCCCAGCATATTGATTGGATCTTTGGCCGATCCGAACTGCGGTGCGTAGGCAAGTTCCATTTCTTCTAGGTCGAACACGGTCATTTTCGCTTGAATTGCAACGGCAAGGACATCAATTCGCTTGTCGACACCGGCCCCACCTGTCCCTTGAGCACCGAGGATCTGGCCTGATGTGGGATCAAAGAGAAGCTTCAACACCATCGCTTCAGCACCAGGGTAGTAACCGGCATGGTGTGCCGGGTGAATGTACACTTTACGGAAGGGGCGGTTTGCTCGACGCAAGACTTTTTCTGAAGCGCCGGTCATCGCTGCCGTACGGTCGAAGAAGCCAAGGATCGCTGTCCCCTGGGTTCCACGGTACTTGATTGCACGACCAAACACGTTGTCGGCGGCGATCCTTCCCTGGCGGTTGGCTGGTCCCGCCAGCGGAGCTTGAGTTTTTTCTCCAGAAACAACGTCAGTGACCTCGACTGCGTCTCCAACCGCGTAAATGTCAGGGTCACTGGTTTGCAGGTAGTTGTTAACCCGAATGCCACCAGCCGGCCCAACTTCCAGGCCTGCATTAACGGCAAGTTTGTTTTCGGGGCGGACGCCAGTTCCCACGATGACCAGTTGGGCTGTCAGCCGTTGACCGGAATTCAAGCAAACAATCAGTCCATCAGCACTCTGCTCAATCGACTCGGCAGACTGGCCAAGTAACAACGTGACCCCTTTGTTTGTCAGTACGTCGACGATGGGGCTGGTCATTTCCTTGTCGAACGGCGTCAGAATCTGGTCGTTTTTTTCGACGACTGTCGTTGCGATGCCCAGTCGAACGAGATTCTCAGCGAGTTCCAGACTGATAAAGCCACCCCCCAGAAGAATGGCCTGTTTCACATGACTGTTCACCCGCGACTTGATGTGATCGGTGTCTTGCAGGTTTCTCAAAGTGAAAACATTCGGCAGGTCAATGCCGGGTATCGACGGGAGAAAGGGGGCCGCGCCGGTGGCGAGAATCAGCTTATCAAACGATTCCTCATAGACCTGACCGGATGCCAGATTTCGGACACGAACCGTTCTGGCGGAGCGGTCAATCGCTTCGACCGACGATTGCGTACGAACATCCAGCTTGAAACGAGATCGCAATCGCTCGGGCGTCGTGACCAGCAACTTATCACGGTCGGCTATCTCACCACCGATGTAATAGGGAAGGCCGCAATTGGCGAACGAGACATCAGGTCCACGTTCAAACACTACAATTTCGGCGTCTTCCGAAAGACGACGGGAACGAGCGGCTGCCGATGCGCCGCCGGCCACTCCACCGACGATGAGCAGTTTCATGTTTCAAATCCTTCTTTCAGTCGCCGACGGGGACATCAAACATCCCAATCAGGAGTCTGAGCCAGTGTATCGGAGTCGGCGCAGACGCTTCGCTTTCTACCGTACAAAGAGCACTGCATGACCGAAGACGGTCATACAGTGGCACTCAAATTTCGACGATTGATTAATGACTGGCGTTTCAGCGCGTGCTACATGCTGCGGAATTGTTGCTGCACTGGTTCCACGGCATCCGTGCCAGCATCATCCCCATTCCGCAAGTATCGGTGATCCCGGCGAAGACGAGGCCTGCTCCGATGAACGCAGAAAGTCCGACAAATCCAGGGTGCACAAACCAGGCGAGAATCGCGCCAAGTAGAACAAGTGATCCTGCTGCGATGCGGACCTGACGTTCCAGCGACATCGCCTTCTTGCCGCGGACGACAGGAAGTCCCGCCGCAACACATGCGGTCGTTCCCCCTTCGACATTGACGACGTTCGAGAATCCCGCCTTCACGAACTTCTCGCATGCCTGTTGGCCTCGGCCCCCGGACTTACAGATGACGTAAAGTGGTTCATGAGATGACCCGTTGCGGGCCTGCATCAATGCGTTGACGTCCAGCTGGTCCAGCGGAACGTTCCGGGCCACGTCGACATGCACCTCCCGAAACTCGACCGGTGTCCGGACATCGATCAGTTCAATCTTCTTTCCGCCTTGGAAGAGGTTCGCAAGTTCTTGTGGCTTGATGGTGGTGACGCTCATGAGTTTCTCCTTAAATTCATTCTTCGTTTGTTGAAAGGGAATTCAAAATCACGGACTTGTCTTGATCTGACGATCGATGCGGCAAAAAAATCAGTTGCATTTGCCGCCGAATCGGGCCTCAATGCACGTCATGATGTTCGCCAGGTGAGTTTCAATGATCTGGTAGTACGCATTCCGGCCTTCTTTCTCATTGACCAGAAAGCCACACCGCTGCATCAGTCGCAAATGCTCTGAGGCCATGTGGCTGGGAATTCCACATGACTCCGCCAGTTCCCCGACGGTGTACCGTCCCTGAAGCAGCATCTGGACCATGCGAAGCCGATGCGGATGAGCCAATATTTTCAAGCATTCTGCCGCTTGCGTCATGCCATCTAATGGTGTGAGCTTAAGTGGTGTCTTGGCTTCAGTCGTCATTCATCGTTCTCCAGTACTCAAATATATCGGAACATCCCGACATGTCAATGAGTTTTTCTGGAGGTCAATTAGGAATTCAGGACCAGCCTCACGTGCCAATGCTCTTGTGCCACTGCTTAACCACCTTGGATGAAGCAGTGCTCTTCGGCAGAAAGTGCCTTCAACTTCGGTTCCATCGGCGCAACGCCAGCCCGATACGTAAGTCAAGGAGCACGAAACTTGAATCGCGCTTGTGCGTCGCGTGAACGAACAATCGGCTCGAAGAGCACTGCTTCTCCGAAGACTCCGAAGCAGTGGCACAAAAGGAATCCAGATGGAGACAATTCGCTTAGTGTCTGATTACTCAAAATACGGATGAGCCGGGTCACTTACCCACGTTTCAGACTCACTTTATGCCAGCCGTTGAATTGGTAGCCCTTGTAGTTCCAGGGGTTTTGTTCGGGCTGGGTTTCGCCGCTGGTATCTGTTGCTCGAACAACAAGACTGGTGGTTGATTCCGTTAAAGGGATTTCAACTGACCAGAGGACCCAGCAGTAATCGCTGACGGATGAGGTGACTTTTGCCAGCTTCCATGTTTTTCCACCGTCGGCAGAAACTTCGATCTTCTGCACATTGCGGCCCGTGGTTCCATTCGTCAGGGCGAAGCCCTTGACGTTGATCTGATTACCGGTGACGGACGCGTCCTTCGCAGGAACGCAGATGACTGAATTCAAGGTGAACTCGTAAATGGGGGACGTTTTGGCAATCAATTCGGCGTTGTCTTCGGGAACCAGTTTATAAACGTCCGCGACGAAATGATTGGGCGAAGGGCGATCTGCAACGGTGATCTTGTGCAGCCACTTCACACTGCGGGCACCGATGAAGCCTGGTACGATGGTTCGCAGGGGGAACCCATGCGACGGTGTTAACGGCTTCCCGTTCATCTCGGTCGCCAGCAGGCTTGAGCCAGTCGCTGTGGTGACCTGAGCCTTTTCCAGGGGGATCGAGCCACCAAAGGGGAAGGTGACATTTTTTTCGACGACTTCATCACGTCCTTCAAACCAGACATGTTTGGCTTCGGCTTTAACGCCCACGAATTTCAGAAGTTCGGCGAGTCGGATTCCTTGCCATTCCGCATTCCCGATGGCGCCGGCTTCCCACTGGATTCCCCCCACTTTCTTGATGGCTGCAAACTCGCTGCGGCGGTTGCCGGCACATGTCAACGTCGCGGTGGTTTTCGCTTTCGGGAACCGCTCCATCAATTCGGCGACCGTAAACGTCAATGGCTGATCGACCAGGCCGTCGATGGTGAGCTTTAAATCCTTTGCAGCGATTTCCGGTACGTTGCCATGGCTGCGAACAAAAAACGAATCGATCGGAGTGATCCAGTTTTCAACCAGTTTATTCAGCGGCGGTTCGCCATTAAATGGGACTGCTTGACGTGCAATCAGATCCTGAGATCCGAAAGGATTCGGTGGAGATTCCTGTGACCGAACAACGCGAGATCCAACGGACCATGCCAGAACACCAACAGTACCATGACGAAGCAGATCGCGTCGGGAAGGTCGATCGAGCGACATGAGAAAGCCCTCAAGGAGGTTGATTGCTGGTAAGTCGGAATTGGGTAAGAAGGCTGATGACAATAACGTTCGATGGACCCAATTCCAAGAGATTAGCGGCGACGCAAGTTAAAGTGAAAGCTGTTTGCAGGTTCACCGAAGTTGTCTCGTCGCCTGTGAATTTCGATGAGAATGACGTACAATCATTCGGCGTCGGAAGACAAATGAACGGCATCCATCGTTTGACGGGGCCGGTCAGCGAGAAAGCGTAAGCCGACCAACGGGAACTTTTTAATAGAAGTTCCCGTTGGTCGGCTTTTTGCATTTGATCGGATCACTTTGCTCATACCTCTCGTCGCGAATGTCTCGATTACTGATTCGAAGTCGATTTGAGAACGGAGAAGACAGATGCTGGAAACAATTATCGTGGTGCTCGTGATTCTGTGGATGCTCGGGATGGTCGCGTCAGTCACGGCCGGCGGGTTGATCCATTTGCTGCTGGTGGTCGCCGTCGTCGTGATTTTATTGCGGGTCATCGGGGGCCGGGCGCCTGTCTAGTACGTTGTCCCATCTCAAAATTCGGGTGCCACTGGATGACCGTCTTCGGGAACCCAGTGCTCTTCGATTGTCTCGAAAAAAGAGAAGACACTGCGTCTCCGAAGACTCCGATGCAGTGGCACACAACTCGAACGTTAAGTCTTGACATCGCACTAGCGATCGTCACCTGTTGACTCACCACAAAGAACTTCTGCGAGTGAACAATACATGCCGATGCCGGAAGCTCAACACCTGACCGCCCTGATCATCATTGCCAATGAGGAACGGCGGTATTCTCTGGATAAGCCCCTGCGTCGCGCGGGATTCCAAATCCGAGATGCCACGAACGGCGAAGACGGTCTTCGCCAGGCAATGGAAACACCAGATCTGATTGTGCTCGATCTTCACCTTCCCGATATGACGGGGTTCGAGGTCTGTTGTCGTCTTAAAGCCCACGCCGCCACCGCCAATATTCCCGTGCTTCATCTTTCGGACGCTCCTGTCGAAAGCTCTGAGTTCGCAAATCACCTGGAACGGGGAGACGAAGCCTATCTGACCTATCCCGTGGAAGAAGTGGAGTTGCTTTCTTTCGTGAATACATTGATCCGGGGACGTCAGGCCCAGCGACAGTTCAGCAGCTTCCTGGAAGCCGCTCCCGATGCTGTCGTGATCTCGGATGAGCATGGCAAAATCGTCCGTGTGAATGGACAGACCGAAAAAATGTTTGGCCATCTGCGGGATGACTTGATCGGCGAAGAGGTTGAACTTCTATTGCCAGAACGGCTTCGAGATGGCCATCGAATACAACGAGCCAGTTATGCCAACAATCCCAGCACCCGCCGTATGGGTGAGGCTCTCAGCCTGTCAGGCTTGCGGAAGGACGGCACGGAGTTCCCCGTGGAAATCAGTCTCAGTCCGATTCCTGACCGTGACGGGATTCTTATCGCCTGTGTGATTCGGGACGTGACTGAACGCAAGCGAGTGGAAGTCGCTCTCGAGAAAAAGAACGAACGGCTGCAGTTGCTGCTGGAAACTGCGGGAACCCTGCTGTCCGCCTCTGATCCCGACGCCATGCTGCACGGGCTGCTTACGAAGGTGGGCCCGCATATGGGTCTGGATACGTACTTTAACTTCAAGGTCGATGTCAGCGGAGACGCCTTGAGTCTCGTCTCGTCCGAAGGGGTCCCTGATGAGTCTAAACATACAAAGGAGAAGTTGGAGTTCGGCCAAGCCATCAGCGGTACCGTCGCCTTGTCTCGTCAGCCCATGGTGGCAAATAACATCCAACAGTCGGATGATCTGAATGCCAGGCTTGTCAAAAGGATTGGCCTGCGTGCTTACGTCTGCAACCCGCTGATCTCTGACAACATCCTGCTGGGTACACTTTCTTTCGGAAGCCGGTCGAAAGATGAATTCGATCCGGACGAACTGGCTTTTCTACAAACGATTACCCATTATGTCACGGTCGTTTACGCGAAGTTGAAGACACAAGCGGCGGTGCGTGAAAGCGAGGAACGTCTTCGTTTCATACTGGACTCGATCCCTCAAAAACTTGTCACGGCCAAGCCGGACGGGAGCGTGGTCTACTTCAATCCGCAGTGGATGGAATACACCGGCTTGACGTTTGAGCAAATTCGGGATTGGGGATGGAAGCAGTTTATTCACCCCGATGACGCGGACGAACACATCCGAAGCTGGCTGCATGCCACCAGTACAGAAGAAGCGTACGAACATGAGAGTCGCTTCCGACGAGCTGATGGCGTCTACCGCTGGCACGTCAGTCGTGGAGTGCCGATGCGTGACGAATCCGGCCGAATCATTATGTGGATGGGGGCCAACACGGACATTCATGACATCAAGCTGGCGGAAATAGCATTGATGGATTCGGAGATCCGTTATCGGCGACTTTTCGAGACCGCCAAAGATGGCATCCTGCTTCTCGACACGGAATCCGGGCGAATCACGGACGCCAACCCGTTCATGAGCGAACTGTTGGGGTACTCGCATGACCATTTCTTAGGCAAAGAACTGTGGGAGATCGGACTGTTTAGCGACAAAGCAGCCAATGAGGCAGCGGTCCGAACACTCCAGACCTCAGGCTACATTCGTTACGAACACTTGCCACTGGAAACGAATACGGGGCTGACGGTTGAAGTGGAGGTCGTCGCCAATGCCTACCATGAGGACAACCACAAGGTGATTCAGTGTAACATTCGGGATATCACCGAACGCAGCCGCCTGGAGACGGAACGCAACCGGCTGGAAGTTCAGATGCGCGAGCAGGCCGTCGCATTAGAAGACCTGCACCGCCGCAAGGATGAATTCCTGGCCATGTTAAGCCACGAACTTCGCAATCCTCTTTCCCCCATTGCCAGCGCCTTGCAACTGCTCGGCCTGCAAAAAAACGAAGATCAACTTCAGCAAAAGGCCCGCACGATCATCGAGCGTCAGGTGGGACAACTGACTCGTTTGATCGACGATCTGCTGGAAGTTTCTCGGATCACCACCGGAAGAATCCACCTGCAACAGGAACGGGTGTCACTGAATGCGATCGTGGAACATGCCGTCGAGACTGTTCGTCCGTTGATCGTTCGACACCAGCATGAACTTACGGTTTCGTTGTCTCGCGAACCGATCTGGGTTTTCGCCGATGCCGCACGATTGGAACAAGTCGTCGTCAATTTGCTGACCAACGCAGCCAAATTCACGCATGATGCCGGTCACATTTGGCTGGGTGCCCAGCAGGAAGGAGATACATGCGTTGTGCGAGTCAGGGACAATGGCATTGGTATTGCGCCGGAGACGTTGCCGCACGTTTTCGACCTGTTCACGCAGGCAGAGAATTCGCTTGATCGTTCGCAAGGGGGGCTGGGAATCGGACTGGCTCTGGTACAACGCATTGTCGAAATGCACAAAGGACGAGTCGAAGTTGTCAGCAGTATGGGAGAGGGAACCGAGTTTCTGGTGCATTTGCCTGTGATGTTGGCGACGGCCAGTCAGTCTGCAGAATTGGAAACGGAAGACGCCCGGAAGAACGGTCATTCCTTGCGCATTCTCGTTGTCGATGACAACGAAGATGCGGCTCAGATGCTGGGAATGCTGTTACTAAAATCAGGACATGAGGTCCTGACAGTCCATGACGGTCCCTCCACATTGACGGCGGCACTCGATTTTTGTCCGAATGTCGTTCTGCTGGATATTGGTTTGCCGGGGATGGATGGCTTCGAGGTCGCGAGGAAGATGCGTGAACAGGAAATCTTCAAGGAGGTGATCCTGGTGGCCATGACTGGATATGGACAGGATTCCGATCGGCAGCGTTCGAAAGCGGCTGGTTTCGATCATCACCTGGTCAAGCCTCCTGATTTCAACAAATTGCAACAGATACTTACGACCGCCTCAGCCAAAAGAGGCTGATTCTCGGGGACGGTTGAGAAAGACCTGCGGTTAAAAGAGGGACGAGATCATGGCAAAAAGTACGACGAGTTCAGCCATCACGCCGTGTCGGGTTCTCATCGTCGATGACAATCGGGACGGTGCTGACGCCTTGGGATTGCTTGTCGAGGAACTCGGCAATGAAGTTCATGTGACCTATAGCGGGAAACAAGCACTCGATGTTGCGACAGCGTTTCGTGCGGATTTATTGCTCGTCGATTTAGTGATGCCGGAAATGGACGGCTGTCATCTCGCCAGGCAAATCCGCCAGAATCCCGGCTTTGCTCATACAAAAGTCGTCGCTATCACAGGACATAAAGATGCAGAACATGCTGCCAAGGCGATGAAGGCAGGTTTCGACGCGCTTCTGATTAAACCCATTCCATTGGCACAAATCAAAGAGATTTTAAGCAGTGTTGATGTCGTTGATCGGTCGAGAATTCCAAGACCTGTAAGCCAGCGCACTGATGTGGGACACGAACGGCACTTACCAATCAGCGAAGCGCGACGAATCAGAAGTGAGCGACAATCAAAATCTCTGACACAAACAGAGAGTCAGGAAGCGATCTGCGACGGAATGATTCGCTTTCAAGAGGAGTACATGGGTCGCCGATCAGATGAGTTTTACGCCCATTTCGTCAAAGATTTGCTGATCGTTCGTATGCAAGGATCTTTGACACAAGCGGAAACGCAACTTGGAAAATCATCATCTCCAGAGAAGGGACGCGATCTCATCAAGCAGGTACGAAAGCAACTTTTAGAAACGGCACGCCCGATGCTGGAATCGCTGATCCACGAAGTCACGGGCGTCAAAGTGACGAGTATGCACCACGACATCAGTACCGTCACCGGCGAAGAAGTTGTTCTCTTTTCCCTGGTCAATGAGCCTCGATTCGGATGACGATTGTTATTCCATGGTAAACTTTGTATCCTGTAAGTCGTTGAGGAAGCGTCAGTCAGTGCGCTTCGTTCAACAGGGTTCGGAAAACTGGTTAAAAAGCAGCCCGGCGGATGTCGGGAGGCTGGTTAGTAAGTAAGCCGACGCAATGGAATACCTTTTGGTGTTCTGATGCGTCGGCTTTTTTGTTTTTCCGATCCCGTGCATTGAGTCGACGGGAATCGTCTCTGGTGTTTCCACGCGTTGTGGAAGGAGTCGGCCTTCCGTCTCGGTCTGACGACAATGAGGAAAACGAAAATGCTTGGTACGATTCTGCTGGTGATCCTGATTCTGATGCTTCTTGGTTCAATTCCTACCTGGCAACACAGCAGAAACTGGGGCTATGGCCCGAGCGGCGGACTGGGGACCATTTTTGTGATCCTGCTGATTCTGGTTTTGCTCGGCCGAATCTGAGGCTCGCTTCGAAGCGATCTTCGTTCCGCACAAACTGAGGCACAGCGCGGGCGTAAGCCCAAGCTGCAGCCTTGCGTCGGCGTTTCAAATTAATCTCCATGAGGTGCCGTGACATACCGACACCCACTTCGCGAGGCGCCGAAGGCTGACCTGCGAACCAGGTCGCAGGAGGTTTTTTATGGCTCAGATCGGAGTCGAGATCCATTTAGATCAACTCAGGTCGTCCTATTTTGTTATCGCCTTCGTGCTGATGTTGTTTGTCGCAGCCGGGATCCTGTTAAGGATTGGCTTGATTGGCTGGTTTATCAGGGTATTTGCGAGTCTGATGCGATTAAGCATTCAGCATGGATTCTGGCTGTGGCGACGATTATTCGCGTGGGCGCCCTGGCCATTATTTCTGGCGATCATGATTGGCTGGCTTGTTCTCGGGTGTGGAGTCGTTCGCAGCCTGCCAGTACTGACCGTGATTTGTGCTTTGATTCCATTATTCATGGGACTGACGGCATGCCTGGCTTATATGATGATTAATCTGGAAAGGTTTGCTGTCGCGCGGGGAAGCAAATCGATTCATAATCCATTAGAGGGACAGTCGCTGGCGGTGAATCTTGTTCGGTACGGTCAAGCAGTGGAAGTTCCTCTGCTGGTCTCGGCAACAATTGGAATGGTCGGCGGATTTGCGCTGTTGAATTTCGGCCTTTACGAGACGATCGGGCGGAAGTGGTATGCGATTGCGAATGGACAAGCCGAACCGACTTACGTTGATTTCTTGGCCAATGCGTTGATTGTGCTGCTGAAAATTGTCGACCTGCTCGATTTCGCCAAAGCGAGCAAACTGCTTGAGGTCGCCTACGTCCATCAAGCGGCGTGGCCTTCAACCGCATTAATGATCATGTTCCGGATGTTTTTTACTTTGGTGTTATTGCAGCAGGTCTTCGCGTCCTTACGTCAGGGGCAGGTCCTCACTTCGACCATTTCTGACTTATGGAGTCCTCACGAGCCAATTCATCAACGGGCGCAGCATGCTTTTCCTCAACACGGCCCGGGAGCCGTCGGGCCGCTGCTGACTTCACTGGGGAACGTGACTTTTTTGACGAAGGAACAACGTGAGCGGATTCCGTCGATGTTGGCCGCGATCGGACCGACTGCGATTCCATTGCTGGTTCGCCACCTTTACGACGGACCCGATCATGTTCGCGCGATCGTGGCGGCCTCACTTGGTCACTTTCGCGTCCGGGAAACAATTCAACTGCTTGTCGTCCTGAGTGACGATCCCAGCGAACTCGTCCGGAAGAGTTTAGTCGAATCATTAGGAATCATCGCCAGTCCGTTTTCGAGCGGATCCGACGGCGAACAGGCACTGCCCCACTTGGTCCGCTGGCAATGGTCGGCAATGAGCTGGAAAACGAAGCTCAACCCTCTTTCCTCAGTTGACTCTGTGGCGCTTGCGGTCAAGACGCTGCAAAATGCCCTGGCTGATGAGTCATTAGCGGTTCGCGGTCATGCCGTCAGAGCGCTTGGACAAATCGGAAATTCGGCGTCATCGGCAGCTTCGGGATTGATTTCCATGCTGAAGGACGACGACGAAATGGTGCGGTGGGAAGCCATTCAAGCCGTCACAAAAGTTGGTGGGCCGATCCCGGCGATCGTCGATGCATTGATCGACCTGCTGCAGGATGCGAGCCCCTTATTGAGAAGTGCGGCAGCCAGAGAGCTGGGTTTGTTTGGTGAGGCCGCAGCGTCGGCGTTCCCCTCACTCGTCCCGTTGCTTCAGGATCGAGAAGTCTCCGTGCGAGAATCGGTCGCCGAAGCCATTGGTTTGATCGGGCATCTCGATCAGAACGCCATCAATGCATTGGTGGTCGGATTCGAAAGTCAGGATACCGTCGTTCGGGCTCAGACCGCAGAAGCCCTGGGAACGATCGGCGCACCAGCCAGCGAGACCGCGTCAGCACTTGTTCAAGCACTCGGCGATCAAAATGACATGGTGCGAGCGAAGGTCGTGGAGGCGCTTGGAAAAATCGGAGAAGACGCGGCTGATGTGGCCTTGCCGGGACTGATACGAGCACTTCGGGATCAGGACAACGTTGTCAGTTCACTCGCGGCGGAAGCACTAGGACAGATGGGTGAATCCGCCGACACGGCAATTCCATCGCTTGTCCGTTCATTGCATCACATCAATCCGGAAGTGCGTGCCAATGCCGCAGAATCCTTGGGCAGACTTGGAATCGGTGTTGCGGGAATACCTGCCGCTTTGGAATTTGCTTCCCGCGATGACGATGCTGACGTTCGGATTCAAGCGATTCACGCGTTAGGGCTGATCGATCAGCCGACGATGTTGGTACGAAAGGCCGTCCTTGCTGGACTGGCAGATGCTGATGCGGAGGTCCGAACCGCCGCAGTGGAGGCCCTTTCTCACTGGGGTAAGCTCGACGAAATGTCACTCGCAGTCTTATTAACGTTGCTCGAGGACGAGAATGAGCGTGTTCGCAGTCATGCGACACGAGTATTGCCTGCAGTTGCCGGACCAACGCCGGCCGTGATTGAATGCTTATGTGTTCGACTGAGAGACGACACCGATTTCGTGCAATCGCTTGCCGCTCAGGCCCTGGGGGAACTTGGCCCAGCCGCCGCCGCTGCTGGCACAGCATTGTTATTTGCCGTTCAGACAGGCCACGTCACTGTCCGTGAGCAGGCGATCAAAGCGATATTATTGATCAGGCCGTCTCAGTGTCTGGTCGCGATCGACGAAAGTGAAGTCGAGCAAAAATGTCGGGAAGCGCTACGCGAAATCGAAGGTCAGTTACAGGCGAATCCCGAAAATGCGCTGGCAAATGGTGACTCCGCTTTCGTAACAATCGTGATTGATTCTGAACGTCGAGAATAATTGTTAATTGCTCACGAACAGATCATCGGTCGCACGATCGGATCATGAGCGGCAGGCAATTCTGCTGAACGTATTTGGCGTCGGTTCTAGTTCTTCCCATGCTGATTCGACATTCAAGTACGAACTGTTCGGCCGATTCGGGCATCAAGTGACCAGTTTCCGACTCCAACAACCAGCATGAACAATGATCCCAGCAACATGGCGTAGTCAGTCCGTGCTTCATGGGCCATTTTCCAGAAACCGTCATGAAGAAAGAGGGGAATCTTCGTGGTCCAGATGGCGACGATTATCACACCGATGAGTGGTACTGCGGCCATTCGAGTCAGAAGACCAATCAGTAAAAGCGTTCCACAGACGATCTCGACAGTACCTACGAATGGTGCCATTACCTCCGGCCGGGGAATTCCGATCTTGATAAAGCGGCCAACGCCTAAGGCATCCGGAAACAGGAATTTCTGGATGCCCTCGGAAAGAAACACGCCGCCAACCATGAGCCGGATGAAGATGACTGCTGACGGAGCGTTTGCTGCCGGAGATTTTCCAATCAGCATCATGGCAATACTCTTCTTTCAAAATGGAACTGAACCGACTCATGTCCCGCACCCGGTCGAGAAAGTTTTGCTCGCCAATTATTTAGAAATCGTCTTGCACGATTTCTCACACTTTCGGCATTCCTCGGCGCAGGCTTTCATATGGGCATCCATCGGAAAAGCTTCACACGATTTAGCACACTGGTCGCAACATTTTGCGCAGCAATCGGCCATCACAGCAGCAAGCGGTCCGCCTCGCGCACAGATCTGAGCACAGGCGGCACAACTTGTGGCACAATCCTGACAGTGCATCAGGCTTGCCAGATGCTCCTTCTTGCCATCGGTCAGCAGGTTTGCGCAATGCGTTGAACAGTGGTCGCACGCTCGCTGGCAATCCGAGCAAGCTTTCGCACATTCTTGCATCATGGTATGGGATTTCATTTCCGTCGCCTGCACCGGGCGGACGAGCACGTCCACGCCGACGATCGTTAGAGCCATTGCCAAAACCATCGCGCCGATTTCGCCGGACAATCGATTCTTCATGATCAAGCCTTTTCCTTAAATTCTTTCATCTCGACAGCAGCGTCAGAAATTGACGGCTCGATGCGAGTGATAGAAACAAAAAACCGGCGTGGATGAACACACTCAGGTGTTCACCCACGCCGGTTTACTCCGAAACGAGCCCCCGACACCGCCGGGTCGCCCTTTATCAAGTCATCCGATTCATGACCACCATCCTAACATAATGAGATTAGAAAAACGACCGCGTGATTGAAATCAAAGACGTTGAAAGGAAGTAAATTCGTAAAGAGTTATCGTTTGTTTATTTTCTATTCTCAGAATAAGTGTCGAAAAGTCATTGCTATTTTAAATGAATCATGTAGTATCAACGGTGTGGTGCGGGGAAAGTTAATTCTGTGTCTCCCAGCTACGTCGGAAAACTATAGAGAGAGCAAATCGGCCCGTGCCGAGAGGCTAGTTACTAAGTAAGCCGACGCGATGAAATTCCTTTGGGTGTTTCATCGCGTCGGCTTTTTTGTTTTTCGACTTGCGGCAATAGCTCATTGAAGAATTCGAAGTTCGTTACACAAAATATGTCACGTCACCATTTTCGATGCTCGGTACCAAAGGCTGTGTTGAAGCACTTTGAAAAGAGATCGCTCATTGTGACAAACATTGTCTCAATTTAAGTGGGTTAACAAATGCTCAATCTCGCAGTGACCTCCTTTTCGCTTGCAGCAAGCGGAGATTCGTTGGCGTATTTATTGGTGGGTGGCTGCATTTGTATGGCGATGATCAGCTTCAGTATTGCGAAGGCGATAAAGCAAGTTAACGCATTCAGTCAAGATCACCGCCAAGCTAAGTATAAAGCGATGGACCATTTGTGATCGATCAATCGTTCAGCTCCGCAGTTGCAGCGCGTGGTTCTCGCGGGCTATCGGGTGAGTGAAATCGGGAGCACCTGTTTGGGTTGCCGCTGATGATCGCAGAAAAATGATGTGATGCGCACGAGTCGAACGCAACGGGAGTGAAGATTTCTTTCGAAAGAGTGGATTCCATGTCGATGCAACAGGCTAACTTTAACGAGACGATCAGGCTGCCGCTTGGAAACTCCATCTATCGTTCAATGACAACAATGATTGTTAAAACAGAGGGTTTGGAACTGATCCGGTTGGTTCTTCCGGCGGGCAAAGTAATTCCGACTCACAAAGTTGCCGGTGAAATCACGGTACAATGCCTTGAAGGGCGAGTTGCTTTCAATGCGAGAGGAAAAACACAAGACATGCAGGCGGGGCATTTGCTTTTTCTGGCCGCCGGGGAGCCTCATTCCGTAACCGCAGTCGAAGATTCGTCGCTGCTGGTGACGCACCATCTCGCTTCGAGCAAACCACCTGAGAAATTCGACGTTGTACAAGAAGCGTCCGAAGAGTCGTTTCCTGCGAGTGATTCACCGGCTTATTAAGACGACCAGGTACCGCACAAGACCTCAGGCTGAGATAGCGCAAAGAGAAAAATAAACGACGCGAGAACTGGTCTGCTCGCTGTCACAGGTAGTCGGTCGGGTGACTGGACTTTGATTCTGTTAGTCAATGTGACAACCAGAAGTACCGCCGCGATTCCGCAGTTGATAGTGAACGCAGGCCGCACAATTGTTCCTGTGGATGAGGAGTTGACGAATGAATTGTCTTCGGAAGTGCGTCATTGCAATGAGCGCATGTGGCGTGATGTTGTTTGACGCTGCTGCAGAAGCAAACGTGATCTATAACAATCTACCCAACGTCACGATATCCGGTGGAACGGACCCGGTTGCAGTGGATGGTCCGTCGTTCGATTCCTTTTCGACCGGCGGCAATGCTTCGGTACTCACGGATATCAAATTGATGCTCTCTGGTGCTCCGGGCACTCCAGGGGAGCCCCAATTTACGGTAAGCCTTCTCAGTGATTCATTCAGCAATCCAGGGTCGCTGCTTGTGACGCTCGGAACGTTTCGTGACAGTACGTTGGCGATAACGGCATCGGTGTATGACGTACCTGTCGCAACTTACATTCTCGCCGCCAATACGCGTTATTGGATCGAGTTGAACACAGCGACGTCGAGTCCATCGTCATCTGTGGCCTGGGATTATGCGACAGATGCGAAAGGGGGCGGTGTCGGCGGGGAATTTTGGGCCTACTATCCATTGGGCATTCTCACCGTAACAGCGAATTCAGATACGAATGGTCCCTTCCAGATGGAAGTGACCACGTCTGTTGCTTCGGCAGTCCCCGAACCCGGTACGTCTTGTCAAATTCTGTCGGCGCTCGGGATTGGCATCATTGTCATTGCGCGTCGCCGTAGAGTGCATTCCTGATAGCCGGGCAACAGCGAAAAAATGAATGAGTCGACGTCGTTGACTCCGCCCGCCCGGAACGAATGGAGCCTGAATCGTTTTCAGCGATTGAGACTCCCTGTCCGTGGTGACCAGATTTCCCACCAGCCTGAAAAAGCCTGTGGAATACAGTCGCATGTTGCGTCTGCATGTAGGTCACCGCATTTTCTGAAAAAGAGGAACCGAAGGATGAAGACTTGTGCAACTGCGTTATCTGTCGCCGCGTTATCGTTAAGCTTTCTGAGCATGCAAGTGATTGCAGACGATAAGAGCGCCGATCAAAAGACGAATTCGGCGGTGACGCATCATTTCCGAACGAGTGCTATTGAGGGGATGGCTGTCGTCAATAACGAGGACGAACACCTTGGTAAAGTGAAGGATCTGGTTATCGAGTTGGAGACTGGGACGATCGTCTACGCCGCCCTTGATTTTGGCGGCTTTATCGGGATTGGCGACAAACTGTTTGCGGTTCCCTGGGACGCTTTCAAGCTTGGGTCGAAGGACAAAGTCGAACACCTTGTGCTGGCCACAACGAAGGAAAAGCTCAAAAACGCACCGGGCTTCGACAAGAGTCACTGGCCCGTTGCAGCCGATCCCACGTGGTCGCACGTGGACAAGTTCTATGCTCCATTAAAAACAGCAAAACAGGCTGTTGCTCTTGCCTTGTCTCAGCCAGGATCTGCCGCGATCCCAGAGTGTCTGGAAAAACTGAAGCTTTCAGA
>CAIULL010000257.1 GCA_903899985.1 uncultured Schlesneria sp.
CCCCTGCGGGGGTGGTTAACGGGCCTTTGCACTACCCTAACGACCTTTGCACTACCCCAACGATTCGCAAAAGAAAAGAATCAAACACGAGGCAACGGCCCCAATGACCACCCAGCGGGGGTGGTTAACGGAGCTTTGACCGAAAAATGGGTCTGACCCCCTACCTGTCGTTTGCCCAGAAAAACCTAACACCAGCCATGTGGGGTCTGACCCATTTTTCGGGCAAAGCGGGTTAACGGGCCTTTGCACCACCCCAACGAATAACAAATAGAATGGGAATCAAACCCTAGGGCAAAGGCCCGATGACCACCCCCGCGGGGGGGGTGGGGTTTCGAATAAGATAGATCATTTTAGCGCTGCTCAGACTGATCCCGCATGCTTTCGTTTTCTCGCTAGAACATCATGCACACCAATATTTCTCGCTGGGACATTTTCTGCACCGTTGTGGACAACTACGGAGACATCGGCGTTTGCTGGCGGCTGGCCAGACAGTTGGCTGACGAACATGGGGCCGAGATTCGATTGTGGGTCGACAATCTCGACACATTCTCGCACCTCTGCCCCTCGATTGTGACTGACGTCGACGTCCAGCATCTGGAAGGGATGGCAATCCACCACTGGCGACCCGATTTTCCGCCGATTGATGTCGCCGACATTGTCATTGAGGCATTTGCGTGCGAACTTCCCGCGAGTTACGTCAAAGGCATGGCGGAACGAAAACCGGCTCCGATCTGGATCAACCTCGAATACTTAAGCGCCGAAGACTGGGTCGACGACAGCCACCTGCTGGCATCACCTCACCAGCTTCATCCTCTGAAAAAGCATTTCTTTTTTCCCGGATTTACCCCCACAACGGGAGGCCTGATTCGCGAACGAGACCTCCTTTCCGTCCGTTCGACCTTCGACGAGAGCGACGCCGAAAAATTCCTGGCCGGTCTTGGCGTTGCCCCTCGTGACGGGACCGAAATTCGCGTTTCGCTCTTTTGCTACGACAACCCGAAGCTGCCGGAATTACTTCAAGAATGGGCCGATGGTCCTGACTGTGTCCGGGTTCTTGTGACACCCGGTGCTCCCGCACGTCAGGTCGCTGATTGGCTTCGTGAACCGCTCTTACCCGGAACTTCGCGTTGTCGAAACAACCTGACTGTCCAGGGACTACCGTTTCTGTCACATTCCGGCTACGACCGGCTGTTGTGGGCCTGTGACATGAATTTTGTTCGGGGTGAAGACTCGTTCGTTCGAGCCCAATGGGCCCAGCGCCCGTTCGTGTGGCAGATTTACCCCCAGACGGAAAACGCGCATCTCGTTAAGCTGGAAGCCTTTTTGACGCGGTATCTGCAAAATTTCCCCGAATCCGAGACGGTGAAGCGATTTTGGTACGGTTGGAACGGGGAAGGAAATCTGCGGGCGAGTTGGCGGGATTTCGTCGCAACATGGCCTTCGCTTGAGTTACACACAAAAGTCTGGGTCGGGCAACTTGACCGAACGAGGAATCTGGCCGACAATCTGGTTCGCTTCGTTCGTGGAGAGTGAGTCTCCCTCCAGGCGGCGTTGCGGGCGCGTTCTGACCACGGTTGGCGGATGCGAATTCACATTATCGACAGGCAATATGGGAAGTGTTTTATGAGTGTTAAGCTCGCCAACAATCTGCAGTCAGGCAACGTGGTCATTCTTGAAGGTGAGCCCGTCGTCGTTATCAAGGCAGTCATCAACAAATCCGGTCGTAACCAGGCCGTGGTCAAAGTGAAAGCCAAAAATCTGTTGACCAACCGGGTCTCCGAAGTGATTTTCAAGTCGGACGATAAGCTGGAAGGGGTGATGATGGAGAAAAAGGATTGTAAATATTCCTATTTCTCACCCCCCAACCATGTCTTCGTCGACGACGAATTCAACGAGTACGAAATCGATGCGGAAACCATTGCTGATCTCGAAAAATATATCGTTGACGGTATGGAAGAGGTCTGCGAAGTAACGTTTTACGAAGAACGACCGATTTCTGTCGTCCTGCCGAAGATCATCGTTCGTGAAGTCGAATACACCGAACCGGTCGTCCGCGGCGACACTTCAGGCAAGATCACCAAAACAGCTGTTCTGAAAGAAACAAAACACGAGCTTCAGGTTTCGGCATTCGTCGAAATCGGTGACAAAATCGAAATCGATACCGAAACCGGTGAATTCCGCAAACGCCTCTCATGATCTGATCAAAACGTGAAGGCAAACTCGTGTCATCGACAATGCCCACGACTGACGTCCGCCCGATCGCCGCAGTCGTGGGTATTTTTTGATGAAAGAACGACATCCGATTCTTACGCAGGTGATTCATTCGAAGGATCGAATGGCTCGGCTTCATCGAGCACTCTCTGCCAGAGGTCTTTGATATCGAGTTCTTCAACCCATGAATGGATGTACCGCATATCCAAAAGCGCGGCCTGAAGTTCATAGACCCTGAGCACGTCGTTAAATTGCTTTTCACTGCCGCCTGACTGTTTGCACCACAGAAGCTTCATCAGAATCGTGTCTTCGGGGGAACTCACATCGATTACGAATTCACCCAGATCGATCTGCTGCCGACGTGCGAACCGGGACTGATCAAAAGGAGAATCCGTCAGTACCCAGAAGTCGACCTTTTCTCCTGTGGCGGTCTCGAGCAGGTTAAACATTCGCTGTGTCCGAATGGCATCGGCGACAGCCGTTTTACTGAGATAAAATCGATCGATGTTAAACACAAAGAAAAGTCGATCGACATCCTGCAGGGTCAGTCGCGTCACAAGATCGATGTCATGGGTTGCACGTGCTTCCCCCTGAAGACTTGAGGCAAGTGAACCGCTCAACATGAACTCGATGCCGAGGCCCTGAAGCGAGCGAACGACATCGTTCAGTAGTTCCTGTTGTGACATCGTGCCCGCATTTGCAAATAGACTTTCTGGAACTCGACTTCGTCAAGATCTGGAAACCGACGACGCAATCCAATCCGAAATAATTTCAGAGTTCGTTCATTCAGTCGGAATACCTGCTCCAGTCGCTGACGAGGACTCATCGCTCGCAGGATCTGCAAAGTTCGTTGATGATTGGGACGCGGCTTTTTGCCGTCAATCATTTCGTCCTTGATCATGGTTGACCCTGTAGAAACTGCATAAAGCCCTGACAATGATTCAATGGACGCAAAATCGTTACGCGATTGAAAGGCTAACCAAAAGATGAGACAGATTCCAGACGTGGTTTTTGTTGGATTTTATCGCCGCAACCACACCACCTTAATGGGATCTTGAGGCCCTTCACGGTAGCGCGCAAAATGTCGGCTGTTCCATAAGCAATCGATTTACACATTTTGTCTTAAATGAGCTGGCAAATTCTGTTATCGTCGTGGGCGCCCCTTCGAAACCGGTCACATTCTTAAGCACTTTCCTGAATCGGATCGACAATGCGCCATCCCGTTTTTTCATCGCTCGCATTTTTCTTTCTCGCAACAACGTTATCCTTCGCTCAGGAAAGCCTGACCGAGTCAAAAGCCATCGAAAAGCTGGAATTGCTAGGGGGCGAGATTGAGCGGGATAAAGATTTGCCTGATCATCCCGTTGTGCGACTTTCATTTGCAGGGAATTTCCGGTTCAACGATAAATTCGCTCGGCTGCTCTCGGAACTCGGCGGCTTGCGAACGCTGGATTTAAGTAACACTCAAATCACAGATATTGGATTAAAAGAGCTTCGAAATCTTAAGGGCCTGACGTCTCTCAATCTCGCATATACGGCGACCACCGACTCAGGGCTGCACGAGTTAGCCGAGTTGCCGGAACTGACGTCACTTAATCTTTCAGCAACACGGATTACGGACACTGGACTAAAGGAACTAAGTCCCCTCAAACAATTGACCTCCATCGATCTGAGTATCACTGAAATCACCGATTCCGCGTTGAAAGTGTTGTCGCCGCTTGAGAATCTGACGACGATCAATCTCAGCCAGACAAGGCTCGACGGCTCGGGTCTCGTCCACTTGAACGGACTCACGAACCTCACAACGCTGGTGCTCAGTAATTCGCCGATCACGAATGCAGGATTGTCCGGAATCAGCGTACACGACAAACTCACGAAGTTGAATCTTTGGAATACGAGGATTTCGGACGATGGGGTTAAGGCGCTTCGCGGACTTAGCCGACTCACTGAGCTGAACCTTGCTTTCACGACGGTCGGCGATAAGGGTTTGGCAGAATTGTGCAACCTGAAGAATTTGAAAACCCTCATCCTAATGCGAACAGCAGTGTCGGACGAAGGCTTTCGGTCAATCAAAGAAATCGAATCGCTATCGACCCTCGATCTTAGCCATACTCGGGTCACTGACAAAACGCTCGCCGAAATTGCGAAACTCAAAACTCTGTCCCAATTGCACCTCGAAGCGACGCAGGTTTCTGATAAAGGGTTGATCGCGTTAAAAGATCTCGAAAACCTGGAGCAATTAGATATTGGCGACACACAGGTGACCGATCTCGGCGTGAAGGAACTTGCCAATTTCAAGAGAATCAAGAATTTGGGATTGGATGGCAACAATATTACGGATGAAGGAATTCGCAGCCTGCTGAACTTGAAAGACCTGACATCACTCGGACTTGGTCGGATTGTCGTCACCGAAATTGGCGCACAAACAATAGGGAAGCTCATTAACCTGACACAACTGAGTGTGCCATCAACGGCCTTGACCGACGTCGGGCTGAAAGATATCGGGAAACTGAAAAAGCTCGAATACCTTTTGCTCAATTCCGCCAGCATCACGGACTCCGGGTTCAAGGAACTGAAAGATCTCAAGCAGCTCAAGATTCTCTACCTTCACAATAATCAAATCGGCGACGAAAGTCTGGCGGTATTACGTGAGCTAACTCAACTCACGATCCTTGATTTAGGCCACACGGATGTGTCTGACGCCGGCATGAAAGAACTGAAAGGCCTCAAGAACTTGAAGGAGCTTGTGCTGAGCGACACTCCGATCACCGATCTTGGTTTACGGGAATTGACCGATCTCAGAAGCTTGAACGTCCTGGTGATCCGAAATGTTGCGATCACCGATGAAGGCCTGAAACATCTCACCAAATTCAAGAACTTGACGCATCTTTGCCTTGATATTGGTCGCTGCTCGGAAGAGGGCCTCAACGACTTCAAAGCCGCCATGCCCACCGTGCGAGTCATGCGGTAGAAACGGACGTCCTCGACGTCTGAATCTTAATTCAATGGCTCTCGTTTCAGGATTTCTTCCAAAGTAGCCATCATCACTCCGCGTGATGAGCATGCGTCGGATACGATTCAACCGTTGCCGACGCATCGGAACAATATCTTTGTTTGAATACTTTTTTGAAATCATGCGGATTGAAATATGACAGGTTTTCGAACGATGCTCATCACGCGGAGCGATGATGGCTACTTTGGTCAGAGGTGACCCTACTTTGGAAGCTTCAGCGAACGAACGAGGGCTCGGAACCAGGTCATTTTCTACCGAACAATTTCTGACACCAAGAATTGGGACTATTCAAGATGACGAGTATTCAAGACCTCATGGAAAACGAAGACTGGCTGTTAAGGATTGAGTTTGATCCGAACGTCGGTGGCGACGGTCCGCGAGTTCGGATCGGTGGTGACACGAATGCCTTTCGCAATCTGGCAGCGATCCTGACCGAGATGGCAGATAAAGTTGATGCCCGGCAGGCGGACCCTGAAACGGCCTGCGGCTGGCACCTGATGTTCGGCGGCGACATGCCCCAGTTCGAACTCCACGGAGCAACCTATATGTCCCTGGATTGTGATCCTGTGAACGATCCAACGATACCCCATCGCCCCCGTGGCGATGGTTAACGGGCCTTTGCACGACGTACCATCCGATTCACTGATTCGGCGCGATCAAATTCATATGCGGTTCGCCGTCGTTGATTTGGCGCAATTCATGCCTGTAGGGCAAAGGCCCGTTAACCACCTTTGTCCCAAAAATCGGTCAGACCCCTTAGAGGGGGTGTGAGGATTCTCTGGGCGAGCGACAGGTAGGGTGGGCCGACGTGCCTGTAGGGCAAAGGCCCGTTAACCACCTCCGCAGGGGAGGTGGGGTTTCGTTTTTGGGCTCAGCCACAATTATTGACCGTCAGGCCGGATAGACGAACGTATCACCTGGTTCCATCACGCGGACTTCAATTCCTTTCGGCTGAAATTCACTGGCATCGTTGATCAGTTCTTCGGGGAACGTCTTGTAGTGAATCGGGATAGCGATTTTCGGCCGAATGAATTCCGCCGCTTTTGAGGCGAGTCGCGGTCCCATCGTGTAGCGATCTCCAATCGGAATCATGGCAATCTGAGGCTGGTAGATCTCGCCAATCAGGGCCATGTCACCAAACAGGCTGGTGTCTCCGCAGTGATAAAGCGTGACCCCGCCGATTTCGAGAACGATTCCACACGGCATCCCCGCGTAACGCCCTTCAAAGCTCGACGAATGAAACGCCTGAACCAGAGTGATGGAACCAAATTCGGTTTTGACCTGGCCACCCTGATTCGCGTGGCTGACTTTGCATCCTTTTTCGTTGAAAATATCGGCCAGTTCATAGATGGCATGAATCGTCGCACCGTTTCGCTTGGCGATCACTTCGGCATCGCCGGAATGGTCCGAGTGACCATGCGTCAGCACAATCCAATCACACCTGATCTCCTCTGCCTTCTTTTTGGCAAAGGGATTATCGGAAAGAAACGGATCAATCACGACACGGTATTTACCGTCCGAAATGAAAAAGCCTGAATGTCCGAGAAATTCGATGGTGACGGGCATTTGCTTCTTCCTCGCCGCCACACATGAAGACAGCGTTCGTCGAGTTGTAGAAACTTGGTGATATGTCAAATTCAGATTCTGTGCCACTGCTTAGGAGTCTTCGGAGAAGCAGTGTCTTCGGCTGGCAATATTGCATTTCACGAGACACAAGACGCTCTGTGATTCGTTGTCAAATTCGTATTCAGTGCCACTGCTCAGGAGTCTTCGGAGAAGCAGTGTCTTCGTCTTCGTCTTCGTCTTCGTCTTCAGCATCGTCTGGCGACATCGCACGACACGAGACACAAGACGCTTTTCGATTCGTGGTCCAATTCAGATTCAATGCCACGGCATCGGCGAAGCAGCGGCAGTCACTTCTGCCAGCCAAAGAACACTGCTTGACCGAGGACGGTCAAGCAGTGGCACAGGAATTTCAAAGAACTGACCCGAATCTATTTACTCGATCGCTTCTGAGCTAACAGCCATTCGTAAAATTCAGGGTTGTTGTAAGTCTCGGTCCATGAGTCGTGTCCGGCTTCGGGATAGATCGTCAATTTGGGTTCGCCACCATGCTTTTTCATGGCATCAACCATGTCTTGAGAAAGCGATAGAGGAACAACAGTGTCTTTCGCTCCGTGAAACACCCACGTCGGCAGCTTGGCAAAGCTTCTGGCGGTCACGGTATTGCCACCCCCGCAAATCGGAGCGATCGCTGCCAGTCGATTGGGGATTCTGTCTGCAAGAGCCCAGGTGCCGAATCCACCCATGCTGAGTCCCGTCACATAGATCCGATCAGGATCAATTTTGTATTTCGATTCAAGATTATCGATGAGTGCCACCAGTTCATGAGTCGCCCACCACCGCCCCTCGGGACACTGCGGTGAGACAACGATGAACGGAAACTTCTTTCCCGCCTCGATCAATTTTGGCGGGCCATGGACCTTCACTTTGTTCAGATCATTTCCCCGTTCACCCGCTCCATGCAGAAACAGTAACAGTGGAACCTTCTCTTGTTTGTCGTAATCCTGCGGCAGGTAAATCCAGTAGTCGACCTGGGCCTTGATTTCGATATCAAGCTTCGCGGCCTTCTGAGGGGAATCCTCGCAAAATGCCGGAGTCGCGGTACAGAACATCAAGGCCAGGGTCCGCATCAAAATGTTTTTCATGGTGATACCTTGTGGGAGAATTCGCAATGGCTTTCGCTGAAGCGGATTCTATCGACATGCGCGTAGTCTCACCAATGTGACACAATCAAAACGTAACCCCCTTCACGGGGGTCGTTGACGGGCCTTTGGTCCGGAAGACGGTGATTTTCGTGCTGATTTCTTACGGCCTGAAGGGCCAGCAATTCAAATAGCCTAGCCCATCGGGCTAGGTCCTCGGCAAACACAACACACAAAAGGCCTGTAGGGCCGACAGTTCGGTAGTA
>CAIULL010000258.1 GCA_903899985.1 uncultured Schlesneria sp.
CCTCACACCTGCAGTGGCGATCGAAGGCGATGGCGGAGGGGGCGAACCCCTTTTGTCGAACCTGAGCGGAGTCTCGTACTTTTCCTCAATTAATTACCCACAAAAACTGGCGACGAACCGAAATTCTTTTGGCAAACGACGGATGTCGCCGGTTTGCATCGATCGACCAATCTCCAGTACTGATCATAATCTGGCTGAGGTTCTTGTCGGGGTACTTGCTTCGTCGTCATTCAATTTGATGAAGACGCTCGCAGTCACACGAACCGGCCATTCCCGCTTTTGACACGTTATGGCGGGTCAACTTTGTCAGGCTTTTCCAGTAAATCACCACGTGTCATAACCCGTCGCGCGGGCGTTCGCTCGATGCGCGCCGCTACCGCTCCAGATGTGGGCCGAGAGCCCGCATGACAACTACCAACAACCGCGCCGTACAACGGGATCGATTGAAGAAGAATCATTCGTTTGAACTTCCTGATGAACCTGTCATCTCAAGCAGGTTTCGTCACACGACGTCGTCGCTGCTGATTGGAAATGTAACGTCGTTGAACACAATTTTGTGATCTAAAACGGGAGAATCGTTCGGCATTTTGCCGTGAATACGCTTGGCTGCGTATGTTGGGGACAGTCGACGGTGAAGCTGAGTATATATGAGCACTGAACAAACGGGCATAATTGGGACCCATGTAGAATTGTGTTGAATTGATCGATCTGAGATTGTCTGCAGAATCGGGTCGCGGCGATTGAAGTCGACAGCAGGGAACGCTAACGAGCAATGTTATGACAGAAGATCAGCCAGATCGCGAAATAATCTCGATTTTCAATAAGAGCCGTACCATGACACCGACATCGACTGTTTCCACCAAGAGATGGAAGGGGGTCGCGCTGGGGTTAGCCTTGGCATTGATCGGCCTGATTGTCTGGGATGGAGCCGATCGTCGAGCGGCTGATGCGACGCAACCGCTGGTGCAAAGCCTGCAAGCTTCAGTCAAACACGAATCCCCTGACAATCTGAAGCTGGCCAGTTTTAACATTCACGGCGGAAAGGGATCGGATGGTGTAAGAAGCCTGACGCGCACGGCTGAACTTCTTGCTGACAGTGATTTCGCCGGTTTGTACGAAGTCAAAGCGATGTCGGACGGCGCGGTTCCGAATCAGGCTGTCGCACTGGCGAGAACAGGTGACGCGGGCTGGCTGTTCGCAGCAACCGAACGACGTTGGTGGTCAGATCACTTCGGCAATGGATTGATTTATCGGATTCCAGTTCGTTCCATCCTACGAGTTCCTCTGGTGAATACTCGCGGCAAAGCCTACCGGAACGCGATTTTTTCGACGGTTGAATTGCAACGTGCAACAGTACGGATTGTCGCGGTCCATATTGACCGGGAAAATGATCGACGCCAGCAGCTTCAATCAGTCATTGAATTGTTTCTTGGCCTGCAGAAGCCGTGTCTTCTGATGGGAGATTTGAACACGATCGCCACTGATCCGCTGCTGGAGGATTTGGTCGCCAAGCACGATGTTCGCAGTCCTCTGCAGGAATCATTGGAGGGACATTTACCCTCGCAAAACATCGATTGGATCTTCACGCGAGGGCTGAGGACCGTTTCCGTGAAACTTGTCGAAAACACAGCGTCGGATCATCCACTGTTGAAGGCGGAACTGGCACCGGATGTGACTGAATAAAACAAAGCAATGCCTTGTCGAACCTCTCAATCGGGGTTTTGTTGCACTGCTGCCGGGAAGCAGTCTCTAGTAATTCTGTCAGTCAAAGAGCACAGCTTGACCGAGTACGGTCAAGCTGTACAGAAACACTGCGCTACGCTCTGATACGGCGCGATGCGCATTAATGCTTGTAAATCTTGTGTTGCGGACGGCCTGATAGGATTTGCTCCTTGCCCCAGGTTGTCACTGCTCGGAAGGCATCGCTGCGGATAAATTCCTGAAACGCCGCTTCGTCTGACCACTCGCTTGTGATCAGGAACGAGGCATCGTCGCTGACGTCGTTCCAGAGTGTTGAACTGGTATGTCCCGGCGCAGCGCGTAACGCTCCGATGACGGCACTGAACTTCTCCTGGAAGTCTTTTTGTTTGCCAGGCAACACGTGGTAATTCATTCCGACTGTAACCATTTTGAAATACTTCTGGTGAGAGATCGCAAAGCAGCAAACATCGGGATCTCCCGTTTCATCCGGCACATGGCGTGTTACACATGAGTGCTGATCTTGCAGTGAGAGACGATGCTTGTGCCCAGCTTAGCAGTCAGGGTGACGCCTCACCATCTGGTGAGATGCGACTTTGTAGAAATGATAGTTGACCTGACAAATCTAAGGCGGAGTCTTTGCTCCGCCGAGCCAACACTTCAAAGTCAGTTTACGCATCGATTCGGCCGCACAGCAGTGGCTTCACACTCCCAGCTTCAGATTTTTCAATTCAGGCATCGGTCGTCGTGTGGATCAATGTTTTGGCAGCGTCTTCCAGGTTTGCAAAGACTTTGGCTCCGACGCTGGCGACTAATACGGCTCCGAAGGCGGCTTCTTCACGGTGTTGCGTGAATTGCATTCGTAAACCAAACGCCTGAGAAACGATTTCGGCGAGAAGCGGATTTTCGCGAAGTCCGTTACCGGCGGCAATCAGTTTTGTTGGTCTTTTCCCGGTGACGTTGATGATGGCCTGGAATCCGTCGTGCAGCGAACGACTCATCCCTTCGAGCACTGCTCGCGCCAGATGGCCGGCGTTGAAATTGTGTGGCGAAAGGCCCGCGATCGAACCACGTACGGCAGGGTCCAGTCGCGTTCCGGAAAATCGAGGTTCACAGCACAGGCCGTCAGCACCCGACGGGACCTCACGAGCCAATTCGTTCATGACCTGATAAAGCTTTTTCGTCGGAGCAGACTGAAAGAGACGACGGCCGACATCGGCAAAAAACTCTTCCAGGACCTGATACGACCAGCCACCCGCAAGACCGACATTCGAAAGCAGATTACCTCCGCAGGGAAAGGGACGCAGTTCGATCGGGGCGACAAATTCGATTCCGTCGGTAAACATCGCGACCTGGGCACCCGTCCCGACATTGACGAGAACGCTATTCCTGCGATCAGCAACACTTCCCAGGAAGCTGGCCTGATGATCGCCAATCGCCGCGAAGACAGGGGTTCCGGCGGGTAAACCCGTCAATCCCGCATGTTTACCGGTCAATCTCCCGACGAGTTCATTCGCTTCGTGGACTTCTGGAAACAGTGAACGTGACAACCCAAGAGCCGTGATCGCTTCATCGTTCCAGTCCCGTTTGCCAACATCGAACACGCCGCTACTACCGGCGCAGGATGGCTCGGTGATTGGCGGCTGTTCTGTGACTGCGGCGGTGAAGTAGTCCATGATAAACAGCGCACGCGAGTTTGCGGGCAACGCGTGTCGCTTTGCCAATTCAAACAGTGTCACGGCCATAAAACCGGGATGCAGCCAGCAACCGGTTTGGTGCCAGGCTTCGTGACCAATGGCGGCACGAGTCGCTGTAAGCCATGTCAAATCACTCCCTGGCATGCGATCCAGGGCTCGTCGATCCTGCCAGTTAATCAGCGGAGAGACAGGTCGAAGTTCGGCATCGACCAGGACCATTCCGTGCTGTTGTCCCGTCACACCGATGCCCACGACTTCGCTGACTTTTGACCCTAATTGTTGTGACATTTGAACGAGGCATCGGCATGCCGCCGAAAGAATCTTTTCGGCTTGCCATTCGGATCGGCTGCGCGCCCGATCAGCCTCGGATGTGATGTTGGCATCATTTGTTGCAGAACCGATTGCGATGATTTCGCCCGACAAAGCATCGACGGCAAGGCTGGTGATCTTGGTTGTGCCCAGATCGACACCGACAAGTACTGGCATAGGGAATCTTTCATGAAAATATGGATTTAACGATCATTCTGACATGTGGCGAATTCTGCCGATAGACATCGATTTCCTTAAATTTGACAGACGAAATTCATTCTGCAGGTTTCTTCGTATTGACGAGAATTCCGGGCTGTGCAAAATGCCGTCGTCTTAGCCTCTGCCCGTCTGCAACCAATGGAACTGGTTGATCTGGTGGATGCGACAACAAATCAAGATGATTTCCATCCGTTCGGCCACGCAAAGGAGTGCCTCAGCCGTGAAGAAAGTTATCGTTTCGGCATCTGTAATCGCCCTATTGGCTGGCGTTCTCGCGCTGACGGGGGACGCTTGGAGTCAGAATAAGGAACCGGCTGCGGCCGCGACCAACATCCCTCACAAGGTCGGTCTGATCGACATGGCCTATGTCTTCAAGAACTACAAAAAGTTCGAATCACTTCGAGAAGACCTGAAGGTCGAAATCTCGGAGAGTGAAGAAAAGGCCAAGGAAATGCAGAAGGGAATCGTCGAACTTCAACAGAAGATGAAAGGTCTGGTTGAAGGGGCTCCCGAGTATTCGAAGTATGAACAACAGGCAGTCAAGCAGGCTGCAGAATTCGAAAACTTCCGCCGTCAGATGTCCCGTGAGTTCCTCAAGAAGGAATCACAGATCTATCTGCAGGTTTACAACGAAGTTTCGAAGATGGTCGAAAAGTATGCGACCCACTTCAACTATACCTTGATCATTCGCTTCAATCGCGAAGATCTCGACACCGAGAACCCACAGCAGTTGCTGCAGGGGATGAATCGTCAGGTCGTTTACTATCGCCCGAACGAAGACATCACCACGCCAGTTCTCGAGAGCCTGAACAAGAAGTTCAGCCCGGAAAAGAAAGACGCTCCTCAAGAGGCCAAGGCCCCTCGTGGGAATCCTAAGAACTAGTCCGGTTCGATGGACTTGAAACGCCTCCGACCCTGGATTGATCTCCAGGGTCGGTTTCCGTTCTCTCTTCTGCTATTCGTTATCCACAAGCCCGTGGCCGCATTTACAACGTCCTGCGATTTTCAAATCGGCTCGGCGGCGGTCTCACCTTTCCGAACTCAGCGATCCGGATGTGGTGAAAGGCAGTGCAGGGTGAAATTCATGATTCAAAGAAGTCAACGCACGCTGAACGGTCCTGCGGAATATCGGGGCTTCGGGTTCCTGACCGGAGCCGACGTGAAGGTCTCGTTTCTGCCGGCGGACGAAAACTACGGAATTCGCTTTCAACGGGTCGATTTGAAGGGGACACAGCCAATCCCCGCTCGGTTGGATTTCGTCCTTCCCCGACAAAGACGAACCGCCATTTCAGCTCATGGCGCAACCGTGGAACTGATCGAACACGTCATGGCGGCGCTCGCCGGTTTGCAGATTGATAACTGCCTGGTCTGTCTCGATGCCCCGGAACTGCCTGGAGCCGACGGATCGTGTCTGCCGTTCGTACAGGTCTTGCTCGAGGCAGGAATCACCGAACAGACGGCTCGACGTGAAGTCCTCGTTCTTCAATCTGATGATCGAACGGACCCTGCTGCTGACGGTTCACAGATTACAGCGGGACCGGTTTTCCATCGGAGTCTGGTTGTGACCTATGAGCTCGATTATGGGCCGCGGTCACCGATCAAGCCGCAGTTGATGACGTTTGAATTTTCGTCCGAACGGTTCATCAGGGAGATTGCCTTCGCCAGAACATTTATTCTGGAAAGCGAAGTTCAGGCGCTGAAATCCCAGGGATATGGCTCACGTGTGACTGAAAAAGATCTCTTAATCTTCAGCCCACAGGGCGTGATCGGCAACGAATTACGTGCGACCGATGAGTGTGTCCGCCACAAAATTCTCGACTGTATTGGCGATTTTGCATTGCTGGGCTGTGACGTCCAAGGTCATTTCCGAGCCTATCGATCAGGCCACAATCTGAATCATGCGATCTGTGAAAAAGTCCGATTGAATCAACAATTTAAGTTACCCGTTTGCGAGGCGGCTTGAATGACATATCCGTCTTTCCATTGAAATCGAATCATTGACCGGCTGATCCATCGTTGAAACATTCAAAGTCCAAATCATCAATTGACGTTCTCAAGGACGACACCATGGCACGAACGATCTCACCTTTGTCGCAAGTTGATGCTCGAGCACAGATTGGCGACGATGTCGAGATCGGCCCATTTTGTGTCGTTGGTCCGCACGTGACGATTGGAAATGGATCCAAACTGGATAGTCATGTGGCGATTGTCGGTCATACTACGATTGGCGAACGAAATCGTTTCTTTCCTGGATCGGTGATTGGTGGTGAACCACAGGACATCGGTTACAGCGGTTCAGCGACTCGAGTTGAAATTGGTGACGACAACTTGTTTCGTGAAGGGGTGACGGTCAATCGTGGTGCGGATAAAGAAGACGGAGTCACCCGGATTGGTCATCGCAATTTTTTGATGGCAAATGCCCACGTCGCACACAATTGTCACGTTTATAATAACGTCATCCTTTGTAACGGAAGCCTGTTGGGCGGGCATGTTCACGTGCAGGATTATGCGATCGTCTCGGGTAACTCGGTCGTCCATCATTTTGCCACTTTAGGAACCGGTTGTTTCATCAGCGGCGGCTGTCGAGCGCCTCAGGATATCCCACCGTACATGCTGGCCGCAGGCAGCGATAATCCCGAGATCATTACCGTGAACGTCGTCGGAATGCGTCGCCGAGGGATCTCTGAAAACGCGATTAATCTTGTTCGACAAGCCTTTAAGCTGATGTTCCGTGAACACGTCAAGCTGGAAGAGGTTCGTGAACGACTGGCCGAGAAAACGGAAGGAGTGTTCCCGATCGAGCTGATGACGCTGCTCAACTTCTGTGAGCAATCGGCCAAGGGAAAGAATGGTCGTGCCCGTGAAGCTTTGCGTTCACAACCTGCCGCCGCAAGCGAAGGGCAAAAAGCAGCATGAAACCGAACGAAGTTGTGAGTTTTCGAAGTGTGGGCTTTAGCCCGCACGAGATGTAACGGCTCACGGGCTAAAGCCCATGCTACGGCAAACATCTTATCTTTCAGTATCAGCACCAATTAATACGAATAGGCTTTAAGAATGGATCGGTTGCGAGTTGCTGTGATTGGCGTTGGAGCCCTTGGTCGACATCATGCTCGCATTCTCAGTGAAATTGACGGCGTTGAACTGGTGGCTGTCGCGGACAGCCAGGCTGAACGTGGTCAAGAGGTTGCCACCCGACATCAGACTCGCTGGGTGGCGGATTACCGTGATTTAATCGCCAACAAAACTGTTGACGCTGTCTCGGTCGTCGTGCCAACGGTTGCTCATCGCACCGTTGCCGGTGCATTCCTTGAGAAAGGGATTCCCGTACTTGTGGAAAAGCCTCTGGCTGGAAATGTCACGCAGGCAA
This sequence comes from uncultured Schlesneria sp., assembly GCA_903899985.1. Taxonomy (GTDB): domain Bacteria; phylum Planctomycetota; class Planctomycetia; order Planctomycetales; family Planctomycetaceae; genus Schlesneria. The sequence goes on from CAIULL010000258.1 coordinate 7,291, forward strand.
AAGAACTTGTCGAGCTGGCCCGTCGAACCAAATCGTTATTGCAGGTTGGTCACATCGAACGATTTAATCCAGCGTTCCAGGCGGCTCAAAAAGTCATCGTCTCGCCCAAATATATTCGTTGCGAACGAACCAGCACATACACGTTTCGATCAACCGATATCGGTGTCGTTCTCGATTTGATGATCCATGACATTGATCTTGTCCTGTCGCTGGTGCGCAGTCCATTACGCAGCTGCGAAGCCTTCGGGGTCGGAGTCATGGGTCAGAATGAAGATGCGGCTCAAGCCAGGCTTCGCTTTGAAAATGGCTGTATTGCCGACCTGACGGCAAGCCGAATCTGTCCAACAGTCTCTCGTTCGATGACGGCCTGGTCAGCAACCGGTTGTGTGACCGTGGATATGCATCAGCGGGAAGTGAAGCGATTCTCTCCCGGTCAGGCGTTAACCCAGGGGACGCCACCTCTGGAACGTGTGGCTCAACCAGGCGCCGATCTGGAAGCCTTAAAAAAGGAAGTCTTCGGTCAATTTGTGAATATTGCCAATGAGGCGGTCGAAACGACAGGGCCCGACGCGTTATCGCAGGAATTACGCGAATTCGTGCAGTGTGTGAGAACCGGTGCCGCACCGCACGTTGACGGTGTTCAGGCGCTGGAAGCGATGATTGTCGCTAACGAAGTTCTGCAAGAGATCGCAACCCACCGTTGGGATGGACATCCCCACGGAGCCGTGGGCCCCTATCCACGAACTCCGTTTTTGCCGAAAAAAGCGGGGTAATCTTCACGCCTTGGCGGATTGCAGGACTCGCAGTTCCCGTGGCAACGGGAACGAAACGTGTTCTTCGCGAATCGTGACTTCTTCAACGGTCGCACCAAATTCCTTGTTCAGCCACGTAATACAGTCCTGAACAACCACTTCGGGAGCACTGGCTCCCGCAGTGATCAGGACGGTTGATTTATCGGCGAACCATTCACGGTGAAGTTCTTGAGCACCATCGATCAGGTGCGATGGTTTACCGAACAACGCTCCAATTTCCTGTAGCCTGCGACTGTTAGAGCTGTTCTGGCTGCCGAGCACGATGACGATGTCAGATCGTTGCGCCAGTTGTTTTACGGCATCCTGTCGATTGGTCGTGGCGTAACAGATATCTTCCTTCGGCGGACTTTCGATATGTGGAATCTTCGCTTTGAGCGCGTCGATCACTCGTCCTGCTTCTTCGACGCTGAGTGTTGTTTGCGTCAAATACGCAATCTTGGCACCATTGGGAAATGATAAAGCATCGACGTCCTGCGGGTCTTCGACTAGCGTGATACTTGACGGGGCCTCTCCCATCGTTCCGATCACTTCGTCATGCCCTTCGTGTCCAATCAGAATGATGTGATAGCCATCGCGAGCGTACTTGATCGCCTCAAGATGTACTTTCGTCACCAGCGGGCATGTGGCGTCGATGGTCTGCAGTTTCCGAATCCGTGATTGTTCACGAATTTCTGGTGAAACTCCATGAGCTGAAAAAAGCAGAATCGACCCTTCAGGAACTTCGGCGATCGTATCAACGAAGGTGACGCCTTGTTGGGTAAATCGTTCGACGACGTACTTGTTGTGCACAATTTCGTGGTAGACGTAGATGTTCGGACCAAACATCCGAATCGTTTCGTCCAGACATTCAATTGCCATATTCACACCGGCACAAAAGCCGCGAGGATTTGCCACGAGGATTTTCATCAAAGTCCCATTTCTTATAGGTCGATCGTTCCGCTCGTGGATTCTAGCAGCGAACGCGAACTTTGGGAGCGTTGAGGTTCTGGGGTCGGGTGTTCAAATTTTGAAATTTGAACGCCCGACCCCCTCTTCATTCGTTCAATAATTAAAACGGCCACGGAAGCAGGATTCCATGATGCTGGAACAGGACCGCTCGTCCTTTCGCACCGATGGCTGGAGTGAAGAAGAGCACAAACACATAAAACGCCAATAAGGGAAACAGCAACAGTGAGAGGGGCCAGCGTAAGATTCGCCAGGTACGTTTCTCGGTCCGGACCGCCTTGGAATAGGCCCAGCCGATCAGGATTTTCGCCGGATAAATCGAAGCAATAAAAATCGGCGTGATCAGCCAGTAAACGTCCTGAGGGAGTGCCGCTACTTTGAAAAGGTACAGCGGCAGTGATAATGCATAGAGAACCACAACCGAGACGAACATGACAATCGGTGCTTTACGGTAAAGTTCCCGGATCTCGCGCAAATCGAACATGGCTCGCCAGCGGTTCTCTGCCGCAAAACGGGCTTGCAGAAAGGGTACCCAGCTTAGAACGAGAATGAGCAGAAAACTACCGATCAACGTAGCGAAGACCTGGCCCGGTTTTGAGGTATCTCGAAGTGCCGAAAACAGTGCCGTGGGAACAAACAGCCAGGCGAAGGCGAGAAGAAATCCACGAAGCCCCAGCCAGAAGTGATGCCTGATTTGTAAGGCGACCATGAATTCCTGGACCGCGCTACCTGCTGTTTTCAGGTAATTCCCTTGCTGAAACTGTTTCCACAGCCACATCGCGTTAAGAGGCGTCGGCCAGAAGAAAAGGCTGAGTCGTCCCCCTCGGGCGAGAGCCAGAACTAAATGGATTGCAACGGCTGACGAAAAGAGAATCAATCCAATCTGCCAGGCAGCAGAAATGCCGGTTCCGGGCGAAATCAATTGTGCATCGCTTGCGGCATCGGCGACCAGTCGCACGACCCACCACCAGACCCAGATTCCGGCGGCGATTCCACCTAATCGTGGTGCCAGCGGCAGCAGAGGCAATGCGTATCGCAGCTTACCCGTCCGCGCGACGCGACCTTCGGCCTCAAGCAGATATCCGAGCGCGATAAAATTCGCGATGGGGACTGCTGCCAGGAATGCCAGCAACGCCAAAAGGCTGAGCAGTCCAAAACCGAGTTCCAAAATCCAATACGCGGCGAGATGCGGTCTGTAAATCGGGTGAGGGAATGGACGTAATCGATAAAATGTCGAGAAAGTGTCGTCGGCGAGCAGGTTATCATCGGTTAATACGAATGCGTTATCAGGCTTTGATACAATGATTCCTGAAGAAAAATCATCGGACTGTTGAGTCGTCTGCGGCAACATTTCGATCGTGCTCATAAATACGCCTGCTTGAATCCTTTCCAAGTATCAGAGATTACCCGGAACGAATGCAATCGGTTGCAGCAATCGAACTGAAACCTCCCTGTCGATTGTTGGGTATTAAATCGGGTAAGCTTTGTACGTTGGCAAAGTGACCGACTGGTTCAGCCGGCCTCCTGTGTTGAACGGGCTTGGTTAGAATCGAATTTCGCTCATTGGACGAATCGTCATGAATCGCCGCCGCACGCTGATCACTGCGATTGCACCGTTGCTGGTGGTTGTGGGCGTATTTGTGCTGGTGGCATCGGCCGCTCGCAGTCCGATCAAGTCGATTCGGCCTGAAAAAGTCACGGAGAGTGTGGTTGATTCTGCTGAGGTTGAGACGATCGTTCATCGGATTGACCGGTTGTTTTCAGACCGATGGCACGAAGCGGGGCTGGAGCCAGCCGTCCCTGCGGTTGATTTAACGTTATATCGCCGACTTTCTCTCGTCTTGCTGGGAACCGTGCCGTCGCTGGAAGAGATTCGTTTGTTTGAATCGGATGGCTCACCTGACAGAATTGATCGGTGGACGGACCGAATGTTGTCCGACCGACGATTCGCCGATTATTTCGCGCGCCGGTTTTCGCGGTTTTTTGTAGGGACTGACGAAGGGCAGTTCGTGGTCTTTCGACGGGATAGATTCTGGGCCTGGCTGGGCAATCAGTTTCATGAAAATCGTCCCTATGACGCGATTGTCCGCAGCATGATCGCTGACCGCGGATTGTGGACCGATAAGCCTGCAGTCAATTTTGTCGCCGCAGTGGTCACGGAAGGTGTCGTTGACCACAACAAGCTGGCAGGTCGTACGGCGCGAGCTTTTCTCGGTCAACGAATCGATTGTGCCCAATGCCATAACCACCCCTTCGCCGACTGGAAACAAGCTCAGTTTGAAGGACTGGCGGCCTGCTATGGCCAGCTGAATATCTCGGGGGTGGGCGTTGAAGACAACAACGATAAGAAAGACAAACCGCCGTATTTGATTCAGGACCGGCTGACGCTAAATGACCGAAATGTCGAGCCTTCAGTCCCTTTTCATCCTGAATGGATGCCTGAAACGGGCAAGACGCGAGAACGACTTGCTGCCTGGGTGACTCATCCCGATAACCGGCGATTCGATCGGGCGATCGTCAATCGCGTCTGGGGACTTATGTTTGGCCGTCCTTGGATTCAACCTGTCGATGATCTTCCTAATCCGAATGAGGCTGGCAGCGATCCGCAGGACCTGCTGGATTTAATCGGCGCGGACTTTCGATCTCACGGCTGTGATTTGAAACGACTGATCAGGACGATTGCCGCGACTCGTGTGTTTCGTACATCGTCGCAACATTCCGCATTTGACGAAGGTGACAATTCTGACCGCGTCGAGGAAACCTGGGCGGCTTTCCCATTGACTCGGTTACGCCCCGAGCAAGTCATCGGGTCGATGTTGCAGGCCTCGTCGATTAAGACTGTCGATCAGAATTCGCATTGGACGATTCGAGCGGTTCGGTTTTTTCGCGAACTGGATTTCGTCAAAGAATACGGAGACCTCGGTGACGACGAATTGACGGAACGGGCCGGAACTATCCCTCAGGCACTCTTGCGAATGAACAGCAACTTTGCCGCAGAATGGACGAAGAGCACGATCTTCAGTGCGGCAGGCCGCATTGCAGGGATGGCACCTGACGATGACGCATGTCTGGATACCTGTTTTCTGGTCTGCCTGACTCGACATCCAACCAGGGAAGAGCGATCCGTGATCCTGAAGCAACTTGAAGGGACGAAGAAAGACGAACGCAGCCGTGTCGTCGAAGACCTGTTCTGGACGCTTTTCAACGCCCCCGAGTTCTGTTGGGAACACTAGGCTTGCGGCCAGAGTGTAGACCTGTGAGAGTAGAGAGTAGACAAGAATGAGGGTGAAGAGGTGAATACGATGGACTCATCTCGTCGAGACTTTCTGCGGCTGGCCGCGTCAACACTCGGGTTGTCGTTTGCCGTACCGGGACTGGATTTGAGGGCTGCTGAAGCGCGTGGTGCTGAGCGTGCGAAATCTTTTCTCACGATCTGGCTCGGTGGTGGACAGAGTCAACTGGAGAGTTGGGACCCTCATCCCGGCACGCGGATTGGTGGCGAAGTTTCGTCGATCAAGACCACGATTCCCGGCCTGGAAATTGCCGATCTTTATCCGCAGTCGGCCGAGCAACTGCATCATCTGTCCGTCATCCGTTCGATGGTTTCCAAAGAAGGTGATCACGAGCGAGCTTCGTACATTTTGCACACCGGCTATCGACCGGAACCGACGCTTGTTCACCCCAGTATCGGCTCGATCGCGATTCATGAGCAGCCCAATGCTGCCGTCGAGATACCTCAATTTGTGTCACTGGGTGACGCCAATTTCCCGCCACGAGGTGGATTTCTGGGTGATCGCTTTGATGCCTATCGAATTATCAATCCCGGAGAAACCGGGCAAAACATCAAAGCCCTTGTTGATCAAGATCGACAGGGCCGGCGATTGAAGAGCCTGGGCGTTGTGTCTCAGTCATTCATGCAGGGCCGAAGGGCGAAGGTCGAACAGACTCTGCATCAACATACGATCGACGCTGCTCTACGGATGATGACATCAGAGCAATTGAACGCATTTTCAATCGAGCAGGAACCAAAACAACTTCGTGCAGCCTACGGTGACAACGCGTTTGGCCGAGGCTGCCTTGTCGCAAGACGGCTGATCGAAGTGGGATTACGTTCGCTCGAGGTTTCGCTGCAAGGATTCGACACTCATGCCAAAAACCACGAAGGACAAGCGGCTCGGGCCAGGACGCTCGATCCGGCCCTGGCCACGCTGCTAAAAGATCTGGTGGATCGAGATCTGTTGCAGTCAACAATTGTACTTGTGACAGGTGAATTCGGTCGGACGCCGAACATTAATCCCTTGGGCGGACGCGATCATTGGCCCAACGGGTTTTCGTGTTTGCTCGGAGGTGGAGGTCTTTCCAGTGGTCTTGTCATTGGCGAAACCGATCCTGAAGGCGAGGCGAAGCAACCGAAAGACCCGATCGAGGTCGCCGATCTGTATGCGACGATCCTGCATCGTCTGGGTGTCGATTATGCGAAGGAAGTCATTACTCCGATCGGCCGACCGATGAAGTTTTGTGCCGGGCAACCGATTGAACGGTTTCTATGAACGGTGTAACGTGGATGCGTTCTCACCAGGTGTTCTTTTTGCCGAGAATTGAGTGAGGCTCGCGGTTGTGCGTCCGGCATTAAAGGGGATGCATTTCTCGAAGCATTCTGACAGAATTCCTTTGTTCCTGGTGCCATTCAGAAAAACCACGACGGTCATTGATCTTGCCGATTAAATTTCGATGTAATTATTGCCGACAGTTTCTGGGCATCTCGCGCGCTCAGGCCGGTGGCGTCGTCGATTGCCCTACCTGTGGTCGGTCGATTCGCGTGCCATTGCTTGACGGCAGCGTTCAGCCGATGCCGGGTCCGGAACTTGATCTGGATGATACTCATCTGTCGCGGGCACTCGATGAACTGGCCAAACTTGTCGACGCGCCCGTCCAACCGGCTGTGCCGGTGAAGTCACTGTCAGACTCAGATGATGTCGAAACAGATAACCAGATTCCACAACCGCTTCCCGAACCGATTCCGATTGAGGTCCCACTTCCACCCACTCCGATCGTTGTTGTCCCACCGACAAACGCATCACTGACTGCGCCATCCGAAAAAGGGATCGCTGGCGAGCGTGGGCTACTCGCAGAATTAGCCGCTTTATCGGATGGATTACCAGCTGTCGATTTTGCGCAATCGAAAACGTTTGAACCCGCGCCGACATATCGCAATCGTCGGCTTGAAGCGTCGCCACTAAAAACGTCTTTGATGTTACTGGTCCCGTTTGTCGCAGGAATGCTGACCGAACGATTTGTACGAATCTTCGAACGTCAGGGTCGAGTCGAAGTCGTTTCACCCGAAGCGGTGAAACAGGAACTGGCTGATAATGAACTGACGGGGCGGATCACCTTTAAATCGAAAGAAGGTGAAAGCCAGCCTGATCGCGGGGCACGAGTGATTGTTTTTCCTCAGCAGCGACTGGGAGACGTAAAACTTTCCGTCATTGGGTTCCGGCCCGCCGACTCGGCTGCCGACCAGCTTGTTGCCAACGCGGCGATTAAAGCACTTGGTGGTGCCGCAGCCACAGTCGATGATCGAGGCGGCTATCGATTACCGATCGAAGCGGGATTGTACCGGATACTGGTCTTGTCGCACTTTCAACCGCGACCGGACGAGGATGCAGACCCGGCACTGGATAAGCTGCTGTCGGAATACTTTGACAAGCCCGAGGACCTGCTGGGCCGCGTTCAACACCAGTTTTCGCCACTGCGTATCAAAGGGACTGGCGATACCTGGGATCAATCGTTCTGAAAGTCGGGCAGTGGGCCTGATCGCCCATCCGGCTTTCCGCTGTTGGTGAAAGCCGGATGGGACAGATAGGACTTATGCGACGAATGGGACTTATTTGAGGTCGCTTGCTTACAAAATCCCCGACGATTTGACGTTGATTCCTTTCAGCATCATTTTCAGTTCTTCGACGTTGGGACTGATTTCGAACGCTTCGGCGCGACTGACCATTTCTTTTGTGACGAAGTGGAACAGGCTGTCGTTGAACTGCTGCATCCCTTCGGCTTTACCGATACGGATGGCTGCGGGCAGCTTTTCGTCCTGCTCTTCCAGAATCAGTTTTCGAATGGTCCCGTTGAAAATCATGATTTCGGTGATGGGGACTCGCTTTGGCTTATCGAGAATCGTCGGCAACAGTTTTTGCGCGACGATGGCCTTCATGTTAAAGCCCATCGATGAACGCAATGCGCGGTGCATCGTCTGAGGGAACAAGTCGAGAATACGACCGATCGTTGAGGGGGCGGACGATGCGTGAATCGTTCCGAACACGAGGTGCCCGGTTTCTGCCGCGTGCATAGCGGTTTCGAACGTTTCACGGTCTCGCATTTCGCCCACCAGCATGATGTCGGGGTCTTCACGCACCGCGTGTTTCATCGCGGTATGGAAGTCACTGACGTCTTGGCCCAGCTCCCGTTGGTTGATCAGACACTTATCAGCCTTGTAAACGAATTCGACAGGGTCTTCGATCGTGAGAATGTGCTTCTTATGATTGCGGTTGACCCAGTCGAGCATCGAGGCGATTGTGGTCGACTTTCCAGAACCGGTCACACCGGCGAGCAGCACCATCCCCTGATCATAGACGCACAGGTTTTCGAGAATCGGGGGAAGGAACAGACCTTCAAAGTTGGGAATGCTTCGTTCAACCTTACGAGTCACCATCCCCATTTTGCTCATCTGGATGAACAAGTTCACGCGGAACCGCCAAGGTTCGCCTTTGTGTTCCACAACGTGAGCAAAGTCCGCCCCCCCGGTATCATTGAAAATCTGCTGATTTCTTTCGTCCATCAGTGGCCAGCACCACTCACGCATTTTTTCTTCGTCGATCGGAGGCATATCGAGCGGTTGAAGTGAGCCTTTGACTCGCAAGATCGCGGGTTTGCCGACTTGCAGGTGCAAGTCTGAACCACCCAAGTCGATCAGTGCCCGGAACAGTTTATTGACCGGCAAATCTTCCTTTTTTGTACCGAGTCGAATCCCGGCTGCGGGCTTGGAACCATGTGATTCTTCGTGACCACTCATAAGAAACTCCAGACAGAAGCAAAACGAACCAGCGAACGACTTGAAAGAACTCCCCAATTCTAACCAAAAAGGAGGAGTATTCGGCAAGTCTCGACGGAAGAACTCTTCGGATTGTCGCGAAGAGTCTGGCCGGGTGTTCCTCATGATCTGGTCCGCAACGACAACAGCGGGCTTGACAAATCAGACGTTCCGTCTGTTAATGATTAGGGATCTAATCGGATTTCCGGAATCGTCCCGGGTTGGTTTGGGAACTGAATCATGACACAAACGGCTCGATTACGTCCCTTCGTTACAAAAGGTTCTCGATTCAACGTTCGTTTTCCAGGAACGAGTTTATTGTCATGGGCCTGCTTGATCAGTCTGATGCTGATTCTTGTCGGTGAAGTCATGGGGGACGAAGTACAGAATCTTGCCGATCTGATTGATCGGCGGATTGAGGCGCGCTGGAAATCTGATGGGGTGACTCCGGCGCCCAGGGCGGGCGATGCCGAATACCTGCGTCGTGTCTCGCTGCATATTTCAGGTTCGATTCCTCCCGTAGCCGATGCACGGCAATTCCTGCGCGACGAATCGCTGGATCAACGGCGCCGGCTGGTCGATCAGCTCCTGGAAAGCCCTCATTACATCACCAATTTCAGCAATTTCTGGACTCGCGTGATGATGCCTGAATCGGCGACCGACCTGCAGGGGCAGGCTCAGAGGCCGGGGTTTCAGGCTTGGCTCAGGCAACATCTCGGGAATAACACCCATTACGATACCATGGTCTATGAGCTAATGACGACACCTCTTGCAGGTGATCGCAGTATGAATGCGGCGCTGCAGAATACTGGCACCGTTTCTCCGATTGCGTTTTTCACGACCAAACAGATCAAGCCCGAGAACCTCGCCGCTGCCACATCGCGAATGTTTCTGGGGATAAGGATTGAATGCGCCCAGTGCCATAACCATCCTTACGACTCTTGGAAGCAGGAGCAATTCTGGGGTTATGCTGCGTTCTTCGCCGGTATCGAACGGACGTCTCGAAATGAAGACGTGATTGGTCAGGTAAAGGAAGTGTTTGACCGGCGAGAATTGACGATTCCAGATCATGAAACGGTGGTCCAGGCGACGTATCTGGATGGGACTCAACCGCAATGGCGATCACGCGTCACTTCGCGTAAGACGCTCGCAGACTGGATGACGGCGAAGCAGAATCCGTATTTTGCCAAAGCGGTGGTGAATCGCTTATGGGGACATTTCTTCGGGGTTGGAATCGTTGATCCGATCGACGATTTCGGTGGGTCAAACAAACCAAGCCACCCAGAACTATTGGACGAACTGGCGGCAGACTTTGTGGCTCACGATTTCGATTTGAAGTATCTGATTCGAGGGATCACCGCGTCCCACACGTATCAGCTTTCCAGTCGCAAAACTCACGATTCGCAGAATGAACCGCAACAGTTTGCGAGGATGGCCGTGCAGGGGCTGACGGGCGAGCAACTGTTCGATTCGATCGCGGTCGCCGTAGGACATCTTGAATCGTTCCAGCAGCAACAACCATTTCAGCTCAATCAGACTGGCGCACGAGGTGAGTTTCTGGAGCTGTTCGCTCCCGATAATAATTCTCCGACCGAGCGGCAGACTTCGATTCTGCAAGCTTTGGCATTGATGAACGGGCAGTTTACCTCAGCGGCAACCAGTCTGGACCAGAGTTCAACTCTCACAGCGGTGGCTGAATTTCCGTGGATGAAGACACCAGATCGGATCAATGCGCTTTATCTGGCAGCTTTGACTCGAAAGCCACGGCCGGAAGAGTTGGAACGCCTGACGAAGTATGTTGATTCAGGCGGTCCGGCAAAGAATCAGAAGCAAGCCCTGGCCGATGTCTTCTGGGCATTGCTGAATAGTTCTGAGTTCTTGTTCAATCACTAGTAGTCCTTCAAAGCTTATGACCGATCGAAAACCGTTCAAACACAGACGCACAAAGGAACACAAACAAAGCAAGTTCACGAATGAGGAATAATTCGCTGAATTTGCCGCATTTCATGTCTTCACCGTGTCCCCTGTGCGACTGTGTTAAAATTCCTTCTTCTCTTCTGGATCTGTATCAAAATCAGGAGTTTTGTCATGACCGATCGAGCCAGGCTTACTCGTCGTGATCTGATCAAGTTGTCGGCCTGTGGGGCGTTTGGGTCGTCGATGTCGCGCTGGTTGCCAGCATTGGCGAATGAAGCCAGCAAGTCACCTGATCGTCGTCGGTCGGTCATCTTGCTGTGGATGACCGGGGGGCCTCCGCAAACCGATACGTTTGATATGAAGCCGGGACATGAAAACGGCGGTCAGTTCAAGCCGATCGATACATCGGTCCCCGGCATTCAGATTTGCGAGCATCTGCCGCAGGTGGCCAAGCTGATGCAGTACAGCGCCCCAATCCGTTCGATGAGCACCAAGGAAGGGGATCATACCCGAGCCACCTACCTGTTAAGGACTGGCAATCTTCCTCAAGGTCCAATTGATTATCCGACTCTTGGTTCGTTATTCAGCAAAGAGCTTGGGCAGGAGAATTCTGACCTTCCCAACTTTGTTGCCGTTGCTCCGTATACGCAATTCAGTCCTGCCGCCTACGGACCGGGGTTTCTGGGGCCAAAGTTCGCACCATTGGTGGTTGGCGACGCCAATCGCGTTGTCGCGAATGGACTTGGAATGAATTACGACCAGTCACTTGCCGTTAAAAATCTTTCGTTGCCACAGGGGATCAACGTCGAACGGGCTGATGCTCGGCTTTCACTGCTGGGGGACCTGGAGTCTGACTTTTCCAGTCAAAGGCCTGGATTGAACTCGGAAAGTCATCAATCCGCTTATGCAGCAGCGGTTCGTATGATGCGGTCAGAGGCGGTGAAGGCGTTCAATCTTGATGACGAAGATGCAAAGCTTCGCGACGCCTACGGACGGAATCAGTTTGGCCAGGCCTGTCTATTAGCACGTCGGCTTGTGGAACGTGGTGTTCCGTTTGTGGAAGTCTCGCTTAATGGCGTCGGCAACAACCAGACCTTTGCCTGGGACACCCACGCACAGAATTTCACTTCCGTGAAAAGCTTACTGGGGGTGCTCGACCCTGCCTGGGCCACTTTGATGACCGATCTCAAGGACCGCGGGTTGCTCGATTCGACGATGATCGTCTGGATGGGTGAGTTCGGTCGCACGCCGAAAATCAATCCGCAGATGGGTCGTGACCATTTTCCGAATGCCTGGTCCAGCGTGCTTTGCGGAGGCGGAATCAAGGGTGGACAGGTTGTTGGCAAGACCAGCGAAGACGGGATGAAAGTCGATGATCGTCCTGTTTCTGTGCAGGATTTATTTGCCACAATGTGTAAAGGGTTGGGGCTTGATTCGATGAAACAGAATGTTTCCAACGTCGGCAGACCGATTCGACTGGCCGACCCGACGGCGAAGCCGATCACCGAGATCGTCGGTTGAAATCAAGGAAACCTCGATGAAACGAATCGGATTGCTTTCACTGTTACTCGTCGCACCAGTAATCGCCCAGGAATTGCCTGGCGATGCGCAATATGCGTTATTCATGGGTGACAACGGCGTTATTGTGCTGAAGCTTGACATCCAGATTAGCGGGAAAAGTCCGCGCGGATCTTACGAAAGTTACGTTGACAGTCTGATGAAGTCGCTCGACAAAAATCAGGATGGCGTCGTGACAGTGGAAGAGGCCAAAGGAAAATACCTTACTGCACGGGATGCTCAGCAGGCACAACTGATTCCTCAGTCTGAATCCGTTCCAGCGGATTCATCTCCCGATATCAGTCCCGCTGATGGCAAGATTTCTCGACAAGAGTTCTTGGCTTATTTCAAGCGAATTGGATTACAGCCGTTCCTGATGCAGTTCCAGCCGAATCCGAATCAGGGTCAGGCGGGGAACAGACAAGCCCGACAGCCGGCAGCAAATACTGCGGAAGTTCCGCTGTTCGCTCGACTGGATACAAACGGCGACGGCAAGTTGTCGGCGGCAGAATTGACGGGAGCGTTACGAACGCTTCGTAAACTCGATCTTGATGACGACGAAACAATCAGCCTGGCCGAGTTAAATCCGATCAATAATCAGTTTGCGGTCCAGCAACAGCAACAACAGAATGGGGTGCGAACCCCATCGACCAGCCCTTTTCTCGGGACGGGTTCTGATGAATCGCTGCAGAAACAGATTCGCCGATTGATCGATAAGTACGACAGCATTGATCCGGTCAAATCGGGCGTCGATGGTGCGAAAGTTCGCAATCAAAAACTGAGCCGCCAGGAATTGGGGCTTTCCGTTGCTGAGTTTTCTCGATTTGATGGCGATGGCGATGGCCAACTTGATTTCGACGAACTTCGACAGTTTCTGACGTCACCAGATCCGACAATAACAATCGTTATCAATGTCGATTCCACCGAGCCCCTAGCTGCGAAATCGGTTCGGGACGAGCTTCAGGAAAAGTTGAAAACGACACCTGACGGATCCGCCAATATCAATCTGGGGACAACACAATTGAGTGTTATTCGAGGAGCTTCCTACGATGTCGGGACGGCCGAGACATTTCTGAAACCACAATTCATGGCTGCTGACACGGACGCGAATGGCTATCTGGAGAAATCAGAGGCCGAGCGTGCCTTCCTTTACGGCGCCACGTTTGAAACCCTTGATACAGACAAAAACGGCAAGGTTTTTCTCGACGAAGTCATTGCCTATTTTCAGGTTCGATTTGATGCCGCCCGCAGCCGAACGGTGTTGTCGATTAATGAACAAGGGAGAACCTTGTTTGAAATTCTCGATACCGATCGAGACCGTCGCCTCTCGTTCCGCGAATTGCAGGCGGCCGCAGACAAGTTGTCGTTATGGGATAAAGACGGTGACGGAATGCTCTCTGAGTCGGAAGTGCCACTTCAATATCGGTTGACGATTTCCCGAGGGACCCTGCCAGCACTCGGTGGAAATTTCCTGATCGACGCCGGGATGGTTCAAGCGGGAACTCCAGCAGAACGGACATCGGGTCCGCTGTGGTTTCGCAAAATGGACAAGAACCGTGACGGTGAGGTATCGCACCGTGAGTTTCTTGGCGAAACCGCCACATTTGAGCAGCTTGATCGGAACCATGATGATTTCATCGACTTGACGGAAGCGGTCACGGCGACGGGATCGGTTGAATAGCCGTCCATTGTGACGAGCACAAAGCAGTGAAAATGGTTGCCACGGTTTTACGGTCATCGGTAATGCCGTGCCCGGCGGAAACGTTCTAGAACCACGAAGCCACGTCCTTGTCGAAGACTCCAGGACCGTGGCACCACGTGTTTCGACCGGAATTCCGGTCCACCGATCGACTGTGTTTTGCTCGTTTCTCTATCGTCCCTCGTCTTTCCCGATTACTCTATCTTTCCAATTCATTTCTTGAGTTATTGAAGGAAGGAACGGAATTCATGCGAACGCATTCGCAACGATTAATACTTCTGGTCGCCATGATCAGTATGACAGCAGAATCTGGCTTTGCGCAAGAAGAAGAATCGACGCTGGCTAAGTATTACGGATTCAGGCCGGTGGAAGTATTTAAGTTGGCGGAACGTTCAGCAAACATGTTGAACGGCGACTTGAACCATGATGGCTTGATGGACCTGATCCTGGTTGACAACAGTCACAGTCGTCTCGACGTACTGTTTCAGCGTAAAGACCGCAGCTTGATCAAGGAAACAGTTGCGGGCCGAACGGACGTCAATGCCATCGATAATGATTGGCGTTTCGATCATAAAAAAATACCGGTGGATCATGATATCGCCGCGTTAGCACTGGGAGATTTCAATGGCGATGGTCGTACGGACATCGTTTATTTTGGTACTCCTGATCAACTCGTGATTCGTTATCAGCCGGTGGCAGGTGAGTGGACCGAGAAGAAACAACAACGCATTCCTGACGTTGCTCCAACGCAATGGTTTTTGACCGCCGGGGATCTCGACGGAAACGGTCTCGATGATCTGGTGATTTTGGGCAAGTATGAAACGATTCTGTTGTATCAAACCGCGAAAGGTGTCCTCGCAACACCCCGCCGCCTGATGAACACTTCAGACAAATTGGGGTTAGCTCAGATTGCCGATCTTGATGGGGACGGTCGTCTGGATCTGTGTTACCTTGCAGGCGAAGGGTTGAGTCGAGTTTTGGGGGCACGGCTTCAGCAGAGCAACGGTCAACTGGGGCCTGAGTATGTATTTGATCTGGAGCGACCTCGCGCCGTATCGCTTCGGGACGTTGATGGAAAGCCAGGTCACGAGATTCTGACGATCGATTCGCGAACCGGGAGGCTGAAGCTTTTGAATGTCGAACAGAAGAAATTAGCGGAACATGAATTGCCAGAACGGTTGATTCAATACGGTTTTGGCAAGCAAGGTTCTGGAAAAGATCGCGACCTGGCCGTTGGCGATTTTGACGGGGACGGTCTGAGCGATGTGGTAGTGTCCGACCCGGATGCCTCTCGGGTTTTGTTTTTTAAACAAAACAAGGGTCAGGGGTTGGATATGGGGACTCCCTTTCCAAGCTTGACCGGATCTGACCAGATTCATGCCGCCGATCTGGACGGAGATGGCAAATCTGATCTTGTGGTTCACAGCGCATCAGAAAAGACACTCGGCGTCAGTCGGATTCAAGAGGGAAGATTGACCTTTCCCCAATCGATCCCGACGGAAGCGGACGCTTCAGTGATTGAGTTGGTCGATCTGGACGGTGATGGAAAATTGGAAGTCCTGTTTATCGCCAAGACGAAAAAGGATCGGACATCGGAATATTCACTGCAGGCGATGAAGCGTGTGGGCAAGGACGACTGGCAGCCGGTGAAATTTGGTGACAAGCTCGCCGTGACCTTGGAATTGAAGGGGACTCCCGAGCGGCTGCTGCTTGCGGATGTGTTTGGAGATGAACGACCCGAGTTCCTGATCTTTCAAGGCTCAAAACCACCCCAGTTGTTTGGTTTGAATGCCGAAGGAATCCCTGTCGAGATCGTGACAGCGGGGAACCTAGGGGTCGGGGCGGTTGGATCAGGAGCGGTCAGTCTTTGCTCGCTCGGCGGCAAGAAAGGACTGCTCGTGACCCAGGAGAATTTTGCCCGGCATATGATTCTCAGTCCACAGAAGCGTTGGGAGGTCGCCGATCAGTTCAATGTGACCGAGTCCAATTCCAGAATTGTGGCCGGGACCGTGGTTGATTTGAACGGTGAAGGAGATCCTGAAATTACACTCGTGGATGCAGGTCTTCGCAAGTTACGAGTGCTCAGAAAAATTGATGGCAGCTATCAGCCATGGAAAGAAATCGATATCGGGGAATTTCAACTTAAGTCATTGAAGGTCGCCGATTTGAATGGCGATCATCATGACGATCTGATCCTGTTCGGAGCCGACAAGTTCGCGATCTTGTTCGCGGGAGGGACGTCACCCGCCTTGAAGGAACTGGCCGCCTTTGAGAGCCAGCTCGACAAAGTTTATCCAACGGATGTGATCGCCGGCGACTTGAATGGCGATGGCCATATTGATCTGGCAATGACCGATACTCGAAGCCATTTTATTGAAATCATTCAGTATCGGCCCGAGACCGGTTTGAAACACGCCCTTTATTTTAAGATTTACGAACAGAAGTCTTTTCGAAACGACGACGACACGAAAGACGCAGAACCGCGTGAAGCGCTCATTACAGACGTAACCGGCGACGGTTTAGCCGACCTGATCCTTCTGGCTCACGATCGTTTGCTCGTGTACCCCCAGGATAATGGAAAATAACCCGCAATCTGTTTGGTTTTCAGGCAGATTTTTGATCAGTATCATCTGGCGAATGCAGTCGGCTGGCGGTATAGTCAGCGATGTTTCGCAAAAGTTATTGAATATTGCCATTTATTTCGGATCGAGGATCCTCACGATGAGCGACAGCATTCACGACGACCATGAATCCGCAATCGGCGATTCGGCGCTGAAAATGAGCGACTTAAAGGATCCCAATGTCCTTAAGATCTATCAGACCGGCGAATTGACCGTTGTCGGATTTGGCGGCCAGGATGTGCCTGATGAAGTCTGCATCGCCGCCTATCGCGACCAGTTGTTTAAACTGATTGAAGAGCACAAATGTAAGGTCATCGCGTTTGATCTGACAGGAGTCACTTTAGTCCCGAGTGGCATGCTCGGCGTGTTGACATCTTTGCGAAGTCGAGTTCAGCGAGTTGAGCTTTACAATCCCTCGGTCGATGTCCGCGAAGTGCTGCGTTTGACGCGTCTTGAAAGTTTGTTCGACATCAAGGAAGTCGCGTTCTGATGTGAAATTCTCAAATGGGATGTTGCGATAACAAACCATTGGCGTGAACCGATTAAAAATTTCCCTCTTCCGGTTTGACCGAGAAGGTTGTGGACCGAATCAGTAATGCACTTCTCGAGCCTACAGAACTTTCAGAATTATCTGCTACAGTCGAAACTGGTCGATGCATCGCAACTCCAGCAGTGCATGGTTCGTTTGCAGTCGCGTGGTCAAAGTATCGATGGCTTGATTCGTGAACTCGAGGCGGCACACGTTCTAACCCCATATCAGGTTGCCAAGCTGAATAAGCGTGATGTCGATGGTTTGTTGTTAGGGAAATTCAAACTTCTTTATCGTAATGCCTCAGGCAGCTTCGCACGCGTTTTTCGCGGGTGCTCAGTCAATGACGGGCGCATGGTCGGCATCAAAGTTCTTCGATCACGCTGGGCGGATGATCCTCGGAAAGTCATTCTCTTCAAACGCGAAGGAGAGCTGGGAAAACGTCTGAAGCACAAGAACATTGTGCCGATTTACGAGGTTGGCTCGGAGGGTAATCAGCACTATCTGACAATGGAGTTTGTCGAAGGTGGAAATCTTCGCGAGTTGCTCAAGGCACGAGGAAAATTTTCCGCGTTCGAAGCGACTCGATACGTATTAGACATTTCCCAGGGATTGGATTATGCGCTCAGTACCGGAGTGACGCACCGCGACTTGAAACTCACCAATGTGTTGTTGAGCGCCCAAGGGGTTGCCAAGCTGGTGGATTTTGGCCTGGCAGGGCAGGACGCCGCTTCACGATCAATCGACGAAGAAGTTGATCGAGCCGTTGAATACTCGACACTGGAAATGGGGACCGGAGCACCAGATAACGACCCACGAAGCGACTTGTTTTTTTTGGGGACGATTTATTACGAACTTCTGACGGGAAAGCAGCCATATCCCCCGACCAAAAGCAAGGACGAACGACGGCAGTTCAGTCGATATCGCGACATCCAGCCGATTCGAGATATCGATCCGTCACTTCCACCAGCCGTCACAAAAATCGTCGACAAGTTGCTTCGTATCAGCCCCTCAGAGCGGTATCAGACGCCAGCTGCGGTCGCAACTGATTTGCGCGCAGTCCTCTTAAGTCTCGCTCCCGCGTCATCAAACGATGACTCGGTGGTTGTCCCGATCCCAAAACAATTCTCTCCGACCGTGATTTGTGTTGAAGATCGTGTCCGTCAGCAGGATTCACTACGCGAATACTTCTCCAAACACGGCTATCGCGTTTTGTTGTTACGAGATTTTGATCGGGCTTTGACGCGACTTCGGTCAGACCCGCCGAAAGGTCTGGTTCTGATGAGCGAAACCCTGGGGAATAACACGAAGACATTTTTCGACAAAGCCGTCGCCACGTGCCGACCTTCCGGGACGGCCGTGGTCCTTGTCCTTTCCAAAGCGCAGTCGGATCTCAAGGAAACCGTTGCGGATTCGGATGTCGCACGTGTTCTCTACGAGCACCCGGTCACCCTTCGAAGCATTCGAAAGGCGATGGAAGACGTCTGGAATAAATCAACCTGACGGTCACCGTTTGACCGTCAGACGGATTCTATCCAGATCGACACTTTTGCTTCACCAACGGAAACTGACTCGACTTCGTTTTCGTTCAACGGAGTGTGATTCAGGCTTTCGGCCAGGGTTTCATTTCGAATCAGGTCGCCCCATTCACTCAGCATTTCTGCAATTTGCGGATTATCACTGACGTAATAGGCACGAATGCGGCTTTCGATTTCGAGGTTTGTGTCCTTCCGAAGCTGTTGAACCTGACGAATGAAGTCGCGAGCCATCCCTTCGCGAAGCAGGGCAGGGGTCAGCTCTGTTGACAATGCCAGTTGAATGCCTCGATCATCGGCACAGACCCAGCCGGTTGCCCGTTCAGTTCCAACCTGGACATCGTCTGGATCAAGCTTGATTTCGTGGCCGTCGAGAATCACGGTCACCGACTGGCCCAAACGAATCGGCGCCATGAGATCGGCGTTAACAGACGGTAGCTTCTCACGCAGCAGATTCAGCAATTTGCCATACTTGGGGCCCAAGGTCTTGAGATTGGCTTTGTAAACGTACTTGACGATATCAGCCAGGCTGTCGCAGACGGTCACTTGTTTGACATTCAGTTCTTCTCGAATAAGGTCACTGAGACGTTCGATCGCGCGATGTTGTTCGACGTTACTGGTCGAGACTCGGAGTTCTGGCAGCGGTTGCCGGACTCGACGGTCGGCTTCGTCCCGTAACTTGTGTCCCAGCGCAACGACTGTCTGTGCGGCCGCCATACTCTCGTTTAAATCGCGGTCGAGGATCGTCAGATCCGGTGTCGGATAGTCGCAAAGGTGAACAGATTCCGGTGTTTTGTCATTGACATTTTTTCTCACCGCGACCACGAGATTCTGATAAAGCCGTTCAGCC
The DNA here is from genome assembly GCA_903899985.1 of uncultured Schlesneria sp. Taxonomy (GTDB): domain Bacteria; phylum Planctomycetota; class Planctomycetia; order Planctomycetales; family Planctomycetaceae; genus Schlesneria. The sequence goes on from CAIULL010000258.1 coordinate 26,843, forward strand.
AAAAACGGGATCATCGGCGCCAGCAGTTTGCTGAGCGTGACAAGGACGTCGTACAGCGACTGGTATGCCGCCAGTTTGTCCCGGTCGCCGGCATCTTTCGATCGCCAGAATCGGCGACGATTTCGCCGGATATACCAGGATGAAAGGTCGTCAATAAAAGCTGCAGCCAGACGGGTGGCTTCTGGTGTATCGTAATTTTCCAGAGCCGTTCGCATGCCTCCGATGAGTGCCTGCAGATTCGAAAGCAGCCAGCGATCGATCTCGGGCCGCTGGGCAACGGGAATTTGAGGGGCATGCGGATCGAATTCGTCGAGTCGGGCATAATTGACGAAGAAGGCATAGCTGTTCCAGAGCGGAATCAAAACCATACGGCGGGTTTCGTCAGCCGGAGCGCTGGTGACGAGGCTCGTATAGACGCCATCGATCGTCATGTTCGTCGGACCGTTAACCGTCTCGAGGGTGACGGGCTGATCCTTATGACGTGTGCCGAACCGCAGGTCTGAGGCGGGATTCTGGGCCAGATACATCCAACGCATCGTATCGACGCCGATTTGTTCTGCCGCTTCTTCAAACCAGATTGCCGTACCATCCGACTTGTGCATCGGTTTCCCGGCTTCGTTCATCACCAGGCGATGCCCCAGCAGGGTCTTGAACGGCTTCTTTTCATCGGGATTTTCCGTGCGATCCCAGTTCATCATCGTTCCCATCGAGAGCAATGAATAGAACCAGTTACGGAATTGACCAGGAAAACACTCCGTGACCAGATCGGCCGGATACCACTTTCGCCAAAAGTCGGGATGAGTGTTAAAGCCCAATGTGCTGAAGGAGACGATCCCTGCGTCGAGCCAGGGATTTCCTACGTCGGGAATCCGCGTCAGGACAGCACCGGTTTTCTCACTGCGGATCTTGACCAGATCGATCCAGGGCTTGTGCGGCGTATGACCTTCAAATTCTGCCCAGCCTTCGACCGCTCGCTCTTTCAATTCAGCAACCGATCCGATCACGTCGAAGTCTGTCGGATCATCAGGGTTGATCCAGATCGGTAGCGCAAGACCCCAGAAACGCTTTTTCGAGATCATCCAGTCCCGCATATTCGTCAGCCACTCTCGCTCCCGCTCGCCCCCCTGGATGCTGTCCGGAAGCCAGCGGATCCGATCCGTGACTTCCATGATCTCGTCGCGCCAGTCCATATTGATGAACCATTCATCGACAAGTCGAAACACCAGTTCGTCACCCGTCCGCCAGCAGAACGGATAGATGTGCGGGTACTTTTCGTCAGCGACGAGTAAATGACGCTCTTTGAGCCGGGTCAGGACCAGATCGATCGTTGCCGGATCGGTCGCTTCGCGGCCGGTGAATTCTCCAAATCCGTCGACAAATCGCCCATCTTCACCCAGAGGTGCGATTCCCACGATGCCTGCTGCGATGCCTAATTGATGATCGATATCACCGCAACCCGGCGCGATGTGGACAATGCCGGTCCCTTCACCAGCGACGACGTTGGGGCTTCCTTTGAAATCGCGCCCACCATCGATCACTCGATGGCAGAGAACACCGGTCTTCCCTTCGAGCCGTGGATCAAGTGGAACTCCGCCGGAAGCATTTTGAGCGGGCAACTCGTCGAAGGGACCGGTATACCGCCAACCGATCATTTCGGCTCCCTTGATCGTCCCTTCGATTTCGTAGCCGCCAATTTCTTTGAAGAATTGGCCGATGGTCTTCAGCTTTGGAACTCCAGCCGGCCACATCCATTCCGGCCGACCGAATCCTTCCTTAAACTCCTTGGCGAGTCTCTGAAAATCGAGATTGTCCTTGGCGAAGTAGTAAATTGCGCCGTCCCGTTTCGCCCGTAATTTGATGTAATCCAGGTCGGGATTCACTGCGGCAGCGACATTGCTTGTCAGCGTCCATGGAGTTGTGGTCCAGACGAGCAAAAACTCTTTGTCCTGGTCAGTTGTCTTCGCGCCTTGATGGTCATGTACGACCGGGAATCGAACAAAACAACTGCGATGGACGGTCAGCTTTCGTCCGTCAGCAACTTCCATCTGACTGTAGGCGCTTCCACCTCGACCCGACCAAGGCATGACATCGTGGCCGCGATAGACCTTGCCTCGCTGAAAACACTTTTTCAAGAAAGTCCAGATTGTCTCGTTGTTCTCGGTCGAGAACGTAAAGTAGCTTCCACCCCAGTCGGGATTGCCAAGTTTTGCGACGATGGCCTCAGCGGTATCGCGGACCACCGTTTCAGGCTGCTTCGGTGGAGTGAATTCGACGATGTCATCAGTTCCAATCTTATCCGCAAGTCGTCGCAACTGATCGGGATCGTCCCATTCCATCCAGTAGCCCAGTCGGATGGACTGTTCCGTCTGAATGGCGGCGTATTTAAGAACCCGCTGCTTACAGGTGTGCACAAATTTATCGATGCCGTAGGACTCGATCTGACTTTTCGCACCAAGTCCTAGTTGCTTTTCGACTTCGACTTCAACCCACAGTCCCTGGCAATCAAAACCGTTCTGATGACGCAAATCGCGTCCGTTCATCGCCCAGTAGCGCTGGAAGGTGTCTTTGTACGTGCGGCCCCAGGCATGATGGACACCCATCGGATTATTGGCCGTAATCGGGCCATCCAGGAAACTCCAGGGGGTTTTTCCCGAGATTTTCTGTCGCAGCTTGGCGAAAACCTTCTGTTGATCCCAGAGCTTCAAGATCTCATGCTCGCCCTGCACAAACTCTGCATCACCGACTTTTTGAAACATCGTCTTCCGAATCCTTTTCCACCATCAGTCAAACCAGGATTTGGTTTTCCAATCCTGGGCCAACTGTTGTATCCGCAAAACCGATCGTTCAGAAAGTGACAGGAAATCGGTTTCCGGTTGAAAATACGAAAAACCACGAGCAAATGCATTCTGCTTGAGGGGAATTCTAATCCGAGACGACGTGAGTTTCGGTAGAAATGGACTTATAATATGGATTTGACACTGGGCGTTGTTTCCAATCCGGTGGTCCGACGATCGAAAGCAAAAGCCCGTTTACTTTTGATCCTGAAATCGTTTGACTTTACCTTTTTCTCGCTTCCGACAGTCACACTGGACCAGGCCTCTCATGTTGCTTTTCCCTCGAATGTTCCGACTCCGTCAAACGTTTGATGCCCGTCGCGTCACGGATATCTCTGGCGAAGTTTCACGCCAGCTTGATTCACTGAAGTTGAACGAGCAGATTCGCGCTGGTCAATCGGTCGCGATCACGGCAGGCAGTCGAGGGATTGCTCATATCGGCCAGATCACACGTGCAGTGGTCGACCATTTCAAGGGCTTGGGTGCCAAGCCGTTTATCGTTCCCGCGATGGGAAGTCACGGTGGTGGAACGGCGGAAGGACAAACGCAGTTACTTGAGCATTACGGTATCACTCCCGAAAAGATGGGTTGTGAGCTTCGTGCGTCGATGGAGACAGTGATTGTCGACAGGACGCCACAAGGTATTCCCGTCCACTTCGACAAGCATGCTTCGCTTGCAGACCACGTTTTTATTGTCGGTCGAGTGAAGCCGCATACCGGCTTTGTCGGCGATGTGGAATCAGGACTGCACAAAATGATGCTGATCGGTCTTGGCAAGCACGAAGGGGCCAAGATTTATCATCGAGCCATTGCCGACTACAGTTTTATGGAAATCATTACGGCGGTTGCCGCTTCGGTGATTGCCAGGTGTCGTGTTGCGGGTGGTCTGGCGATCGTTGAAAATGCCTATGATGAAACTGCCTTGATCGAAGCGGTCCCCCCTGTGCGGTTTCTTGAACGCGAAAAGGAGCTTCTCAAGCTGGCGATCCAATGGTTGCCCCGATTGCCGTTCACGGTCGCCGACCTGCTGATTATTGATCAAATCGGCAAGAACATCAGTGGAACCGGGCTCGACACAAATGTGGTCGGGCGAAAGTACAATGACCACGCCGGTACAGACCGTGATCCCGTTCGTTGTAAAAGGATTTTCGTAAGAGGACTGACAGAAGAGACTCATGGTAACGCGACGGGGATCGGGATCAGCGAGTTTACCAATCAACGCACCGCCGACGCGATTGACCGGAAGATCACAGCGATCAATTGCATTACCGGACTGCATCCCACGGCAGCGATGATCCCGATCGCCTATGAAACTGACCGCGAAGCAATCTCACAAGCTTTGCACACGTGCGGATTAGTTGAACCACCGCATGCAAAAGTCATTCAGATCAAGGACACGCTGCATCTGGCAGATGTCCTGGTCAGCGAAGTATATCTTGATGCATTATCAGGGCGAAGCGATCTTGAACGACTGAGTGAGCCTGAGGAAATGGCGTTCGACGCCCATGGAAACTTGCGAGCCGTTGATGACCTTGCCTGAAATCTATCTCGATAATAACGCGACGACGCAACCGTTACCGGAAGTCGTTGAAACGGTTTCGCGGCATCTGCGCGACTCGTACGGTAACCCCAGCAGTCGGCATGGATTAGGCCGTAAGGCTCGGCGCGTCTTGGAAGACAGCCGCGAACAGATTGCGGTGATCCTCGGTGCCCAGCCCTCTGAATTAATCTTCACGAGTGGAGGGACCGAAGCCAACAATCTGGCTGTCTTCGGTCTGACACCGCACCAGGGCGGTACGATTTTGATTTCGCCGGGCGAGCATCCCTCAAATCTGGAAGCGTGCCGCTTGCGCGAGCGACAAGGATGGCGGTTACAGACAGTCCCCGTTGACGGATCTGGGCTGCTGCAGTGGAGTGGGGAGAGCCTGGCCGAACTCGATTGGACTGACGTCCGGTTGGCTGCTGTCATCCTGGCTCATAATGAAACTGGCGTCATCCAGAACGTTGAGCCGTTGATTGAGCGAGGAAGAGAGTCTCGATTTGCGGTGCATCTGGACGGCGTTCAAGCGGTTGGAAAGCTTCCGGTCAATTTTCGGAAGCTCGGTGCAACAACACTGAGTTTTGGGGCTCACAAATTTCACGGACCGCGCGGAATTGGTGGATTGCTGGTACGAGACGGGGTCAATCTTTCTGCCGGGTTTTCGGTGGGTGGACTTCAGGAGTCTGGACGGCGAGCGGGGACGGAACCTGTACCTCTTGTGGCTGGCATGGCCAAAGCTCTGGAAATCTGGAATCAAACTCAGGCTGAACGAACCACGTATGTGACGAGTTTGAGGGATCAACTGGAAGCACGACTTTTGTCTCTCGCTGCTCCTGCGGTCATCAACGGGCAGTTGGCTACGCGGCTTCCGAATACGTTGAACATCTCGTTTCCTGGTGTCGATGGTGAAGCCCTGCTGGTCGCACTCGATCTCGAGGGGGTTGCGGCTTCGCTCGGTAGTGCGTGTGCCAGCGGTTCCATCGAACCGACCCCCATTCTTGTCGCGATGGGACTGGCTCCAGAGCTGTATCGCTCGGCCGTTCGCCTGACTTTAAGTTGTCTCAATACCTGTGATGAAATTGAGGAAGCAGCCACTCGAATTGCTGACGTCGTCAAGTATTTGCGTTAGCCACATGTCAGTCGTAAGACATTACTCGGTTTCCAAAGTACGTCAGAAAAACGAGCGGCGTCGACCTGATTGATTCGTCGACCGATTCATTATTCCCAGAAAGTCTTGAGACCGTTTTGACTTCGAATCCGCAGATTTCCGAGCAGTTATCCACTGACAATACGACACCCTCCCATGTTCGTACGTTGCGAATGACTCTCGCATACGATGGAACGAATTATTGTGGATGGCAGGTTCAACCGAACGGTGTCGCCGTGCAGGCTGTTGTCGAACAAGCTCTTGCGGAATTTACGGGCGAAGCAACTCGGGTTGTCGCATCGGGGCGAACGGATGCTGGTGTGCATGCGGTCGGTCAAGTGGCAAGTTTTACCACGAGTTCGACGGCTCCCTGCCATGGTTTTCTGCACGGCTTACCTTGTTATCTTCCAGAAGATATTGTTGTCAGAGACGTCCAGGAAGTCCCCGATGGCTTCAATGCCCGTTATGACGCAAAGCGAAAGTGGTATCGCTATGTGATTCATAACAGTCGTATACGAGTTCCCTTTCTCCGCAATGCTGCCCTCTGGCAGCGTTCGCCGCTTGATGAAGTGGCGATGCACACTGCCGTTCAATGTCTTGTGGGGACACATGACTTTCGCTGTTTTGAAACCCAGTGGCCCAATCGCTCGTCCAGCGTCCGTACGATCTATCATGCCTCAGTCATGCGTACGACCGGCTGGAATGTCTGGGAGTCATCAGATCTTGAACGCCCGGGTACGAGCATTCTTTCGGCGACAACGCTGACCTCCGATCGGGAAACCTCGAAACACGATCCTTCGTTTCTTTGTTTTGACGTGGAAGCGGACGGATTTCTTTACAATATGGTGCGAGCCATCGTTGGGACTTTGATTCACGTCGGACGTGGGCGTTGGACACCGGATGATCTTCGTCGGATTCTCGAATCCGGTGACCGGACGCATGCTGGCGAAACGGCGCCCCCACAGGGGCTTTATCTGATGCGAGTCGACTACTGATGATCATTCTTTAAATCGAAAGCGATCATCGCCAATTCAACGCGCGCGTCCCGTCGCCTCTCAACTCGTCAAGTACAATCAGGCCTGAAGCAATTAAAACCCTTCTCCGGTCGTAAAATGTCCACCACTGCGGGGTCGACCCGTTTGAGTTTGGCGGGCTTCACGTTCAGGAGCTCGACGTTCGATTCCGCTTTGAGCCATTGAGTTCAAAGCGCCTTCGACGACTTGTGCGGTTGCATTGACCAGTACTCGCGAGACCTTGGGGTTATTTAGCGCTTCCATAACGATCTGGGCACCCTGGACCGAAACGGTTTCAGCCCAGGTTGGTTCAAACTTCTGCTGCCTGCGAAAGACCTGCCAAAGCTCTTCAGGTTTGGTCAGTCCCTGTAGATACCTTTGTAACTCGGCATCCGTGCGGAGAGCGTCAGCGAAGGAACTGCGTTCGGAATCGAAGTTGTTCTGACGGAAACGATTAACCACAAGGTCCATCCCTCCGGCCAGTTCGTCTGCCTTTTTCCGTTCGAGTACCGCTCGAGCAATTTGAGGCTTCAGTCGTTCGATCTGTGCTGTAAGGTCAGCAATTCGCGCGACGATTTCGTCATCGCGAGGATCAGGAGTTCGCTGTGCCCGCGTCTGAAGTACACCAGTTTCGGTCTGCGTGAGAAACTGCTCGAACTTCTTGATCGCCTCTTCATAAAACTTTCCTTGAGTCTGATCGAGTTGCTGCAATTCCACGTCAACCGCCTGTTGCTCGGTCCGCGTCTTTTCGAGTGTCGCGACGATTTCGTCGCGCTTGGCTCCCAGTTTTCGACCTTCTTCCAGGACCGCCGTCAGGCCGATCTCATCGGTATGGCGATATTCGATGGCTTCGATCTGTTCCATCAGTGATTTAAATTCCGCCTGACGCCGAGCGACTTCTTCGGCCATCAATTTCGGCGTGTTTCGAAGAAACTCGTAACCGTTTCTCGCTTTCGGAAAGTCGATCAGCTTGGCGACCCACTTATCAAGCGATTTGGTCATCCCCGTCCCCTTGTAGTCGGAAGTGCCATAGCCGTTTCGATACAGGTATTGAAACAACTGACTTTGCTCATAAGGGGGAAGCTTTTCGTTCGCGGAAGATTGCAGTTCGTGGACGCGAGCTTCGTTCTGCTGCAGTCTCGCTTCCATCTGTGCCGCCTCGCGCGACAGTCGCTGGAAATCAACGTCTTCTTTCAACTTATCGGCGACTTGAATCTCCAGCTCTTCTCGGCGTTCGACCTGCTTGTTGAGTTGCTGCGTAATAAAGTCCAGCTTGTCGTCGAGCGTCTGGACCGTTTCGACGAATCGTTGAGCCCGGGCGGTCAATTCCGCCTGAGTCCGTTCTTTCCGCCCGAGAACTTCCAATAGTGCCGCTCGGACCTCGGCAAATGTCGATTCGACGGCGGCCCGACTGAATTCGGGCAGGTAGTACCGCGCAAGGTCCAGCAGTGCCGCACCTTTTTGTGCGACCAGTTCATTCAGTTGAACATCAAGCAAATCAACGTCCCGTTTCTGACTTGCTGCAATCGACCGGCTTTGATCGAGTACTTCCTGCAACTGATGGTAGATCGTAACGCCGGGTATGGGCATGATTCGCGTAGTCCGTTTCACAAGTCAATTAAGTGGCAGGGTCGTTCCTGACAATCGAGAGTCTTTCGCTCTCGAATTCGATGTCACGATAATGCAATACGAATCGTCTCACAAATAGTCAACGAACATGGGACCCACGGCGCTGGTCCTCAGGACTAGCACAGGCATATTCGTTCCCCACCATTCGCTTCCTCTTAAAGTGCCACTGCTTAGCAGTCTTCGAAGAAGCAGCGTCTTGACCTTTCGGATCCCTGATACATGACCACTGCTTGACAGAAGGAGGTCAAGCAGTAGCAGGGGCATCCGTGGACCAAGTGTTTTCTTAAAGAAAAATGCATCACAGCGTTGCAGGCCAGTCGACCTAATTGCATTCAGCCAATAACGGTCCAGCAAGTTCCTTCAGGAAGAACAACCGGCCAGGTTGGCCAGGCATGTATGTCGACGGAATCCAGGGTGTTGGTTCATGTCGAAGAGTCATCCATAGCGACAGACCCTGCCATTGCATCCCGCGACCGAACGTTCCGTCCGCTCCCCCAATGATTTTATCGCAACCCAAAAACAGGCCGGGTCCGACCGTGTTGGCGAAGGCTGGAACATGAGTTGTGCGGCTTTTGAAGCTGGTCAGCGCGTTTTGTTCAATCGTCAATGGATGTAGTTTGGCACCCAGCCGGTGAGTCTGCTTCTTCCACTCGCCGACTGAAGCGAATTCGGCGGCGAAGTGAGGTTCCCAGAAGGCGATGTGACAGACGCGACCGATCCCGAAGATCGTTGTCAGTTTGGCTCCTTGAGACCGAAGCTCGCCAATCCGTTCAGCATAGGTTGGCAAAAGTTTCTTCGTGGCGAAGTAACGCTGTTTTTTCGGGACGGTCAGTTTGCCAAGCGGTCCATAGAAGGCTTGCTCCATGGCATACTGAAACGAACCGGTGTTCGTTGGCGGCAATGTATTTCCCGCACTGTCCGACCATTCATCCATGTTAAAGCCATGCACATGATCGCATGACACGTTCCACTCTGTCAGGAAATAGATCGCCCAGCGATACATACCCATCGGTCCCACGGGCAGGATCATCGCTGCTTGTTGATTGGCATCGCGAGCCTGTTTGATGGATAGCGCAATTTCGTGGCCGAGCATTATGTCAAAGTCGGAAAGGCTGGCACAGGGGATGGGCTGAAAGTTCTTGTGCCAGGACTTTTGCCGGACCGTAATTGTTGCCGGATCTGGATCGATGCAGGCATCGATCTTTGCCAGATCCCATCCAGCCGGGAAAAAGCCTTCCATCAACGAACCAGACAGCGTCGTGAGCAAATCCATTAACAAGACTCCCAAAATGGCGAACCGGATATTTCCACGAAAACGTGCTCAATCAGTACCGTGATTGTAAACCAATCTCGCGACCGTCGCGAACTCGGCAGAAAATCGAGCCAACGAAGACCCGTCTCAGTACGATGCTGGCTTGCACTCGACGTGTGGGGTCTTTACCGTGACAACTGCCTCGACACTTTTCCGGAAATTGATGAATGGCCAAGCAGACCGCCTCAGAAAAAAATTCACGCAGCGATAAAGGTTCGACCGCTTCGAACGACGCGGTTAATCCCGAACAGGCTTTGACCTTTGAACAGGCAATGTCTGAATTGCAGCAGATTGTGAACGACTTGGAAGATAATTCGCTGGGCCTGGAAGCATCTCTGGCTCAGTTCGAACGTGGAATCGGGTTGCTTCGTAACTGCCACTCGTTTCTGGAACAGGCTGAGCAGAAAATTGAAATCCTTGTCAATTTTAAAGCGAATGGCGAACCGACGACCGCTCCGTTTGACGCCACTCCAACCGCCGGTACGAGCGATCCGAAGACGCTTTTCTAACGAGGAATTCCCTTGAGTCACGGCTCGGTACCGGAAATGTGGAGTCGAACGGAACTCGCCGACTGGCAGGGAGCCCGACTGGCGGAATTGCTGAAGGCGGTTGTTCCAGCAAATCCATTCTGGACACGAAAGCTGGCTGACGCCGGAGTGGACCACAGCTCGATTCGCACGCCCGATGACCTTAATCGGCTGCCGTTCACAACAAAAGCAGAGCTTGTCGAAGACCAGTTGGTCCATTCTCCTTATGGTACGAATCTGACGTTCCCCATTGTTGATTATTCGCGATTACACCAAACAAGCGGAACAACAACCGGTCAACCTTTGCGGTGGCTTGATACACCGGCGAGCTGGACTTGGATGCTGGACTGCTGGTCGACGATTTATCGGTTGCTCGGCCTGCGCCGAGACGACCGATTGTGTTTTCCTTTTTCATTCGGCCCGTTTCTTGGCTTCTGGGCAGGGTTCGAAGGAGCGGCTCGACAAGGCAACCTTTGCCTCGCAGCAGGTGGCATGAGCAGTGAAGCACGGTTGAAACTGATCCTGGAAAATGATGTCACCTGGCTTGGTTGTACGCCGACTTATGCCTTGCGCTTGGCGGAAGTGGCTGCTTCGCAGGGAATTGACGTTTCAAGCAGCAGTGTTCGCGCCGTGCTAGTTGCTGGTGAACCCGGTGGTTCGATCCCTTCCGTCCGGGCTCGGATCAGCGACGTGTGGGGAGCACGCGTCTTTGATCATTGGGGCATGACAGAAATCGGCCCACTGGCAACCGAATGTGAAGACGATCCCGATTGTCTAACGGTCAACGAATCGGCATGTATTCCCGAAATCATCGATCCTGCAACGGGCAGGCCCTCGACGGATGGTCGCGGCGAATTGGTGATCACGAATCTGGGTCGGACCGGTTCACCCCTTTTACGGTATCGCACGGGTGATCTGGTCGAGGCGGAGCTGTCACCACATGCTTCAGGCCGGAATTGGCTGCGTTTGAAAGGTGGCATTCTAGGCCGAACTGATGACATGTTGATCATTCGCGGGAACAATGTCTTTCCATCGAGTATCGAAGCGATTGTCCGTGAATTCCCTGACGTGACGGAGTTTCGAATTGTTGTCACTCGCCATCGTGAGATGCAGCACATTCGGCTTGAACTGGAGCCTCAACCGGGGATCGACGCCGAGACGTTAGCCCAGAATGTGGCCGCGACGATCAAGCAGCGACTTCAGTTTCTGGCGGAAGTGAAGGTCGTACCGACAGGTTCGTTACCTCGGTTTGAAATGAAAGCAAAACGACTTGTCCGCGAAGGGTGATGCGATGCCAAAGGGACATTGCAGTCATCTTCGCCGGATCCGAATTACTCACGTGTGATGAACTCATCCAGGTTCATCAGAACTCGCGAAATGGCGGTCCAGGCGGCTGCGTCAGAGACCGAGACATTTGACGGCACGGACTTTGGAGCGAAGGCGGCCGCGGCATTCGGGTCGTTTGCGAACAGGTCGCGTTGTTGCTGCAGATATCCCCGAAGGCGAGCCAGTTCCGTTGAAGTGGGTTCTCGCCCCAATGCTGTTTCCACCGCAAAAGACAAACGCTGGCTGTCGTCGGCAACTGGGGTCTCAAGCAGCTTCGTGGCAAAACCACGAGCGAATTCGAAGAACGTTTCATCGTTCGCCAGCGTGAGCGATTGCAATGGCGTGTTGGAACGATTGCGACGAGTACACGCAACATTGGGTTCGGGGAAATCAAAGACCGCCATCGCAGGATACAAGCTGGATCGCCAGATGTGCGTATAGATTCCTTTGCGATATCGATCGCGACCGACGGAAGTCTTCCAGGGCTTCTTATCCTGAGTGAAATCGAAGACCCCTTCAGGCTGAGGTGGGTAGACGGGCGAACCACCAAGTTCTTCCGTCAACAAGCCGCTCGCGACCAGAGAGGCATCGCGGATTACTTCTGCGTCGACGCGTAGTCTCGACTGGCGTGCAAGCAGTTTGTTGAGGGGATCAGCTTCCAGCAGATCGGGCCGGGCATGAGACGATTGTCGGTATGTCGCCGAAGAGACGAACAGCCGATGAAGGCGTTTGAGATCCCACAACGGACGTGGCGTCATCGATCCCCGCTGGTCCGTGCCGGCTGAACCACGTAGTTCATTTGCCAGCCAATCCAGCAATTCAGGATGTGTCGGGCGATCACCTTGAACTCCAAAGTCGTTTTCCGTCTCGACAATTCCACGTCCGAAAAATCGCTGCCAGTAACGATTGACGATGACGCGAGCTGTCAGGGGGTTGTCAGGTGAGACCAGCCATTCGGCCAGATCCAAACGGTTTGCCTTCTGGTTCTGCTGGTTTTCTGGTGTTTCCCGATTTGCCACTCGATGAAGGGCATTGGGGACTGCTGGTTGGACCTTTGCCCCCTTTCGCAGAAAGTCGCCGCGAATCTGAATGTACGCTTCACGTGGCGTCTTGGTTTCTCGCGTGATCATCGTGGTCGGAAACTTGGGTTCTGAACTACGTAAACGCGCGATCTCGTTCAATTGCGGGTACTTCTCTCGAGCGATGGTTAATCCCCGAAAATATGCGTCGAGATCTCGCTTGTGAACTTCAGACCGATCCATCAGGGGTAGGTCGACGGCATTCTTCACATTGAACGGCAGCTTCTTCTTTTCGTCCTCGGTCAACTCCTTTTCCCAAGCGGCCAGATCGGCTGCGATGTTTGGTGCCTGTTCTTTCAACTCCTGTTCGAGTCGGCGGATTTCGCTTCGAATCTTTGCCAGTCGCTCGGGCTCGCCGTTCTTGATTTGGTCGGATGAAGGAACATCGATCCGCGGCGCAGCAGGGTCGCCGGGAGAGAACTCGGTCGAATTGAAGTACGCGTAAAGTTGATAGTACTCACGTTGTGAAATGGGATCGTACTTGTGATCGTGGCATTGGGCACATCCAATCGTCAGCCCGAGAAAGACGGAACCGGTGGTGTTAACGCGATCAACGACCGCTTCAACGCGGAATTGTTCGGGGTCGGTTCCCCCTTCTTCATTGATTAATGTGTTGCGGTGGAATCCGGTGGCGACCAGTTGTTCCAGCGTTGGTTTGGGAAGCAGGTCTCCGGCAATCTGCTCAATGGTAAACCGGTCGAATGACAGATTTTCGTTGAACGCATTGACCACCCAGTCGCGGTACTTCCAGATCGTTCGCGGCTGGTCGCGAGTGAATCCGTTTGAGTCTGCGTAGCGGGCAGAATCAAGCCAGTCTCGACCCCAGCGTTCTCCGTAGTGGGGCGAGGCGAGCAATCGGTCGACAAGTCGTTCGTAGGCATCAGGTGATCGATCGGCAAGAAACTCACGAACGGTTTCGATTGAAGGGAGTACACCGAGCAGATCGAGATGCACCCGTCGTACGAGCGTCGTCTTGTCGGCTTCTGGCGACGGAGCGATTCTCTCACGCGAAAGTCGATCGAGAATAAAATCATCAATCCCGTTATGTCGCTGGAAATCATCGGCGTGATGGGGAGGAACGGTCGCCCGGATCGGTTGGAATGCCCAATGATCGCTGGTACGCACTTCGGCCGCTTCGGTCAATTCATCCGCAGGATACTTTGCACCGTCATTGATCCATTTGCGAATCGTGGCGATTTCGGCATCGCTCAGTTTGTCACCTTCAGGAGGCATCTGTGATGCCCCTTCAGTCCCTGTCACTGCTTGAAACAACAAGCTTTTCGCAGCCTCACCAGGGACAATCGCCGGCCCCGAATCCCCACCGTCGAGCATCCCTTTGGCCGAATCGACGCGCAACCCGACCTGCTGCTTCTTGACCCCGTGGCATACGGCACAATGTCTGGCCAATATCGGTTTGACCTGTGTTGCATAGTCAATGGGCGCATCATCCGCAGGTGCCGCCGAAGCGGTGAACAGCAACAACAACGCGCAAAAACATCGAGCGACGGGCATCAGCAACGCCTCACAACGCCAAACGGCAAAAATCGAAAGCCATTCATGAGTATGGCCAGCAAATCGGCGCAGGTCAATTCGGGGACAAGTCGAACTCGCAAAACCAGCGCAGCCTGTTCACGTGCATCTGACGACGTGTTCAGAACAGGTCAACGCGAGAACGACTTACCTATTCTGAACCCATCATCCGACGCGCGTCAAACTCCTTCGATCAGCTTGGCCACTTCGTCTTTGGTAAAGGGCTTTTGTAAGCGGGCACCCATTTGAGCGACCACCCGCGCGGCAGCGTGTGAGGCCAGGTGACCTGACTGCTTCCATGTCAGGCCGTTCGTGATGCCGTACAGGATTCCCGATGCGTACATGTCGCCAGCCCCGGTCGTGTCGATCGCTTTGGTTGTGACCCCTTCAATGGGGATTGCCTGACTTTGATGCATGAGCAGCGAACCGTCGGCTCCGAGGGTCAGTGCCACATCGGCGGCATGCTGATGAATGTCATGAGCACAATCGACTGGATCAGTTTTGCCAGTCAGGCTGCGGGCTTCTTCGAGGTTGCAGAACAGCAGGTCAACAGGCCCCTTGATCAAGTCCCAGAACAGATCACGATGCATGCCGATCAGGAACGGGTCCGAAACCGTGAAGGCGACTTTGACTCCGTTTTTCTTCGCCAGTTCAATAGCTTTCAGCGCGGCTGCTTTCGTCGAATCGCCAGCGAACAAATATCCTTCGATATAGACGTACTTGGCCTTCTTGATTTCGGCTTCCGAAATGTCGTCAGGGCCTAAGGTGGCAGAGAGGCCAAGATGAGTCAGCATCGTGCGCTGAGCATCGTCAGTGATCAAAACCACGCAGGTACCAGTCTGGCCTGGGGCTTGTGGAACTTCGATCGTCACACCCAGATCACGCATGAATTTCAGGTAAAAATCGCCCAGTTCGTCCTGCCCCGTTTTGGCGGCGTAGGCCCCTTTGCCTCCAAAATCGACCAGACCGGCAATTGTGTTGGCTGCCGAACCACCTGCACAGCGATTGAACTTGGCACCACGAATCTTGTCGAGCACCCGAGCTTGTGTCGGCTCGTCGACCAGCGTCATGATTCCCTTATGAAACTGAAGGCTTTCGAGCGTAGAATCATCAATAACAGCCTGGATATCAACAAGCGAATTGCCAACGCCAAACACGTCATAGCTGGTGGACATGAAGAAATACTTTCGAGAAGGATCACGCGAACCAGACAATCGCCGAAAAATAAGCACGTTTGCCAATTTGTCGTGTCTGGAATTATCGAAATTTAAGAGCGTTTTCTATCAGACAGACGGTCAGCCTGCCACTCGACCGAAGTCGATTGTGCGACCGTGATTTCAGAAGGCCAGCGGACTTCTCATTCGAAAAGTGCTCGCGCTCAAGGAGTTAGCTGCCAGCAAAGTATTCGACGGGTTATTTCTACGATATCTTAGGTTGAATGTCCTGTTCACGACAACTCCCCAAACTGGAATCGTCATGAAGTCACACACCGAATACCTGACCTTCAACCTTCCCAGGCGGATGGGCTTTCTGAATATCACCCCCACGATCGAAGAGATTGTCCGGAAGAGCGGCATTTCCGAAGGGCTTTTATTATGCAACGCCATGCATATCACCGCTTCGATCTTTATCAACGACGACGAAGCGGGCCTTCACGAAGACTACAAAAAGTGGCTCGAAGGTCTCGCGCCGTTTGATGCGTCGCCGCAAAGATATGCTCATAACCGAACCGGCGAGGACAATGCCGATGCCCACATGAAACGTCAGATCATGGGCCGGGAAGTGGTTGTCGCGGTCACGAAAGGGAAACTCGATTTCGGACCGTGGGAGCAGATTTTTTATGGTGAATTTGATGGTCGCAGATCCAAACGTGTGTTGGTTAAGATCATTGGAGAGTAGTAAGAACTTCGAACCGATCCCGGGTCAAACCGACAAAATTTCTAAAAAAAGTCTTCGGCGAGATGACATCAGGCTCAAGCCTGATGTTGACCGATTTTTGAGTCATCGCTATCACACGCACCCCGCCTGTCGATTCCCGACACTGCTGCAAATCCCCTTTAAATTCAGGTGCTTATCTTGGACACTTCTCACGTGCTCTCAGCGTCGGTCACGCCGGTTGTGCTGATCTCGGCGTGTGGGTTAGTCACGTTGGCTCTCTATAACCGTTTAGGGACTATTCTCGCTCGAATCCGAGCCTTTCATTTGCAGAAAATCGAATTGCTGAAACAACGGCACGAACAAGTCCGCAAAGAGCACACGATGTTGCTGGAAATGCTCGATACACAGATCGACGTTGTGACAGTCAAAGCCAGGATGGTTCAGAGAGGTTTGATGTGCCTCTTGGCTGCGATCGCCGCGTTTCTGGTCTGTTCCCTGCTTGCCGGAGCGGCTTTCTTACATGACAGAGTCGGGACGGCCGCAATTGTCACTGGGGCTATCGGCAATATCCTGTTCCTGACCGGACTCGGTTGGGCCATGCGGGAATTGATGCTGTCGCTCAGTCCACTGGAAGAAGAAAGCAACTATTTGAAAGTCGTTTCGGATCACTATTCCAATTCATCTTCCGTTGAAAAGAGACTGACAATCGCAGAAAGTGCGTGATCTCTCCCCAGTACGCTCACTGACGAGGTGTCACCTAGATGAATGAAGAAGTAGCCAGTTACACTTGCGCATCCTGTGGCGAGCAAATCGTCGTTCCCGTCGATTTGTCTGCCGGGTCCGAAAAGGAATATGTGGAAGCCTGCCCGATCTGTTCCCACCCCAATGTGATCCACGTCGAAGTCGACAATCATGGAGAACCGCGTTTGTGGGTGACCGGTGATTAATCAATTGCCCGGCGACTAAGTTTCATCATTTCCGCTTTGACATATAACTCGCCGGGGGCTTCGTCGAAATAATTAAAGAGCGCCGGGCATAGCCAGCCTTGCATCGTGGGTGAATCGGTCTGGTACCAGTTGCCACCCATTTCCTCCCGAACCCATTCGAGTCGTTTTTGGTAACCGGGAAACGGTGACGCCGAGAAGAGCATTCGAAATCCGTTCCGTGCGTTAGGGATTTCTGCCACAAGATCATCGATCATCTCCGGAATCCCGTTAACGAACGGCTCCTGGACGAGACCCGTTGCGACGTCATCAAAAACCCATGTTTCTGCTCTACCCAGCCAGTAAGGGACGATCACCTGGATTTGATTGGGCATGGGATGTTCAATCTGTTGTGGGGCGTTCGATCTCGAAATTCTGTGATCTGTAATACTCGTTGACGCGTGATAAACAATGTCAGTGTTGATGAGTTCTTCTTGATCGCAAACGAGTTCACCGAAACCAATCATACTGTCGGTACTACAGGGTTCGTTTTACAATTGAAGCCGCGTTGCTCAGTCATGAACGAGGTTCCGGGTGAAAAAATACATTGAAGTGTTACAGATCTTCATCCAAAGACTGTTCTCAAGTTTGATGTTCGGAGAATTGTTTGGTGTTTGGCTCCTTTGGACGGCAATTGCATCGTGGATCAAGGGCATCGACATGATTTTTGCAAGCGCAGCATTATTTGGTTTAGTTTTCATCTTTATCCTTTTGATCGACGGATGTCTACAACATTGGCTGGACTCCTTCGACAAGAAGTAACAACTGCGGACGAGGGACAGCCCTAATCCTCCTCATCCAACTCTTTGAAATATGAACGCCCGGCCCCAGAGCATAAGAGAGTCGATTTCGGGGAGATCTGCTGATAACAAGGATTGCCGACGGCGACAGCCTGACCGATATCGAACTGTGACAAAGGCGAATCCCCAAGGATTTCGATAAACTGGATTACCAATCAAGTCTTTTGCGTGAGGCACGGTGATGTCGCATGTCTTTGAGCTGGCTGCAAACTCGCCGGTGACGGATCGTCGCCGCCGTTGCCCGGCCATTGTCATCGTTGGTATCGCCTCGCTGGGAATCCTGGCAGACCGGATTTATCCCGTCTCGCTCAACGTATGGCTGTTGCTGACCACTGTGTCGGCGAGTGCCTGGCTTGTGGCGTTTTCCACTCGACACCGATGGCCGTCCGCCTTGTTCCTTTTACTTGGCTGGTTCGGACTGATGGGAGCCTGGCATCATTGCCGCTGGAATTGTCGAGCCGAGACCAATATCGCCAATTCCGCAACCAGTACTCCAGAACTGGTTCGCGTTGTGGGAAAAGTCGTTCAAACACCCTGGATTGTCCACCATCCTGAGGCGAGCCGCGCAAGCTGGCAAAGTCCTGAACACACGATTCTAATCCTGGAAAGCCGATCGCTGGTGACTGACGCCACGAAGTCGCTGCCGGTTTCGGGGACAACGCGAGTCTCTGTCGATGGCGCTTTGTCCAAAGTCGCGTTGGGTGATCTTGTCGAAGTCACGGGAACGTTGGCTCTTCCCAGTGAACCAGCGAATCCCGGCGATTTCAATCAGCGTTCCTTCTTGCGTGCTCAGGGGATCTTCGCGGTAGTCCGTTCTGACCACCCTGACTGTGTTGCTGTCTTAAGTCGAGAACGAACCGTATGGGATTGGCTGCTGGTCCTGCGTGGCCAACTGCGATCGCGTGCTGAGCAATTGATTTCGAACTGGCTTCGGAGCGACACGGCTCCCGTGGCTCAAGCCATGCTGTTGGGAAGCCGTGTCCAAATCGATGATGAAACTCGTCGAGCTTTCCGCGAAAGCGGGATGCTCCACGTCCTGGCCATTTCGGGAATGAATGTCGGGCTGCTATGGAGCTGGCTCTGGTCACTCAGCCGATGGCTGGGTCGATCGGCCGAGACTTCGACGTGGATCGTGTTGATCGCTTTACCTCTCTATGCAATCGTCACGGACGCGAATCCCCCAATCGTCCGTGCGACGGTTGTCGCTGTCGTTGTTGCGATGGGAACACTGCTGGGGCGTACCGGGTCGATGGGTAACTCACTGGCCCTTGCCGGCCTGTCCGTACTGGCCTGGAATCCGACCGACTTGTTCAACACCGGAGCTCAGCTTTCGTTTCTCGCGGTTTTCGCCATCCTGCACACCACGAACTGGCTGAAGCTGTTGCAGCAGCAGACACTGGTCAAGGAGGACGACGGACCATTGGAAAATTCGTTTCTGAAGCGATCGGTTCGTCGAATCGTACGTGCCATCATCGAGGCGAATGTCGTGGGACTGGCGGTCTGGGTCATGACCTCACCACTGGTCGCCAGTGAGTTTCATCTTGTTTCACCGATCGGATCATTACTGACAGTCCTGCTTGCAGTTCCGGTCACCGTCATGTTCTGGATTGGCTACTCCTTCCTGTTGCTCGGTCTGGTCTGGTCAAGCCTGTTTGGCTGGCTGGGGATTCCGTTCGACATGATGTTGCGAGGCTTTCTCTGGACCGTCCATGCCGGTGCGAGTCTTGACCTGGGACACGTCTATGTCCCCTCACCTCCACTCTGGTGGACGATAGGGTTTTATGGATTGACCCTGCTGCCAATTCTGTTGATTCGCAACCATCGCTGGGCTGCCGCTGTTTCAGTTCGCGCCGGATTAACCTGGATGGTGCTGGGGCTTGCCTGGGATCTTTATCGCGAGCCTCAGCGTGGGGTCACATGCACGTTCATCTCCGTCGGGCATGGGCTAAGCGTCTTAATCGAGTGCCCAAACGGTCGCACGGCTTTGTACGATGCGGGTGGAATGGTCGGTGGCGGATCGGTCGCTCGGACAATCTCACAGGCATTGTGGACGACGGGCCGTTCGCGACTGGACGCCGTGGTAATCTCACACGCCGATGGCGACCACTGCAACGCCTTGCCCGAGTTAAGTCGTATCGTGTTACCGGGGAATCTATTTGTGCATCGTACCTTTCTCGACTGGAAACAACTGCCGGTCGCTGATGCGATCGAACGTTCAGCCAGCGCCGGGGCCAAGGTCCGCTTGATCTGCGAAGGAGAATCGCTGGTTCTCGATCCGAGTGTGTCATTAAAAATCCTCCATCCACCGAACGAGTTTCACTCATCCAAAGACAATCCCAACAGCATCGTGCTTTGCATTGAATATGCCGGGCGACGAATCATGCTGACCGGGGATCTTGAACTTGACGGCCTTGAGCGACTGTTAAAGACACCTCCCGTCGACACGGATGTTTTGCTTTCACCACATCACGGCAGCTTGAAAGCGAACCCACCCGATCTGGCTCGCTGGGCGACCCCGGAATACCTGGTCGTCAGCACTCCAGAAGCGAGTGCCGCCGAACGCCTTGCCGCGCGTTATGGCCCTGAAACTCAAATCCTGACGACGGCAACTCGAGGGGCAATCCGCTGTCATATCAGTCCTGACGGACAACTTCAGATTGTTCCGTTCAAGAATTAGTGCTTTGCCAAGCTTCTGAATCAGGGTGCCACTGTATGAACGTCTTCGGTCATGCAGTGCTCTTTCACTGGTCGAACGAGAAGACACTGCTTCTCCGAAGACTCTGAAGCAGTGGCACAGAATTCTTATTAGGAAGTTTGACAAGGTATTAAAACAGTCCGGCAATCGGATTCGCGTCGAAGATATGCGTCGGTCGATTCAGATCGTCGTACCAGGCTGCCGTGTCAGGAAGACCCAGTGCCGTATAGATCGTAGCGGCCATGTTCTCGGGCTTTTGTGGATCAGCGGCAGGGTAGGCCCCGATCTTGTCCGAAGCGCCGATAACATGGCCCCCTTGTGTCCCACCTCCGGCGAAGAACACAGTTTGCACCGCTCCCCAATGATCACGTCCCGGCAATTTATAGTGCTGTGGCAGATGAGTCACTTTCGGTGTTCGACCAAACTCACCCGCCATCACGATCAGCGTGTCATCCAGCATCCCTCGATCATGAAGATCGTCCAGCAGGGCAGACAGGCACTTGTCGGTTGGTGGGAAAAGTTTGTCTTTCAAGTGCGGAAACGCTTCGCCATGAGTATCCCAGGTCTCGTTGTTCCCCAGATTGACCTGGACCAGATTCACACCCGCTTCCACCAGGTTACGTGCCATGAGCAGCGACCAGCCGAACGAATTTCGTCCGTAGCGATCCAGTGTCTCGGGCCGCTCATTTTTGACATCCAGGATTTGTTTCACCTTGGGGTCGGTTAACAGCGAGATTGCTCCCTGACGCGATCGATCAAACGATTCGGTCCCTGCCGCACGATCCAGGTCCTGTCGCTGATGTTCGATCGACTGCAACAGATCCATCCGTTTGCCGAAACGGTCGAATGACAGTTCGGCAGGAAGGGTCAAATCAGGGATTTGAAATTTGCGATCGGCGTTAAAGACCTTCGGTCGCTCCTGATGATCGAAGGCAAATTCCGGGTAGGCCCCGTAACAGGCCGAATCATATCCGGCCGCATCAATCACCCACGGGTCCCGGTGTGATCCCAACTGCCCGGCGAATTGACCCGGTATCACGCGTCGTGTCGTATGGATCAACCTTTCGGGGAGAATGGCCGCTGGAGGAAGATTATTGCGAGGTTTGGTGACCGCTCGGGCAACGGAGGCAATCGAAGGCCAGTCGGTTCGTTTCGGACCATTGGGATCAAAGCCGGGCGGAAGCATCGACTTTCCCGTCAGCATGATCATGTGACCGGCCGAATGATCATTCGTCGGATGAGTCAGCGAACGGCAGATCGACCACAGGTGACTGCGCTGCGCCAGCTTCGGCAAATGTTCGCAAATCTCAAGCCCAGGGGTTTTCGTGGCGATCGGCTGAAACTCGCCCCGGATATTATCCGGCGCTTCTGGCTTCATATCAAAACTGTCGTGTTGACCAAGTCCGCCAGAGAGAAAGATGTAGATGACCGATTTTGCCGTCTTATTCCCGCGATATGTCGTAACATCAGCAGCTTGCAGGGCCTGCAAATGATTCATTCCCAAGCCCAATAGACCGATCCCGCCCGCCTGCAATGCAGCACGTCGGCCGATTTGAGGATGAGCGAATTTGGGAACGGACGCGGACATTGGATACCCACCGTGTAACAATCACGAATCAATATCGACTTAAATGTCATACCGGATTGAACGAGACTTCGCAATTTCGAATTTCAAGTTAGCATGGAAGCTCCTTCTTCTGTGAGAAAGAGATTCATGGCTGGTCCGCGTCTGGAATTGCCCGTACTTCAAAACTGGAGCTGTCACAATTGTGGCGGTTGCTGTCGACAGCACTTGATCGAAGTGACAGAAGCGGAGCGACAGCGAATTCTCCAGCAAAACTGGACAGCCGAGGACGGCGTTCATCAACCTGTCATGCAATGGCACTCAGGCCCCCCCTGGCGCAAGCAGTATCGACTAAGTCATACGGCGGATGGGGGATGTGTCTTTCTGAACGAAAAAGGACTTTGCCGCATCCACGCAAAATTTGGCGAAGCAGCCAAGCCGCTTCCTTGCCGAGTCTATCCATTTGCCTTTCATCCGTCGGGAAAATCATTCGCCGTCAGTCTCAGGTTCAGTTGCCCGTCCGTCGTCGCGAATAAGGGGATGGCAGTCACCCAGCGGTCGAGTGAATTACGACGAATGGCCGAGGAAGTCATTCCGCGTGGTGCCGAAAAATCTCCGCCACCCTTGCTCACCCGTTCTGATCGAGTTGACTGGTCCGATTTGCTTCCCTTCGTCGAAGCACTCGATCACACGTTCGCGGACCCGACTTCACCCCTCATTGTGAAACTCCTGCGTGCCATCATCTGGACAACATTGGTCGGTCAGTCGTCATTCGAGAAATTGAAAGGACCCCGCATTCGCGAGTTAATTGGTTTGCTCATGGAAGCGGCTCGCGTTGAATTTCCCGGCATCCCTGCTCAAATCGATGAGCCGAGTCGATTAGGTCGGCTGTATTTTCGGACGCTGGTCGCTCAATACGCGAGGAAGGACACGGTGGCGGATCTCTCAGCAGGCCCCTGGGGACGCTGGCGTCTGTTTCGAGCGATCCTCAAATTCACGAAGGGAAACGGCGACGTTCCGCCGCTTCAACCAGGTTTCAAACCGGTCCCTTTCGCCTCTCTGGAGACACCGTTCGGCTCATTGGACGCCCAGTCGGAAGAGGTTCTGACCCGTTATTTTCGAGTCAAGATTCAAGGAATGCACTTTTTCGGTTCGGCATACTATGACGTCCCGTTCGCAGAGGGCTTTCAGAGTCTGGCATTGATGCTACCCGTGACGTTGTGGCTGGCCCGCTGGCTGGCGGTCGGTGACGGACGAAACCATTTGACCGTTGATGACATTTCCAAAGGACTGGCAATTGCTGACCACCATCACGGCTACTCACCCGCCCTGGCACAATACGCAGCCAGAAGCCGAGTCCGATGGCTAGCGGAATCAAACGACCTCAGCCGGTTGTGCCTCTGGTACTCCCGGTGAATCTGGAGATTCCGAAAAAAGTTGGCCGAGTTGGCCAAGTTCCGTATTTCATAGGCTTTTTGCAGGTTTGAACTTGGCCAAGTTCGCCAACTTCCTTCATTCTCACGTTATCCCCGTGAGTACTGCGGTGAAGGATTTCCCAAAGCCGCCACCCCACCACCCCTGCGGTGGAGGTTAACGGGCCTTTGCCCTGGGAATCAACATGATATTTCATGTGCGTGAATAATGTCTCGTGCCTGCTCTTAGTAAGGGCAAGGTTCCACCCGAACGGTCCTCTGTATTTCGTAGGTTGGTTCGAGCCATCGCCGCCGAACAAATCATTAAAAAAAGTTGGCCAAGTTGGTCAAGTTCCCTGTTTCGTAGGCTTTGTCGCAGGTTCGAAGTTGGCCAACTTGGCCGACTTCTCGGAGTCGGGCGTAATCTTCGGGCGGTGGAGGTTCCACTCGATCTGTCTTTTTATTCGCAGGATGCGACGAGTCATCGAGACCCACCGAGTTATCGAAAAAAAGTTGGCCAAGTTGGTCAAGTTCCCTGTTTCGTAGGCTTTGTCGCAGGTTCGAAGTTGGCCAACTTGGCCGACTTCGCGGAGTCGGGCGTAATCTTCGGGCGGTGGAGGTTCCACTCGATCCGTCTTTCTATTCGCAGGATGCGTCGAGTCATCGAGGCCCACCGAGTTATCGAAAAAAAGTTGGCCAAGTTGGCCAAGTTCCCTGTTTCGTAGGATTTTTCGCAGGTTCGAAGTTGGCCAACTTGGCCGACTTCGTTGTGCGAGCGGCCTCCCGACCCCGCACAAACCACCGACCGAAGAACTCCTGTGGATTCTCTTCCCATCGTTCCCTTCGTGTCCTTCTGTTAAAAAATCTTCTCTTCTATTCTGCTGTCATCACGTCACCGCGAAATCTGGTGTCAAAGTTCGATCAAGTTCGATCGACTTCGACCATTCCTCGTAATTCATAGCGTTTTGGCGATCATTTCCGTGTTTTTTGGGGTGTGCGAGTTCGATCAAGTTCGACGCAGTTCGATCGAGTTCGATTCCCTTCATTCTGCCCGAGCGAGTTGTCCAGTGAACCGCAGGATTCTTATTGCATCGTTAAACCGCGTCTCCCAGAGAAGCGAGTCCATCGGAATCGATCACGAGCCCGAGGTGTCATTGTGAGCTTGGTCATTGCCGTTACCTTTCACCGCCGTCAACCAACTATTCGTAATAAGGCTCGGCAACGTTCGAAGAAATCGGCTGGACGCCGATTCTCCTGCGCCGCTGGCTGCGGGTTAAACTAAGTGACGCTGACATCGTTTATCAGCGTCTCAAAGAGAAACGCGGATTCGCAGCAACGAAACGAAACCCGAGCCTTCGTTTCGTTCAACAGGCGTGCAACAAAAAAATACAACATAACGCAAACATATTCAATAGAAAAATGAAACTCTTTCTTAACGTTTGGAACCTGCTCATGGAAAGCCCGCTTGCGAGACGGCGACTCTGGTCCGAGGCGTAATCTCGCTGGTTTCTCAGGTAAGGCCCGCGTCGGTAACGACACCGGCCTGAAATGATATTTTGGATTTCCTTTTCACCAACGCTTTGTGCGAGTGAATCGGTGTCTACTCCAGCCGGGCTTGAACTAATATAGTTGGCGACGGGTTTTGTCTTTCTGCGTTTCGAATGAAAAATGGTTTTTGACAACAGTGATTCCAACGATCTCATCGCGACCCACCCGCAGGGGCAGCCGTGGGCCCGCATTGTCTATTGGTCCAACGGCGGTGGCCTGTCCCGTTCAGCACGTATCGTGTCTGAGGCACTCACTTCCGCAGGCTGGTGGGTCGAGCTTGTCGAGGATGTCCGGTTTTCCCCGTCCCGGTACCGAGTCGTGCGGTTGGCGCACCGGTGTCGAAGGTGGCTGAGGCACGGGATGGAAAGAGGGGCCCGGGCAGTGGCCGCTCGTGCTGGCTGGATCGAACAGGCCGACCTGAACATCTTCCTCGAAGAACTGGTTCCGTCTCAGTTCAGTCTTGCCCGACGGAACGTCTGGATTCCGAATCAGGAATGGATGCCTGTTCGCTGGAAGCCCTATCTTCCATCGCTTGACGGAATCTGGGTCAAAACCCGATATGCGGAACAACTTTTCAACCCCTACTCACCGCTCGTCACTTACGTGGGATTCAGTTCGTTCGACCGTTACGACCCATCGGTCGTTAAGGAACCACAGACATTTCTCCACCTCGCAGGCCAGAGCCTCCAGAAGGGGACGCCTGCGTTGCTCGAAGCCTGGCGGCGTCACCCTGAATGGCCGAAGCTGGTCCTGATTCAGAATCCGAACAGGGCACAGGTCGTCAAGATCCCGAACGTTGACTACCGGCCAATACGGATCGGCGACGAGGAATTGCGTCTCCTGCAGAATCGATCGGAATTCCATATGTGTCCGTCGGAAGCAGAAGGCTTCGGGCACATCCTCTGCGAGTCAATGGGTCTCGGGGGAATCGTCCTGTCGACCGACGCGCCACCGATGAACGAGTTGGTCACCAACGACCGCGGGATCCTTGTCTCATACGACCGTACGAAACAACAGGGGCTGGGTACAACATGCTACGCGGCCGTTTCCTCAATCGAGGCGGCTGTCAATCGTCTGCTGCAGTTGAGCGAGACAGAAAAACAAAAGCTTCGTGAACGGGCCCGGGAGTGGTTTCTCGACAATCACGCTCGATTCACGCAGGATATTGCCAAAGCGGCGGCGGCTGCCGCGGAGAGAGAGAGGTCGTCATGAAGATCGAGATCGTTGGTGCAGGTGTGGTCGGTTCGGCGTTCGGCCGAGCTCTTATTTCGCAAGGGGCCAACATTCAGTGGGTTGATAGTAATCCCGATCGCGTCCAGGATCTCCGAAACCAGGGACTTCACGCGACCCTTCCCGACGAGAATGCCGATCCCTGTTCACTCTATTTCCTCTGTGTGCAGACACCGACCATCAGGGGTGAGCAGGAGCGTACCGCTTTGAGAGAGTCGCTGGCACGAGTCGCAACATTACTTCGACCGGAACTGTCGCCGACGGTCGTGATCCGCAGCACCATCCTGCCGGGTACGTCGCGCGATTGGGCAATCCCCTACATCGAACACGTAAGCGGACTACGACGAAACGAACACTTCAAGTTCGTGTATTATCCCGAGTTTCTCCGCGAAAAGCATGCGGCCGCCGACGCCTCAGCACCGCGAATCCATCTGCTTGGGGAATGTGAACCCGGGCACGGAGATGCCGTCGCGAAAATCCTGGCTGACATCGGAGGCCCCGTCGTGCGGGTTTCACTCGAAGCGGCGGAATTGCAGAAGTACATCCATAACAATTTCAATACGCTGAAAATCGGCTTTTTCAATGAAATGCGTCGCGTGGCAGAGCGACTTAATCTGACTGCAGAGACCGAAGCCATCTTTTCGGTCACATCTCAGAGTGCCGAAGGGATGTGGAATCCCGCTTACGGCACACGAGACTGGGGCCCGGTTTCTGGCAACTGCCTTCCCAAGGATCTTGAAGCCTTTCTCAGCTGGATGCGGTCCCGCGATCTCGTATCGCCGCTGCTCGAGGGCCTCTCAATGTCGAGTTCGATGGAATCTACAAAACAGAACGCTCTCCCCAACCTGGGAAAAGGTAGTTCAAGCGATTGACCTTAATAGATCAGGGCTGAGTTCAATCTAAGAATATCACAAACGTTCCTGAGATCGCTTATTTCCTGGTTCGGCAGTAGCAAAAAATATGCATCCAATCGTCCAGCAGTTCGTTGAAAAGCGCCCTCGAACATATGGACTCCTCGTTTTGATCTCTGCTTCCCTGTTGATGGTGGCAAGCAGGTACATCCCGGACTACCGATTCTGGTTTTTCTGTTTATCCGTAGTTGTTGGCGTGACCGGGATTTTGTACATCACGCTGGGATCGATATTCGCTAAGTGGATGGCCGCTCGCGATGCGACATTAAATCCCAATCGCCTCTCTTTGCGGCAGTCACTGATACTTGCGGCAATCTCCTTCGCAGCGCTGGCGTTCTGCCTTGTGCTCTATTCGACGTTGGGGTGGGATCGGCGCATTTGACCCAATCGCCGTACGAAGGTTCGAAATGAAAAAAGTCGTTACGGAGATCATTCTTAGTCCGGAGCATCCAAAGCCCCCTGAATGCTAGTGATCATCCTTGATCCATCTTGGTATTGCCACTCATTTTTCCACCGACGGCAGTTTTCCAGTTCTCTGGATCTCTGCCACATAAGCGCTGCCGGTCTGAGCTTGTTTCAGTTCCGGATTCAGCTCAAGAGCGATCGCGAACGCCTCGGCCGCCTTGCGCAATTCCTCGGGGCCGGGCACGATTCCGGTTTTCCGCCAGCGCTTGATCATTGATCCCCCCAGCCACATCTGGCCCATCGGCGAGCGCGGATGGGCCGCCACCGTCGTGCGCCACAGGGTCTCTTCGTCGCGCCAGGTACTGACCGTCACCCAGGCCATGACGGCAGAGGCCGCCACCAGGCCCACTAGCGCGAAGCGACGGAAGTCGGTAAACTGACCGAACACCGCCGCAATCAGGAAACAAATCCCCAGTGATGGGGTATAGAGCGTCCGTTCTGCGACCAGCACCCCCGTCGGGACAAGATTGGCGACAGGAAGCAGCGTCAGCCCGAACCAGCCCGTGCCGAACAGTACGGGCCAGGCCCCCAGTCGCTCGACAAGCCAGACCAGCACCCCCATCGCGAAGACGATCCAGATCAGTTCGTTCACTGGCCAGCCAAACACCGAATCGCGGAGATGGCCGTAGTACAGCGTCTGCCCGCTCGGGACGCTGCAAAGGCGCAGTGCGTGGCCGACCGAGACGACAACCGCCTTGACCCGCTGACCCGGGGTGTAGTTCTGCGAAATGGTAGCGTCAGGGTGCGGCGCCAGGCTCCCCATTGCATCGTGACGCAGCAGCAGATAAGCCAACACCGGCAGCAGAAACAGTGCGTCCCAGCCCAGGCCCCGTTTGAACCGATGGGCGCGGCTGGCAAGATCGCCATCGCCGCTCATCCACACCGCGCGAACGAGCAGCAAAAGTGCCGGCAACATCAGAGCCGATTCCTTCGAGCAGGCCGCGGCGAACGCCAGTAAAATGGACAGCGCGAATGGCACGGGCTTCAGTGCGTCCTGACGAGCCCGTATGTAAAACCAGATCGCCGAGAGCGTGAACAAGGCCGCACAGAGCTCCAACTGGCCATAGACCATCCCCACCGCCTCGGCGTGGATCGGATGCACGGCGAACAGCAGGGCACACAGCCAGCCAACCCGCGCCCCGGCCAGCCGACCGACCACCGCCATCACCAGCAGGCTGACGGTAGCATGCAGCAGCAGACTGACCACATGATAAGCCGCCACAGGCGGTTTGCCACGCGCTTCCGCTCCATGAACCGAAGGATCTGTGCCGACAATTCCGCCGTCAAGTTGCTCACGAGGTGCCACAGATGTCCCGAACGCCAGCCGTTCCAGATAGATCAGCGACAAGGAGAGGGGGCGGTAGGTGTCGGGGAGACCGATCTTACCCCAGTACGGCTGCCGCCAGATATCAACCCAGCCACTGGTGTTTTCCGGGGCCAGTCTCTGCGCGAGCAATATCGAGTCGTCCCAAATCCAGGGGTTACCCAGGCATGCGAGATATGGCAGGCAGGCGGCCAATATCACCAGTGCAATGCGCACCGGCTGCGGCGTCGGGTTGACGGTGACGGCAGGGGCTTCCAGCGACACAGAAGACTGAGAGGGAGATGGCTCGGGACTGGGTCGCATGAGGGAACACATCGTATAGGGTGCATAGAGGTTGAGCCGGCGGCGCAATCGCCGCTCGACGTTCCCGAAGATATCGGGCGATAAATGACGAACGCAACCTACGAGTTCGACGAAGCCAAATCCAAGTGTGATTTAGATCGTTGATTTATGTAGCCGCATAGCGGCGGCCGAATAAAGCCGGGGCGGTTTCCGCCCCCGGTTGCAGACCAACAAAATTTACAATAAGCCCAAGAGGGGAATGCCGTGAAGGAATTTTCTGCGAGAAAACAGGGGTATTTTGAAAAAGTGTGGTGGCGACTCTCAAGCTTCAAGCTCTCCACCGACCTCGCGTCGGTGGAAGCAACGACTGAGAGGCTACCACCAAGCTTTATCGCAAAAAGGCAAGCTCTCCACTGACCTTGTGTCAGTGGAAGCAACGACTGAAGAGCTATTCAACTAACTCAATCGGATGGTTAATGAGAAGAATTAGCTTGAAAGGCGCTGCTCCCACCGACGCGAGGTCGGTGGAGAGCAAGATATTTCACATTTGTTCCATCGGTGTAGCTGGC
>CAIULL010000259.1 GCA_903899985.1 uncultured Schlesneria sp.
CCCTGGCATTTTCGGGGGTGTTCTCAAGCTCAATCAGGAGTCTTCGGTAACCGTTCTGTTCGCTGACCCAGTTATGCGGCGACATGAAGAGGCAAAATCCGTCGGCCAATATATAGGGTATTCACGATCCACGAATGAATTACTTTTTTCCAAACATTTTACCGTGTCGATCACAGCGATCAACTCGGCTCGACGCTTAGATTTAGTTTGAGCTCCTCGATGGCTTCTGTTGGGTAATATTGGTACAGCGAACCGATTACGTCGCGGAGATCGACAGAGATGATAGATTTGAGTGCAGACAAAAAATCCGAAGCGTTGGTTGATATGTTTCTCGCCTCGAGTTCTATTGCCTCGAACGCGTTGTCACATTCATTCACCTCAGTGGAAAACTTCTCACGTAGCATATCCTCTATCGATTTGCTGCTTGCGAGCTTTGTTGCATGCGAGATCGTTTTTAATATAACGTCGCAGGACGTCTTGATTTCGTCACAAAACTGCTTTGACTCTCTTAAAAAAACAGTCGGGTTCGCTGAGGGAGGCAAACTTGCACAACCTGCAGCGGCCTCAACTAAGATATTATATTCAACGCACAGGATTTGAAGGAGCTCGTTTTGGCACGACTCCTCCTTTTTTGAGTCAATTCCGGTTTCTTCACCAGTCCTTGCTGCTTGATTAAGCTAGTCAATACTTGACTTCAGCTGAATCATTTCGCGTCGAATGGTAGTTAATGTTTCCATCATTTGTTCTACTAGATGGACAATAAATTCAAGTTTTTTACTTTGCACCGATCGTCCCTCGTGTGAATGATATGGACTGATGGAGATTCCATGGGCTGATAAGCTGTAGAGAAAATCTAGTGAAAGCTGGACACATATTCAACCGAAATCGTGCGTCGACCGGTTGTCCAGAGGTATACAGAAGGGTTTCGAGTTCCGGAACCATTAACCTGGCCTGCGTCTGGCCAAGTCTGCCATCGGCGCTGTTATCCACTCAGGCTCGGAAATAAAGCGAAGGTTTCAGGGACCGAAAGCGGTGGTCGATTCCTGACATTTTCGATTCGCGCCAAGGTCTCGCACGACATCGTTTGGGGAATGGTGCGGACGAATCTTGGTTCTTTCGCCCATCACGCGAAGTCGCTGCAATCAAAATTGGAGTGACGCTGAAGGTTCTCACTGGTTTGGGCTTCGCGCAGTGAGTAAGGTACAATTTCGACAGTTTCGTCTGTGATTTGGTGTTTTCTTGGATTCGAAATCATTGCGGCAGGTTAAATTTGGAGGTTCTTAAGGCTTGCCACAATATGGCGGGGGTGATCTGTTCGTAGATTGGCTTGATGCGTTGGATCAACTGTGAGCCGGTTTGGAAGTCGCTTGTTTTCGTTGGCTTCAGGGTGCAGTGGCGTGCGCTGGGCAGTGCATTCCGAATGAAAAATCATTCCCTCGATCGGGTGTGGTTGTGTTGCCGGGTTTCCTGCGAATCTTCCTTTCGAATCATCGATTCTCCTTGTGAGATGTCGTATTGCTTTATGAGATTGTCGTTCGAATTTGTTGACAAAAGTCTCGTTCGCGACATTAGCCCTGTGGAGATTCTGATTCGTGAACGAAACCACCCGAAAACTGATGGTTCAGGAGATTGCCCGGCATCAATCCCGGTTGCGGGCGTTCGTGCGCTGTCTTCTGGTTCGTTCCAGCGACGTTGATGACCTGTTACAGGAAATCAACGTCGTACTGTGGGAAAAGGCCGAAGAATTTCAGTACGGAACGGATTTCTGGGCATGGGCCAGCCAGATTGCAAGGTACAAGGTGCTCAATCAGGTCCGGAAATATGGCCGCGAGCGAGTTGTATTTGACGAAGAAACGCTCCAGCAGATCATCGAGACCTCCCAGCGTAAGTTACAGCAACTCGATGTGAGGCAAGAGGCGCTCAATCATTGTTTGAAGCAGCTTCCTCCGGCGCAGCGGCAGCTTCTCGATTTCCGTTATGGGAGTGACCAGTCTGTCGAAAAGATTGCAGAGAAGATCGGCCGGCCGGCGGGTTCCATCCGTCAGACGCTCTATCGGGTCAGGACCGCGCTTTTGGCGTGCATCGAAGGGCAGCTCGCGACGGAGGCCAGGCCATCATGATCTCAAGCGAACATTCTTCAGAACAATATTCTTCAGAGCGGTTAGGTCTTCTGGTCTCGCAACTGATCGACGGTCAGATATCCACCGAGGACGCGAATGAGTTAAACCGCCTCATGAAGGCTGATGTCAGGAGTCTTGAGCATGTTGTTGATCAAATGCTGCTCGACTCATTGTTAAGCGATGATCTCGGGGGTGATTCTCTGACCGCGCTTGTGGACCTCGTGACGGACGGACCGGTTGTCAGCGATAAGGCAAGAGTCAGGAACTTCGTTTCAGGGACGGCGGGCTGGTTCGGCGTGACGGTTGCCACCGCATGCAGTCTATTTCTCGGAACCTTGTTGCTCTGGTACTTGCTTGGTCAGGCAACGGCTTCCGCCGCAGTTACGGAACTCAATCGCATTATTGCGGTCACGGCAAAACCATGCGATCACACGTATCAACTGACGGTTGAAGAGGCAATATTGCCACAGCGTCGCGGTGAGGGGGAAATGGCGCCGGATCGTGGTCGACCTCCCAAGCCGCCGATGGACGGAGCCGTTCTGCATGTCCGAGGAGGGGATCAGTTTGTCCTTGTGAGAATGACTCAAGATGGCTTGCCGTTTGTGACCGGTTGCAACGGCCAGGCAAGTTGGGCTGTGCGACCTGACGGACCTGTTCGTGTGAGCTCCGATCTAAGTCGATTCAGCCGAGATGTGCCCGGGCACGAGCATTCGATGCCGCTGATCAATATCCAGGATGGGCTGGAAAGATTGCGGGAAGCCTACGAAGTCCAGCTGCTTCCTGTGGAAGAGCAGGAGGATAAATCCAGCCTTGATGATGACGGGCCGAGCAGGCTGCTGGTGGCAGTGAAGAAACGTTCTTACAGGGGCCCCAAGCGGGTCGAAATCACCTACTTGGTTCAGAGTGGGCTAATTCGGCAAATGCGTTTCGTTGAGATGCCATACGGTCCCCAGCGGCTGACGTTGCGGATGACTCTCGTCGAAGGACAGCAACTCGGCGAGACGTTCTTTGACCATGAATCCCATCATGCTGCAGATCAGATCATTGAATTTGAGGAGTGAACATCAATGCGAAGAACCATTCAAGGCGCCACAGTGCTCGGACTGATATTCGGAGCCGCGTTATTCACATGGGCTCAACGTCCGGATGATCGGCAGGCACCATCAGCTGGCGGAAAAATTCGCAAGCCACAAATGAACGACACCGTCAGTGCGAATGTTTATGCCGACAACTGGTTCATTCTTTATATCAACGGCGAACTGGTCGCGGTCGATTCAATCAAGTTCATCCCTCACAACGTCGTCTCCGTCGACATTCTGCCGAGCTATCCGATGACAATTGCAGTGATGGCGAAAGATAATGCCGACCCCAAGACGGGAATGGAATACGCCAACACTCAGATTGGCGACGCCGGTTTCATCCTGAAGTTCGGCGACGGAACCGTGACGAACTCGAACTGGAAAGCCCGGAAATTCTCATGGGGGCCTATCGATCACGATACGAAGAACCCGCGTGTTGAAAGCATCCCGATTCCCGAAAACTGGTTCGCGGTTGATTTCGACGATAGCTCGTGGGGGCAGGCAAAGGAGTACACTGAAGAGCAGGTGGGCCCCAAGCAGCCTTTTTTTGAACACGACTTCAAAGGGGCGAAGTTTATCTGGTCAGACGACATCGAACTCGACAACACAGTCATTTTTCGCCACGTTGTGAAGTCGCCCCCCGACGGGAAAAGTCGTCCAGATTTCTCGAACCTCAACAACGTTGTTCCTGACGGACCGCCGAAGAAACCAAAAAAGTGATGCTCGAACTGTCACACGTGCGGATCATACTTGACGTCAACAAAAGCAACTGGTCACCGCAGACCGGCCCGGAAATCATAACAAGCGGAGGGATACGTGAAATCAACAGTGCAACGATTGTTCTCGGCTCAATGGGCGGTGTCCCTCTTTCTTGTCGCGTTTGCCTGTACCCCGTCGTGGCTGCTGGCGGCTGAAAAGTCCGATCGTCCCAATATTGTCTTTATGCTTGCGGACGATCAAGGATGGAACGGTTTGTCGGTCGCGATGCACCCTGATGTTCCTGGATCAAAAGGGGACTATTTTCACACACCCAATCTGGAGAAGCTGGCGGCTCAAGGGATGCG
>CAIULL010000260.1 GCA_903899985.1 uncultured Schlesneria sp.
AGGCCGTTCGCCGCTGCGCGCTCACCTTACCCGGCATGACTGCGATCGAACACCTTCACGACAATCCCCCGTTTCCAGTCATCGAACGCGCCACGACACTCGTTCGCAAAAGGCCACCAACCCGGTCAACTAAACTCTTACCCCAGCGGCTGAATGAGAAAAGGGGACAGGTCCAGTTCTAGAGATTCTTCATAGTGTCATCTTTGGTCAACCACAGCGTCAACACTGGACCTGTTCATTCTTTCGAGGTTGCGTCTTGACAACGGTCAGCGTGAGAATGAGTCAGGCTTTAGCCGTCCGGTGAATTGTTTGATGGGATTTCCGGTATTCGATCTTTTCACACCAGGAACCTTGCTTTGGAACAACAGAACGAACTGATTGATGGTGCTGATCCAGCAAGGTCCGAAGGGCAGGAGAGCGATTACGATGGTGCCTGGAAAGAGACACTGCGGTCGCATTTCCAGCAAGTGATCTTGAAATGCTTTCCCGAGTTGCACGCGCTGATCGACTGGAATGTCGCGCCGGAATGGCTCGACAAAGAATTGGGCCAGATCCTGGGGACGAAAGGGCGACGAAACAGCCAGGTCGACGTTCTAGTCCGTGTCCATCTTCTGGAGGGGGGACCGCAGACAGTTTTTTGTCACATTGAAATTCAATCGACCTATGAAAAAGACTTTGCTGTCCGGCTTGATCTGTATAATGCAGGACTGAAATGGCAACTGGGACAGGACGTTTTGACTCTGGCGATTCTCGCAGATCTCGATCCGCAGTGGTTACCCGATCGGCACACGTTCGAATTGGCGGGATTTCGTACGGATCGGCAGTTTCCAATCTGCAAACTGGTGAGTCGTCTGGAGTCCGAATGGCGGGAGGATTCTTCGTTGATCGCCCAGGTCGCTCGGGCACAGATCGCGGCGCTCAGGACGGCAAGCGATCCGTTGGCTCGTTACGGGGCCAAAATGCAATTGGTGAGAAATCTTTACAAACAAGGCCATTCGTCTGATACAATCCGGGAAATGTTCCGGCTGATCGACTGGATGATGCGGTTGAGTCAACGATTCGAGAAACAGTTCAAAATCGAATTAGAAGCTTACGAAGAGGAATTGCACATGCCCTACGTGACATCCATCGAACGCCTTGCGATAGAGGAAGGCATGCAGAAAGGTCTACAGAAAGGTGAATTGATTGGTCAGATCAAGATCCTTCAAGAGTTGTCGGAATTGACCTCGCCCACCGCCGAGGAACTTGGACAACAGGACATCGCCGCATTGTCCAATTTGTGCCAGGAACTCAGGCAGCGTGTCAGATCCCGGAACGGGAAGTGACCATCGACCGAAATCTTGATGGATCGCCAGGATAAAAGCATGTCAGGCGCCGTGAATACGTGCAATTCATGTCAACGGCAGTGAAGTTCCCGACCAGCAGGCTCGAGAAAAGTTGAACGTCTCCGAGGCGTCATTCACAGCCGAAAGGACACCGGTTGGCTCCGAGTCGGGAACCTGCACATAGAAGATCGGCTGTTTGCTTTTGATCCCCTGCAGTGCCCGCTGGATCAGGGTCGTCTTGCCGATTCGGCGGCGCCCCGTCACCTTGTCAAAGAACCAGCGGTTACGACCGAGCATCCGCTCCAATTCCGCGAGTTGTTCCTTTCGACCGTAAAACATCCAGTTGGCCATGCCATCCTCCTGAGATAAAGCCGCTTTACCAAAATTAGATCTAGGCGCTTTACCTTAAGTCGATTTACATGTTAAGTCCTTTTTATTGAGTCTGTTACGAGATTGTGGTGCAAAGAAAAGACCGCAGCAATGCGGCTTCCCAACCTCGGATTCCAGCTAGAAAAAGTTCAAACTGGGGCTTTCAACGAATTGAACACAAGAGCGAATATCTCGACAGCCAGTATGGGGCTTGTGGAGGAAAACAGAACTTGCGTACTATCGAACAATCGCCGCTGTGTCATGATCCGCTTGATGCGTTGCCCGCCATCAAAGTTAAAATGTTCTGCTAACCAACCAGGGTCCTAAACCTTGAATCCATTCCCGCTTCACACACGATGTGATCTTCTCTTACAGCCTGCTGAAAAACGGGGACAGGCACCTTGCGATCTCACTCATTCAAGTGGATTATTGGTTTCGCGTGGAGCCAGTCCCCGTTTTTCAACAGGGCCCTACGGCAGCGGCCTGACAGGCATCATGGCGTTCAAAAAGCAATTTCCCTTCAGTACTGCGAGAACTTTTTGCCGTGAACTGTTGGCTCTGGCCCTCGTGGGCTTTGCCTTGGCGCTCCCTGCGGCCGTTGCGGTGGCTGCGCCGGTCGAGGAGCCGGATTTCGCCGCCCGGGAGGCGGAGACGAAGAAGGTTTTCCAGGATCGCGTCACCCCCTTCTTCAAGACCTACTGCACGAATTGTCACGGGATTCATCGAATGGAGGGAGGCATCAACTTTGCCCCGGCGCTGACGGCGCCTGGAGTTCCCTCCTCGACCAAGAAATGGAAGCAAGCGCTGGCCAATGTGAAGGCGCACGACATGCCGCCGAGCAACGCGGACAAGCAGCCGACGGATGAGGAGCGGCAGATGCTCGTCGACTGGGTGGGGACGATCAAATATCTCAGCCCGAAGGACCCGGGGCCGTTTGTGATCCGTCGGCTGACCAAGGTGGAATATGGCAATACGCTACGGGACCTCTTCGGAGTTGATCCGGCGGTCGCGGCGGAGTTGCCGGATGAGGTATTCGGCGAGGGGTATCTCAATACGCTGTCGCCGCTCCAGTCTGAGCAGTATCTCAGCATCGCCAACGAAGTGTTGAATCGGATTCTGGCTCCGAAGGACGCTCCACCCACTGAGATACAAAATCGGCTCTTCGGCGAACCGCCCGCACCCGGCACGGATCTTCGCATGGCGGCGAAAACGGTCGCGAGTTCGCTGGCTCGGCGCGCCTTTCGCCGGCCCGCATCGGACGCAGAACTCGAGCTGCTGCTCGGCGTCTTCGATCTGGCATGCGAGAACAAACTGGACTACCCGGCGTCGCTGCGTCTGATGCTCAAGGCCGTCCTCGTTTCCCCGCAGTTCCTCTTCATCACGCCCGCCGGCGAAGCCGCGCCGGGGCAGACCATCGTGCCGCTCGACGACTACCAACTCGCCTCCCGCCTCTCGTATCTGCTCTGGGCGACGATGCCCGATGCGGAGCTCTCCACGCTTGCGGACAACGGCACGCTGCACGAGCCCGCGATTCTCAAATCTCAGGTGAAGCGCCTGCTCGACGATCCGCGATCGCGGGCGTTGTTCGATGGATTCGGCGCGCAGTGGCTCGGCCTGTTGGGGTTGGAGAGCAAGACTTTTGACACCGCGAAGTTTCCGCAAATGACCGCCGAGATGCGGGGGGCGATGTACGACGAGGCGCGGCTGTTCTTCGACAGTATCGTCCGCGAAAACCGCAGTATGTTCCACTTCGTGGACAGTGATTACACGTTCCTCAATGGCACACTCGCCGCACTGTACGGTCTGGAAAAGACCGTCACGGGTCCGGAGATGCGAAAGGTGAGGCTGGATGACGCGAATCGCGGCGGCATCCTCGGCATGCCAGGCATCCTGGCAACAACCTCCTTCCCGAATCGCACCAGCCCCGTGAAACGGGGCGTGTGGGTGCTGGAACAGGTGCTTGGCGAACACGTGCCACCGGCACCTCCGAACGTTCCGCCGTTAGAAAAGCAAGATAAGCAAGCGGTCGAAAATTTGACCCTGCGGCAGCGTACGGAGCTCCATCGAACGAACGCCATCTGCGCGAACTGCCACAAGATTCTCGATCCGATCGGGTTCGGTCTGGAGAATTTTGATGCTATCGGGCGCTGGCGAGATCAGGACGATACGGGGGGAGCGATCGACGCTGCGGGCGAGTTGCCCGGCGACAAGCGATTCTCGTCGCCCCGGGAGCTGAAAGCCATTATCGCCGCGCGGAAGGACGATTTGGCGCGTAACCTCACGCGAAAACTGCTGGCCTATGCCCTGTGCCGCCAGCTCGAAGGCTACGACGAGATCGTGGTCGATCACCTGATCGAGGCCGTCGCAAAGGATGGTTACGGCATGCAGACACTGATTTCCGAGATCGTCACCAGTTATCCGTTTATGAATCGCCGCATCCATGAAAGCGAGGCATCTTCCCATGGTCAATAAAATTCGTATCGATCGTCGCACCTGCTTAAAAGGGCTCGGTGCCACACTCGCGCTGCCGCTTTTGGAAACCATGGGCTGGGCCGACTCAGGTGAGGGCAAGCCGGTCACACCACCCGTGCGACTTGCCTTCATGTATATGCCGCACGGCGTCATTCCGGATCAGTTCTGGCCGGCAAATGCGGAGAGCTTTCTGACTTCGCCTCCCCCCGCTTTGGAATCGTTGCAGCCTGTGCTCGACCAGTGCCTGCTCATGAAGGGGATCTCAGGCGTGCCGATCGCCCCTTTCAATGGTGCGCCACACGCGCTGGAACTCTCGACCTGGCTCACGGCGCAACTGCCGGATGCGGACAAGCGAAGCCAGATCAACATTTCGATTTCTGCGGACCAGATCGCGGCCAACTTTGTGGGTGGTTTCACCTCACTCCCCTCGCTGGAACTGGCGACGATGCCGCAGACGCACAAGGAGAATCAGGAGGGGCTAAACGAGGGATATTATACGCACTGCAGCTTCAGTTCACCGACGCAGCCTGTCCCCGCAGAGACGAATCCCCGTAGCGTGCTCAACCGGCTTTTCGGAAAAACCGACCAACGCGGACAACTCGCAAAAGCCGACCCGCTCGATCGTCAGATGCTTGACCTGGTGCTCGGTGGTGCAAAGGACCTGCGCCGAAAACTCCCACGGGATGACCAGCACAAACTGGATGAATACCTCGACAGCGTCCGTTCCGTCGAGCGTCGCATCGCCGCCATCGAATATCGCCAGAAAGAGGCCGCACGGGAGAAGGCCGGAATCGCTTCCAGCAAACAAAAGGCTTCCGATTCCCCGCCCATCGAAATCAAGATTCCCGTGGGTGACAAACGGAGCGAATACATGCAGGTGATGTGCGACCTCACCGTGCTCGCCTTCCAGACTGACATCACTCGCGTCAGCACCTACATCGGTTCCACGCCGAACGGTGTTTCCTATCCCGAACTCGGGTTCAATGACGAGCATCATTCCCAGACCCATCATGAAAACAGGCCCGAGCAGGTCGCGAAAGTCGCCGCGATCACCGCGTTCAACATCGCCCAGTTCGCCCACATGGTGAAGAAAATGGCCAGCCTCCGCGAAGGGGATGGCCCGCTGCTTGACAACTGCATCATGATGTGGGGCTCAGGCCTCGAAGACGGCAACAAACACTCCCGTGAAAACCTCCCCTTTATTATCGCCGGCAAAGGGGGCGGCACGATCAACACGGGACGCTTCCTGCCTGAAACCAAAGGGAATCAAGGGGACCTGCTCACCACGATTCTCGCCTGCGCGGGGATCCCACTTGATCGGCCCATCGGCATCGCGACCAAGCAGATCAACGAGATGATCGCCAGTCGATAAAGGAGTAACTTCAAGGGAAGTCGTTGAGGCAGGGAAGTATTTCATAAGTCGCGAAACGCCGGCATCTTTCCCTCGTGTTGAGATCACATTCGAAGTCGACCTGACGGACGAACACGATCAGGTACCGCTGTGGGTCAGCCGACACCGGTGTTCGACCGACCGAGGTCGTTGAACGCCGCCATGGAATCCGTCAGATGATCGATCACGTTTGACGATCGATCAGATAAGAACCGAATTGTCGCGGAGAACCAATGGCCGTCAATTTCACTCCTGTAGTGGCTTACCGTTATTAACCTCCCAATTCAGGCCCTCATTCGACTTCGAAAAGGGGACTGGCTCCGTCCGCGGTGCCTGTCCCCTTTTCGTCTTCGCAATGACAGCTAACAGAACTTACGAAAAAGTAGAATGTCCCCTTTTCCCTTTTCTATGGTCTGTGTCTGGGATACGAGGATCTCAATGATCACGACGACCTGCGTCACGATCCTTTATTGGCGGTGTTGGTAGGGAAGTCGGACCCCACAGGTCAGGACCGGCCGGGTCGAGATCGAGGGAAGCCACTGGCGGGAAAGAGTACGTTGAATCGACTCGAGTTGACTCCCGTGGGCGCCGATGCCGACAGTCGGTATCAGAAGATCGTGGCGCGACACAGCGAACTGGAACAATCGTTCGTGGAGATCTTCATCGAACAACACACGTCACCTCCGCGTGAGATTGTACTCGATCTGGACGCCACGGATGATCCCGTCCATGGACATCAACTCGGCCGCTTCTTTCAGGGGTACTATCGCACGTACTGCTTCCTGCCGCTGTACATCTTCTGCGGACAGTATCCGTTGTGTGCAATGCTCCGTCCGGCCGACATTGATGCCAGTGCGGGTTCCCTCAAGCAGGTAAAACGGCTGGTCGCGAGACTGCGTCAGGCCTGGCCTGACGTGGTCATCACGCTGCGTGCGGACAGCGGCTTCTGCCGCGACAATCTGATGAGTTGGTGCGAAGCCAACCAGGTCCGATATGTGTTTGGACTGCCAAAAAACAAGCGGTTACTCAAGGTTATCGGCCGCGAACAGCACGAGGCCCAACTGGCCTTCGAGAAGTCGGGCCAAGCGTCCCGCGTGTTCGCCAATTTTACCTATCAAACACAGAAAAGTTGGTCGACCGAGCGGCGCGTGGTCGGTAAGGCGGAACATCTCTCGAAGGGTGCGAACCCACGCTTCATTGTCACCAACATCGCCACGACGGAACGAGCGGGCAAGGAGCTCTACGAACAGGACTACTGTGGCCGCGGTGAGATGGAGAACCGCATCAAGGAACAACAACTGTGCCTGTTCGCAGACCGGACGAGTTGCCACACCCTGCGTGCCAACCAACTGCGGCTGTGGTTTTCAACACTTGCTTACGTGTTACTGAACGTCCTTCGCGAACGCGGGCTGAAGGGGACACAACTCGCCACAGCTCGCTGTGACACGATCCGAACAAAGCTCCTCAAGATCGGAGCTGCGGTCACAATCACGGTTCGCAAAGTGTGGGTCCAACTGGCTACCGCCTGCCCCTACCATCATGTCTTTGCATGTGCCTGGAAAAACCTCTGCGACTGGGTACCGAGATGCGATTCACTGACACCGACAACACCTGCCGCGCCACAGCTCAGCATCGAAACAAGTTAAAGGCTTGCTGTCACGATGCCATGACACGCGTCAATTTCTATCCGCCTCCAAGACCGAGACCGCCGCCCGTTCCTGAGCTTCGCAAATTACGATCGCGACGGCTGATCGCGCCGGGCACGCGCGCACTCGCACGAAAAAGAAAATCGCGCCCCGACCAAACGGTGTTGTGAGACATGCGGGTTAGTTCACCCCTCGGCGAGTGGCTCCATTTTTGGAGGACGATTCGGTGTTTGCGCAGGCCTGTCCCTCGTCTTCAATTACAGCCGTCAGAACAAGCAGTAAAGTAGAATGTCCCTTTGTTTTCCCCCTAATATCTTCCGCGTTTTGTGCAGTTCAAAAAGACTTGATTGCATGACGCGAGCAGACTCAATCGGTATGATTGTCATGCGTCCTTACTTCGTGACGAAGGTGACGCA
>CAIULL010000261.1 GCA_903899985.1 uncultured Schlesneria sp.
AGGCCGTTCGCCGCTGCGCGCTCACCTTACCCGGCATGACTGCGATCGAACACCTTCACGACAATCCCCCGTTTCCAGTCATCGAACGCGCCACGACACTCGTTCGCAAAAGGCCACCAACCCGGTCAACTAAACTCTTACAGCGGCGATGACCGTTTCGCGTAACGGTTGTTACACGGAAGCGGCGGTTCGTCTGATACGTGATGCAACTATCGGCGCCGCGACTTTAGAACCGTAAGGACGACAAGGCACACAACGATCACGTTGACCCCAACCATCCAAAACGCTCTCCCTCTTCGTTGCAGCTCCTTATTCGGATTGCCATGAGGTACCGGCGTTAGCTCACCATTTTTAAATACAAATAGTTCGTTTTGCACTTGATCAAGTATCCGATCGCCATTTTCCACCCCAAGCGTGACAAGATCAAAATCCCCGTCCTCTATGATGGAATTAATATTACTGTTAAGGTATTCAACTTGCCTCGACGAATTAATCACTCCGTCGTTAAATGTTGTATCAGCGAATCTACTAGGAACGAATCCTCCCCCCTCATTCTGTCGATAGTCCCAAACCATGCGGTGATATAATTTGCCATCTTCATTGACACGTTCAAGTACTAGCGGCAAATGACTCCGTTGGATGTCAAAGACAATCCTCGTCCATGAAACCTTTTCTGGTGCTCCACTACGATGCCTCCTCACAGCTAGTACAAGACGGCCCCTATTCTTATCAATACAACCCTTGACCGCTCCCTCATAACCGCCTACGCCATCAATCATCCCTCGAACAAGTTCGACAGCGCCAGACACCCATTCGTCCACTCGCTTACCGCCAATCTCAAGCGAGCAAGACGGATCCAGGGTAACTGATTGACTTCTCACTTGCGAAAAGCTGTCGATCGCGGAAAGATATACAACTCTACTTTTTGGCATTTCCAAAGTGGTCGACCTCTCAAATCCAGCGAATTCCGAAAACAGGTCTTGGGGATGGAATAAATACACTCCTTCGGGTGTTACCAAAGTATTAACAACCACTGGCTTCGTCTCAGCAATGTACGTCCCGGCCTTGCCAATTTGCACACATTGATTTGAATTCTCGCTCTCGAAAAACGAAATTAAGCGCCGGCCAGCCTTATCCCATAGAAACGTACCTTTTTCCTTTCGGTCACATTGAATTGGGCCTACCAACCGCTGCACCTTTTTCTTGAGGGGCGCCGGCACGGTCTTTCGGTCAGCACCACGTTCTGGATCCAGTGAAGGTTCATTGGCACTTATCTCAATCTCCGGCAATGTAAATATCGTCAAGAGTGAGAAGTCTCCCCTCCAAGACTCAATTCGATCATAAGCGTCACGCTGCTGATGCGCTGCAACGAGGAGTTCTTTTTCAAGATCAGAGGGAAGAAGCGCGAGTAACTCAACGGACTCGCCAGAAATCATTCCGGAAAAAGCAGCATCGTCGCAATGCCCAGCAGACAAGATCCTACTTACAAATATTGCCGAAAGCCAGCTGAGCGCGTAGCATCGACAACGAGAATTCAAATACCCGCGGTTAACCGGCATTACAAACCCCATTCTCACTGCCAGAAGGAAGTGTATCACACAAGTATACATTTTGAATTCTTTAGTATTTGATTCCTACCGAATCTACGAGGTCTGTAGCAGGCGGCTAACTGCGGCTGAATAGAATCTTATTTGAATTGCTATACTGGCCGAAATTAATCGATGGCTAGAACCAGTTTTCCGACGATAAGCGACCACTCAATCACAATCCAACTTGGAATACAGAATAAGGCCAAATTAGAACTATTAAACGCGTCGTGTGTTGTACCTTATGAGCTGCCGAATCATTCGAGCTTCAAATTCGTCAGTCGGCTACGAGAGATTTCTTAATCTGCTCAGGCGTCAGAATGCGATTTATCGACTTACACAACAATGACTGCTCGTCATGCACACCAGATGCTACTTTGTGTTGAAGACGTTCAGCTGACTCCAATAGCCTGCCAGCCATTTCGAAAACCTTAGAATGGTCCTCTTCGTCGATGGACGCCAGCTCAAATTGGCGCTTGAGGTTCTGGACGGAGTTGGAAAATAGCTGAATGTCGCGTTTTGCGAGCAAATCAAGCTTCTCAAGTTGCGTGCGATTCAGCCCGCATTTTTGATCCAGTTCTTTTATTCTAAGTGTAGAAGCCTTTGTAATTTCTGCGAGCGCTTTGTCGAAACTAACATCTCCAAAAATCAATTGGTCGATCGATTCGCCGGAGAATTTCAGACAGTGGTGCGACGCAGACTCACCGACTTCGCCCACGGTTTTCCCATCGACTATTGTCAGCAAAAGTTTGATCTGCTTGATCCCTATTATGAGAACGGCGCGAGGTTCGCCTTCAACTTCTTGTCTCAAAAAGACGAGCCGTGGATTTTGAAATTCTGGCCTTGGCTGACCTGCTAAGGGGGAATTATCGGCTACGAAGTATAACAGAAGCGGAACCAAGGTACGACACGGAAGCGAAGACCGTCTGGAAGGATTTGCCATGACCATGCTCGCATTATGCGGGGAAACGAGCAAAAAACATCAGAATTGGTTTGGGTTCAGACTAACGTTCTGACATAGCAGTGTC
This sequence comes from uncultured Schlesneria sp., assembly GCA_903899985.1. GTDB lineage: Bacteria > Planctomycetota > Planctomycetia > Planctomycetales > Planctomycetaceae > Schlesneria. Next base: position 2,615 of record CAIULL010000261.1, read on the forward strand.
AATCACTTTTCCGTTTTTTTCGGGACAAAGTAGAAATTACAGGGTATGGCAAGATAGAAACGTCACATGGGTTCGGAGGTAGGGGGGCAACTTCCGTGAGCGCAAGCGAACGTAGCGGCCCCCTACCTCGCCGCGTTTCCTCTATCCCAAAAATGGGAGTCGCCACGGGTGGGTTGAAGCGGGCTTGTACGGAGATTCCTTACTGGTAGTCGCCGTTTGCGTTGGCTTGATTGTCGTGGGGCGTTCGTGCCAGTGGCCCTTTTCCACCGGTGGTGCATCGCCAGCCAAGCCGTAAGAGTTTAGTCCACTCCCATGGGATTGGCATTGTCGGCAATTTCGGTTTTGGGTAAATGGGCATCCGTCCCTACTCGGAACGGATGCCGATGTCGTTTGTTTTTTATCCAAGACTCGAACAGAGTTGCCCGAATGTCA
>CAIULL010000262.1 GCA_903899985.1 uncultured Schlesneria sp.
CTGATCGATTTGGAACAGCGTGGATTGCTTGAGAAAACTCTGGTGGTCTGGCTGACCGATTTCGGTCGTACGCCCAAGATTAACTCCGCCAGTGGCCGTGATCACTGGGCCTCGGCCGGCTTTGCCATTATGGCTGGAGCGGGTGTACCCGGCGGCAGCGTTCTCGGTGCTACCGATGACGAGGGTGGCCAGCCGATCCGCAATCAATACTTCAGCGAAGACATTGTCGCCACGATCTATCACAAACTCGGTCTGCCACTCGATCTGCACGTTCAAAGCCCTGATGGCCGCCCCGTCCGCCTGATCGAAGGTCATTTGATTAAGGAATGGGTTTGATCGATCGGATGCAGCAGCTTCGTGGCGTATGTCGACGGGGACATCTGTAACAGAACGGCTATCGGGTGCCACTTCGAACTTGAATTATAGGGCATATAAGTCGTATGAGACCTATATGCCCTAATTGTTTTTGCCAAATTGGCGCAGTCAAATCAGCGATTAATTCACTGTCGTTTGATGTCAGCCAGGGCTACCGTTGTCATCGATTCAATGCCAGGCAATCCGGCGAGCGTCCCTTAGCATGAACGAGTCAAGCGACGTCGAGCCATTCCGATTACCCCGAGCCCGAGTGCCGAAAGTGCCAGACTAAAGGTGCCGGGTTCTGGTACAGTCGTCACCTGCATCTGGTACGGGCCGCTAGCTGACAAGTCCGTGTTCGCGGTGACGACGAAAGTTCCAGTCGTATATCCGGTGCTATAATACGCACTGTATTCCGATAGAATGCCCACTCCCGTGTCGTCTTGCGCAAAGCTCCATGAAAGATTCGAACTCGCGCCACTGACCTCAATCCAATAACGGGTATTTGCAGCGAGAGCAACGGATAACCCTGAGACATCGTAGGCAGTCGGGCTGCTTTGCAAAGTGCTGTCGGCAAAGTTTCCGAGTGTTGCAATCGACGTACCCGGGCTGTTTGACCCATTGTCAGCGACTAGGCTCACAGTAAAACTATCCGCGGTGCCACTGTTGTGGGACAGCAACAGCTTGACGTCACTCAGGGTCAAACCGCTGAACGCGCCGCCAGTTGAAAAAGAAGCATACTGTGGCCCGTCGCCGCTTAACGGATCAGGATTTGGGTTTGACGGAGGAACACCGGGAGAAGTGACGGAATTCAGATTATCGAAGACGACACCGGCATTGACAGTGTCGCCCATTGAGACGAGCGCAGCAACAACAGCAACCAGCAAGAAATTGCGAACACGGACCATTCTACCAGACTCCTAAATTTCAGTGGCCGATTCAGGCAGAAAATCCTGAATCCAGATCGGAAGTGTGGGGCAACATGCTCCGTAACGTGGGCATGAGTCACACGTCCGGCTGCAGTATGCAACAAACCAGCTGACGACAACGATCTTTGTCATATCAGGAGCAGCTCAAATCAGTTTGGCATGGACCCAATTGGTTAAGATCACCAAATGGACATCTGGCAAAGTGATTGACTGAAATTCGTAACGACGTCCATCACGTTGGTGAAGGTGTCAGATTCGTTGGTGAGAAATCCTGGTCTGCATCGACCGTTTAATTCAGCGGCGGCCACGGTTCCTCAAGGGAGACAATAGCAACTTGAGCTGAGCGAAATCTCGATCACAAGCATCGTTTAAATAAAAAACCTGGAGCAAGCGACAACGCGCTTGGGCCAGGTTTCAATCAGACGAGTCAATTCAAAAGCAATCTCAGCGAATTCGCTGAGCAATCCGGTTTACGAACGAATCGCGCGACGTCGTGCGATTCCCACAACACCAATTCCAAGCGCCGAAAGAGCAAGGCCTAGCGTACTGGGTTCAGGTACTGAAGAAACCACAGATGCAGTCACCTGCATTTGAAAAGGTGTGTTAACAGAACCAGTCGAAGCGTTTTGAGTAACCGTGAGATTGCCACCCGGATTGTATGCCCAGTATTCTCCCGCAATACCCGTTCCGGAAGCGTCGGGCGAAATGCCCCATTCTACGGCTGAAACACTATTAGCGTTCACTTCAATCCAATAGCGAGTATTGGCGCTAAGAGCGATTGAGCTGACTGAAACATCGATTGTGGAGCCATTGATGGATAATTTGTTGTCAGCAATTGTCGCAAGTAATGCTTTAGCCGTGCCAGGGCTGTTCGATCCGTTGTCATTGACGAGAGTCACGGTGAAGCTCTTATTGCTCGCCGCGTTAGTGGTGGCGAGGTTTAATTTGACGTCAGTCAGTAAGAAGGGACTTCCACCTGTCGAAAATGAATCGAACAATGGCCCATCGACGGCGGCTTCGTCGTAGCCTTGAGGGGACAAAGAGGTGTTGTCGTAAATCACCCCTGCATCGACCACGTTACCCAGCGACAAGACGGCAATGGTGGCCGCAGCAAGAACAAATCTTCCAAGACGAACCATACTTTTCCCCTCCCTAAGAATTAGTCACAGATTCAGGAAAACTCCTTTATGACGTCACCGACCGAGTTGGCACGTCACTCCCGGCGCGAACCATATTAAAGTAAAGAAAATAATGCAACGTCTTTTTTGAACAGAGGTGCAATAAAAGGGAGCGGGCCTGATTCTTCGATGTTGACTCGAGATCGCCGCCAGAAAATAAGAATCTAAGTTCTGCAGAAATTCTGTAACAATCGCCACGAAACTTTGCACACGGCGAACGAATTCCAGGCAAGAATCATGACAATGTCGAACAGGCGTTTGATGTTTCTGCAAGTTTGATAAGAGGGTTGTTTGACATTCCGTATCGCTCGTGAGATTTTTCGACAAGAGTTAGCTGGATTGAGTTTCCCCTTTTCTTTACATAGGGTGTGATCGTCATGCGTAAGGGATATTTCGCTGGACTGATGGCATTCATAGCCGCGACTTTAGTACGCATGCCAATTCTTGACGCCTGTTCAAGGGTGACTTGGATTGGTCCGCAGGGGCTGGTCGTGACAGGTCGCTCGATGGACTGGCCGTATGGGTTCAATTCACATTTCTACATCGTACCTCGGGGGACAAACCTTGACGGATCAGGCGGCAAGAACTCGCTCACCTGGACTGCGAAATACGGGAACGTCGTTGTGGCCGGGACTTCCGACCCGCAGGGGCCAATCGATGCCGTATTTGATGGAATGAACGAAAAGGGTCTGGTTGCCAATTTGCTGTACCTCGCTGAAGCAGACTTCGGACCCGCTCCTGAACGTGACAAACCACGCGTCTCCTTTGCTGGCTGGACTCAATATGTCCTTTCTCAATACGCCACGGTTGACGAGGTGGTGAAGGCGTTCCAGACAGATCCACTGTACATTGTGCCGATCAGCTTTGGGCCAGGTAAGAAGGCTCATCCAACGGTTCATCTGTCGATCTCTGATCCGAGCGGAAATTCAGCGATCATCGAATACATTAAGGGGAAACCGATTATTCACCAGGGCCGTGAATTTCAAGTGATGACCAACAGCCCGACGTACGACCAGCAATTAACGCTTAACAATTACTGGAAACGACTCGACGGGACGAAGATGCTACCCGGTTCACATCAGTCCGAAGACCGATTTGTGCGTGCTTCGTATTATCTGTCACATCTTCCCGAGACAAATGACCCGCGACAGGCGGTTGCCGGAGTCTTCAGTGTCATGCGAAATGTGTCTGTCCCCTGGGGACAACCAGACGAATTGCATCCGAATATTGCACCGACTTATTGGCGAACCGTGCTGGACCAGACAAACCGTCGCTATTATTTCGAATCGACGCTCAGCCCGAATATCGTCTGGGCCGATCTCGGTCAGATTGATTTCTCGCCCGGATCTGGCATTCGCAGCGTGCGAGTTGAAGAAAATGACGAGATCATCGGCAACGTCAACAAAGCCTTTAAAGAGGCGAAGAACATCGTGTTCCTTTCACCGTGAACGCTTTCGACGTTCATTTCAAAAATGTATCTGCAAGTCGGTGTTGGGAAAGAATCTCGTATTATCGCGGGCACGACGCTCAGCATTTCGGCAGTCACGATACACGGTATCGTTGACGACGGATTGGACGAATTTTCAGAGGAAATCCCGCGCGGTTTGGGCTTGGTTGAAGTCTGAAGTTGACACCCAATGGCAGGTCTTTCAATCAAGCCGTTTTCTCATGATTCTCGTGCCCACGCATCTTGATCGCACTTCTGCAGCTCAACATGAATTCTCTACATCGATTCCACGCCATATCACTTGTTCAGTGAATGTCGATTAATTTAGAAAAATTTCATTTCTATATGAATTTTGAAATTTGCCGATTGAAACTGTACTTCGTGGGCCTAGAACCTCGCCACATCCTTGAGTGCAAGCCAGCGCCAGTTCTGGCTGACAGGGAGCATTCGTTCGATGAAACGTGACCTTTAAGCTAAAGCGGACGTTCATTGAAACATCTATTTGGAGTCGGTTCTGATGGGCAGTGGACGGCAGTTTATTTTTGGGATTTCGGCGATGACTTTGACGCTCGTGGCCGCCGGTAGAGCCCATGCGGGTAATCTAGTGGTTAATGGCGACTTCGAAAACACCAGCGTGACCGCCGGGCAAAAGGTTCAATTTAGTTCCGCGAGTGTTACAGGATGGACCGGCGGCTCTCACTTAACATACATCGCTTCTCCGGGCACTGCGAGTACCGTTTACCTGGCGGTCTATCCCGGTCTTCCATCCACAAGCCCTGTTGGGGGCAATTTCGTCGAAGCTGACGGCGACCCAAATTATTCGAGCACGATTTCTCAATCAATTTCCAATTTAACGGTTGGTCAAAAATATGATGTCACGTTCTGGCAGGCTGCCGGCCAGCAAATTAATTTCACCGGGCCGACCACCGAGGAATGGAAAGTAGGTCTCGGTAACGACTACCAATACTCGCAGCAGTACCAGCTCCCACAAGGTGCAACCGGTCCATGGCAGTTCCAGTATTTGGAGTTCACGGCGAACGCAACCACGGAGGTGCTGAGCTTTCTCGCGGTTGGCACTCCCAACGGTGCACCACCAATCTCGTTCCTGGACGGCGTTTCTCTGCAGGCAGTACCAGAACCAAGCTCTCTGGCGCTTGTCGCATTTGGAGTCATTGGTCTTGCCTTAGCTCGGTCACGTCGTCAAGCCAAGGTTGCCGACGTCTGACTTCGGCAGATGCAGACATCATCGCATGAAAGTCGAGGCCGGGAGGTAATCATGTCTCCCGGTTTTTTTCTTGACGTTTCCGTCGTTGTTTCGCGATCGAGCGGCAACAAGGCAAGCGATTGATGCCCCTCGCGTCATTCTCAATTAAAAATTACGGAGTCAAAGGGGAACAGATTTCGACGAGAAAGCCGTTGATGTCGCGGACATAGCAAACTAATTGTCCCCAGGGCTTTTGTTTTGGCTCGGCAACCGGTCTGGCACCCGCTGCGACAGATCTCTGAAACGCAGATGCGACGTCGTCCGTTGTGAACGCGATTTCGAATGAGGGTGCCGGCGCGTCAGGTAAAGCTAGCTGAAACGTCACTCCGTTTGACGTGGCGAGTTCGACGCTGGCAAAGGCGAGTTTCGTTTCTCCCGTAATCATCTCGCCGTATCCGCTTTCATGCACAAACTGGCGTTTTAGCCCGAAAGCCGATTCATAGAACGAAACTGTTGCCTCAACATCGCTAACGTACAAAATCGTGTAACCTAATTTCATCTTTCGTTCCTTGGAGTGCTGATTCGCGGTGAGCGTTTTTTTCGTTGTCTGGGAGTATAAAAGACAAACGTCCCGGTGTCCCACCACCAATTGTCACGATAAAGCCGGGACCCTTACAGCGAGCTGACTCCAGGAAGTGCGTGAGAGACCTGAACCGAGCGGCAGAATCGGCTGGTTTTTGGTGGTCAGTCGACGGACTCGGCAATTCATGCCAGCCTGACGTCATACTTGCGAAAAACGTTCGTGAAAAGGTCGATACACATCGCGTAAGCCCAGGTGTGGGCTTCAACCAGTGCATTGCTGCATCTCGAATTGACCGCTGCAAGCTACCGCTTCGAGACATGACAATCTGGTTGCGAGGTCTCGGTCAGTCCTCATGCAAGGGACGAATTCAGAAATCGTTGTTTCGTTTTAATAAGAATTGGTGACTGTGATGATTCGCCAGCAAACGATTTTGACCAGTCTGATATTTGCCATCGTCATCGTCGGTGCCGCCGTTCGAGAGTGTTCCGCTACAGAGTATGTCTGGGCTCGCAGTGGATACGGAGCACTTCCGATCGGGCACAACGCCAGCAGTTTTTCAAACGGCTACGGCGGCTATTATGTTCCGAAAAATGCTTACGGGAACAATCACGAATCTCGTCGGCCGTTCACAAATCCGAATGGTTTCATCGTTCCCTCAACACCCACGAATTCTCCTGTTCATCAGCAGTCGCCTTCGCCTGTTGTCGGAGCACCGCCTGTAGCAGTTCCCCAGCAAGGCACCACGGCCGCAGCGATGGCCCAACCCCGAATGCAACCGATTCCAATGCAGCCGACCTTTCAGCAAAAGCTGAAACGATTCTGGTCGCACTGAAATCTCAATATCAATCGATTCCAGCCAATTTGGATTAGACTTAAATTAACCCGACGCTCAAGTAGCAGGTTGATTGCCGCGCGAATTCCCGGGTAATCGCTCGCTAGTGTAATGCAGCACCTTGAAAAGATAACTCGCGACGAGGACGATTTACGCTGACCAGAAACGTCAACTGGTAAAATTGTCCTGGAGCGTGTTGATGTTGTTCCTGATGCTGATGAATACCTTCACCGGCTTACTGTTGGCAGCACTCAGTATTCCTTTAATACTGGGAAAAATCGGGCCGAATCCGTGGTATGGATTTCGGGTAAAGAAGACCTTGAACAATCCTGCCGTCTGGTATCCTGCCAATGCCTATGCGGCTAAGCGTCTTTTACTTGTCGGGCTTGTTAGCAGCCTGTTTGCTTTTCTGTTTTATTTTGTCCCTAACATCGACTTGAACACGTACGCGATCGGGTGTGCCGTTGTGACCGTCGGCGGACTGATTGTCGCTGTGATCCAGAGCATTCTCCACTTGCGGACATTGCCACCAAATTCGTAGTCAATGATTCCTGTATTAAAAGTCGTTTTTTGTTCGAGCTTATTCCCCGAGCCACCACCGCCGTTTCATGCGAGGACCGTAGGTCAGTCCAAACTGACTCGTCGCGATCTCGGTAATCACGGCGACTGCTTCTTCCGGTGAATCGAGAACGAGGATTCGATCGAGATCTGTCGCGTCGATCGTTTTCGCTGCCAGGAGCCGGTCCCTCATGAAATTCAGCAAAGGCTGCCAATAGTCTGTTCCCATCAGAATCAACGGAAAGTCGTCGACTTTGTGAGTTTGAACGAGTGTCGCCAGTTCGAAGATCTCGTCCAGTGTGCCGAAACCTCCAGGGCATGCAATGAACGCATAGGAATATTTGACGAGCATCATTTTGCGAACAGAGAAATGGCGAAATGTAATCCACCGATCCAGATAGGGATTCGGGTTCTGCTCATGTTCCAATTCAATGTTACATCCGACGGAATAGCCACCGGCTTCTTTGGCACCACGATTCGCCGCTTCCATAATGCCGGGGCCACCGCCAGTCATGACGGTAAACCCCGCCTTCGCAATGCGCGATCCGACTTCGCGAGCCAGCTGATAATAGGGCTGATCTTCCGTAAACCGCGCTGATCCAAAGACCGTAACACACGGGCCGACGAAGTGAAGGGTTCGAAATCCGTTCAGGATTTCCCAAAAAATACGAATCGCGCGAAACAATTCAAAACTACGAGGTTGAGGCCCTCGAATGAAGCGAGCGACCTCAACATTCGGCGCCCCGACGCCCCAGTCCGATGAAGACTTGGCAGGCTGAAGCAATTTAGTCGCGTTTGATTGGGGTTCAGTGTCTCTTTCGATTTTTCAATACTCCCAGAATTTGTTTCAACGTTAAGTGCCAGATTCAACTGCGCCCGACGACTGGCTGAATGAATTCAAGAGCCGCTTCGGAGTCGGGACGTAAAAAATCAAAGTCACAACCTTCGTCGGCCTGCAGAACATGGTCGATATAGAGCCTGGGGTAACCACGCAAGTGGTGCGAGACGGCCGGCTGCCAATTGGCCTTTCGGCGAGCCAGTTCCTGGTCATCAACGAGAAGCTGCAATCGCCGGGCATCGACATCGAGTTCAATCTGATCATCATCATGAACGAGCGAAAGTAATCCACCAACTGCCGCTTCAGGAGCGATGTGAAGAACGACAGTGCCGAAAGCAGTGCCACTCATTCGCGAGTCGCTGATGCGGACAAGATCTGTAATTCCCTCGTGCAATAGTTTTTTGGGAACGGGAATGGAACCCCATTCAGGAAAGCCAGGAACTCCTTTCGGGCCGGCATTCTTCAAGACAAGAACACTTTCGCGAGTGACGGGCAGGTCGGGGGAGTCGATTCGATCAAGCAGGTCCTGATAGTCATGAAACACGACGGCGCGACCCACGTGTTTCATCAATTGAGGTGACGCCGCAGATGCCTTGATGATCGCTCCTTTGGATGCGAGATTTCCCGTCAGAACGGCCAACGCACCTCCCGAAAGAAGCGGCTTGTCGTGCGAGGCGATCACATCTCGATTGAAGCTGCGCGAACGTGCGATGTTGTCACCCAGCGTTCGTCCACTGACCGTCATCACGTTCAGGTCGAGTAGATGCCGGATTTCTGCCATGACTGCAGACACGCCTCCGGCGGAATCGAATGAATCCATCAGATGGCGACCTGAGGGCATCAGATTGACGAGGAAGGGGGTCGACCGGGAAAGTTCATCGAACCGCGAGAGGGGGAGACGGATTCGTCGACGGCCTGCCATGGCAATCAAGTGCACGATGGCGTTCGTCGATCCACCCAAAGCGAGTAAGACTCGAATTGCGTTGTCAAAAGACTGGTGAGTCAATATTCGAGAGGGCCTGAGATCTTCTCGGACAAGTTGAACAATCCGCCGGCCTGTCGCAGTCGCTGCCTGCAGCCTTCGAGCATCCGTCGCCGGAATAGAGGCGGTCCCGGGCAGCATCATTCCCAGGGCTTCGGATAACGATGTCATTGTCGACGCGGTCCCCATGGAGTTACAGGCACCAACACCGCATCCGTAGCTCGCTTCAATTTCATGCCACTCATCGAGCGATAAACGACCAGCTCTTAGTTCATCTGAATATTTCCACAGATCGGTTCCAGACCCAATAGAATTCCCCCGCCAGTGACCGATCGATCGAGGCCCGCCGTTGATCTGTATCGCGGGGAGATCGGCACTTGCGGCGGCCATCAATTGAGCCGGCGTCGTCTTGTCGCAGTTGCAAAGCAGAACCACGCCATCGATCGGGTTGGCGCGTAACGTTTCCTCGACGTCCATCGCCATCAGATTGCGATACAGCATGGCCGAGGGCTTCATGAATTCTTCGCCCAGCGAAATCGTGGGGAATTCCAGCGGCAAGCCACCTTCCAGTAACACACCTCGTTTGACCGATTCGGCGATCTCACGCAGATTGCCGTTGCAGTTGTTCAGATCGCTCCAGCTATTGGCGATGCCGATTACCGGTTTTCCCACGTAATCATCGGGATTAAGCCCCATCGCCCGAAGCGCAGCACGATTCTGAAACGCTAATTCCTCTCGATCGGCAAACCACTGCGAACTTCGTAATTTCATGGGATTTGGCATGCGTAAAGGAATGGAGGTGAATGACGCAACGCGACGCACGAGTCAATCTTACCTCTCAGGGGCAGCGGAAGAACGAATCTGGCGAGATTGTTTAGCATGAAAGAGAAAGCGGGGGAACCACCAATCAATCGAATTTGCTCTGGCAGTCTCTTCCGCAATGCAAACGGAAGACGCAACTCTCTCTGCCCTCCAAATCAGGTACTCGCGTCAATTCAACAGTTCGGCGCGAGTTTCTTCTCTCTGACCCCTTCGATACCGGTTGATTTCTTGCGTCGTTATGATTCGCCGATCACTTCCGGTTTTTTCCAGAAATTTCAGAAAGAGAGCGAATCATGTCCCGCGCGGCTACCGAGTATCGTTATGAGAAATTGACATGGCCAGAGATTAACGATGCGGTTGACCTTGGGAAGATTTGTATTCTTCCGTGTGGCGCTGTTGAGCAACATGGTCACCATTTGCCGCTGGACGTTGACCTGGTCTGTCCTGGTGGGATCGCACATGGGACCGGACGGGAACTTGCCGATAAAATTCTTGTCCTGCCGCACATTTCGTATGGCTACACCGGACACGTGATGGATTTTCCGGGAACAATCAACACAAATTACACGACATTCATCGAACAGGTGCTCGATGTCACTCGGTCGCTGGCATATCACGGCTTCAAGAAGATCATCCTGTTGAACGGTCATGGTTCGAACATGCCGAATCTCGATCTGGCTGCCCGCCGTACTAATCTGGAGACGGACGCCGAATGCTGTGTCATCGCCTGGTGGAATCTGTTGACCGTCGATAAAGACTTTTTGCCGAGTTGGCGAGAGAGCAAGTTTCCTGGCGGATGTGCGCATGCCTGCGAGTTGGAAACATCCCTGTATCTGTATCTCGATGAAGACGGCGTGCGGAAAGACAAGATCAAAAGCGGCACGATCTCATTCAACAATGATAACAGTCCGTTCAACTGGGTTGACCTGTTCGGGGCAGGGCCGGCGACGGTGGTCTCCTGGACCAGCAGCTATTCTGGCACCGGGGTTCTTGGTGAAGCGGAACTTGCCACGAAAGAGAAGGGCGAACGAGTCTACCTGGAAGCAGTGAAACAGCTTGGGCGTTTTATCAACTATTGGCATCCCCGGCCAAAAGATATTCGCCAGGATCTTCATCGTAAGCCACCAACGATGCCAATGCCGTGGTGGCAGCGAAGTAACACGAGACCGGAGAACTGATTTCTGAATTCGCGACGGGTGGAGACTCGGTCGATGTTGCGATCAGCGTCGCCAACCGGCAGAATTTCGACACAATTCCCAATTAAATCCAGGCCCACTTAGCGCAAAGTCATCTATGACCCTTCTCGCTCAGTCTTCCAGTGTCCCACTGCAGTGGTTGGATGTTCTGATTCTTGTGGCCAGCATCGTGGGCGTCACCGGCTTCGGTATGTGGATTGGACGCAAAGAAGAGGACACGAATGATTACTATCTTGCTGGCAAAACCGTTGCCTGGTGGGCAGTGGCGGGTTCGATTTTTGGTACGAATATCAGTTCGCATCACATGGTCGGCATGATGGGTGCAGGGCTGAAAGAGGGATTTGCACAGGCAAACTTCGAGTTCGGTGCGATCTTCGGACTGCTCATGCTGTGCTATTTCTTTCTCCCTTTCTATCGCCGAATGGGGCTTTACACTCTGTCAGAATATCTTGGTCGCCGATTCGACGATCGTAGCCGACTCGTCTATTCGATCACGAATATGGCTTTTCTGCTGATCCAGATGGTCGGCACCATGATTCTCGGGGCGCTGACGCTGGCCACGCTGACAGCGGACTCACAATACGCCGTCAGCTATCAAACGGCGGTCTGTCTTCTGGCCGCTGTCTCTGCCGCATATACATTCTATGGGGGATTGAAAGCTGACATCTTCAATGATGTGGTCCAGAGCGTACTGTTGCTGATTGGAAGCGGCTTGCTGGCTGTATTGGCGATCTGGCATCCCAATGTCGGAGGCCTGTCGGGCCTGCTGGAGAAACAGCCGGACAAGTTCCACGTGTTTTTCGCTGCAGATCATCCTGAGCTTCCCTGGACCGGAGTCATGAGCGGCTTGATGGTACTGCACCTTTATTACTGGGGCACAAACCAGTTCATTGTGCAGCGAACACTGGGTGCCCGAAGTGATTGGGATGCTCGCATGGGAACAATTGCTGCCGGATTCTTCAAATTACTCATCCCGTTTCTCTGCATCGTTCCGGGAATGGCGGCTGGCTATATCCTGGCAATCGATCCGGCCACAGAAAGTGATACCGCATTTGCTGGATTAACGAGAGCTTTATTGCCTGGTGGATATGGACTGGTCGGACTGGTCATGGCGGGACTTGTCGCCGGAATTCTCTCGACAATCGACTCGATGATGAACTCGACGGCGACCCTCTTTACCTTTGATATCTATAAGAAATATATCCGTCCTAATGCTTCTGAAAAGCGACTGATCTGGGTTGGGCGAGGGGCGATGATGCTGATGGTTGCAGCAGCAATCTGGCTCTCGTTGTACTTCGGCCAGACGAAGGGGGGGATCTTCAACCGGATGGCCGACTACAACGCCTATCTCGTTCCCGGAGTGATCGTGGCTTATGTCGCTGGTATGATCCAGCCGTTTGTGACCCGAACTGCGGCGCTGATCTGCATCCTTGCGGGGCCCCTCTTTTCGATCGTGTTTGACCGTGTGGCACAACTGGGTTTCGGGCATGATCTGCAGGCATTTCACCGAGCCGGCCTGGTCACGCTTGCCTGCTACGCGATCGTTATCATCGTCAGCGCGGCAACACAGAGCGAACGAGACACTGATCGGGAACGGTACACCTGGGGACGTTTTCAAGGACCACAACAGACCGACGACGACGCCAAACGTGCGTGGTGGTTGCACGACCGGTTGTGGGCCTGCGTGCTGGTCGCATGCGCTCTCGGAATGTGCTGGTTCTTCCGCTAGCGATCGGGACGAGGCTTTCGACGCTCTTCGTTTCGTAACATTGTGCCAAACTTACAATGCAGCGTGACCTGAAGTCGGCCGATGGCTGTCGGTTTTGGGCTTGGCAAACACCTATGGCCAGCAGGAATTGGTCTATTGAGGCCCGTTTTATAGATCGATCAAGGTGGATGGTAATAAGGCCGCACTCAGCTTTAATCATGCTGCCGGACTGAAGGCACGCGAAGGAAAAGATCTCTCGTAGTGGTCAGTTGCTGACGACAACACAAAGCGTGTCAAAGCATCCGCGAAGATCAAAGGTGAGACCGTCGTTGTTTCAGCAGAGGGGGGCTCCAACCCTGTCGCGGATCGGTTTGGCTGGCATCATCTGGCAGAGCCGAATCTGGCTAACGGTGCAGGCTTGCCAGCCTTGCCGATCAGGACTGATACGTGGAACGATGCCGAGAACGCCAAAACGTGACGGTGCTTTTCATGCGGCGCTGTTTGAGAGCGATGTCTCACACGGCGCCACTTGATGAATCAACGGCATTCTCCAGGCGATTCATCCATCGCTGGACTTGCATTGCATTGTAATAGGTCGCACCGGCGGGGACAGGAGTCTGTCCCCGCACGACGCGGCAGAAGCATCGCAATTCTTCGGCCATCATTCCTGTTGGAACGCCTGAGTCGGCGCGTATTTCTAATGCCATCGGCCAGTGTGCCTGATGATCCCATACTTCGACGGGACGCGGATTCGGCAGGATTCTTGCCGCCCAGCCCTCTCCAAAAACTTCCATCCGATCGTATCCACGAGGAGCCATACCTCGGGGTGTCAGGTAAGTCGCTTTGAACGAGGCAAGCGTGCCGTCTGGCCATTGCAGTTGTGCGAGCGCGACGTCGACGTGACCCTTTCTCGTCCGATGGTGTTGGCATGTGAATCGATCTGGTTCCTCGAAGTCCATCAGGACTTGTACGGAATACAGATCATGGATCATCGCAGCAACAAGAGGATTTTCGCCAGGAAAGTCGGTGACAATCGAGGCAGGTCGATGCCGAACACAATCAATCAATGTTGGTCGGCCGCGGCGGGCGACTTCTTCACGCAACTGTTTGAATTCACTGTTAAACAAAATGATGTGGCCGAGCATGAGGTTTGCGGAATCCGCTGAGACGAGCGATGCAAGGCTTTCTGCTTCGTCCAGATGGTTGGCGATCGGTTTTTCCAACAGCACTGATTTGCCGGCCAGCAGAAGCTCCCGAGTGATGGGTATGTGGTCTTCGGTCGAACAAGCAACCACCCACGCTTCGGCTTCAGAGTTTTTGATCGCTTGAGTTAAATCCAGCCAGCCGCGAACGTCAGGTAATTCAGCGTGAATGCGATCGAGACTTTCTTGTCTGCGAGCAACAATTGCGACAAGCTCTGCCTCTGCCAGGCCAGCGAGGGTCAACGCGTGAAGCCGACCGAATCGCCCAAGCCCGATTACGCCGATTTTTACCGGTTCGATCATTCCCGGTCGATTCATGCTTTGAGTCCACTGTTTCCAATCATCCTGCTTCGACGAACTAGAGAATCAAAAGGTCTGTCTCCCCAGCCTCCGTCAAGGGCTCCGTCGACGGCAAAATCATATCGGCTTGCCAGAAGCTCGACAGCTTTTGGACAATCTCGATGAATTTGGTCAAGTCCAGCGGCTTTGTGAGAAACGCTTCGACGGTTAAGTCGCCAAGTTGAGCCTTTTCCCCTTCTCCGGTCATGACCACGACCGGTAGTGATTTCAGTCCGTCGTCGGCTCGAACTTTAGCGAGCAGATCGCGTCCATCCATCCCCGGCAACTTCAGATCGAGCAGCAACAGATCGGGACGAGGTGCGACAGCGTACTTTCCCTCGCGCTGCAGAAACCGCAGCGCTTCGGCTCCGTCACTGAGCCACGTCAACCGATGCTGAATGCGACCCTGTTGAAGGGCGCCAATCGCAATCCGTGCAAACATCAAGCTATCTTCGACCAACAGGACTTCCATCGGTCGGCCAACGGTTTCATTAGACATGTTGAGCACTCGCACACGGTCAATTCATGAAATCGCCACCCAGTTTGTCAGTTCTTGTAAATCGAAAGCCTTCGCATGGGCTTCAGCCCGTGCGCCCCGGGATGTCGTGGGACAGGAACCCAAATTGCAATGACTGACAACTGCACGGGATTCTACTCAATTTCAGGTTTATTTGCTGGCCAGAAGAGTAATAAGATAATCAACGCCAGCGTTGGAAACCCACAAACGATGGCCATCCCCTGGTCATATGATTTTGTCTGATCAATCCAGCGTCCAAAGAACTTGTGCATTGGCGATGATGTCAGCCATGCCAGTGCACCCAGGCACCCCATCACCTTTCCCTGGTGTCGAGTCGAAATCTCTTGACTGAACGAATAGTAACAAGGAAACAATCCGAGAGCTCCGAACGCGACGATAATCAGAACGATTTGCAGTCCCGAACCGTCCGTCGCGATCCATGGAATCATGCCTCCCGTCGCCACCAAGGCTGCACAGACTCCAAAACCAAAACACCTTGAATAATGAGTACTGAAGCCAGCATGATGCAGTCGTCGTGTCAGTAGCCCTGTCGACAGACAGCCCACGTCCGTTGTCACATTAAACCAGAACATAAACGCCAGCATGGACTTCTCGTCGTAACCCCGTCCTTCCTTTAAGAACAACGGCATCCAGACTCGAAAGAAGTGCCAGCATCCGTTGATCGCTACGACAATCACAACCAGTACGAAAAACTTCTGACTGAAAATCGATGACAAGAATGTGTCTTTCACGTCGTCCGTCGAATGCAACGAGTCTTTGAGCGGCGGGACGGGTGCCAGGTCGGCCGAACGCGTCGATAAGACCCAGACAACGGCCCAGACCGATCCGACGGCCGCGATGATCTGAAAGACTGGTCGCCAGCTTCCAGGAGCGTCAGTCAACGTTGCCAGCATGATCAGGGGAATCACGATGGCTCCGATTGCCGTTCCGCTTTGTAAGACACTATTGCCCAGCGCGCGGTCTTCAGGAGGCAACAATCGGTAAGTCGTCTTCAAAGCGCAAGGCCAGTGACCGGCTTCGAAGAGACCCAGCAGCACACGGCAGAGCATCAGCCCCAGATATGTTTCAACATAGCCCGTCAGGAATCCCATCAACGACCAGAGCAGCAGAACAATCGGATATAGCCACCTGACGTTGGTCCGATCCGCAATCGCCCCGAACAAAACCGAACCAAAGGCAAACGCCACACCGAAACCTAATTCGAGATTTCCGTATTGTTCGTTGTTAATTGTGAATTCGGACTTAATACGAGAAGCAACGTTCGACAGCGTCTGTCGATCCATGTAATTGATTGTGCTTGCACATAACAGCAGTCCACAGACCCACCACGTCCAGATTGATCGCGAGGCGGGTTCTGAAGTCATTCATTCGGCTCCTTGTTATCGCGTCGCAAAGTTTTCTAACAGCTTCAGTCCCACCTTCTGGCTTTTTTCAGGGTGGAACTGGGTTGCAAACAGATTGCCCCGCTCGATCATTGACGTGAACCGTATTCCGTAATCTGTACGGGCGGCAATCACCGATTCATCCGTCGGCCGGACATAATAACTGTGAACGAAGTAGACCGACGCGTCAGCAGGAATCTCTTTCAATAACGGAGAGGGATGCGTTGGCTCAAGAGTGTTCCAACCCATATGCGGAACCTTGAGATCGGGCATCGCGGGAAAGCGAACGACGTCGCCCGCCAGAATGCCTAAACCTTTCCATTCCCCATCTTCAAAGCTGACATCAAACAGCAATTGCAGCCCCAGACAAATCCCCAGGAACGGCTTGTCTTTTCCAATGTGCTCGCGAATCGGTGCGACCAGATCCTGTCGTTCCAGTTCTTGAATCGCATCCCGGAACGCACCAACCCCTGGCAGTACGAGCTTTTCCGCAGTGCTGATCTTGTCAGGGGACGTGACGATTTCGGCAGCAATCCCAAGCTTTTCGAACGCCTTCTGGACACTTCTGAGATTACCCATTCCGTAGTCGACGATTCGGATCATGTTCAACAACTGTCGCAGAAAAAATGAACGTGGAAAACCGTGTGGACACGGAAACAAACCCGAGGTTCAGGTTCCGAAGCGACGAGCCAGCTCGACCAGCGTCTTCACCATGTGGCCCGTCGCGCCTGCTTCACGGTGCGGTTTGTTCGAGGATGCGAACGCAGGTCCGGCAATGTCCAGATGAACCCAGGGTTTGTCCGCCACAAAATGTTTCAGGAATCTTGCCGCAGTGATGGCACCACCCCAGCGTCCGCCAGTGTTCTTGATGTCACCAACGTCACCCTTGATCAGATCTTCGTACGAGTCCCACATCGGTAACTGCCAGACATCTTCGCCTGACTCTTTCGCGGCAGCTAACAACATGTCGCACCACTGTTGATCGTTCGTAAAGGCTCCTGAGACATCTTCGCCAAGTGCGACAACACACGCTCCGGTCAGCGTTGCCAGGTCAACAATTCGATCGACGCCGTGATCGACGGCGTAGCTCAGGACATCGGCCAGCACCAATCGCCCTTCGGCGTCGGTGTTGAGGACTTCAATTGTCACTCCGTTTCGAGCGGTGAGGATATCACCGAGCTTAAACGCTGAACCTCCTGGCATGTTTTCTACCAGGCCCATGTAACCAACAACGTTGACTGGTAGCTTCAGTCGAGCGATCGCGGTCATCGCGCCCAACACGGTTGCCGCTCCGGCCATATCGCACTTCATCGTCAGCATGCCATCAGTTGGCTTCAGAGAAAGTCCACCACTGTCAAACGTGACTCCCTTGCCTACCAGAGCCAGTCGAGGAGAGTTAGGTCCACCGCCGTCATGCTCAACAATCACCATGCAAGGCGGCTCACTGCTTCCTTGAGCTACGGCGAGCATTGACCGCATCCGCTCTTGTTCCAGTCGTGGCTGCTCCAGCACTTCCACCCGCAACCCGTAATCGTTCGCAACCACTTGAGCCCGTTTGGCAAATCCCAGCGGAGTGATTTCCTGAGGCGGACGATTGACAAGATCTCTCGTCAGGTTGATTGCCTGTCCGAGAATTCGACCTCGCTCAACTGCCCCATCCAGTTCTGCTGTTCCTGCCGCAACAACCTGTAAGCTTACGAAGGGATGTCGACCCCGTTCCGCCCGGAACAGATCCTGCCCCAATGAACCAACCATTCCACACGTGGTGGCTGATGCAACGAAGTCGGCGCGGGACACGGCACCGGTCGATTCAGAAGGGATCACAATCGCGACCCGAGTCTCTTTCTTGTCGGAAACGGCACGTGTGGCAGTCATGAGCGCTTTATCAAGTCGAGCGATTGTCAGTTCAGCTTCAGTGCCAAGTCCAACAAACAGGATTCGGCTGGCCCCAATCCCCGAAACGCCGCGAAGAGGCAACGTGGAAGCGAGTTTACCCGTCAAATCGCCTAGAGATTTCAGCCGAGTGACAATTCCACCCAGCGCCTGATCAAGTCCGGCAAGCGAGCTGGAAAGTTCCGCAGACTCAAGGACAGGAATGATCAACCAGTCTGCTTCGACTTGCGTCACGGGTCTATCGGTTCGGCGAATCTCCATCGCGTCAAATATCCTTCATTTCAGGCGGGTTCTAAAGGCACTTCGCACCCCTATTCAACGCGAAAGCAACCAGATTCACAAGCCAAGCGAGTTGTTTATGAGTCTCCGCCACTCAATGCCAGAAGCTTCCGCATCGCGGCTCGCGAATAAGTCGTATAAGTCGTATACGTCCTACGCGGCCTGCGCGAGTTTACTGACTGCGTCGACGCGACACTCCAGGCTGCTCTCCGTTTCCTTTCCGCTAAGGAAAATCTCAATTCATTCCAGGCCACATTGCGCTTGTTTTATCGCAGTGGCTCAGCGTAAGTTTCTTACTCGTGATTACCCAATCGCAATTCATCCTGCGCTTTTGTTCCGAGATTTCGACATGCTCCCCTCCGAACGCCTGAGCCGATGTTTTGACGAACGTCTCTCGCGAAGAGACCTTCTTCGGATCGGCGCTCTCGCTCCTCTGGGGATTTCGACGGCCAATATCGCTCGCGCGAATCCTCACGCAGACATTGCGAACGGTGCCGGGTTCGGAAAAGCGGATCGGTGCATTCTGATCTATTTATGGGGTTCACCCAGTCAGCTGGAAACCTTCGATCCGAAACCCGATGCCCCCCTGGAAGTCAGGGGAGAATTTCAATCAATCGACACCGCCATTGCTGGTGTCCGAATTGGCGAGATACTGCCGCGCATTTCTCGAATTCTTGATCGCGTGACGATCCTTCGCTCGCTATCGCATGAATATCCGATTCACGGAACCGCATTCGCACTGAGCGCAGTGCCGACGACCGACCTTAACTTGGAGGGGAATCTGCGCGATCCCCGGCACTGGCCCTATATCGGCTCGGTTGTCGAATATCTCGCCGAACGGAATGATCCGACGCCAAGTCTTGTGCCCCAGAATTTCGGGCTGCCGTTTCCCATCGGATCAAGGCGCCGAGCTAAACCAGGAGCGCTCGGTGGCTTCCTCGGATCGGCCTATGACACGATCTGGTCCGAGTTTGCCGCGCTCGGCACGCGCGAGCTCCTACGTGATGCAGGCGCGCCGGACGTTTTGCCCAAGATGGTCGCCGATCCGTTTGTGGGGATTCGTCCAACTGACCGGCTGGAAACGATTGAAGCGGACCAGGCCGTTTCCGTCGAGCGTTTGAGTGGACGGTCGTCGCTTCTGGATCAACTCGAACGTTCGAATCCTTCGCTGGAACGTCAAAAGCCCAGAACGTCGTTCGACCGATATCGCTCATTAGCCCGATCGATGCTGATGACCGGAAAACTTCGCGATGCGCTCGACGTTCAGCAAGAGCCTTCAATCATACGTGATCGATACGGGATGACCTTGTTCGGCCAATCCTGTCTCGCAGCGCGGCGGCTTCTGGAGGCGGGTGGGAAATTTGTCACCGTTTGCTGGGACGAGTATGGACTGGTCAACACTGGCTGGGACACGCACATCCATATGCGTTCGCGTCTGAAAGACGAACTGGGACCGGGTTTTGATAATGCGTTCGCCAGCCTGATTGAAGATTTGAGCGATCGAGGTATGCTCGATTCAACAGCGATCGCAGTCATCAGCGAGCACGGCCGAACGCCTTTTATACAAAATGTATCAGAAGGAGGCCGCGATCATTGGGCCAGAGCCTATTCCGCTTTGTTTGCCGGCGGACCATTCGCCAAGGGCCGTGTCGTCGGGCGTACCGACCCCATCGGGGGTGACGTGGTCGAAACCCCATTTTCGCCGAAGGACATCATTGCCACACTGTTTCACGCGATGGGCATCGATCCTCAATCGGAAATCCAGGACCGATTCGGTCGGCCTTATAAAATCGGTGGCAATGGTCTTGTGAGAAACGAAATTCTGACGTGATTGGAACGCGTGGTGTCATTTGTCGCCCATTGACAATCCTGTTTCTCGTGGCCATCTTCAAACTCATTCCGGGGCAAAACGGCTGAAAAACGAAACCTGACCATGCGGCGCTCGTCGCAATCAACTGATCGCAGGCAAAGGCGAGAACATGAAGACGCTGACATTTCTTTTCTCAATCGTTTGCTGTGGCTCACTCGTTCCGAGACTCCTCGCCGATCAACCCGTTTTTAATTCGATAGACTATGCATCCCCAAAGAAGTACGTCGTGATCGCAGACGATTTGGGTGACCGCGACGCCATTGCGAACCAGGCCAATTCACTGAAAGCTGCCGATGACCGAAAGACACTGGCGAACATCCTGCGCTGGATGGAAAGTCAGTTAAAGTACGATGCCCACCGGGCTTACGAATGGCGAAACTTCGACACGGTTGTGTCACAGCAATGCTACGGGGGTTGTGCGGATCAGGCCATCGTTTGTGGCGTCTTACTCCAAAGCGCCGGAATTCCGACCGTCTGGGTCAAGACGATGGATGTCGACTG
This sequence comes from uncultured Schlesneria sp., assembly GCA_903899985.1. Taxonomy (GTDB): domain Bacteria; phylum Planctomycetota; class Planctomycetia; order Planctomycetales; family Planctomycetaceae; genus Schlesneria. The sequence continues at coordinate 20,636 of CAIULL010000262.1, forward strand.
GATCTGGGATTTCAAGAAGAAGAGACCGTTCAATTCGTGGTCGGGGCACGTGTTTCTGGAAATCCATCTCGACGGAAAGTGGGTCTTGTTGGACCCGGGTGCGTCGAGAATCTACGTCGACTACTCGCCTCAATCGCGAATTCTCCCCGGAAATCGATTTGCGTATCACAAAGGCAATGATCCCAAGCGAATGCTCATGTCACTTCAATGGGAGGATTGGAAGCGCCAGACCACATCCTTCTTCAATGATTTGGATGAAGGGATGCTTCCCATCGACACGAAGTCTTCTCAGGACATCAGGCCGAAGTGCTTCATCATCGCCAATTCGCCTTACTATCAGTTGTTCGGCGAATTGGTACGACAAAGTGGTGCGGCGGCAGGACCTTCGTTCAACACTGAATACGATATGTACCTGCCGATGGCCAGGGGAAACGTGATCTTGGTGGAGACGCACGACGGAGTTCCCATTGTCGATGTGGCAATCTTGCATCGACATTTTCCGACGGTGTCGGATGGAAAACAAATGGGCAAAGTGATTGACGGTGACACAACGATTGTTTTCATTGATGTGGCAGCGCTGTATGACCAGATTGCAACCTCTTCGAGCAAAGAATTGCGCGCACCGAAGCCCGTAATTGAGCCAGCTTCAAATCGACGGTCTTCACCGCCGAACCGGTGAGGTTTGAATTTCGACGGCATTCAGAGAGTGTATATCTCGCGTCACTCAGGTGAACCGATGACACAAAAGGCGACTGCTGCAATCCTGGCGGCAATAAGAGCCGGCAAGTTCCACCCATGCCGACGCAACTCCCAATTCATGGAACTGGGGGATCGGAATGCGGCCGGAAGGTTCTGCCATCCCAAACGACGACTCGATATGAAAAGGAAGAATCTTTGTCGGACGAACAAAAGATTCAATTCGCGCTGACAGAATTCTGGCGACAACTCGCATGCGAAATCGGTACCGGATGTCACGGAAAGTACTGGAACGCGTTGTGCGTGGATGCCACCGTGGACTACGGTCATCTCGGCGGTAAGGCGTTCATTTTTACGAATCGAGCCACCAAGACCCTCGACATCCGAAACATGCCTTGCCAGATCCATGTGACGCTTTCCATCCTTCATTGGAAAAGAGAGTAGCATGCACTCGAAAAAACCGATTCGAACTGAGGCTGAGTGGGAATCAGCTGCGGCGGAATTGCAGTCACTCGTTTACGACCAGATCGAGCGTGCGGCGGTTCAGGAGCCCGCTCGGTCTGCACTCGACGAACTCCGAAAAGCCTGTCAATTCGATATCTGGGGGCAGCCGAACGACAGCCCGGAAAGTGGTCGATTGATTAAGTTACCAACTTTTCATAGACCACAATGGAGAGAGGGATTCGCGAGCGCAATGCATTGCGAACGCATGAATCTATAGTTCTAAGTGACAATCTGTCAGAACTTACGGCGAGCGATGATACCGCTTGTACCAATGCTTGTACCAGCGAGCCGAAAAATCCTCGAAATCCGGGTTTGGATGCCTCTTCTTCGATCGAAGAAGGCAAGACCGAAGTGATGCCTGATTCGGTCAACTCGGACTTCGCCGCTGCTCTCAAAATGCTCGCCTCATTGCCGCTGTCGGATGAAGAACGAACCGAAGCGGTTCGACGGTTGATTGCTGGCAATCACAAATAGACAGGAACTACTATGCAAGCAACGATGCACGTTTGACACTTTAACAAAACTTCACTTCTGAATTCTTGCGGGGAGAACGTTGCTATGTTTCTCAAAACGGATTTTCGAAAGGTTTCGCTGGTCGCCATTGCTTGCATCTTCGTTGGATCGCTCGTTTCTGGAGACGATGAGCCGAAAGCAATTGCGCCGTTAACGGCCGAGCAAAATGCGGTCTTGGAAGCCGATCCGTTTCTCAAGAAAGCGTCCGTCACATTTAACGCCGAAATGTTGGCTGCCGAGTCTGCATTCCTTGCCGCAAAACAGAAAGCCGCAGAAAAGCGGCTGGGCGTTTACCGAGACCAGTTGAAGGCGTTCACGAAGGCCGGGGATTTCGAAAAAGCCGTGGCGTGTAAGGCCGCGATCGACATCCTTGAAGCGGCTGGATTGGACGGATCTCTGCCCCGACCGAAAGATGCCGTAAAGTTTGGTGGCCACACGTATGCATTAATTAAGGAACCGGCCACTTGGCACGTTGCAAAGCGACGGTGCGAAATCATGGGCGGGCACCTCGCCTACGTGAAGGGAGCGAAAGAACTCGAATTCGTAGGAAAACTGGCGGGACAAAACGTCGCCTTTCTCGGGGCAACAGATGAGGAACACGAAGGAGATTGGCGATGGCTCGACGGGTCGAAATGGACCCCAAAGCCACGGGAAGCCGACAACGATAAAGGAACTCAACATGTCCTGTCTTGGGATGGTACCCGCAAAAGGCTTGACGACACGTATAGCTGCGATCGAATGCCCTACGTCTGCGAATGGGATAACTGAACGCTGACCGCTTGACTTTAATTCAAATCAAAAGTCACCCTGAGTTCGGAAACGAACGAATCATGACCGGAAAATCTTGTCAAAATATCATCATTCATTACGTGGTACTGTCAGTTGACAAGAAAAATCAATATTTGGCCTGACTTCAGGGCGTTTTGTTAACAATCGGGCGTTTTTGGGACCTTACACAATGTCTGCAACAAATTGGGGGCCGCTTGACCAACTTTCGGCGGCAAAACGGGCATCTGCCCGAGATGCTTGGAACAATCGCCGACGATTGCGTGCCAGTGTTCGCCGATGGAAAGCAATAAGGCTGTACTTTGAAGCTGGTTGTAAACACGGAACACAGGCAGACATCGCCAGAGTTCTTGGCGTTCACCGATCGTTTGTCAGTCGAGCGATCGCGATGTGGTATGAATCTTGTCAAAAGGGAATCGCATTTTGCCAATTGGAAGAATACCAACGGATCACGGCTCGGCTCGACAAACGACGAAGTCGGGGCCGTGATTGGTGATCCCATCGGCCAACGCGGGATGTACTGCCGATTGAATCCCACTTTGAATGCACGCCTAGTTCAATAAACGGAGTGTTGAGAATGCCAATTAGTGACCCTGAAAAGTCTCGGACTTACCAACGGGAATATAAACGGCTGGTTCGCTCGGGTTCTTGTCAAACCCCTGGTCAAACCGCCGTTCCGGCGGAATATCGGCTGGCGACCGCTGCCGATGTTCTGGCGATGGTTGGCGAACAGGCTGAAATTGTCATGAACGACGAGACTTTGGGAACCGTTGAACGAGCACGAACGATCGGCTTTTTGGCGGGAACGCTGCTCAAGGCGATCGACGTTGCCAACATGGCCGGACGGCTGGAATCGATCGAAGCCGCTTTGAAATTACGTTCTGCAAACTGAGGGAACAGGAAATGAACACGAATCAAATCGCCAAGTATTACAAATCGTTGTCTTTGCCGGAACGGTTGCGGCTGATTCACGACGCCGATCGTCGGGGCGATTCCAGTGAACGACGGAAATTGAAGGACGCAGCGAACAATCATTACCAATTAGATGACACGGGGAAACTCGAAGAAGAAATGCGGAACCTGACCATGTACCACCATGCTTTACAACTGGAATTTGCCGCCGAGTTCTGGTTCGCGCAAACGCGGGCAAGTTGGGCATTGGACAATTGGGACGAAGCGGCAAGCCTCAACGTATCAGAGGAAGAGGAAAAAAAACTTGAAGACCAATACCAATTCTGGCTGCGTGCCATCAAGGTTTTTGAATCAAGGTACGTCGTCGAACGGGAGGGATTTAATCTGTTCATTCTGCAAACCGGGTTCGATAAAGAACGATTGGACCGGACGCCGGATAGTTGGTTGATTGACTACATGAATGAAAACGCCAGAGTTCACGATGACTTGGTCGAGTGTCTACAGACCATGAGGAAAAGCAAAGAGCCGTTGCTTCTAAAAACGGCGGAATCTGTCGCGATGGGTTGGCATAAGACCGTTGCCGAATTGGTGGCAGGATAGTGTAAGTCCGAGACCCACGGGGGCAGGCCCCCAAATCGATTACCGCGCTATTCCTATCTCGACTCAGTGGAACTTTTTAAGATTTTGAGACATTATTTCCTTGCAACGGAACTCCAAGCACTATCTGGCATTGGGCTAGAACTCGTCAAATGAGGGGGCTAGGGGCAGAAACCAACAAGGAAAACCATGCCACAGTTTACATTGAATAGAACCGGCAAACCCCCGTTGAGCTTCGAGGGCGAACTGATCGCAGAGGGTAAATCACCATCGCACCGGCGGCATCTGGCCAACTCGGAAGCAAAGGCCCATTGGTTTGAGATTACGGTGTATCGCACGACAGGCGGTTTGCTCGTTGGTCACATCGCGTATCGTTGGGCGGGCGAATTGTTTCGTGAGATTGATCAAGACGTTACGCACGTTGAATCGGACATACCAAAGCTGATGGCTGAAATGGGCAAATTCGACGCTACGGCTTGTGTCGGCGGCTTCCCCCACGGGAGCGAATTCAAATCGAAGCAAGAAAAGTTGATGCGTGCCGTTGCTGAGGACTACAAACTGCTGACTACGTCAATTGGTCAATCGCTGCTGTCCCAGGCACAACCTGAGGTTTTGAAATGAAACGTAAAAGTTTCAGGAGTCGAATTGACGGTTAATCTATCAGCTTGCATGACTGACATACTGATTTGAAGAGGCGGAATGGCGAATATCAAATCGTTTTCGCTGTCCGACCGGAAAGACGAAATTGTTACGATTGGGGTTTTGCTCGAATCAAAACCGTCCATCAAACTCGCTATTTCTGGTCACGTAGGCGATCGGCTGCCAATGCCAGTTTAAAAAAGAATAACGCGGCATTGACTGAGACGGTCTGATTCTTGCGATTGAGCGCTCCGGCGATTCGGTCGGCAAACGCCTCTACGCCGCCTACTTTTCTACAGGCGGCTGCGATTACGCATTCGACCTTTGACGCCGGGCTATCGAGTCGGACGTACTTTGCGACTTGACCGAGAATTGCGTTTCTCTTCACTTTCGTGCGAAGGCGGGCCGATTCGTTGATGCAATCGCGACACCATGAGAGCCGAAACCCTTGTGTGTTGGATCGTCGTTTGAAACGGCTCAACGGCTGGTTGCGACCGCAATGAGTGCAGATTTTTTCTGGTGGAAGAATTGTTTCCATACCTAGGGAGTCCGTCGCAGGGGGGCGATTAAAACGCGTCGATTGGAAATCTCGTATTGAATCGTCGAAGTTGTTTTCCTGTCTGTAGTTCGATGGCAATCGCTCAGTGATTGTACCACATACGTGATGCCGACAATCAGTCAAAGATTCGATATAATTTTCGCTACGGGGTCCGATCGGGTTCGAAACCGATTCGGCTGAAATCTGCTCGTTGCGGGAATGAGGTTCCTCATCCCTCGCCCGCTACGAGCGTCCCGGATCTTCATGATGAGGAGTCTTCACTATGGCAGAAGTGACTGTCGATATATCTGATGGGTTGATCGCCCGCTCGGACTCGGGCCGGTTTATATGCCGATCGGCGGATCAGATTCTACAGGCCGAACGCACGCACCCGTAATGCTCAATCCTCCTGACCCGATGCGGGATCATTTGAATTACTTGCTCAGTGCGATTGAGAATCACCCAACGTTGGATTGGACGACGACGGAAAGCCTCTTAACGAAGGGGCGAAACGTCGAAAGCGTTCCAGAACTTCGACTTTTCATGCGGGAATCAGAAGCGGCGCATTCACCCGACACATTCTCGGGGTTCAGACGGGCATCGGCGTGCCTCATATCAGTGGACAGCAGATTAAAGACTTTGTGTTTCTAATGCCCCCTGTAGAAGAACAGCGAAGCATTGCGGACAATTTCGAATCACTCCGAAATGAGACTCAACGTCTCGAAGCCGTCTACCAACGCAAACTCGCCGCACTCGACGAACTGACGAAGTCACTTCTTCACCATGCCTTCAGCGGTCAATTGTAGGGCCAGACCATGAACGAAGCCGAAACCCGTGCCGATCACATCGACCCCGCGTTGAAAGCCGCTGGCTGGGGTGTCGTCGAAGGAAGTCGCATTCGACGTGAATACGAAATCACGATGGGACGACTCGAAGGTTTCGGGCGACGAGCTAAGAAGCTCAAGTGTGACTACGTTCTGGAATACCGCAATACAAAACTTGGCATCGTCGAAGCCAAGGCTTGGGACGAAGCCCATACCGAAGGGGTTGCGCAAGCGAAGAACTACGCCGAAAAAATGGCGATCCGTTTCACGTATTCCACGAACGGACAATTGATCTATGGCATCGACATGGAGACGGGAACCGAGGGGGACATCAACCGTTATCCGACGCCGGATCAACTCTGGAATCTGACGTTTGCCCAGCAAAACACATGGCGGGACCGTTTCGCCGCCGTTCCGTTTGAAACCAAAGGAGGCTATTTCCAAAGCCGCTATTATCAGGATATCGCTGTCGAACGAGTGACCGAAGCGATTGCCGCCGGAAAACAACGAATTCTGCTCACGCTTGCCACCGGGACAGGAAAGACTTTCATCGCGTTTCAGATTGCCTGGAAGCTGTTTCAAAGCCGCTGGACGTTAAGCAGGGAAGGTGGTCGCCGCCCGCGAATTCTGTTTCTTGCCGATCGGAACGTTCTCGCCAATCAAGCTTTCAACTCGTTCTCGGCATTTCCTGATGATGCGATGGTACGAATTGAACCTGATGGAATACGCAAAAAGGGCCGCGTACCGAAGAACGGCAATTTGTTCTTTACGATCTTTCAGACATTCATGTCCGGGCCGCCGAAAGACGGAAAGCCGTCACCTTACTTCGGGGAATACCCGTCCGATTTCTTCGACTTCATCATCATCGACGAATGCCATCGGGGCGGGGCAAACGATGAAAGCACATGGCGAGGAATCCTCGACTATTTCGCGCCTGCCGTGCAACTCGGTCTGACCGCGACGCCTAAGCACAAAATCAACATCAACACCTATGAGTATTTTGGGAAACCCGTCTACGTCTATTCGCTGAAGGATGGCATCAACGACGGATTCTTGACGCCGTTCAAAGTTCGCCAGATCACGACGACGAAAGACAAATACATCTACACGCCTGATGACAAAGTTCTTCAGGGGGAAGTCGAAGAGGAAAAGGAATACGAAGAGAAGGATTTCAATAAACTGATCGAAATCAAAGAACGGGAGTCGCATCGAGTCAAGCTGATCATGGATACGATTGACCAGCGACAGAAAACCTTGTTCTTTTGTGCGACCCAGCAACATGCTCTTCTCGTTCGTGACCTGATCAATCAGATGAAGACCAGCGCGGAACCGAATTACTGTGTTCGCGTCACTGCCGATGATGGCGAGTTGGGCGAACAGTATTTGCGAAACTTTCAGGACAACGAAAAGAGTATTCCGACGATCCTGACGACATCACAAAAACTTTCGACAGGCGTCGACGCTCGAAACGTGCGAAATATTGTGTTGATGCGTCCGGTCAATTCGATCATCGAATTCAAACAGATCGTCGGGCGGGGGACTCGCCTGTACGAAGGGAAAGATTATTTCACGATTTACGATTTCGTAGAGGCGTACAAGCATTTCAAAGACCCCGAATGGGATGGTGACCCCGTCGACGAAGAACCCTGCAAAGCTTGTGGCAAAAACCCATGCGAATGCGTTTGTGAAAAATGCAAATTATCCCCGTGCGAATGCGTGAAGGAACCGCCAAAGCCCTGCAAAGTTTGTGGTAAACGACCGTGCGAATGCGAACGCGGACCTTGTCCCGTCTGCAATCAGAATCCGTGTGAATGTCCGAAACGGCAGATGCTCAAGATTCAACTCGCCGATGGGAAAGCTCGGTTGATTCAACACACGATGGCGACGAGTTTCTGGCATCCTGACGGTACACCGATGTCGGCTCAACAGTTCGTCACCGCTCTGTACGGCAACTTTCCCGAGTTCTTCAAGGATGAAGCGGAATTGCGAACGCTTTGGAGCGCACCAGAGACACGGGCGAAGCTGCTGGAAGGGTTAGCCGAAAAGGGGTTTGGCGAAGAACAGATGACCGAGATGCAACGGATCATCGACGCCGAAAAGAGTGACCTGTTCGACGTTCTCGGGTTCGTGGCATTTGCCCTGGCACCGTTGACCCGTGAAGAACGGGCCGCTCGGGCAAAACTACAAATCCAAACACAGTTTGACGACAAGCAACAAGCGTTTCTCGATTTCGTGCTGGCGCAGTACGTGAAAGTCGGAATCCGGCAACTCGACCAAAGCAATGTGACGCCGCTGATCAAACTCAAGTACAACGATTCGCTGAGCGATGCGATTGCCGACCTTGGACCGGCAGAACAGATCAGGAACACGTTCACGGGGTTTCAGAAGTATCTGTATTAAGGGGATCACATGCTTTGTTCGCATGACCGTCTTTTTCAACATTGGTGACATGACAACAAGGGCAAGAACCACTACTGATTGAGATTAGACCCATGAAGCTGTATGAAGTTTGCGACGAGAGAATTTCCCTTAAAGAGCAAGGGGTTTACGAAGCCGAATTGGTCAAAGCGTATTTCGACGTACGAACAAATTATTCAGGTTGGTCTTTAAAGAAATTAGAAATGTTGTTCGCTTATGGCGATCGTCAGCGAATTCGAGAAGCTGGCGATCCGATACCGGAAGGAGAGAAATTCACCCTTTATCGCGGTGTAGCTGGAAAAAGACCGCTCCGCAAGGTGGCGGGGTTTTCGTGGACCAGTTCGTTAAAAGTCGCGGTTTGGTTCGCAACGAGAGACAAGGAATTGCACGACCCCGCTATCTATACAACAACTGTCTCGGCGAGCGAAGTCTTGTGCTACATCAACGAACGCGAAGAACAAGAGTTCCTGCTTCGTGCGAAACACTACAAACGATTGAGTCTTCCAGAAATTGCCAAGAAACTCGGCGCTACTTTAGGCTAAGCCAGCGATAATCCAGACAGATTTCCGACAAATAGAACTTGATGTTTACGACCAAGAGTGTATCATTTGATACACCATGAACAGCGATCAACCGATAACAGACGCATTGAAGCAAGCAATCGAGAACAGCGGACTATCGATCAAGGCATTGGAACGGGAAACGGGCGTATCGCGACAATCGATGATGCACTTCATGCGAGGGACGCGAACGCTTCGACTCGACATCGCCGACAAGCTGGCGACGTTCTTCAAACTGGATGTTCGACCGGCAACAGACAACGCGACGACGAAAGCCGTTAGAATTCGTAAAGGAACATGATGCAATCAACAGACTCCAAAAGCATCCTATGGCACTACACGATGCACAGTTCGTTAGTCGATATTCTGCGCTTAGGAGAAATTCGTCTCCCGCCTCCCCCTGCAAAAGGTGAAAAGCCGGTCATTTGGTTCTCAAAAAATCCAATATGGGAACCGACTGCGTCAAAACAAATAACCGCAGTCGATGGATCATCATCAAGAGAATTGACTATGGAACAGACCGCAATATTGGGTAACGGGTTGGGCCGAATTGGTGTGGATTCACAGACGGCTCCGCACGATTGGAGGGGTTTCAAGGCACTAAGCGGGGCTGCGACAAAAGTGACGACGTCCCTATACAACGACGCTCACAAGAAGGGCGCAAAACCGAAGGACTGGTACGTTTCATTTTCATCTGTACCCAAATCCGCTTGGGTATCGGTTGAAACTTGGGACGGCTTCAACCCGTTGGGGTGGGTGACGTACGATTTCCAAGGAGGTAGTTGAAACATCATGGGTTCTGTCTATCGAGAAACGTACACGAAACCGCTGCCCGCAACGGCTGAGATTGTCACCGTGAAGGGCAAGAAGTTCGCCCGAGTGAAACCGTCGAAGGGTAAAGCAAAACTGTTGCCGATCACGACGGGCAAGAACGGCGAAGCTCGGATCGTGTACGAATCGCCGGTATACGTGGCGAAGTATCGGGATGGCTCGAATCATATTTGCAAAGTTACGACCGGATGCCGGGATGAAGACGCCGCTCGTTCGATTCTCGGCAAACTGGAACGCCGGGCGGAACTGGTTCGAAGCCAAGTCATTTCACCCGCCGAAGCCTCGACCGCCGATCATCAGGGAACACTGATTGCCGATCACTTCGAAGTGTATCACCAGCATCGAACCGCCAAAGGACTGAACGCGGTTCGAATCGCCAACACGAAAGCGCGTTTGAAACGATTGGCTGATGAATGCCGATTCACTCGACTGTCGGAACTGACGGCTGACGCTTTGACAAAGTGGCTTGCCATTCAGCACACGAACAAGATGTCCGCCGGGAACCGGAATGAATACCGGCAAGAGTTGGTCGGGTTCGCTAACTGGTGCGTTCAGACTCACAGACTTTCCGTCAATCCATTCGCCAACGTACTGAAAGCGGATGCGAAAACGGATCGACGACGGCAACGGAGAGCGATGACCGAAGCCGAATTGGTCAAACTGCTCGAAGTGGCTCGATGGCGACCGTTGGCCGAGTTTGGCAGAGAAACGGCGGAAGTGGACGATGAGAACACCGAAGCGACCGACAAAATCGTGAAACGATCGAACTGGACGAAAGCCGCTCTGACGCTGGACGGGTTGTATGATGCCGTCGAACGAGCAAGAAAGACTCTGGCCAAAAACCCTGAACTGATTGCAGACCTGGAACGACGCGGACGAGAACGAGCATTGATTTACAAGACGCTCGTCCTGACCGGACTGCGGAAGGGCGAACTTGCTTCAATCACTGTCGGACAACTGGAACTCGACGGGCCGATGCCGTTCATCGTTTTGGAAGCTGCCGACGAAAAAAACCGGCAAGGCTCAACGATACCGTTACGATCGGACTTGGCATCGGATTTGACCGTTTGGCTGTCTGATGTCCCGATTCCCTCGACGCTTCGACTGAGCAAGAACCACGGGAAGATCGACCCCAAGCGACCGCTTTTCACCGTTCCCGCCGGGCTGGTTCGGATTTTGAACCGGGATTTGTCGGCGGCTGGAATCAACAAAGCCGACGAACGGGGCCGGACGATCGACGTTCACGCCTTGCGAACATCATTCGGCACGCTGTTGTCAAAAGGTGGCGTTGCACCACGAACCGCACAAGCCGCAATGCGACATTCCACAATCGACCTGACGATGAACACCTACACCGATCCAAAGCTGTTGGACGTTCAAGGTGCGTTAAACTCGCTGCCAAGCCTGGACCTTAACCCGCGCCAAACAACCGAACGGCAATCGATGCGAGCAACGGGAACTGATGACATGCTGTCTTCACAGCTTGTACCAATGCTTGTACCAGACTCTGGAAAAAGTAGGCAAATTGTGTCATTTGTTGCCCAAGCATCAGAAAACACCAATGTGTCGAACCCAATGCGATCGGGAACAGAAAACCCCAAGAAATCAAGCGAAAAAGCCTTGTCCACAGAGTTTGTGAACAAGGCTTTTCGAGTGGAGCGGAAGGGAGTTGAACCCTCGACCTCTGCATTGGTTTTGATGTTGGTATTTGCCCTTCGGGCGCCCGGATGTTTTTGGGGACTATGATTCGAGTTCGGAACTCGACCGACGTACGATGTCAGCAATTTCAGACATCGCTATTCAACACAATAGATAGAGGTTGAGATGGTGCGCACGAATTGTCGAGTGGATCGGGTGTTGTGGTGTGCCGTGACGGCTGCTGTTTTTGGCATGATCTCATTCAAAATCTGCGCCGCTGCCGATTTGCCACGGAACCCTAATATCATCTTTATTTTGACCGATGATCAGGGTTACGGCGACATTTCAGCGCATGGTAATCCTGTTTTGAAGACGCCGAATCTGGATCGACTTCATGACGAAGGGGTTCACTTCACGGACTTTCATGTCAGCCCGACTTGTTCGCCCACGAGATCTGCCTTAATGACGGGGCGTCATGAATTTCGGAATGGGGTGACTCATACGATCAACGAACGCGAGCGATTGACGCTGAGTGCCGTGACGATTGCTCAGGTTTTGAAATCCGCAGGCTATTCGACGGGGATCTTTGGAAAATGGCATCTCGGTGATGAACCTGAGTATCAGCCGAATCGGCGCGGGTTCGATGAGGTCTTCATTCACGGAGCTGGGGGAATTGGCCAGTCGTATCCCGGAAGTTGTGGAGACGCTCCTGGAAACCGCTACGACAACCCGTTGATTCTTCACAACGGGACTTTTGAGAAGACTAACGGCTATTGCACGGATGTGTTCTTCTCGCAGGCCATCCGCTGGATCGAACAGACACAAGGTCGCCAGCCATTCTACGCCCATATCGCGACAAACACTCCGCACGCGCCGCTGGATGCTCGCCCTGAAGATAAAGCGCGCTATGTTGGAAAAGTTAAAGATGACAATGTCGCCAAATTCTTCGGGATGATCGCCAATATCGACGACAATGTGGGAAGGCTGCTGGCAAAGCTCGAAGAGTGGAAAATCGAGCGGGACACGCTTGTAATTTTCATGAATGACAACGGAGGAACGGCTGGAACACAGGTTTTCAATGCCGGAATGCGAGGTCAGAAGGGGTCCCCCTGGATCGGCGGGACACGAGCCTCCTCATTCTGGAGATGGCCCGGGACGTTTAAGCCCGCAGAAGTCAAATCGCTCACGGCTCATATCGATTTCTTTCCCACACTTGCCGAGATCGCCGGTGTGGCTTTGTCCGACGATCTGCAAAAACAAGTGGAAGGCCGCAGTCTTGTACCACTGCTGAAGAACCCACAGGCCGAATGGTCATCGCGAATCCTGATCACACACGTCGGACGCTGGCCCAAAGGTGAGCAGCAGCAATACAAATTCGCGACTTGCAGTGTCCGGACGCCGCGCTGGCATCTGGTGTGCGAAGGAAAAAAGCCGACTCGCACGAGCTTCGCGCAGGCCGAACTGTTTGACGTGGAGGCTGATCCTGGCGAACAAAAAAATGTGGCGGACCAACATGCTGATGTCGTTAGCCAACTCAGTCAGGCATATGACCAGTGGTGGAACTCGATCCAGCCGCAGCTCGTCAACGAGGACGTTCCAATTCCGGCTGAAAACGCATTCAAACGGCTTTATCAATTACAGTTCGGAATCCAGTGAACGCCTCGCTGGGTAGGAATGTCAGCCCGTTTTCCACTCGATTTTGACCCTCGAATGACCATGCTTTTTCCCTTTATTCACTGACGATAGAATCACGCCACACATATCTGGCGGCAGTTTACATTTCGTGATTCTCGGGAGTCGTTCAAAATGAAAAGCGTTGCGGCGAATACGGCGGGATACTTTGTCTGTCTGCTTGCTGGAACGGTTGCCTGGGCGCAAGCTGACTCGAATCGCAATGGTCCTGGAACGTCGAATGGACCCGCTCAGAATTCAAAGCAGTCAGATGAGGGAAATAACAAAACAGGTCAATCGACAAAGAAACCGGCGAAAGACAGCAAGGCAAAGCCAACCAAATCGACCGGAAAAAACGGTGGTGGCAACATCGGACGACCGGATGAGGACCCTGGCAATCCCTCGGGAACCGGCGACGTATCAAGCAATGAGGACGGTAGCGGAGCAACGCGAGCTGCGGCTGCGCCGAATTGGTCGGCAAAGCATCTCCATCTGGCGCCACATGCGGCTCAAAGATTCGCACGTGACGGAGTAAGCCTTGAACCGCACGAAGGGCATCAATTGATCGAAGCGACCTTTCACCTCGAAGCAATCCGCGCCGACGCCAAGGCCGTCGAGAATTATTCGCGACTCCTGAAATCAGCCAATCGAAAGGATCTGACGAGCCGTGCCAGGGCAGGTGCTCGCTTGCTTGAATTGAAAAACATCGTTTTGCGTGGGCCTGACGGCAAACGTTACCGCGCGCTTTGGAACGTAGGGGATGGTGTCCGGACAACGATTGCCCGGTATGAAGTTGCACCAAACCACGAATCGTCGCAGCAAAGTTCGAGTGGAAGCGTCAACCCTGACGGTCCCTGGCTCGACGCCGAGCGATCGTTCATCACGCGAGTTGTCAGGCCAAATAACCAACCACCGATCACTGATTATAAAACAACCTTCACAGGGATTCTGAAGACTGATCAGGCATTACCCCTCACGTTTCTTTTCAGTGTTCCAGCCGCAGTAGACCTGAAGACGCTAATGCTAGTCGTTGATTCCGAGGTATTCTCGATTGAAGAATAGATCGGATAATATTGCTGGGGAATTTTATAAAGATGAATGTCGGAGGCGGAGTTGTGTTGCCGCGAATCGACAATCGTGCGATGACGCAATTAACGTACCTTAATGAGTAAGCATCAAATTTCAATGTGATTCTGGTGGACACGATAAATCTGATTCGCGAGATCGAACTTCGCTTGCTGGACTTAAGCCAACGCACGAGGACGTTATGCATCACTGGTTGAAGTGATGCCGTCAAAAATAGACGGGCCCCGCGCCAATGTCGCGTCAGGAAATTGGTGGCGAATGGAATAGCCCGTGCCCGCTTGTAGAAGCGTGCACGGGCTGTCAGCCTGATATCACATGCGAACTTTGACCCGTTCTGATTCTGCCAATCCACCCCAGTCGATGTGCACTTGACCAAAAACTCTCAGTCTCACGTTGTCGCTTTGAGAGGGAAAACAGACTTGTTGCAACGCCGTTCGCACTCATCAAAATCGCCGAGAGCTATGGGACGACGGACCGTGCGACCACATTGATAGCACCGAGGTCGCATCGCGACCTCGGGAAAAGGCGATCGAGGAACCGCCTGCAGGGTAAAAGGGACTTGGAGAATCAAGAGTCAGAACCGGGTGGCTTCCGAGTGGGGTGTCCACAGCAACGTCAAAGAAAATCTCGCCCAGGATGTACGTTCCGGCGGAAACACTTTTGAATCGTCGGGTTATCGGGAATATCAGTGATGTCGGCGGTATTGACTCCACTCGGGTTGGAGAAAAAGAAATCGAAACTGGTTCCCGCGAATACATAATTTGAAGTGGAATAATCAGCACCAGTGAACGAAATCCCTGACGAAAGGGCGGTCGTCACCGTAACGTTGAATGCACTCAGGTCGAGTGAAGTCGTGGTCAGTGTGGAGGTCACGGCATAACCTGAGCCACCCTGCATGACATTCTGGGAAATCGGAACGATTGACAGCTTGAGTGACCCCGCCATCGATGAGGCGGGGCCATGCAAGTGTCAAGCCGGTAAGGCAGACACAAACCAAATGCAGGTGAATCATGAGACCAAACGCATTTGGGCCAAAGTTAAGGATACAAAAAGATTACAAAAGAGATTTACCTGATCGCGCGCGGACCAGATTGAAGTCATTCGTATCGATAATGCCGTTGCCGTCGATGTCCAGAAACGCTAAAGACACTGGAACGGTCAGCCCCAATGACGCATTCCGTGTCATCACGCCATCGGTGGAGTTCACTACGCCATCGTCATTGGCATCTCCCGGAAGGACGTCAAGCCTTCGCGTGAAGGTTGTGATACCGACGTTGCCGATCGTCACAGTCACTCGGTCACCCTGATTTATTGCCTGAGCCAGGATAATTGTATAGCTTGTCCCGCCACCAACCAGCGTCACTGGGCCATAATTTGCGACCGTCCGTCCAGTGACAGAAACGTCCAACGGGGAAAGTGACTCCGCAGTGCTTAGAGTAATCGTGATCCGATTGATCCCCAGCCAGGAGAAATCGGTTTTGCGACCGGCGGGTAGCAACCGCAGCCCATCTGCTTGCGTTACCAGTGGGCCAGAAGTCCCGACAGTGCCCCACGAAACCGTCGTCTCGATAATCGTGGCAACAGCAGGTGTCACGATGCCGCTGGTGTTAAGATCGACCTCGGTCGCACCGCTGCTGACATTTGTGATATTACCCGTGATGCTGCCAACCGTCGCGGAAGCGCTGATCCGCACTTGAATCGTGGTGGTGGCTAATGTGCCGTTAATCGGAGTCAATGTTTCGGAAGTCTGCCAAGTTGCTCCCCCGTCCTTCGAAAGTTCGACGCCTGTGGGTGCGGTGATCACGAAATTGTTCGTAAGGTTCGCGCCGCTGACCGTGTATGTCTGGACCGGATTGGAAGCAGTTCCTGTTGTGGTCGTCCCCAGGCTGAGCGAAGTGTTACTCACGGAAATCGAAGGCAACGCGTTCACGTTTCCACTAACACTGATATCCAATTCCGTTGCACCGCTGCTGATATTCGTAATGTTACCGGTGATACTGCCGATCGTCGCTGATGCACTGATTCGAACTTGAATCGTCGTGATGGCGAGAGTCCCGTTTGTCGGAATTAAAGTTTCGGAAGTCTGCCAGGTTGCTCCCCCGTCCTTCGAAAGTTCGACGCCTGTGGGTGCGGTGATCACGACATTATTCGTGAGGTTGGTGCCGCTGACAGTGTATGTCTGGCCCGGATTGGAAGCAGTTCCTGTTGTGGTCGTCCCCAGGCTGAGCGAAGTGTTACTCACGGAAATTGAAGGCAACGCGTTCACGTTGCCACTGACACTGATATCCAATTCCGTTGCACCGCTGCTGATATTCGTAATGTTACCGGTGATACTGCCAACCTTTGCAGAAGCGCTGATCCGTACCTGAATCGTGGTGGAAGCCAACGTTCCGTTTGTCGGAGCTAAAGTTTCAGAAGTCTGCCAGGTTGCACCGCTGTCTTTCGAAAGTTCAACGCCCGCGGGAGCGGAGATGACGACATTGTTCGTGAGATGCGTGCCGCCAACGGTGTATGACTGGATCGAAGTGGATGCTGTCCCGGTCGTGGTTGTCCCCAGGTTGAGCGAGGTATTACTCACAGAAATCACGGGTGATACTGGCGTCGCCGAGACCTCGACCGAAGGGTCGCTGGAGCCATTCGTGTTGAGAGCGACGACGAAGTAATAATAGGTCTTCCCGTTGACTGCTTTCGTGTCAACGAAGGTCGGGTCAGAGGTTGGGTTAATCGTGATCAACAGGCCGTTTTCGTATCCGGGAAGTGTGCCGCGGTAGACGTCATACCCGTCGGTTTCACCGTTCGAGGGGGTCCAGCTTAGCGCCACCTTGCCATTGGATGCTGTCGCGGTCAAACCTGTTGGGGGCGAAATTGAGGACGCTGATACCTCGCCTGATGCCGAGCTCGAGCCATAGCTGTTTACCGCCGAGACGACGTAGTAGTAGTTAGTGCCGTCGCTCACCGTGTTGTCGGTGAAAAACGTCCCAGTGACAGGACTGCTATTGATTGGCGTTGCAATCTCACCACCTGACGATGTCCCTCGGTAAATGTTGTAACCGGTGGCGCCTGCCGCCGCAGTCCAGTTGAGAGTAATCTGTTCAGAGCCGACACTCGCGGGAAATAGTGAGACAGCACGTGGCAAATTGGAGGAGCCATACGCGATGGCAACCTGGTCCGCCGACAATGCGACGTTGTAGATGCGAACATCATCGACCGCGCCGGCAAGATACTCCGTAACGCCACTGGCGCCACCAATCACCATATTGCCTGATCCGCTCGCGTCCTGAGCGGTCCCAGACGCCACGATCACGCCGTCAACATAAAGGGTACGCGTTCCGGCAGCACCGTCCTGTACGGCCGTCACCAGGTGCCAGACTCCGGCCGTCGCCGTTGCTGTGCTGATAATGTTGTTTGGGCCACCAAAAACCCATTGGTCCTGTGGATTGATCCAGATCCCGTACCAGGGATACGCGTCGCGGCTCTTTGTAACGATACCGGTCCAATAGGTCGGAAGACTGCTGAGATTGACCCAGACTGATTCCGTGAAACTCTGCGTCCTGCTGAATTCGAGGTCGCTGGTGTCGGGAATGCTGACGGACTGGTTGACTCCATTGAAGCTCAATGCGGAACCAGACTTGCCAGTCACATAGGCAGGGCCGTTGACGAGCGTGCCGTTGTCTGTTCCGATCGAATCGTTAGTTGTGTTGTTCAACGTGAAGCGATGAACCAGCCCCGAGACAATTCCATCGGATTGCGGAGTGCCGATCGCTTCGGCAGATGGTGAACTGCTGCCAAATCCATTAACAGCAATCACAACGTAATAGTACCTGGTTCCATTAACCAGTCCGGCGTCAGTGAATGACGTACCGGTAACCAGGGAACTGTTGATTGCGACCGCCCCTTCCGCCCCGGGCGCGAGGCCACGGTAAACGTTGTACCCGACGGCTCCATTCGACGAATCCCAGGTGAGCGTGTTCTGGCCGGCACTACCGTTGACGCTGATATTAGCCGGCGCTGGGGGGGCTGAATTGGAGAGCGTCCCGAAGACCTCGATCGACGGAGAACTCTCTGACGGGATATTTGGACTAATCCCTGAATTACCGTTTACGGCGGTGACCGTGTAATAATAGGTGACACCAGAGCTTACGCTCGTATCCGTGAACGTCGTGTCGGTCAGGTTTTGTGCGTAGGGAATGGTGCCTTCGCTGCCAGGACTGGTAGCACGATAGACATTGTAACTGATGGCTCCGGCAGGGGCCGTCCAGGTCAGTGAGAGTGACGTCGCTCCGGCCGTGAATTTGGGGATTGAAGGAGGTGACGAGAGCGTATAGGTGTTTGTCCCGGAGAAATCATTGTTTCCAGAGCTGTTCACGGCTTCAATGTGATACTCGTAGAACGTCCCAGGGGTGACATTCGTATCCACCCAGGTAAAGGTGTTGGGTGGCGAAGTGTGAAGAGGAGGCAGAGTCGCATAATTTACGAAAGTCCCGTGATTCACGTCACGCAAGATCACGTAAGCGGTGGCAGAAGTTCCGGCGTTATCAGTCCAGCTCAAATCGACTTCGCTTGCGGTCACGTTGGTAACGGTCGCGTTACTGGGTTTGGGCGGAGCGACGGGAATTGAGACTGAAACAACATTAGAAGAACCGGAACTGCCCGCGTTGTTGAATGCCCGTAATCGGTAATAGTAGGTACCTGCCGGGGCCAGGCCAGATGCACTATCCGTGAATGAATTATTCCCGAAGGGAAGGGTCTGTGTGACAAGATTGTTCAAAAACGCAGGGTCGGTTGCCCGATCCAGATAGAATCCGCTTTGATTGGTCGAATTATTTGTCCAGCTAAGATTGATCGACGTGGCGTTGAGTGGGCTCGCGCCCAAGCCGCTTGGCGCGTTAGGTGGGACGTTACCGGCGTTCCCCGATGTCGTGGCCGTGGCGATGTTGGATTCGGCAGAGTTGCCGGACGGATTTACTCCATATATCCGGAACGAATAGGTCGTCGAGGGATTCAGGCCGCCGATTTCCAGGGCGTTGGAGCCACCAGGAGCAGTGGTGATCTGGTTGAAATTGGTTCCATCGGTAGACTCCTCGATAGCATAGCTGACCGCCAGGTTCGGCGAGGATGAGCTGTCCGTCCAGGTGAGATTAATCGAGGTATCCGAGGCTGCTGAAGCAGAAACCACAGGCGCGTTGGATACTGCTGTTGAAGGTGGGGTCAGGCCGTACACGACCAGGCCGGTCTGAGTTCCTACGAAAACCAGACCATTGGCAATGGTCGGTACTGCGAACTTGGTCACCGCGCCGACGCTGTCGCCACCATTGGCTTTCTGACCGCTATCCCACAACTCTGTCGCCAGCGAACTCGCACTGTACGCCCGGATGAGGTTCAGATTACGGTCCATGACCCAGACGATGCCGTTCTGTGTGCCGTTCGCAGATATCGTGGCCGAACCTGGAATATATCCCATTGTCGCATTGGTTTGTGATTTGACCGAAATTGTGCCGTTGCTGTTGATCGAATAGGCATAGGTCCAATCCGAGTAACCGCTCGACCAGTACAGGGTCCCATTGAAGTAAGCTGGCGAACTGAACGAGCCACCAACTTGCACGGGAGGGGTGTTGTTGCCGCTGCCGTTAGGGATGGAATTGAGGACATTGTCATTGACAGGATCATACCCCCCCATATGGTCGCGATTGATGAGGTAAATCTTTCCTTCCTTACCTGAAGCGACGAGCAAATGAGGAACATTCGGAATGTTGCCGGCATTGTCTGGCAGGATCAGTGGAGCACCCGATCCAAGATCTCTGTCGCTGTTGTCGAGAGCAACCTGATTGTAGGGGATGAAGAAGTCTGCAACTTTGAACCCCCAGCCGTTCGTGTTCTGATTGCTCGGACTGGTTGTGGTGTCGGGAACCATCTTCACGACGGCTTCGTTATAGCCACCATCGCTGGGGAAGCCGGCGCTATTGAGCGTGAGGGAACCCGTACGGCCGGACCCATTACCCGTTTCGAAATAGAACGTACTACCGTCGGATTCAAACGTCAGGCCGCCACTCCCTTGCCAGATTCCTCCTTCACTCGTGTTCGGAGAAGAGTTGAACACACCCGAAAGCTGGAACCCGTTCGTGGCAAGATTCGAAACGTCCCAAGCCGCAATCCAGCCGTGATAGGGGCCGTTGTCACCATGCGATGCCCAATCGACATAAAGCTTCCCGTTAACAAGGTTGAGAGCCCCGCGTTGATTTTCAATTGCCGCGTTGAATGGGACAACCAGTTGACTCGTGTTGTTGTAGGTGTCAGCGGTCGATCCGGCGCCAGACCCGTAAACATAAATCGGCGTGTTGTTCGCGTAATTCGTATAGTTGCCGGTTGTGTCTCCAATGGTGTAGGGGGTTACGGCATCGGTTCCATCCGAGAGATGGACGGCGTGTAGTCTCTGGACGTAATGGTACGTTGTCGTTCCGTTGGCCACGACGGCTTCCTTGGTCTTGACGACCAGGTACAAAAGGTTGGTTGTGGCATCAATCACAGGAGTGCCAGTGATGCCAATAACCGGCGTGATATCGGGGTTGGGAGTCAAGTCGTCGTAGGGGACCGCAACGATTGTGCTGGCACCGATGGTGTTATTGATGTCGGAGCCCGCCGTGTTGCCGGTCGCTGACACGTCGAGAAAACTACGTTTCCACAAGACTCCTCCACCGGCATTACTGGCATCGATCGCATACAAGCTGTCGTTTTCTGTGGCAACGAAGGCCACATCATGCAGGCCTGACTGTCCAGCGGTCGTGTTTGGTCCATTCGTAATCGTCACCCCCGTATCGATCAGGGGCTGCGCATAAACCTGTCCATCGAGGCCTGTTGAGTAAAGCTTCCCGAACGAACCGACAGTGACATTGGTCGGACTAAGAATGGTTTCGTTCGGGTTTACCCCGGAACGCGTATTATCATCCTGGAACGTGAGAACGTTCACTGAAAGCAGCGTACGCGATTCGAGCTGCTCAAAAAGAGCCGAAGGCCGATTCAGAGGGGAACGACGATGCCGGTTCCGTCGCTGTGATCGTGAGCTGGTGGTGCCCCCCAGAAGTTGTTTGAATTGCTTCCAGAAAAAACTGCCCATCGAGATTCGAATATCTTTCATGGTTTCAATTTCTTTCCACGATTGCGTTCATCAGACGAAATTCAAAAAAACAACGAATGCAGTCATTGAAGACGAAGATGACATGCGACAACGACAAGAAGCTTCTGTTGCATAATCCAAAGGAGCGAACTTCAGGGCCTGAATCGGAAAAAAGCAATATTTGTCCGCAAAAGGAATCGATCATGGGCGCGTATGGCAACGCTCACATGGGCGTGTGGTTAAAGTTAGTTCGTTAAGTTGTGTTACGAGGCACAATGGGGCGATTCGAGTTGTTGCAAAATCACATTCATTGCGCTGGATGAGGTGTAATGTATATGTGTGTTTCAAAAAAGAGTTCAATGGCAGGTCTCCTCGCCTCGGACCTATTGGACTTTCTGATCGTGTTTTCTGTTTCCGGGGAGTGGGATTTCATTGAAGCGACATTTTGAGGTGAATTCAAGTCGGGTATTGGAAAATTCAAGAAATATTTATGGTTTCATCTTTCCCCTTAGTTGATGGCGCAAGTTCGATAACGCTCCCTTCGAGGTTCGCAATCCGAAGATGTGTTGGAAAATGAATTCATCTCAAGTGCTGAGGTGTATCAAAATAGTTTTGTGTATGCAGACGCCACTGAACGTAACGAGATGCAGGGTACGGTGGTGTGTACATGAGTGTACTTGATTGCGGGATTGCGATTGTTATCCGGATTTGTTGAGGCTTCAGACGTCGGTTCTGAGGACGGACTCTGCGAATTGGTCTCGGCTTTATGTTTTTTAACTTGTCGACGTTACGAATCTGCGGCGAAGAAATGGATCGATGAAGGATTTGAATAATCCGTGAAGTGAAATCGAAGGTTTTGATTCTTCAGCGATCGTAGTAATTGATTGCGCGAAACCGTTCTCGTCAGCATCTTCTCAGCATGTTGAAACAAGATGCTACCTGACGACGCTTTTATGGAAGCTCGCGACTCAGCTGAAAGCAAAAGGCTGGCAGCGGCTTTAACTGTCGGCGTCGGACGCGGCGAACGAATTGAGCAGGAATCGTCGAAGGAAGTTTACCCGTTGGAGCGTGGCACGTGGGAATTACACCCGACTTAATGTCCCGGATTGCCCGCCGAATGAATCGGTTTCGACGCCGAGTCGCTGCAAGATCGTTACGAACAGTTTCGACAGTGGAAGCTCTTCCACTTCTACCTTTGCAGTCCATCCTGCATCCGTATCAATCCCTGCGCCGGCCTGGTTGTCTTCATTGCCTTTGCCGAACTTGAGATATCGGCCATTTTTAAAGCCAAGGTTCTTGCCGCCGGCTGAAATGATCGGATAGTTGCGTGAAAGGTGAAAACTGCTGGAAGCAGAACCATGCATGGCCAGCGTATTGTCAAGCATATTCCCTTGCCCAGTCGGCTCAGGCGTCTCCTTCAATCGCTGCACGAAGCGACCGAACTCCTCCGCCTGGTAACGATTATACGTACCAAGGTTTTTCCAGCCGTCAGGCTTCTTAACTTCGTGAGTCAGGCCATGAGCGCCATGAAGTCCAACGGCGAGTGACAACAAATCATGCGGGCCTTCGCCATTTTCTCGACCCAATTGAAACGTTGCCACTCGAGTTGAATCACTGAGGAACGCGAGATAGATCAGTTCGTACATCGTCTGGAAATACAGTCGCGCTTCTTTGGGTTCAGCATCCAGATGCAAATTGCGGGTATCTACCTCAGGGATCGGCGATTCGATCCACTTTTGAGCCTTCGCAAGCTTCAGTTCTGTATCGCGCACGGCGTCAAGATACTGCTTGAGCGTCTCTTGATCGCGGGTGGAAAGCTGGCGTCCCAGCGATCGAGTGTTGTCGATCAGAAGATCGAGGGCGCTCTTGCTTCTTGCCAGTTTTGCGGCTGCGTCTTTGCCGCTCGTTACAAACAGCATGTCGAAGATTTCTTTTGGCTTATTCATCGCAGGAATCGGCCGACCTTCACGATTAAAAGACTGGGTCTGGGCACCCCGAGGGCCGCCAACGCCCCCGTTCGTCGACATCACCAGCGACGAATGTCGAGTGAAGTCGCCGGCATGCTCGGCGTACACCTGATCAAGCGAGATTGAATTCTGATACGGGCCCTCACCTCCGATGGGAGCCCCCGTCAAATACTGATCGGCATTGGAGTGTCCGTGAACCTGTCTTGCGGCTGGGTGTGACAGCCCTGAGTAGATCGTGATTTCACTGCGTAATGGCTCGAGCACATCGAGCACTTTGGTCAATTGGAAATCTTTTTCGCCACCCCGTGGGAACCAGCTCCAATCCTGCCACGCGGGGTCGGATTTGAGTGGCAGGCCGACACCGTCAGGGTGATAGATACTGACAAACCGTTTCGGAGATTCTTCCGCGCCCGAGCCAGCCGCAGCATACGATTCAAACCATGGCAAAGCCAAAGCCAGACCGGTACCGCGAAGAAAGGCCCTGCGACTTAGCAATATCGAATGGGTATTCATCGTCTGTTCCTGACTCTTACTTCGAATTGAAGAGGCGACTCCTGATCATCAGTTCGATCAGATCACCCAGGCGGTCATCACGTTGTCTCAATTGTGCGGTCAAACTGTCAATGTCAGCACGGTCACCGAAAGAAATCGGTCGGCCAAGAGCGTAAGCCGTCAGCTTATGTACCATTGCCCGGGCAAATTGATCTTGTCGGTCCGTGAGCAAATATTTCTTGAGCCCATCCATGCCGGACAGCGTCTGCCGATTGAACAATTCTGACGTCGCATCGACAGGCTTGTCCTTGATTAGAGTCCGGTAGACGCCAATCGCATCATAGTTTTCAAACGCGATCCCCCACGGATCGATCCGTGAGTGACACGAGAGACATGCCGATTTATTCCGGTGATCCGCAATCCGTTCTTTGAGTGTCATTTTCAAAATCTCCGGATTCGTCAGGTCGACTTCCGGGACATTCGGCGGTGGAGGTGGTGGTGGATCGTCAAGGATGCGTTTCAGCATCCAGACGCCTCGCTTCAGCGGGTGAGAATCTTTACCGTCGGAATTCATGGCCAGGATCGCAGCCCCCGTCAACAGGCCGCCGCGATTCGTTTCAGAAGTGATGTCCACTTTGCGGAAATGAGGTCCGAAAACCCCTGGAATGCCATAATGTGCCGCCAGTCGTTCATTGACGAGGGCGTAATCGGAATGAATGAAGTCCATAATGCTATGGTTCTGCCTTAAGACTTCTTCGAAGAAGGCGATTGGTTCCTCATGCATCGCGTCTTTCAATGAGCTGTCCGTGACGTGTGTCACACTGTTCAGACGATCCAGGCCCAGCCATTGCTCAACGAAGTTCTGAGAGAATCGTCTCGAACGAGGGTCTTTCAGCATTCGCTTGACTTGACCCGTCAGGACCTCTGGCTCGCGTAGCTTTCCATGCTCCGCCAGCGCCAGCAGTTCGTCATCGGGAATACTGGACCACAGAAAAAATGAGAGGCGGCTGGCTAACTCCAGCTCACTGATATTTCCCGGGGAATTTGTTTCCTCCGATTCTACTCGTTGAGTCAGATAGAGGAACTCCGGCGTGGCCAGCGACGTCGCCAGGACTTCCAGCATGGTCTCTTCGAATGTCGAGAATCCTGGCCGGTACTTCAAGAATAGAGCCATGAACAGGTCGACTTCCTGGGCAGTGACAGGGCGACGCCAGACGCGTCTCAAGAATCGGTTCAGGACTTCGCGGCCGTAGACTTCCTGATCACCCTTGTTATCGCTGGGGATGAAGATGTCTGTGTGAGTTTTTGGCGGCCATTGTTCGTAGAACGGAGCACTGATTTCAATGTGGTCGATCAGAACGTTCAGGCGTTCACCCTTGCCCCGTGTATTCGAGACATTCTGGATATGCAGGAACTCGTCCCGCCGAGGAAATGTTGTCGCGAGTTTCCGGAACGGATTGCGCTGGATATCGCTCAGCGGGATATCGAAGTGAATAAACTGCGGGTTGTCTCCAGACTCCGTCACGGGAATGTCACGCTCACTAACGACCTGCGAGAAGTTGGCGTTGTTGCTGGTGTGGGCGCTGAAACGTAGACGCAGGCTCGCATACTCGTCAGGGTTCATCGTCGAGCGTCCGGCTCGAATACGAACCCGCATGATTCCTTCGTCGGGAAGAAAACGATCCAGGTCCAGTTTCAGCTCTTTGGATTGGGGAAGAACCAGCACCACGGGCGAAACCGCCGGAGTTTGCCCGAAAACAGCCTCTGGCTGAGGCGTCGACTTTCCGTTAGCGAATTGAACACGAGTTCCTGTCTCACGATTAAACAGATGCGGCTGATTCCTGTGCTTGCGATCGTTGTCTTCACTCTTCTCAAATAACTTGGCATCCTTTCCGGACATCGTCTTATTCATCTCTTCCTGCATCGAGATGACGTAGGTGACGGCTTGCGGACGCTCTCCAATCACAGTGGCTCGCTTAAGTGCTTTAAGACCCATTTCACGATACGTCTCGAACTGCATGGCAGACATCTGCAGCAATTCTGAGCTATTCTTGAAGCCGTCTTCAGACGCAGTTTCCGGCGGCAAAGGATTCGCCAAGGCATAAGGCAGGCCAAGAAGGTCCTGCAGGGCATAGTTGTATTCGTACTTCGTCAGCCGACGAAAAGACGAATGGACCTTGCTTTCGCGACGAATAAGAGACGCCTTTGTCAGTTCACCGCTCAGCCAATCCGCAATCTTACCGCGATCGGCGTCGGCCAGGGCGTAGTCAGGTGCGTCCTCGGGGGGCATGACAGAGTTGCTGATGACGTTGTAGACCTCGCGCCATCGCTCAACGTCAGTACCAGTCAGCAGGTCAGGAGTCAGTTGATCGATACGAAGTCGGCCCTCGGACTTCTCGGGGCCATGACAGGCGAGACAGCTTTTGAACAGCACAGGTGCCACCGACGTCCGAAAGTCATCAACGTTCGCCGTCGGAAGGCCGTCGGCGGGCTTCATATCTAACGATGGTTCTTTCAAAAATCGGGATCTGGCCCGCCCCCGCTCTTTGGCCGTTTTTAAAGTCAGTGGAGCGTCCTGGCCATCAGCAGCCGAGACCAAGCCTGCGATCCCGAACACAAGCAGAATAGTAATTGAGAAAGTCTTCATAGGCGGCTTCTGGTTCATCGCCAGCTTCTGAGTCCGATGGTGAGTGCTGGCAAAGAGGCGGCTAAGCGGAAGGAATAATCGGCAGGGGATTTCAGGTTGGCGCGATTTCAGCACCTCTGTCACGCAGACATCAGTACGAAACCCGATTCAGTATATCAGGGCCGAGCAATTGCAACTACAGCCGGAGACCGGAGCTGTTTTTCGGGGCAAGGGTCGGGTGGCCGAGTCGCCGACGACGAAAGACGGCTCCTGTTGCCTGTTGAGCGCCCCCATCAAAACGACACGCTGCGGACATTGCACGTTCGAAATCAAGTCACACGGTTCGTGTGAAATCTTTCGCCGACATGTCGATGTGCCATTGCTTCGGAGTCCTCGGAAAAACTGCATCTTGCAATCGGCGTTCGTTGTGTCGCTCGGCACCGCTTGACGTAAGGCCGTCACGCAGCGTCACGGTTTTCGGTTTAGTCCCTGTTTTCCTCGCGAAACATCCTTTACAGCGTTGCCTGTAAGGGGAAGGTTAGTCCTTATGGTTTCCGGCCTTCAACCGTCAGGTTGCGACGATAAATCTTCGTACCGTGCGCGATGTACAGTGTGCTGTGGTCTGGGCCGGCAAGAATGCAGGTTGTCAGGGGCTGATCCTTATCGACTTTCGGCAGCACGCCACATGGGCGTCCCGTCGGATCGAAGATCTGAACGCCAAGATCGCTCGTTACATAGAAGCGACCGATTTTGTCGACCGCCATCCCGTCCCCTTTTGAATTCTGGAGATATGGAGGTGGCTCGTTGAATTTGAATTCCCCTTTCGGATCGATCGGCAAACGCATGGGCATCGTCGGCATTTTCGCATCGAGAATTCCGCCCGCGTTGACCCGGAATGTCCAGGTATGAGTTCCCCCGTAGTCCGAGACCGCAAGCGTACCGCCGTCAGGCGACAGCGCGATGCCATTCGGCTTGCTGATGCCGGTATCAACCGCTTTGATTTCGCCGGTCTGCGGATTGATCCGTGTCACCTGCTGTGTGCCGGTCTCTGTGATCAGAATGAAGCCGTCATTCGTCACTGCCAGATCATTGGGTTTGACCCCTTCCGCGACGACTTTCACCTCGCCGTTTATTGGGTTGATCGAGATCACTCGGTTCTTCGCTCCCTGGCAAGCATAGAGCAACGAACCATCAGGATTGAATTCCAGTCCACTGACGGATTCTTTGCAAATTTCCGTGCGAGTCCCATCGGTTGCGATGCGGACGACCGACGGTGCTTTCATGTCGCAGAAGTAAACGTTGCCTGCTTTGTCCGAGCACAAAGCATCGGCGAATCCGAGACCGTCTGCCAGGACTTCCCAAGACTGCCCGCGGATCAGCAGATTCAGTAGCGTGAGATCGCCCCCAAGGTCCCCCTTGGTATCGAGCACCGGCGTATAGGCATCCTTCCTCCACAACCACTTCATCGCGTCCGGAAACTTCGCACCGCCAAAGTCGGCGTTATGAGCGTAGCCTTCCGCCCAGTCGAAGCGGACGTCGTAGCCCATGTACTGCAAGGCTGACGCCATCAGTTGATTGGCCCACGGCCAGCTTCCAAACGCGTTGTTGACATCACCACTCGTGTCGGCCATGTAGACACGGATCGGCTTCGGCTCAGTCTTGCGAACCAGCGACGGATAAACATTGCCGCCCCGTAAATTCGTAAAGCTGCCGACGCTCGAATAGACCTTGCGGAAGTAGTCCGTTCGCTCCCAGGCCGCCGTGAATGCACAGATCGCACCCGAGCTTGACCCGCCAATTGCGTGCATCTCGGGGTCGTCCGAGATGGAATACTTCTTACGCACCTCCGGGATGATCTCTTCCAGCAGGAAGCGGACGTAACGATCGCCAAGGCCGTCGTATTCGAGGCTCCGATTCGAGTGCTTACCCTTCTCCTGGGGCTTGTCTTTCTCGTGACCCGGGTTGATGAAGACCGCGATCGTCGGGGGCATCTCTCCACGAGCGATCAAGTTGTCGAACACCGTCGGTACTCGCCAGCGACCATTGACGTTCTTCATCCCCTCGCCATCCTGGAATACCATCAATGCTGCCGGGGTGTCGGACTTGTTTTGAGCAGGCACGTACACCGACCAGTCGCGGGTGGTATTGGCGAAAATCTTTGATTCAAAGACAGGCATCTGTTCGACGGTCCCTTTTGGCACGTCATTTTTCGCAACCGCATCCGGATGAGGTTCCCAGGCAGGCTTGGTCTCTACGACCGGGATGTTCGTGCTTTCGGCGGTATCGTCCCACAACCACTTCAAAGCGTCGGGCAGGATCTCCCCACCCCATTTGCCGCTGTGTCCCCCCTCTGTCATTTCGAGCTTGTACTTGTAGCCCGCGAATTGCAGTGCTGCCGCGAGATCCTGATTCCCGAGCGGCCAATTACCATGCAGGTTATTGACATCATCGCGTCCTTCCTGCAGATAGACCTTGATGGCCTTTGGCTTGTTCTTCGTTTTTCGGACGAGTCCCGGATAGGCCCAGCCGCCGCGGATGTTGGTGAAGCTGCCAATGTGACTGAGCACTTTTCCGAATTGATCTGGCTTTTCCCACGCGACCGTAAAAGCACAGATGCCGCTCGATGAGATGCCGCAGACGGCTCGCTTCGCCGGGTCGCTGGAAACATTCAGTCCCTTCAGTGCAACAGGCAGAAATTCCTCAATCAGGAAGTTCGCATACCGATCCCCCATTGAGTCATACTCGAACGACCGATTACTGCGATCTTTTGCTCCTTTGGCCGTTGCAACGATATTGCCCGGATTCACAAACACCGCAATCGTTACCGGCATTTTCTTCTGATGAATGAGGTTATCGAACACGATCGGTACCCGAAAACCGCCCTTCACATTCGAGTATCCGCCGCCATCCATGAATACCATCAGCGCCGCCGGTTCATCTGCCTTATATTGGGCCGGAACGTAAACGCTGTAGTCGCGATTCGTCCCCGGAAAAACCTTGCTGTCAGTGAAGGTCCCCGAGGTGATCTGACCCTGCGGCACCCCCGGTTGCACAACTCGATCGGGATGGTCTTGAGCGTCCGTTTCGCAAACGAAACAAACGGCAAAGAAACACAGACAGATCAAACCATGCTTGAGATGTTTCATCACAGGGTTCCAGGTTGTTGAACGATGTTTGTTGTGGGATGAGTGACGCCGTCGACCGATACCCCATCGATTCTATCGAACAACCGCACCAATCCGCCAACGTGAGGCAGGGGGACTTTGCTAATGAACCGCAACTACTTTCCTGCCGGGAAATGTTCACGCAAATAATTCGTCATCAACGAATAGAAGTGGAAAACCGTGTTCTTCCCTTCATTGATCGCATGGGATCGTGCCGGATAAGGCATCACGGTGAACCGCTTGTTGTGGGCGATCAGCTCATTGATCAGCATCTCGGTCCCCTGGTAGTGGCCGTTGTCGTCTCCGGTACCGTGAATAAGCAACAGATTCCCTTTTAGCTGATTCGCATATGTAATCGGCGAACCGAGCCGATAGCCGTCAGCGTTATCCGCCGGCAAGCCCATATAACGTTCCTGATAGATCGTGTCGTACAGCAATTGATCTGCATTGGGGGCCACTGCGATCGCCGTATGATAAAGGTCGGGATAGTGAAAAATGGCGTTCAGGCTCATGCTGCCACCGCCGCTCCATCCCCAGATCCCGACGCGATCCGAATCCGCGTAACTCCAGCGTTTGAGCAAGGCTCGTGCGGCTGCAGCCTGTTCTTCCGGTGCGATGATGCCAATCTTGCGATAGACACACTTTCGCCATTCTCGCCCGCGTGGTGTATTGGTCCCCCGATTATCCACGCTGGCGACCAGAAAACCCTGCTGGGCGAGCATCCAATGCCACAGCCCGCGCGATCCCTGCCAGGAGTCCTGCACTGTCTGGCCGTGCGGCTCGCCGTAGACATAAAACAGTAATGGATACTTTTTATTTTGATTCGTCGACGGAGGTTTCAGACACCAGCCGTCGAGAAGGATGTCGTTCCCGATATC
This sequence comes from uncultured Schlesneria sp., assembly GCA_903899985.1. Classification (GTDB taxonomy): domain Bacteria; phylum Planctomycetota; class Planctomycetia; order Planctomycetales; family Planctomycetaceae; genus Schlesneria. The sequence continues at coordinate 51,087 of CAIULL010000262.1, forward strand.
GACTCGAAAGAATTCGGCAGTGGGCCGGTCAAGGCGTGCGAGTTTTTCCTTGAGCTTCGCGTTGTCGGTCAATACGCGAACCCGGCTGTGATCCGCCAGCCGAATCAGTTCAACCACCGGTGGTGTCGTGAATGTCGAATATTTGTGGATCGCCCAGTTCGCATCGGGCGAAACGTCGTAGGTATGCCAGCCTGGTTGGCTCATCGGCGAAAGTCGTTCTGGTTTCCCTCCAGCCAGTTTCCCCCCGTCGAGCGGCACTCGATACAGGTAGCGCTGGGTCGGATTGTCCGGTGACGCCGCAAAGTACAGCCACCCATGAGCCTCGTCGATCGCTTCCACGCGTAGTACATCGAATTCGCCGCTGGTGACTGTGCTCAGTTCACCCCCATCGACACCAGCCCGATAGGCATGCCGCCAGCCGTTCCGTTCGCTCAACCAGACGAACCCCTTGCCGTTGTCGATCCACCGCACGGGGTTCTCATTCTCCAGCCAGGTCGGATCAGACTCTGTGAGAACTGTTCGAATAGCCGCAGTCTTCACGTCCCATAGCAAGACTCGGTTAATGTTTTGCAGGCGATTCATCTGCTGGACGAGAATCGCGCTGCCGTCAGTGGTCCACTCCATCTGGGGCAAATAGTGTTCACGCGAATCGCCCGGCAGATCCAGCCAGCGAA
>CAIULL010000263.1 GCA_903899985.1 uncultured Schlesneria sp.
GTCGCACGACGGGTTCAGAATAGGGAAATCGTTTGCGCGTTGACCGGCACAGCCGGTTGATGCGCGTCGCACGACGGGTTCAGAATCGGGAAATCGTCTGCGCGTTGATCGGCACAGCCGGTTCATGCGCGTCGCACGACGGGTTCAGAATAGGGAAATCGTTTGCGCGTTGACCGGCACAGCCGGTTCATGCGCGTCGCACGACGGATTCAGAATAGGGAAATCGTTTGCGCGTTGACCGGCACAGCCGGTTGATGCGCGTCGCGCGACGGGTTCAGAATAGGGAAGTCGTCTGCGCGTTGATCGGCACAGCCGGATCATCCGTTTCGGACCGTGTGTCAAAAACGGGGTCGTCGTTCGCGCATTGGCCAGGCGAGCCGGGGTGCGTCAGCCGCCGGACTCTTATTCGGCGAATATGGACTGCCAGTAGCATTAAATGAACCGCGCAAATCCTCGTGGTTCACTCCGTAGCCGACGGCGCGGACGAAGAGACCGGGCTAACGCACCCCGGCTCGCTTGGACTCTGTTCCTGGCGAATCGATGCCATTGGAAAGACTTTTTTACCAATGACTTGCTACGCGACCAAAAGATATTGACCGCGGTGGTGGGGAGACCTGCGCTCTTCAGAGCCTTCCTCGTCAATGCACGAACGACAATTCTATTCTAATGCCGTCTTCCCACGCGGATGAACCGGCGGTGCCGGTCGGCGGCTGGAAGCCGCCGCTACGTGGTCGATCACAGCACCTTCGCGCCTGTCCCGCGCGTCTGGTGCCGACTTCTTTAATCTGGCCCTCGAATGGGTTGAACTTCGGCAGTTCTTGCCGGTCTTTCTTGCATGTGCATGGTCACATTGCGTGATCGCCAATGGTTCTTGAGTCTACTTTTTGGGCAGCTTGGAAAACGGCGAAGTCGACGGAATGAAGGTGGCAGAGTTTCTCTGTTTTCCACTTCGTTTGACTGGGCAATCTATTCATGTCGAACGAGCGCCAGATCAAGCAGTTTGATGTAGATCGTCGATGCTGAAACCTACGGAGATGAAGGATCGTCCTCCGAAAGCAGCGAGGGATTGTGGCAGACGCATTGATGACCACCCATTGTCCGACCTCAGCGCCCACGAGTAGATCTTCCATGATACGACGCCTTTCCTCATGTAAGCTATGGAGTGTTTTGTGCCTGCTCGCAGGAACAACCGTGCTTTCGGCATCGGAACCTGTGACGGGACGGATCACGCCCGAAGTGTTAGCAGCGAAACGAACGCTTCCCTCGGTTGGAAACATCCATACTGAGAAGGCGGCCAATACTTCAAACAGCGTGTTTGCATCAGAGAAGGCCCGGAAGATCAACGGGATGGGCACTGGTATCGTCTTTGACGAACGGGGTTACATGGTGACGAATTACCATGTGATCGCCGACGTCGACACCATTCGTGTCGAGTTCGAAGACGAAAACCGGGTCCGTTCGAGCTATATCGCTCGCAAGGTTCGCTACGACCGGGAACACGACCTGGCGATTATCAAGGTCGATGCGGCCAAACCATTCAAGGTGATGCCCTCCGGGACATCGTCCGATCTGATGTACTGCGAGAAAGTCATCGCCATCGGGAACGCCTTCGGATATGACGGCACCGTAACGCTGGGATATATCAGCGCACTCGGTCGCGACGTCGAAGCGAACGACACGGTTTCCTACAAGAACCTGATCCAGACCGATGCGGCCATCAACCCTGGAAACAGCGGTGGTCCATTGATCAACATGGACGGTGAAGTGATCGGGATCAACGTTGCGATTCGAGCCGGTGCTCAGAAAATCGGATTTGCGATTCCCATTGATGATGCACGAATCATTATCGCCAAGATGATGAGCATCGAACATCTGGACGGTACGTTCCATGGAGTCATCACGAAGGACGTCAAGTCCGGTTCCACCCGAATGCTTCGCGTCGACGGTGCCCATCCGGAAAGTCCTGCCGCCGTTGCCGGTCTTCGTTCCGGCGACGTGATCATCAAGGCTGGAAATGTCGACGTTGTTGACGCTGTCGATCTGGAGCGAGCACTGCTGCATCGTGCCGTCGGTGACAAAGTCGAACTGACAATTAAGCGAAGCGATAAAATTGAAAAGACCGCCATTGCACTCGCCAGTTATACGGGTGGGCGGTCGATCCTGGCAAATGATCTTCAAATGACGTCGCGAGCCAACAACGATGAATCCGATCGCTTCTGGACACAACTGGGCGTCAGGATGACGCAGTTGCCTGCGGCTGAAGTTCGGACTCAGCTTTCCAAGACCAAATACCGTGGGGGCATGCGAGTTCTTGAAGTGAAGCCTGACAGCCCTGCTTCTGCCAATGGAATGCAGAAGGGAGATGTTCTGGTCGGTCTCGATCGTTGGGAAACGATGAGTGTCGACAACATCACCTGGATTATGAATGAACTGGCCAAGCAGGGACCTTCTGCCGACGGTCAGAATCAGATCAAGTTCTATCTTGTCAGAGGACAGGAAACGAAATTTGGCTACCTGCCGATGTCGTCTGCCCCACGAACAGCTTCGGCTGGAAACTGAGATTCCGTGACGACCCCCTTCTCATCCGGAAAGGTGGTCGTTCGATCTGCCCACGGTGGCGAGTCCGTTTCGAAGACCATCCGCTGTTTTGTCAGCGGATGGGTGAATCCGATGCGTTGAGCGAGCAGGCAAAGTTGCGGCTCGTCGACCGAAACCGTCTGTGTGTCACCTACAACCTGGCCTTGCTTGTAGGTTGCGTCGCCACAGATGGAGTGGCCCAGGTGCCACAGATGCACTCGGATCTGATTCGTCCGTCCCGTGTACGGGAAAACCTCTAACAGTGACGTTCCGTCAGCAAAGCGTTCGAGGACCTGGAATTCCGTATCTGCGTGCTGGCCTTGTTCGAGATCGATCTGACGCGAGCCAACCCTTCCCGGTTCATCACTGATGGGAACGGTGCAGCGAAACCTGTCATTCAGCGGATGTCCGTGGACACGAGCAAGGTATCGCTTTTCGATGCCGTCGTCGCCGCTCAGCTCAAACTGTCGCTGCAGGATTGTCGCGAAGTGTTTTGTCCGCGCAAACAGCACCAGACCGGAAGTGTTGGCGTCCAGCCGATGAGCGGGTCGTGGACTTTGCGGGGCATAGACCTGGCTTAAAAGATAGTGCAATGTATTTCGATTGAATCGGCCGCTTGGATGAATGGGAAGCGGTGCTGGTTTGTGAACAACAATCAGCGCTTCATCTTCGTAAATAATTCGAATATCCACGTTGACGTCAGGTTCACGGGTGCCAGGCAGAATGTGAAGATACCGCTCACCGGCGCGAACGATCTGGTTGGCCGCAACGGCTTCGGTTTCGTTGTTTCGAGTTCGTTTTCCACGGGTTAACCTTCGAAGCTGGGAGGCGGCCGTGCGCTTTCTAATTCGGCCGTCATCGCACGCTCGTTGCCATTCGTCACGAGGAATCTGTCCGAGAATTCCGCTCAAAAAATCAATCAGCGTCCGGCCATCGAATTCGGCAGAAACATTGATTGGCCGCTCATTCTCGTAGGGTTGACTTCCCGGCAATGGAGTGGCAATTCTCCGGAGGGCATCGTGACGTTGAACGAGAATACGTTCCTGTTGTTCTTGTGACGTGACAAAGCAGTAGGGGCACGATTGGCCCTCAACGAATCGTTCATCCTGCTGTTCTTCCAGGCTGAGTGGTGTCTGACAGACATAACACTGCGTCATTTCGGACTCATGCAGAGAGGGATCGACCCCGACTCGCTGGTCGAAGACAAAGCATTCGCCGTTGTAATGCGCCGCACCACATTCCTCGAAATACTTGAGAATTCCGCCATCGAGCTGAAAAATATTGTCATACCCTTCACGCTCCATGAATGGCCCGGCCTTTTCGCAGCGGATTCCTCCGGTACAGAACATCACGATCGGCTGGTGCTTCAGTGCTTCGGGCAGTGTGCGTACCGCGTCAGGAAACTGACGAAAGTGATCGATATCAAGCGTTAAGGCGTTTGCAAATGTTCCGAGTTGGATTTCGTAATCGTTTCGCGTATCGAGCAATGTGATTGGTCGCCCCTCGTCGAGCCACTTTTTCAGTTCACGTGCCGAAAGTTTGGGGGCGGGGCGGTTGACCGGATCGATCCCTTCCACGCCGAAGGCGATGATCTCTTTCTTGATTTTGACGAGCATCCGACGAAACGGCTGATCCGTACTTTCACTCACTTTGGGTTCAAGTTCTTCCAATCCTGGAACCGAGCGCAGTTCGCTGAGCAGCAAATCGATTTCGGGTTGATTACCTGCGACGAAAAGATTAATTCCTTCCGTGCTGAGCAGGATTGTCCCCTTCAATCTCCAGGCTTTACATTGATTGGCGAGCCGCTCGCGCAGCGGCTTAAGTTCCGTCAGACTGGCGAACTTGTAGGCGGCGATATTCGTAATGCGTGGCATAAGTTTGAACTAAAAATGTCAATTTCGGTGATCGGATTAAAGTTGGCCGAAAGTCAAAATGTGACGGTTACGGAATCTCATCCACTTGAGCCTCGTGTGCTGGTCCGAGTGTAACGGAAGTGCCGAAGAATCAGCACGTCTCCGACCGCACGATTGCGTGGACGGAGGATACGTAGTGTGTTCGTTGACGCCGGTCTTTCCCTGATTGACTGGAATCAATCATCACGAAGAAATGCCCTCTCTTCAACAGGGGGCATTTCGGATGACTACCTCCAACGATTGCGCTTGCTCGCGTGCCGAGGACGGTAAATTGTTGAAATGTCAGAGATTCTGGGGAGGAACTGTGCCAAACAGCAGCCGGCCGAAACTGGTCAGGAACGTACTGATCTTCGGCGTATTGACGGTATTGTTGCATCCACATGAGATTTTTGCCCAGATTCAA
>CAIULL010000264.1 GCA_903899985.1 uncultured Schlesneria sp.
GCCTATGAAATACGGAACTTGGTCAACTTTGCCAACTTTTTTTGTGGTGTCAATCGAACGAAGTTGGCATTTGGGTTGGAATCGCGAGAGTGAATCAGTTCGAAGTTGGTTGAAGTCTGGTGAACTCGAGCGAACTTTCTGGTCGTTCGCGAAGCGGAGCTTCGAAGAGGGCGTTCCCAAGCTGGAGCTTGGGAACGAGAGAAGCTGGAGCTTGGGAACGAGGGAACCGGCTGGAGCTTGGGAACGAGAAAACCAGAGACGAAAGAAAGGCTAAAACATCTTGATTGTTTGTAATCTCTTATCTTGAAATATGTTGAGTGCTCACGGCGCAATTCCGGTCGTCGAACAGATTTAAATAGTAGACTTTGGCTTCGGCGGGAATTTGGGCTGAGACCCTTCCCTTCTCTGCGTCAATCGCTGCTGGTGCTTGTTCCCATTTGCGATCCTGCCATCGGCCAGAATCCAGAGTGTAATTCAATTCCGCTTTGGTGATCGGGACTTCGGATTTGAAAGTTGCCCAAAGTTCGTTTTCGGTTTGGCCTTCCCCGACGATTTTGGGAAGCGGTTTCCCCTGCCGCAGAATCGAATTGGCAAACACGTGAATTTCCTCAGGATTTTCGCCGGCGGGACCATGGCCGTGTGGCATACGAACTCGCAGGCAGAGATCTCGCGGACCGGTGGGAAGCAAATAAGATTTCTTCCACGAGTCCATCGGGTACGCAAAATCATTCGTTCCATTGACCCATAAGAATGGCATTTTGGCCAAAGGCAGGTAGGCAGACGGATCCCATTGGCGTAGCCATAATCCCGCCTGATCAGCTCCGAGTTTTTCAAATGCAGGAAGCCAGGCAGAATTCTCACCGAGAAACCCGCAACCGTAAACAGGAGCGGCAAACTTGAATCGCGGATCAACTCCCGCCACGACGCAGGTCAAATATCCTCCCCAGGAAATCCCCGTCACACCGATCCGGTCGGCATCGATTTCCGGGTACGATCGGATTAATGAATGTGCCAGGATTGCCGCGCTGGTTGCCTGATACGTCCACTGGTCTTCGATGGGGTCGTTCAGTTGGCCAAAGCTGGCGTCCCAGCCCGCAGGCCCCCCCTGCTCGTGACGTTTCCAGTTTCCGTACGTCCCGACCGGAACGCAACCGCACAAGTCCATGGCGATTGCCGCGTAACCACGTGAATTCCAGACTTTGACCCACCGATCGAACGCAGTTCCACCGCCACCGTGGATCAAAACCATGGCGGGATATTTTGCTTCTGTGGCAGACTCTTTTTTCTCGGGAACTCCGTAATAGGCGAAGACCCGGGTCGGTTTCCCTTTGTGATTAAAGCCTTGATAGAAAAACGATTTGACACCATCCGCTGGTGCTTCGGCGGCCGGGAAAACTTCGGGGGTTTTCGAGAGAACTTCAAGATCAAAACGAACCTTTGGCGAGGGTTTACTCACCGCTTCTTGTGCGAATGACATCGATTGCCAGACAGAACCAAGCAGTCCAAGTACTGTACCAACCCAAACTGTCGTGGAATGAAATTTCGACACGAAAACTCTCCCGTGGAAAAACGAATAAAAAATCAGGCTGCAAGAGCTTCTAACAGACGATCGCAAAATTGGCGATTGAATGGACGTGATTCAATGTCGTCCTTGTGACGAGTGGGGTTGGGAGAATATGCTTATCTTTTGATGTTTGACGTTGGACGTCGCGAAACGTGTTTCCTCTAATTTTGCATGGAGTTACTGATGGATCGATTCGTCAGACTGGTACTCCTTTGGCTGATAGGCCTTGGTTTGACCGTGGGTTCAGAAGGCTGGTCGAAAGACTCGCCTGAATTTGACGAATCCTCCCTCGAGTTCTTCGAGAAACAGGTTCGTCCGATCCTGGTGGCGAAATGCTTCGAGTGCCATTCGAACGGGAAAGGTTCCGTCAAAGGAGGATTGGCCCTCGATTCTCGCGAGGCACTGCTGAAAGGGGGTGACACGGGACCCGGAGTGACACTCGACAAACCGGCGGAGAGTCTGTTTGTTTCCGCCATCAATTACGGCGACGTGTATCAGATGCCGCCGAAATCGAAACTACCCGCCAACGAGATCGCCGTTTTAACACGGTGGGTCGAAATGGGGCTGCCGTGGCCCAAAGAAGCCGCTTCGAAAGCAGGGACAGTCAAACCGTTTGACCTCGCCGCGCGAACCTCCGAACACTGGTGCTGGCAACCGGTGAAAAAGACGGACTCACCCGAAGTCCATCAGACGGATTGGCCGCTCACAGTCACGGACCGATTTATTCTCGCCAGACTTGAAGCCAAAGGACTGAAGCCCGCCCCCCCTGCCGACAAGCGAACGCTGATCAGGCGGGTTTACTTTGATCTCATCGGACTCCCCCCTTCTCCGGACGAGGTCGAGCAGTTTGTTCAGGACCAGCGGCCGCAGGCGCTGGAAGTCGTCGTCGACCGACTTCTTGGTTCCGTCCATTTCGGGGAACGCTGGGGTCGACACTGGCTCGATCTGACAAGGTACGCCGAAACTCGAGGGCATGAGTTTGAACCGGTGATTCCCAATGCCTGGCAATTCCGTGATTACGTGATTCGAGCGTTGAATGCGGATGTTCCGTTCGACCGATTTCTCACCGAACAAATCGCAGGGGACTTGATCGAGCCGCGCTGGCGTACGACGGCCGATTCCCAAACCCCTCCTCCCTTGCCGATTAACGAATCCCTATTGGGAACGGGATTCTGGTTCCTCGGCGAAGAGGTTCATTCGCCGGTTGATATCCGCAAGGATGAGACCGATCGAATGGACAATCGACTGGATGTCATGTCGAAGACGTTTCTTGGCCTGACCGTCGCCTGTGCCCGCTGTCACGATCATAAATTTGATGCGATTTCGCAAAGAGACTATTACGCCCTTGCGGGCTTTGCGATCAGTGGCAGCTATCGACAACTTCGCGTCGACACCGCCGCGCAGCACCATCAGATTGCCTTGCAACTGGAAGAACTTCGATCAAACGCACGCCGTGAGACGGGTCGGAAACTTGTCGACAGCACGCAGCCCGTGCTGGAAAAGCTTGATCGCTATTGGCTTGCCGCCATACAAGCATTGAATGAGGGAGTTTCGATCACAGCACCTGCGGGTGAGAATCAGTCGCAGGTGTCGGGTTATGCAATTGTTCAACGACTGGCAACAGATAATCAGCTGGATTTCACGTTGTTGACGCGATGGTGCATCGAGTTAAACACGGCAAAAAAAGAACCTCAACATCCGCTACATGGACTATTTACTGACGATTCGAACGTCCCGGCGAGTGTTACTGGTCAACCTGCAGTGCCTGCGACCAACGAACAGTCAACCCCCCCAGTTCCAGGGCTTATCGTCGATTTCGGAGAACCTGCCACTGACACGACGATGCAGGACGGAGTTTCCTTTGGATTGAGGCCGGTCCCCCGGGGTCAATTGGTTTTGGGGATCGAGAAATCCAACATCTCTGTCGCAACAATTGGTGGTTGGGAGCGGGATTTATTCTGGAAGAGCATCAAGCTTGCACCGGGAACCGAAGTCGACAATGGAACTTTAGGAGCCTGGCAACAGTACGGACGTATGGTTCGTACGCCGGAATTCACCTCATCCAAACGGAGTGTCTGGTATCTGATGAAAGGCTCGGTGCGCGCCTACGCTTCGGTGAACTCGCATCTGATTGTCGTCGGACCGTTACATGGTTCCGTGTTGCGAGAGTTCAAACATGCCGATGACCAGTGGCATTGGGTCTCACACGATCTGTCTCAGTATACCGGCCACCGAATGCATGTGGAGTTTTCACCTGCGGATGACGGCCCCTGCTCCATCGCCATGGTTGTGCAAAGTGATGTTGCACCGCCCCCCATCGGTCAGATTTTTCCTCTTGCGATTGAGACTGGAAATGGTGCAAAGCCCGGAGCTGAACGAATCGCATCGTATCAGACCGCGTTTCGTACCGCGGCAAACTCCCTCCTGGAAGGGACTTCTCATAAACAGATTGCTGACAGCATTCCAATTCCGCCGGCCAGCGAAAAGGGAGCATGGGCACCGCTGGCGAATTGGATTGTGACGCACCAGCCCCTCTTTTCGCTCGAAGAAAGTAAATTGTCGACGGCCAGTCTCGCCGAGGCAGAAGCGGCACTCGCAAAGCAGGTGCAATGGGAATCAAAACTCGCTCCTGCCATGCTGGACGGAAATGGCGTGGATGAATTCCTTCTCGTCCGTGGAAACTCGAATACTCCCAAGGAACCGGTTTCTCGCAGATTTCTTGAAGCCTTTCACAGCCCCGACAACACAACTGCGACGAACCAAGGGAATGGGAAAACGAGTCCTTTTTCTGGCAGCGGTCGGCGTGAACTTGCTGCTGAAATGCTTCGAAGTCCGCTTGTGTCGCGGGTGGCGGTCAATCGCATCTGGCATCACCTTTTTGGACGAGGCATTGTCCCTTCGGTCGACAACATGGGTGTGCTGGGACTTCCGCCGTCACACCCTGAATTGCTGGATCATCTGGCAGTTCGGTTTGTGAACGAGGGCTGGTCGACAAAAGCGATGATTCGATCATTGGTTCTCAGTCAGACTTACCAGATGTCGAGTCACCCAACCGAAGCGGACGCCGTCGATCCTGACAACGAATTGTGGCATCGCATGCCGATCAAGCGACTGGAAGGTGAAGTCATCCGCGACTCGCTGCTCGCTGTTTCCGGCCGGCTTGATCCTACCCCCTTTGGCCCGAGCGTTCCGATTCATTTGACGGCGTTCATGCAAGGACGTGGTCGTCCTGGCAACAGTGGGCCGCTCGACGGCAATGGTCGACGCAGTATTTATATCTCTGTCAGACGGAATTTCCTTTCACCGATGATGCTGGCCTTCGATACTCCTTCGCCATTTTCGACAGTTGGTCGGCGAACAGTATCGAACGTTCCAGCCCAGGCTTTGATTCTGATGAACGATCCGTTTGTCATCGAACAAGCCAATCGCTGGAGCGAACGACTTCTGGCGGACGCGTCTCAAACCAACCAGCAGCGACTGGACCAGCTTTACCTGACCGCATTTGCGAGGAGACCGTCCGCAACGGAATCGTCAGAGGCGATCACATTCCTGAATTCCCAGGGGGCAGACCGGCCAGAAAACCAACGTGCGGCATGGAGCAACCTTTGCCACGTGATGTTTAATCTCAAAGAATTTGTTTTCGTTGAATGAGGTCTTTCATGTTTCCCTGCCAACGATATCTCGCACAGCCGATCTCTCGTCGCGAATTGTTATCCCAGTCAGCACATGGTCTCGGGATGGTGGCTTTGTCGACAATGCTGGCTCAAAGCGGCTCGGCCTCAAGTGCCAGCGGCAACTCCAGTTCGCTGGCGGCGCGGGCAACGCATTTTCCCGCTAAGGCCAAAAACGTGATCTTCCTGTATATGGATGGCGGGCCATCGCAAGTCGACACGTTTGACCCCAAGCCGATGCTGGATAAGTACGATGGTCGGCCTCCACACGAAGTGATCGGAAAGCTCGAACCGACTCAATTTGCCAATATCGGCAAGATTCTGAAATCTCCCTGGAAGTTTCGTCAATACGGCGAAAGCGGCATTCCCGTCAGCGATCTGTTTCCGCATATCGCCACATGCGCCGATGAACTGGCAGTCGTGCGTTCGGTTGTTGCTCCGTTTTCTGAACACACCTTCGCCAACTACTTCCTGCATACAGGCACTGGAGTACAGGGACGGCCCAGTCACGGAGCGTGGGTCAGCTATGGGCTTGGTTCCGAATGCGATGATCTTCCGGCATTCGTGATCTTGAATGGCGGTCTGATTCCGCCAGGCGGAATGGATTGTTTCGGAAGCGGCTTTTTACCCGCAGCGTTTCAGGGATCGGTGTTTACGACGGGTGAGGCACCCGTCGCAAACATTCGCCCCAGCGAGAAAACTCGCGAGCTACAAGAGGCCAAACTGGCGTTGATGAAGCGTCTGGATCAGGGGCGATTGCAGCAGTTGGGCCACGTTGACGCAATCGAGTCGGCCATTTTCAACTACGAACTTGCCGCTCGAATGCAGCTTGCAGTCCCCACCTTGATGGACATGCAGGACGAGTCGAAGTCGACTCAGGACGCGTACGGGCTTTCGGACGATTTCGCCAACACACGGACTTACGGACGGTTGTGCCTTGTCGCCCGGAGGCTGGTTGAGCGAGGAGTTCGATTCATCGAGTTAACCTGTCCAGCGGGTAATGGCGACCGCTGGGACCAGCATTCAAATCTGGTCGATGGGCATACGAAGAATGCTCGCTCGGTCGATAAACCGATCGCAGCCTTGATACAGGACCTGAAGCAACGAGGGTTACTGGACGAGACGTTGATCGTCTGGTGCGGCGAATTCGGCAGGACTCCATTTGCTCAAGGTGGCGATGGGCGCGACCATAACCCGTTTGGCTTCACGATCTGGATGGCTGGCGGAGGCATCAAAGGAGGCTCGATCCACGGAGCGACTGATGAATTCGGTTACAAAGCCGTGGAAAACAAAGTCGAAGTTCATGACCTGCATGCGACGATGCTGCATCTGTTAGGTGTTGACCATACTCGGCAGACATTTCGTTTCGGCGGTCGCGACATGCGGCTAACGGATATTCACGGGCATGTTATCCACGAAATTCTGAACACTTAATTTTCTGTTGGCTTGGCTTTCGCGTCTCGTACATCGCAGAGAACGGCTTCGATTCCCTGGCAGTAGTTTTGGATTGGTAGATCGTTGGTTGTGAAGCCGAATGGATCTTCGATTTCAACACCAATCTCTTCGACTCCAAACAGGATATATGAAGTCAACAGTGTCGCCGGAATCGTGGCCCAGCCAAAGTCTTTGACGAATGCGAACGGCAGGGTGAAGCAATACACGATCAGCACTCGACGCAAATGAACTGCATAAGCAAACGGCAGCGGCGTGGAATGGATTCGCTCACAGGCCCCGCAATAGTCGATGAGTAATTCAATGTTATGATCAAGTGAATTGAGTTGTAAGCTGTCGATCAGACCTCGCTCACGCGCGGATAAGACTCGTGAGGTGATCAGATTCGCAATGGCGAGCGGTGGATGTTTCGAAGCCTCGATCCGTGCCACATCGGAGGGAGAGACATCGCTAAGGGTTGTCCCCAGACTGGGTGTTTTATGAAGACGTTGCATCACAGCGAAGGGAAACCCGATGGTTAAGCTGATGATCTCGCGCATCAACGACTGGTCCGCCGAAAGCCATTCGCTCGTTTGTCTCGTGAGGTTCCGGCACTCGTTGACGATCCCTCCCCACTGTTTGCGTCCTTCCCAGAACCGGTCATATGACGAGTTCGTGCGAAAGACGAGCAACAACCCCAGTGCAGTTCCAATAAGGGAGTGTGCGGTTGCCGGGATGGCCATATTCCGACAAAAACCGGGGCCATAGAAAAACAACAAGGTAATGATGGCAGCCCAGAAGAAGCTCGCAATCACGCGGAACAGGATCTCCCGGACCATCGAGCCTTCGATATCCAGCAGGTGACTGGTCCATTGACGAGGATCGTATTGGCTCATTTCTTCTCGATCCGATAGAGATGCGTTTTTGATCGCAAGACTAACGACTTGCCGACGACTGCCGGCGATGCGACGAACCCGCTGTCGAGTTTGTTATCGGCGACTTGTTCGAACTCGCGAGTTGCTTTGAAAACGGGAATCGACCCGGATTGCGAGAAACAGTAGATCAGGCCATCTGCCAGGAGTGGTGAGGCCCAATAATCGCCGGCCAGTCGCTTGGTCCAGATTTCGGTACTGGTCCTGGCATCCAGACATGAGGCCACACCACCGTCGTTCATCATGAATAACAAATCACCGACCAGGATCTGCGACGGGCGTTTGGGGACCGACTTGTTCGTTCGCCAGACGATGTTTTCCGTAATGTCCCCCTTCCCTTTTGGAGAAAGAGCGATCAATGGATTGGGTCCATCGGCTGTCGATATATAGAGCAATCCATTTCCGAACAGGGGACGACCGGCGGCATTCATCCCTCCGTGACGAACGGTCCAGATGGGTTCGCCGGTCTTTGGATCGTAAGCGATCGTTGCCGAGGCGAACGGACTGACCAGGAGTTCGCGTCCATCCGCTTCGATCAGAATCGGCGTCGAATAAGCCTTTTTGGCGTCGCCGTCTGTGGTCCCGAAATCAACATTCCGATCACGTCGCCAGACCGTTTTTCCGGTCAACTTGTCGAGAGCGGTAATGTACTGGACGTCGTAACCATCAAACGTCAGATAGAGCAATCCGTTGTAAACGACTGGCGATGACCCTGGCCCTCGCCAGTGATCACACTCCAGGTCAAGACGCTCCCAGATCTTCTGGCCCGTCTTCGTATCAAGGCACGCGGTACCGTAAGTCCCGAAATGGATGTAGACGCGTCCCTCTTCAATGTAGGGAGTCGGTGACCCATAACTGTTTGTTCCATGCGTGAACTGCGGTTTTTCGACTTCAAACAGTTTCAGGTCGTGAATGACCTTACCCGTATCGAAGTCGATGCAGACAGCGGAAAGAGCAATCGGCTTATCAAGCTTCGGCTTTTCGGGAGTGATATTCTGAATTTCCGGGGCGTTGGTGACCCAGATCTGTTTTCCCCAAACGACGGGCGATGACCATGCTCGACCGGGAACAGGTGTCTTCCAGACAATTTCGGGAGACCCTTCTCCGAAAGTGACAGGGAGGCCTTTCGCTGTCGTCGTGCCATCACCGAGAGGCCCGCGGAACTGATTCCAATTGCCATCATCGGCAATCAGGGTATGACAAGCCAGAATGGCAAATGAAAGAACAGACAATCGCATGGGAGCCTCTTTCAATGGCGGCAAATTTGGCGAGGAAGTCTTCAGCGCAGACTCAAGCCTCTTTAACTTAACGCCGAATGCCTTACGAGAGAAGCCAACAAAAGATTGAGATCTGGTTCAATCAGGATTCCCTCGCAATGACTGTTGCGCGTGGGACCGAACCGAAGCCGAAGATGGTTTTGGCCACCGTATTGAACTTACCTTATCGTCGCTTGCCCCCTCTCTCTGGACCGGTATCATTTGAAGCTCATTAGAGAAAAACGGCTCGTTCGATAAACATGGACATTCAGCAATGACAAAACCTGCCGACCTGATGTCGTCGCTGACCGGCGTCCTGAGGCAGTACTGGGGTTACGACTCGTTTCGACCGCTGCAGGCGGAGGCCATGCGGGCGATTCTGGAAAATCGCGACTCCGTTGTTGTCCTGCCCACCGGTGGTGGCAAATCGATCTGCTTTCAGGCGCCTGCCGTCGCGTTACCAGGTTTGGCCGTGGTCGTTTCTCCGCTGATTTCGCTGATGAAAGATCAGGTCGACGCACTCACCGAATGCGGTATCCCTGCCGCATGCGTGAACAGTTCGATGAATAACTCAGAACGGTTACAGGTGGCGAACCGAATTCGCAGTGGAGAACTCAAGCTGCTGTATGTTGCACCTGAGCGGCTATGCAACGACAAAATGCTCGATTTTCTTGAGACAACCCAGGTCTCCTTTTTTGCGGTCGATGAAGCGCACTGCATCAGCGCATGGGGACATGACTTTCGGCCTGAATATCGGATGCTGCAGCAATTGCGGTCTCGTTTCCCTGGCATCGGCGTCCACGCCTATACGGCCACAGCGACGGAGCACGTCCGACACGATATTTCGGAACAGTTAGGTCTTCGTGATCCCGAATGGCTGATTGGTTCGTTCGATCGTCCGAACCTCATTTATCGGGTCCAACGGAAATCGGACGTTGTGAAACAGATCCGCTCCGTCATCGATGCTCATCCGAATGAATCGGGGATCATTTACTGTATTTCTCGACGCGAAGTGGACGAGACTGCAGAACTACTTTCACGAGCTGGTTACAAGGCTCGCCCGTATCACGCAGGGATGTCCGATGCAGATCGCATTACTCATCAGGATGAATTCCTGAACGAAGACACGCATATCATCGTCGCAACGGTCGCTTTCGGGATGGGGATCGATAAATCGAACGTGCGCTATGTCATTCATACGGGTGCTCCGAAATCTCTTGAACACTATCAGCAGGAGACAGGTCGAGCGGGCCGGGATGGGCTTGAGGCTGAATGCTGGTTGTTATGGACAAGTGCGAACTTCATGACATGGCGCAAGATGCAGGAAGATCTCCCCGACGACGCCAGGACGCAAGCTTATGAAAGCCTGAAAGGAATCGAGAGATTTTGTACAGGAGTCGTCTGTCGACATAAGACGCTGGTAGAGCACTTTGATCAATCTTACGAATCGAGCAACTGCAAAGCCTGTGATGTCTGCCTCGATCAACTCGATCTCGTCCCCGATCCGTTGATCGTCAGTCAGAAAATCCTGTCGTGCGTTGTGCGAGTCAAGGAGAGTTTTGGAGCCGATTACGTGGCACAGGTTCTCGTCGGTTCGAAGGACGCTCGAATCCTGGGTAACGGCCACGATCAGCTTTCAACGTATGGATTGTTGAAACCAGAGCGAAAAGAAGCGGTCCGGGATTGGATCGAACAACTCGGCTCACAAGGTTTTCTCGAGCGATCTGGTGAATACAACACGCTGAAAGTAACAGATCATGGTTGGAAACTTTTGAAAGGTCAGGCGACGGCAAGACTGCTCAAACCGACAGCCAATAAGAAGATGGCAGCCGAGAAAAGTTCGAAAGTCGAAGCGGCATCGTGGGAGGGAGTCGATCACGATTTGTTCGAAGTTCTTCGCGGACTGAGGCGTCAAATTGCCGAAGGCCACGGTGTCCCTCCGTTTGTGATTTTCGCGGACACGACACTGCGTGATCTGGCCCGTCGACGTCCGACGACGATGACAAATTTCCGTCAGATCCACGGCGTCGGTGACAAAAAGACCGCCGATTTCGGTACGTTATTCACGGAGGCAATCCGCGAACATTCGGAGCAGCATAAGCTCAGCGTCAATGTCATGGCCTCAGGCACAGGAGACGGATCATCCGCTCCGGCTTCAAAAGCATCGCCTGCCGTCAACACGGATGTCGCAGTATCGCTTTCGACCTCAAAACAACTTGCGTTCGATCTGTTCCGGGAAGGCAAATCAATTGATTACGTCGCGACGGCAACCGCACGTTCGCCATCGACGATCAGTGATTATCTGTCCGAATTCATCGGAATCACGCAACAGAGCGATCCCTCGCCGTGGGTCAGCGAGTCGGTATTTAAGCGGATTCGCGAAACGGCAAACAAAGTTGGAATGGACCGCATGAAACCAATTTTTGAAGCATTGGGTGAAACGGTTCATTACGATCAAATTCGAATTGCCCTCGCCTGCATCCGGAATCTTCCGCCTGCTGGTTGAAACGACTTATGCTGCACGACGGAGAACAGGGACTTCCCGCAGATCGACCAATTCGTGGATGTTGCCACGAACCGGTTGGCTCTCAAACCGACCGTCCTGTCGATCGATTCGCATCATCACACTCGTCGTCGGCCCGAGCATTGTTGAAATGACTTTGCTGCTGACCTCTGAATTCGGTACGACCGTCAGCTTGAACCGCTGCAGAATTGTCGGCAGAGCCGTTTTCATTATCAGCATCGCTAAAGGGGCACCGACACACATTCGCGGCCCCGCTCCGAACGGCAGATATTCGTAAGCCGATGGAGCTATTTGCAACCAACGATCAGGCTGAAACAAGTCTGGATCGGTATAAATGCCTGGCATGTGATGCGTCATAAACTGGCTGAAGACAATTCCCGCTCCGGGTGCTAATTTAAACGGCCCCAGTTCAACCGGTAACGCGGTGACCCGTTGTGAGTACGACGAGGCTGGCAAGACTCGCATACTCTCTTTGATTGTTCGTTCGACGTATGTCAGCTTCTCAACCTGTTCAAGTGACGGGAATCCACCGGTCAGGTGCGTCGACACCTCTCGATGAAATTTCATCATTTCTGTCGGATGTTGAGCGAGCAAAAAAAGTGTCCAGGACAGAGAATGCGCGGTGGTAAGATGTGCGGCAGCAAACATCAGGGCCGCTGAACCGACCAGTTCTTCGTCGGAAATACTTCCTTCGCTATCGTGCGCATTGATCAAAATCGATAGAGCGTCCGTGCCACCAGAATTCTCTTTTCTCAAACGGATCATTTCCAGGATTTCAGCTTCAAGTTTGCCCGCATAGGCAAGCAAGTCACCGTAGCGACCGGCGATCGTTGTGTCAGCAACGAAGGCACCCATTCCGAGTTCATGGTTGAGGTGAACCCATTCATCGATCATATGACCGATCTTGTACGCGACTTCCGGTTGATCGATACCAAACAGGATGCTGCTCGTTAATCGCAGCATGAAGTCCGTCATATCGCGATTGATATCCCGTTCCGTCCCCGGCACCCAATCGGCGAGCATCGACTCCACTTCAATTTGAATTGAGGGGATATAGTTCAGAATTGCTTTCTTCATGAAAGCATCCATGACCATCCTGCGGTTACGCTTATGTTGTTCGCCGTTCATACTGAGCAAACCGGATGTCAGACGACGTTGCGAAGAATTTCGCGACCCTCGAATGGCGAAGAACTGCGAATGAAAGGTGTTCATGTCGCTCAGCACCTGATGATTGAAATCAGGACCGAATACGAAATAAATTCGTTGTCCCTGCTCTTCCATCGCACAGATGTTGCCGTGTTCTGCCTGCAGCCTCCGCATACAAGCGATCGGATCATCCGGGAAGTCCATCAGACGTCCATAGGTGATTGGAAGAGGCTCATCGGCGCAGCGAGCAATGGTCAAATTCGTGGGAATCATAAGAATCGTCTACCTTGACTTTTTGAACGAACGCATCCTGCGATCGAGGCACCGTATTATTTAACAATTTCCGACGATGACCACTAGGGGAACCGAAAAAAACGATCGTTGGGAATAAAAAGACGTTTTGAATCGGTTTCGTTGTCAGTTCCAATAGATTTTTGTGAATCGTTCAAATTTCTTAATCAAGCTCGAAAGGTTTGGAACGCACATTGCTCGGATCGTGGAACGGTACTGGAAAACTGCCAAATCGTGGTGATTCTCAGCCAACGAGAATGTGTTGAATTACAGGTGTCATGCGTCTTGATTTTCCGACTGAATGGATTGGATAAGCCGTTTCAGTAACTTTCTTGAGAGATTTCTCTGAACAATCGCTAAAATACGCGAAATTCGGAGGTAGGATTTCAACAAATGGTAAACTTTGCCGCATCGAATCGAGATTGGGTCTTCTCCGAGCCGATTTTGAAATAAAGGATCCAAGGACGGATCGCATTGATCTTCCGCTCCCTGCACTCGAGGATCATTTATGAGACTGACAACTTTAGATTCCGCAATAAGCTCAAGAGTGATCAACTTATTTGAACAGACAGTTGACGAGATGGATGTGTCAGTAACAATTTAACGCTTGGCAATTTTTTCATTCGAAGCGAAACGTCGTTCAGGAAACCTTGCCCATGATGACAAACGGATTGATCGGGAAGTTTTCCCGGATGTTGCCCGTTACGGCAATGGTAATGGCGTTTTCAACGATCGTTGCAAGCTCTTGCCTTGCACAACCAGCACGATTATTCAACCCTCCTGTGCCGCTGGGATCGCCCTACCTGATCGCGGGGCCTGTGGCGAACCCGCATGGGACTCCACCGATGTCCATCGGGCACGCTCCGGCAGGATATCCGCTTTATCCCCAGTTCGTTCCCGTAGCCCCGTATCCACCGCCGGTCGTTTATCCAGTTGTGCCATACACGGTCCGTCAACCGACATCATTTCAAAACAGCATTGCTACCGCGCAACCTCAAATTCCTGCCGTATCACAAAAGATTTACGGGTCGGCTCCTGCGGCACCAATCGTGGAACGAGTCACACCAATCGGAAATCTGCGACTGACGGTGAGTGAAAACTTTTTAAACCGGCTGGTTGCTCGCGATGAAACCAAGCCGGGAGAAGTCCGAGATTTCATTCTTGGTGCTCAAGTGTCTGGGCGCCAGACGACTGCGACTCAAGTTCGTTTGGATTTGGTTCCAGGTACCGCTAATGCCCGCGGAGTCCTTGTTCTGAATGGAACGACAGAAAGTGCGACGACCGGTGTGACGCCACAGGCGATGGTCGATGTGGCGAGCCAACAACAGTTCGTCGCCTTTAAAGAGATTTTTTTCGATGGAATGAAGTTTTCGACACGACATGCCGTTGTTCATGTGCGAGCCAAAAACCAGACATTGGGAGCCGTTACACCGCTCACCGGGACACTCTTTGGCGGTATTGCTAACCGCATTGCGTATCGAGAGGCAGAGCGTCGGAAACCTGAAGCGGAGGCAGTCGCACGTGACCGCGTCGCCGAAAGGGTCTTTCCTGAATTCGATAATGCGATTGACCAGCAGCTGGCGATAGCCAACGATCAACTCGAATCAAAGGTTCGTCGCCTGCTAAGGACGGCAAACTTAATGCCGACTCTGCAGCAAGTATCGACGACGGATACGACATTGAACTACTCGATGCAAGTGGCGACGGAAGCCCCAACAACGTCATCTCCGGTATTCGAAGGCCGACGAAATGTCGACCGCGGATTATCTCTGATGGTTCACGAAAGCTTGCTTAACGCACTGGTATCTCGTTCCGGCTTGAAGGGGATGAAAACGACCGATCGCGAAATCAAGGCGTTGATCGCACCTTTCGAGTACAAGAACGGTAAAGACGAATTAGATGCCGCTCAGCCGCCGGTTGGCCTGCCAGGAATGGACAATGTGGTCACAGAAATTGAATTTGATGAATCTGATCCACTGACAATTCGGCTGGAACAAGGCCGGGCTTTAGTAACGTTGCGGGCGAAATTCAAGCCCGCTGGCCAAGACGTCTTGCCTGCGTTAGCCGTGACGATTCCGTATACCAATGAACTTATCGGTGATCGATTTATTGTCACACCTGGCAAAGTTCAAGTCGCGGCTCTCGATAAAGATGATGAATCCACAATACCACCACTTGCCATGAGCCTACTGTCAAACGCCATCGAAGCCAGTCTTTCAAAGCTCTCCATTGATGTCGCCTTACCGGCATCATTTTGGCCATTCAGCGGATCGGTTCCGCGAATTGTCGATGCTCAAACGCAAGATGGTTGGGGTGTCGTCTCAGTGGAATGAAAAAATGAGCTCCGACATCGTCGGAGCTCGCTTTGTAGAACTGATGATGAGGAGAATCGCCGCGCAGATCAAAGAGGGATTTCCAGATCATGCAGTTGCAGGACCTGGTCGAGTTTGGTGATCTCCAGTACTTCACGAATGTCAGCCGACGGATTGTAGAGGTGAACTTCAATCCCCTTTTTCCGTATCGAGGCCAAAAGCCCCAGCAACCCGCTCGGGATTAATCGAACTCGCGTGAGATCGAAGGCAAGAACCGAGCAGTTGTTCGCACGAATGATTTCGAGCAATTCGTCACGACACTCAGCAACATTGATGTCGTCAATGACTTCTCGCCCTCCAAATCCAAGAACCGTCAGCTCACCTGCCTGATAGACCTCAAGACTCGAAACCGCTTGCATTCGAAATTTCCTCCACAAAAAGAAAAAACAAATCCGACCAAAAAATATCGCTGACAACAGCCTCAGCAAAAAAACACGCGTTAAATCTGACGCGTGAGAAACCATCACTACGCAATTGTTGCTCCAACTGCGGGAATCTTGCAGCAAATTGCATAAAGACCAAAACGTTTCTGATTAATAACCTATTGTCAATTTTGTTTTCGACAAATATTTCAATGAAAACACGGCTTTCTTTGGTCACTGAACGCCGCAAGTTATAATACCTCCGAACTGTGAAAAAGATGCGTAAACCTCTGCGCAGAAACCGGATGCAAACTCTTAAAGCAATTTTTGCAACGAAATTTGTCAAAAAAATCAACAGCATTGCCTTCAACAAGTTAGGGAACGCCCTTGCTTCGGAGTTTTGACATCTTATAATTCCGTAACGTGTGGGATTCTGGATTTCTCAGGAGCAAATTATTATGGCTGTAACATTGACCGAGAAGGCTGCAACCGAAATCAAACGCATTCGGGCCGAGAGCAAAATTCCTGACGAATTTGTTTTGCGAGTCGGTGTTCGCGCCGGCGGCTGTTCAGGTTGGGACTATTCATTCAACTTTGACGATACACAGGACACGACGAAAGACTTCGTCTCCGAGCAACATGGCGTGAAACTTGCCGTTGATAAGCGTTTTGACCTGCATCTTGACGGAACCGAAATCGACTTCATCGATGATCTGAACCGACGCGGCTTCAAGTTCAACAACCCAAATGCCCAGAAAACTTGCGGTTGCGGAAGCAGCTTTGCAATGTAATGCAAGGTCAGCTCATTACGCATATTTGTCGCGTTCGATCTCAGTAATCGACGAGAGCAATGCATACCCGACTTCGCTTTTTGTTGATTGCGGGGTCGGGACTTTTTAAAGCAGGGACATCGGTTTTCCGAAGTGCTTGTTCTCGACTCGAGTCGGCAACAGGGTCTGGGTCCGCCTCGCTTTTACATCGCTTCATCCATCCGATTCGCTTCCAAACTGGTTTTTCACAGGAGTATGCGCAACGTGATCGACCGCCACCGGTGATGGTGAGCCCTGAACGTTATGCCTTCTTAGTGAAATCAGGGTCATGATGGCAGGCAATACGACGACCGATATCAGCAAGCAACTTCCGACACCGACAGATGACACCACGCCGATGCTCTTCAGACCCCTATGTGGCGCGATAATCATGCTGCCAAAACCGACCATGTTCGTAAATGATGTCAGAATCA
Organism: uncultured Schlesneria sp.; assembly: GCA_903899985.1. Taxonomy (GTDB): domain Bacteria; phylum Planctomycetota; class Planctomycetia; order Planctomycetales; family Planctomycetaceae; genus Schlesneria. The sequence continues at coordinate 16,793 of CAIULL010000264.1, forward strand.
ACGAGTTGATCATGCTGGGAGATGACGCATACCGACAACCAGACTGTCGGCGATAGTCGTGCATCACATGGACTCCGTTATCAACCCCAATCCCCAGAATTAACGGCAGGATGATGAGATTCGCTGGATTGAGATCGACTTCTAAAATACCCATGATCCCAAGCATCAACGCGGCCCCTGCCAAGGGTGGCAATAGAGCCAAACCGATATTCCTCAGCCCTTCCAGGTCCACAATGGCCACAAGGACGATGGTCGTGATAACGTAGGCGATTCCAATTTGCTCGTAGCCGATTTTGTTTCCCATCAACTTGGCGACGTACGCCATCACGGCGACGCTGGCAACAGGCCCTAGAACGGCAGTCAACGTATTACGCAAATTGAGGAAATCGAGCACGAGGACGAGATAAATCGCGAGGAGTGCATACACAGCGACTCTTTTATAACTCTCCCAGATTTGCTGTGATGCTTCATAGTTCTGAAGCGGTACGCCAGTCACTTCAGGATCAACTTTACGGACGGCGTTGACGAACTTCTCAAGCGGTTCAATATCCCAAATCTCGTGTCGAGGATGAATTTGCAATGACCATCGACCAGGCCGAGCGAAGCGCGAAACCACGGATGACTGCAGGTCGGCAAGAGTCACTGGCTCGGGGTTCGAAACGGCTTCCAGGGCCCTGAAACGCGAAAGCAGATCTGCTTTCATCCGCATTTGATAGCCAGCCAATATCTCGACCTGTTGCTCAAGCGACTTCTGCTCCAAAGAGGCGACGATCTGGGCAATCTGCTTCTGAATACCACTGATTGACGGAGAATGGGCTTCATCGAGCGATGCTGCAAAAGTTTCCAGACGTTCGCGAATCAGCACGGGGTCGATAATTCCAGCTTCCGGCCATTCTGAGGGCAAGTCTGACAAAAGAGCGTGAATTCCCTGAACCAATAACAATTTTTCAGATGGCTGTTGCGGAATCACCGAAGCGATCTCTTCCACATGATGCACTTCCGGCAGCGCTTCGAACCGCGCCTTGAGATCAAGGGCCTCAGCAGGACTGGAGGCAGTCGTTACGGCAAACAGCGTCCGACTGTTCGGCTCTTGCACGAGTCTTTTCTGAAGTTCTACCGACGGAATTCCGTCAGCTTGGAGGTGAAGCAGGTTGTAGTCGTACTTGACCCGAATGCCATATGATGAAATTATTGTGATCAAAGCCATTGAAGTAACAGCGACAATTAGCGGCCAGCGTGAGGTAACTTGGCTGATCACGTTCAGCTTCATCTGAGCCGGAAGTCGACTCGGATCGGTTTTTCGATCGACTAGTGAAATGCTCGATGGCATCACAAAAAATGCGGCGAGGGCGCAAAGCAGAATTCCCCCTCCAGCAATCACACCAAGTTCGGCGACACCAAGAAAATCCGTAAAAATCGCACAGAAGAATGCCAACGATGTCGTGGCCGCCGCGGTCAGAATTCCCGGCCCGACGTCTTGAGCAGTAGCAATCAACGCAGGGCGCAGGTCCTTTCCTTCGTGGCGAAATTGAAGGTATTGGGACAAATACAAAATTGCATAGTCACTTCCCAACCCAACGAGCATTGTGACGAATGAAACGGAAAGAATATTCAAGTGGCCAACCGTTGCTGTGGCAAATCCAAACCCCAACGCGGTTCCAACGGCAAGCATTAATTGCCCCAATAGCGGGTGTTTCACACCGCGAAATCCCGCTACGAGCAAAAGTCCAACACCACCGAATGAAATGATCGACTGCCAGATCATCGAGTCCTGTGAGGAACGCATTTCGTCTCGCTCAAGCGACGGAATCCCTGTGATCCCCAGTTTGACATCAGGATATTTGCGACTCTTCTCGGCCAGGATCACTTCCATCCGATCGACCGACTTATCCGTACCGTCAAATCCAGTGGCTTTCTGAACCGGTTGAGCCTTCAGAAAGCCCATTGTCTTTTTTTCATTAGCTAGATATCTAACGCGTTCCTCTTTCCTCGCCGATTGCTGTTCAAGGGGCATTGTCATCTGCCAAGGCGAAGTAAACTGGTCCGGATTACTGATGTAATGCGCCAGGCTTTGTACAAAGCCTTCCCCCATCTTTAAAACGTCTGCCATCGCTCGATCATCTCCCGAATCGATCGCACGTTCGACCTGCGGCTTTAGATTCGTAAAGACCTGATTCAGGCTATACATTTGCCATCGCCCCTTCAGAATCGGGCCGAATCTTTCCAGCCAGTTGATCAGACCGTCTAACTTTTGGAGTGAAAGGTATTGCAGCCCCTTGGATGCCAAGCCTCGTTGGTCAATCTTGTAAAGCACGTCGCGAAAAAACTCGGGCTCGCTTTCGACCTGGGTTCCGAGTTCATCCAAAATTGAGTCAATCAAATCAGGGTTATCGGACTCGACGACCACAACAATGTCAGAAGAATCTCCAAAATCTTTCGTATAATTATTCCAACGTCTTTGATAATCCGCCTGCGGATCGATCAGGTCAGACCGGTCAGTTTTGAATTTCAGGAAGAGAACAGAATAGCCCGCAGATGCGGCAGCCAGCAAAAGAACCAGAATCAGCGTCAAAACGGGAGCGAGGGTTACCGCTGAGGTAATCGCTTTCAATAATCGAGTAACGAGCGAGCTTTGCGCATGATTTGAAACATCGTCAGACATGAAAAATCCTGGAGATTTGGATCGTTCTCGGATTCGAGAGTTGGTATCGATGCGTTTGACGTATCATCGTTGAGCCTGCGTCAAATCATGATATCGATGGATCCCATTGTTTTGACTGGCCAGCTTTTTTAGGAAGTTATTCGGGCTTAAATCAGCTCCAACCCCAAATTCGACAACATGAACCAAAGCTTTCCGCTTGTTGACTCGCTTAAGCTCCCAAAGGTCCTTGGCGCTCAATTCGGGTGCGTCCGCGTCTGTTAATAAGTAAATCACATCGGGATCATAACTCAGCGCCAAGGACAGCGCACCCATTCGGTTTGTACCTGCATCGGGCTGGATCCCGATCAGAAATTGTCTGGCAAGCCGCAAGTTGACAGACGTTGCGGACAACAATCGAATTCGTTCACCGACTCGACTCATGGTATGGTTCGTCACATTAAAAAAGATCACCTGAAACTGCGAAGTCGGCGTCAGTTCCTGAAGACTGTCCCAAAGCTTCCGTCGCGCAAACTGCATTGCATCATGCTGACGCATGCTCTCAGACGCATCAATCACATAGACGACCCGTTTAGCCGGGGACTTAATTCCAAAGAAGCTTGTATGAATCCCTCCCGTTCCTTGCGTCCCACCCATTCCAGGCTCTCCTCCCGAACCTTGACCGCGGGCATTACCGTGATTTGAACTCAAGTCATTTTCAGTTCGATCACTCGTCGAACGATCCGCAATCGCCGCAGCCTCTCGGTCTTTAACCACAGAACGCCGTAGATCAGGCTGATATAAATGAGTGGACTTGATCTCGATAGGGTTGTTGCGATCTGCCGTTCTCAAGGAGGAGAAAAGGTCCGACTCGTTAGGATTTGAAGTCTCTATCGTCGCACTAAATATGGTTTGTGGATCTGTCTGAAGAACAGCCAGTAAACGCGGTTTTTCATTTGCTGGCTGCATTTCAATTGTCTGATGAACCTCATTCGAATCATCGGATTCGGCATTTGGGATTACTGTATCAATGACAGCTCCCCTACCCTGGGCTTCGCCCGTTCCATCCGAGCCCCCTCGAATCCAGGTGGCAGACCAGTCATTGCCGCTCTGCGCGCCTCCGATTCCGCGACGAGGCGAACAAAAACCGAAAAACGGTGGCATGACAAATAGGATTAATGCATGAAAAGACAAAGACACCATCAGCAAAGAACGCGTTTTTTGCCGCGTTTTTTTACGAACCTTTCTGGCTGTCGTGAGCATCTAAAGAACATCCTTCGTGCACTTACGCTGTTTTGTTGTGTCTGAACTCGATCGATGATCCGTTTGAACAACACTGATAATTTTCTACATATTCCGACTATCTGGCTACCTCAAAACAAACAGAATTGGCGTTGAAAATCAATCGCCTATCGCACATTTTCCTCGGATATTCGAGGTCGGTAAATCGAATTCTTGCAAATACGCGGATGAAATTTCTCGCACAGAGACATCGAAGTACTTGAATCCTCGGAAGTCCTGGTTCTATGATGCAGTTATGCCGGATAACGGCTTGCGATCAGGTCAGCGAGATACGCTAACTATCCCACACTGAAGACCGACATTCCCTTTCGAACAATTCAGCTGAATTTGCCGTTCAGCAAAAAGTCACTTCGACAACTGTCGCAATCGCTATCGGACAGAGTATAACCAATGAATTCAATCTGATACTCACCGACTTTTGCAAACAACCACGCGCTACGTTGGTGATTACCAACACAAAACAGGAGCCGCCTCATGCTTTCGACGACGAAACATCGTATTGTCCCAGTTTGGCTGATGATTTTTCTTCTCACCGCCGCCATGGGAATCTTTTCGCGGCCGATCATGGTTCATGCTCAGGCGGAAGACGATGCTAAACCCTCTGCGTCGGAAGCGTCCGCGAAACCATCCGCTGAAAGCCCCCAAACTCAATCGACGTTGATGTGGCTTATCAATACATCTGGTCCGATCGGCGGCCTGATCCTCGCGATATCAATCTATTTCTTAGCAATCGTCATGCAGTGTTTCCTCGAATTGCGTTCGTCTGTCGTCGCTCCGCCTGAACTGATGGAAGAGTGCGAAGCGTTGTTAACAAAACGCGACTTCACCGGGATCTATAAAGTTGCAAAGGAGAGTACGAGTGAACTTGGTCAATTAATCGCCACAGGGATGGTGGGGTTATCGACCGGACTGAGCGATGCACGTGAAGCGATTGACCGTCAGAGCGAGGTCATAACCGTGGACATGGAAAAACGGATCAGTATGCTCGCAGTGATCGGTACACTCGGACCATTGATCGGACTGTTGGGAACACTCAAAGGAATGATCGCAAGCTTCAGCGTAATCGCGAGGTCGGATGCGCAAATGAAGGCCAGCGAAGTTGCACATGGAATTTCCGAGGCACTGGTACTTACGTTCGAAGGAGTGTTCCTTTCTGTTCCCGCCATTTACTTTTTTGCGTTTTTCAAGAATCGCGTCGCCAGTCTCAGTGTTCAGACATTGAATGCGGCAGATGAGTTTATACGTCGGCTGCATGCCGCTGCCCATAAGAAACAATCTAGTGAAGCCGCTTCTTGAAAAACTGAGGGGGATGGAATGTCTGAACATAATTCCGAAAAAGCGGAACCGAACCTCACACCATTACTCGACATGGTCTTTCAATTGATCACGTTTTTCATGCTCGTGATCAATTTTAAAGGGGCGTCTCTCGACCTTTCATTGAAACTTCCAGTGCTTGGATCGGCTCGACCTTTGGAGCGACACGGAAACCTCGAACCACTTTTGCTCAATATTGACGCCACCGGCCAAGTAAAGGTTCAGGGCAAACAAGTTGACGTCGAGCAATTCATCACAAAAGAGGCACGCTTCCTAAAGAATCAGCTAAAGATTTTGGGGACACCGATTGAGAATGGCGAACTTCCCGTTCCTGTTATCGTTCGAGCAGACCGATCCGCACCCTTTCATCTCGTCAACCATATTCTAAAAATCTGCCAGGATCAGGGCTATCGAAACTTCTCGTTGAGCGCGATGTCGCGCGAGGAGAAACACTAAAATGCAGCGTAGTCACAGCCAGCGCCGACGTCGACGAAAGCGCGACCAAGGTTCAGTCGAAATGAATCTTGCCGCCATGCTCGATATGGCATTTCAGCTTTTGACATTTTTCATCCTGACTTTCCGCCCCGCGCCGATCGAAGGTCAATTGTCCCTCAATCTCCCACCTCCCGTACCGCAAACGAACGTCGAGGCCAACGCTAAGGGTGGCGAGGGAATCAACGATGTACTTCAAACAGAAACATTACATCTGCATGTTGTCGCCAACGATCGTGGAGATGTTTCCGAATTGAAAGTTGAATTGAATCCGATCGTTCAAGGCCGACTCGATGAGGGAAACGTTCAACGCCTAGATCAAAAATTGCATTCGATGTTTGCGGTAAAACAGATCCCGTTTGACCGGATTCAGATCGCGGTCGACGGCCGGTTGCGGTATGGTGAATTGATGAAGATCATTGATGTCTGCCATCGACAGCATTTACCCGATGGTTCCGCCATGCAGAAAATCAGTTTTTCTGAAGTCGACGTCGGAGCGACTTCGAACGCGAAATGAGGTAACCCATGCACCGTTACATTGCAAGACCTTATGGAGGTTCAGTTTCCGGCTTGCGACTTGTGTCAATGTTGATGGCAATTCTCGTGCTTTGGATGTTGTACAATCGACTGAATGACCCCGCCACATGGCGCGCCTTCGCTGACGATAATGAGCCAACTGCAAATTGGTCGACCGCCGAGATGCGATCCGCGCAAGAAATTGTTATTCCCGGCCCCAACGACCTGGATGCGGACGAAGTGTCGTCCATCCAAGATTTGTTTGAGCTTGTCACTGATAAAGCCAAACTAAAACCGCGAGAGATGGATGCGTACTGGCGATTGATGGATTGGAGCCGTACTCAGTCATTTGCGGAGTTGGAAAAGCGATGTATGAAAGACATCGCTTTTACTCAACTCTGGGAGCAACCCGAACTTTACCGGGGAAAACCAATTCGCTTGCGATTGCATGTTCTGCGGGTTCTGGAATACCCTGCCCCGAAAGATCAGCCTACCGTCGAAAAGGTTTACGAGGCTTGGGGTGGAACCAGCGAATCCCGAACGTTGCTGTATTCTGTCGTATTTCCCGATCTGCCGAACGGCCTCCCTGTGGGGCCAGAAATTCAAGCCGACATCGAATTCGTGGGATATTTTCTCAAGCTCTTAAGCTACACGGCATATGACCAAAAAACCGGCGTGCCTTTAATGGCCACACGCGCCGCACCGCTACTTGTCGGTCGCGCAAAATTCATTTCGAAACCAACCCCGCCCCCTCCCCCCAAAACTGATCCTTGGATAATACCCCTAGCGATAGGCGGAGCGATTCTGTTGATCGGAACGTCAATTTGGGCAAGTCGTTCAACTCGTAAGAAATCTAAGGTCCGAATGCTTCCCGATGAACTTTTTTCAATTACAACTCCATGCGATGTCGCAATCGCACCTTCTTTTGGCGGTCTGGACACCACGGAGCCGATTGTTAATGTTGGAATTTCGATCAAACCTGACCTGAGTTCCACACCTTCACGGCCAATTGTACCCTCCGATCAATCAACTTGACTTGGGTGCATCCTGCTCCGAATTTTCGCTCTTTGCGCCGCGAAGATTTTGCATCAAAAAGGGAATCTGCCCCGTAGGGTTGCTGGCTGATCCAACGTCAGACATTCACTCTTCCGTCCATTGCGAATTGGTTGCGACAAGTCTCTGGATTTCGCGGCGAATTGGCGCTGACAATTCGGGCCAAATGGCAATCAGCTTTGCCAGTTGCGGGTCCAATGCTGCGGAGTGAATCGACGAGACTTCGTTCAATCGGCTATGGATTGCAACAAGTTCTCGCTGAATTGCTTCGAGATCAAATTCCTGGCGCTCTTCAACGGGGTTCAAAATCCACGACGTTACGGAACCGCTGAGCATTCCAAACAGACCTACCCCTCCAACCATCAGGAACGCCGCTATGATTCGGCCGACTGTGGTCACGGGAAATTTGTCGCCATATCCTACCGTCGTCATTGTGACGACCGACCACCAAAGGGCATCCGATGCGGAAGTGATATTGGCACCTTCAACGTCTTTCTCAACTTGAAGGATCGCTACGCTTGAGATCAGCAGCAATAGGATCGAAACGAAGATTACAAACAGGATCGTCCCATCGGCCCGATTGTGTTGCAAATACTTCGCCAGGATCTTGGCAACACGAATACCCCGCAATAGGCGCAGAATGCGAATGACCCGTATCACGCGAACTGCTTGAAACACTTCATAAATAGGAATACATGACAAAAGATCGATCCAGCCCCAAGTCATGAACTGCCGTTTGTTTGAAGCCTGCGCAAGCCGGATCAGAAAATCGACTAAAAAGATTCCGCAGACAATGTTCTCTACCGTATCAAGAATCTTGCTGTCCTCGTCGGACACATGAATAAAAGTTTCCAGCGCCAGCGTAATTAATGAGTATCCGCAAAGCAGCAGCATAAACAATTCGTATGGCTGAAGTACAGAATCGCCGCCGGATGGCGGACGCTTAGAATTAGAGTCCATCTTCACACGCCTAGAAGAGAGCCGGAAACAAGCGACCTGACCCTCAGGCCTTTTCGCATTTATTACGTTCTAACTACGAAGTTCACTTTCCGGCAATACGAACAGCAATGACGGCACAGCATAGAAAACGAAGCCTTTCTGTAGCCTCTCCCGTCGACTCCAAGATCTTTCACAACAAAAACCACTTTCCCCCCGAAAACTGTGTTACTTCCTGTCGGCTCTCTGTCGAGAATTGCTGTACAAATCGAAATATGAAAGGCAAACCAACTGCTTCGTCGAACAATCCAGAGAGGGCGTCGCCTCGGAAAATTAGCCCTATCGCTCTGCGAGAGGATAGCCGAATTGCAACAGGGCTCAGCTGGCGTTTGAAAGCCCCGATGGATCACGTGGTAATTGGCAATTCGGCTTTCTTCTCGCGGAGCGAGAAGGCTACTTTTGCGGAAATCCTGAAACTTGACTCAATGAGTCAAGTTTTAAAACTGAAGAAGTCCAAAGTGGTCGGACCTTGACCATCAAGCACCCATCAAGCCCCGAATAGATTCTGGCGTTACCCTGAAATGAGAGAAAATCTGCTCATTTCAGTGTCAAAATATACCACCTGGCGCGATTGTATTTTTGCCTTGAAAGTTCCGTCGTTCCCATAGCGACGATCATTTTAGTCATTCGAGCGGCGGCGTCGAAACAGAAGTCATTTGACGAATTCGGTGGAACCGTCGGCGCTTTGGATCCTAAAAGTGCTGTGACTGAGGAGATGTCAGATGAATCGGGTGACTTCCCTGGCGATTTTGATCAGCTTGGCTGGGGCATTGGAATCACATGCCCAAAACACGGTACCGCCCGTTGCAGATCAGGTAAATCTTCCTACGCTTAAATCTGAATCTTCGCCTGTCTCAACGCCACGTGGGAACCTTGCGCAAAATCCAGTTGACTCGGGATTGCCCGCTTCGGAGACCGCCTACCCGCCACTCTTGACTCAGCAGTATTACTACACAAATCCGACACAGGAAACGTCACCAGATGGCGTAAACCACTTTCTGTCGCAAAATGGTCGCTTCCGGGCATACGGATGGCTTGACGCCGGAGGTATCTACAACACGTCGCAGCCAGGCAGCGGCTATAACGGTCCATACAACGCAGTCGACAGTACGACTCCGACGTTTAATCAGGCCTACCTCGTGATGGAGTTGAAACGGCCCGACAATGCTGATTTTGGTGTCGGTGGACGAGTCGATGTACTCTATGGTAACGATTTCTTCCTAGCCCAGTCGGCCGGTTTCGAACTAAACCGGGACGGGACCCGCAAATGGAATAGTAATACGAGCATGGGCCTGGCGATGCCACAGGCCTACCTGGAAGCTGGAAATGACACGTTGTTCGTTCAAGTTGGCCATTTTTACACAGTCGTCGGTTACGAAGGTGTCCAGTCGGCCAACAATTTCTTTTATTCACATGCTTATAGTTATCAGTTTGCTGGCCCCTTCACACAATGGGGCGGCCTCGTCACATGGCGACCGAACAGCAATTGGGAAGTTCAGGCGGGACCAGTCAACGGCTGGAATACTCTTGATGGAACCCCGAATAACGTCGAATTTCTGGGAAAAGCAAAATATACCAGTGATTCCAAGGACTGGTGGACGTCGTTTGCAGTCATTACGGGTAATATGTCGAACAACGCTGCTATTGTGCCAGGACTTGCTCCTGCAATCGCCAACCGAACTCGCTACAGCTTTCTGTACGATCGCAGGATCACGAACAACTTAGAGTACGTATTCCACCAATGGCTGGGAGCCCAGCAGGACGGAACAGCAAACGGATCAACCGCGAACTGGTATGGTATTGATCAGTACATGTTTTACACGATTAGCAAGAACTGGAAGTTCGGCGGCCGCTTCGAATGGTTTCGCGATGAAGCAGGAACTCGAGTTGGTTTGACCCGTCCCGGCAACCCGAACGTCCCGCCACTCCCTGGTAACTACTTCTCATTTACTGTCGGCCCGAATTACTCACCAAATCCTAACCTCGTCGTTCGCCCGGAAATCCGGTACGACACCTACAACGGCTCGGCCCAACCCTTCGACGACGGTCGCAAAACACAACAATTAATGTTTGGCGTCGATGTCATCCTAAAGTTCTAATGTGTTTGATCTCAGCAAAAATTCAGTACTCAGTTAGAAGATTCTCGAACGTGTCGTTCCAGAATGAGCAATTCGAAGTCGATGAGCCTCGAATGCTGACGGCTCGGTGCTGACACATGATCCAGACGATGTGATGGAAGAATCGTGGGCAGGTTGGTTCCATTGATCAAATATCTTATCCACCACAAGTGGAACAATTCGTGAGAGGGTTTGTGCAGCAAGACAATTTAGCGATCCGATCACAGCGTCCTTCAGCTGGTGCCACGGTGAACTTGCGGTGTCCAATGGATGACCGATCACGTTTGATTCACCGTGAGCGAGCGGGACGTCGACCGTCGACCTGTGTTGTTGATTCGTGGCTGGATTTGGCACGGCATCTGAGACAGATACGTTTTCGCTGGATGGTGTCGTGAAAAATTCTGCGGCTAAGTAGCCGACGAACACAGCTCCGCCGACAAACAACCAAGGATGCTTTTCGACCTGTTGAGAAACATCCAATAGATTGGCGACGGAATCAACAGAATTGTGAACTGCTCCCGCAACCGTTCCGACGGCATCCATCGTCGCATTTACAGCAGTTTCCGTTGAACGCACGGTGGTAGAGACTTGCTGTTCCAAGGATTGCAGCTTCATGGCAAGCCGCAGCTTGGTTTGTTGCATCTGCTTCCGAATCATTTCCGGTGTTTCGCTCATCGGATTGGCTCCTCCATAATCTCAGCGAGAGGATTCCGGCATTGAGGCACTGACCGAAACCAAATCCGAGCGACATGAGCCAAGATTCCACCGGAAACGACGAGCAGCGATGCCACAATCGCGTGACATGCCCACAACGGAAGTTGGGCATGATCGTTTCCTGGCGGTGAAGTGGCCCAATGCAGTAAATGAGCCCCTGACAGACAAATCTCTGTGGCAGCAAGAAAGATAAGTCCAAACCCTAAAGCCAATAATGCTAAGGCAAAGGAACTCTGTCTGAGCTCTTCTTCAAGCTCGCACCGCGTCAACTGCAACTGCTGTTTAACGAGGAGTTCGAGATCAACTAGAATGCCACTCACAAACGCCAGCGTCGATGGCTCAACCGGACCTTGGACATCGGCAGCCATGATATGTCAGCCCTTTAATGAACGACCAATAAACCAACCGACACCGAGCGCAATCACGACCGATGAAATCGGATTTCGTCGGATCACATGACTGACATCTTCGGTCAGCCCCGTGAGTTTCGCTTCCTGCAGGTACTCACCCCCTTCTCTCACGACCCCGGCCACTGCGTCGGACGCGCCCTTAAACACCCCCGATTGAGGCGAGTTTTTGCCGATCATGTCGCCGATTCCCTGGATGCCGACTCCTGCATTGGCAGCAAGTTGATCCGCTTTCTTACTGACATCTCGGACAGCTTGACTGGCAATAACGCTGGCGTCACTCGCGACGTGGCTCGCCATCGCACCGACGGCAGATGCGGCGAAGCCGGCCATTTCACCAACGGATGCGGCAGCCTCTTTGGCTTTTTCCGTCGCCTGAGCCCAGTCATTGTTGTCAATGCCCGGCCGCGTCGTTGAACTCGACATGATATCACCCTTATCCTTTTCCAATCAAAAAACAGTCAACCAAAATTACTGGTAATCGCCATTATAGCGCGGAGTATCTTGAGTCCAGCCCGGAACCGATCGAGCTCCTTGGAATGCTTTTCCTGCAATACGACTCTTCGCAGGTTCCGTGCCAGCAGTGAAATCATCGCGATAAATGTGCGTAAACTAGTCGTGGGCTGGAATTCAATTCTCGAAATAGACAGCGATTAGCACTTTTTCAAACGAAATCGACTGGTCGGCCCGTTATAAAATTACAATACCGGCCCCGGAACCGCAGACTGTGCAAAAGATATTGACCAGAACCATTTGCAGAAAGCGGTATGCTTGTCGCGGCTTTTCCGCCGCAATGAACCTTCAAAATTCTGGCAAAACTACCACCATCCGGTAAAAACCTGACCACCAAGTCGCGAGCCATTCCCGCGAACGGATCGATCGACCCTGATTCTCAGCACAGCCAACTTGCGTGGCGACAACATTTGTGCCATTCCCGTTTTCTCCGAGAATCAATCACTGCAATTTGGTCCGACAGAGCACCTCGCGTCGCGCCCACAAATCGTTCGAATTGCCCAACTCGCTGTTCGAATTCCACCTCGTTACTTATGCGAGCTGTCAATTCCTGAGCTGTGCCGATAATCCCACAAAACGACCTTCCAGGTCGTCTAAAGGAATAACAAATGGCTGAGCCGTAAATTTCACGCCATTCCTGCGAACGATCGTCCACGTACTCGGCTGTCAATCGCCAGTTTCATATCAAGTTTGAAAATATCTGGCATGTGGCTGGATCACGATGCCCAGTTTTGGGAAAGTTCAGTAGCGCGTGAAATAATCTCATCACTATCATGCTGAAGTGCACGAGTTTTTCTGTTAATGACAACTTCCGAAGTCCGGCCCAGCATTCGCACGGCTGCGGGATTGAATAAGCGGATGATTCTGTTACGGTCAGCGGCAACAATCATCGCCCCTGCGGCTTCAACAACCGCCTTGAATTCGGTAAAGTCAAATCCGCCGCACCGCTATAGGAAAAGCCTAACCCGACATCATTTAGCAGCCTCATCATTGAGGAAACTAAACTCCGAATGGGCGTTTTTTAATCGGCTGTACTAACACATATTTTACCAGTCCGTCAACTGGCGACAACTGGACAAAAATGGGCTGATAGAATTATCTATGGATCCTTGTACGAAATCGAACGTTAGAACATTATTCAAGAAATAATTCATCATGACCAATGAAACGATACCAGAACAATTTGTGGTCCAGCATCAATGCCCCGCACGTATTCTGGTTGTGGACGACCATCCGATAATTCGAGAAGGACTGAGTGCACTGCTGATCGCTCAAACGGACATGGTGGTTTGTGGAGAAGCGTCGAATATTAGTGGGGCATTGAAAATCGTCGCTGACACGGGCCCGGATGTCGCAGTCGTCGATATTGCACTCAATGGTGAAAACGGATTGGACCTCGTCCGCCGTATGAAATTAATCACTCCGAAGTTACGTGTGTTGGTTGTGTCGATGTACGATGACGAACTCTATGCCGAAAGAGCGCTGGACGCAGGAGCAATGGGATACCTGAACAAACAGGTCGCCAGCCGCAACATCGTCGAAGCCATTCGTCGACTCCTCGCGGGAAAGCAATACCTGAGCGAAGAAACTGCGGCTCGGATTGCGGCCAGGAAAAATGAGTATCTTCCGGATGGTGCTCGGCGAGGACTGTCCGCGTTAACCAATCGAGAAATGGAAGTTTTCAAGCACATCGGCAACGGGATGACAACAGCCGAAATCGCCGCCGCCATGTTTTTGAGCGTCAAGACGGTGGAGTCGCATCGTCAGAAGATCAAACAGAAACTCGACCTGAATACCTCCGCAGAACTCAGTCGCGAGGCCGTTCGCTTCGTGATTGACAAAGGTTGATGAAAAATACCAGTCAATGCAAATGAAAATACTCCGAGAGGTTTAAAGAAACGTCTGGAGGGCAATTCAGCTTCAGACCTGATTCCGTGACATCAAAGACAACGTCGTCAAGTGAGATATTGTTCGGTAGACAATAAATGATCAAAGTACCGGAACTGATACCAATCAACTTGGTTCTCAAATCTGGCTTGCGAACAAATTTCGAATTCAGGTGATCGCGTCCAAAAGAGTATCCACTGACGCGTGCAATGCCGCATTCATAACCTTCGACCTTGCCAACGAAAAAACGCGAGTGATCCGCCTCAAATAAACGACGGTGTACGATCAGCAGATGATTTCCGGGTTCCAATACCATTGGGTGAGTCCTGATCGAGAAAACGTGGTTCCCCGCAACGAGAAGTTGAATGAAACGAGGTCGATGGATTCAAGGCATTTTCTATGCCAGCAAACAAATCCGATCACTGCCCCATCGTTAATGATCACTCGCAATCGTTGCCGGATCAAGAGGTTATTCGAAATCTTCGAGCTGCAAGAGGCCCGACAGTTCGGCGGCCGTTGTCCAAACATTTTCCAGTAGGTCAATATACGCCATGTTCGTGTCGACCACCGTTCTCTGGACTTGCAGATAACGAATAAAATCCCATTCGCCCTTTTTAAAACCCTTTTCAGCCAACTTAAATGCGTTCATCGCATTCGGGATGATATCTTTTCGGTATTTGGCGGCTTGCGCTCGAACGGCGCGGTGACGTGAGTATGCGTCCGCCACACGTCTTAGCTGTTCCAGCTGAACCGCTTCCACGTTTTTTCGAGCCCCTGCAACGTCTGCTGTGGCTGCTTGAATTCCACCCTGATTCCGGTCCCACGCAGGAATGGGAAAAGTCACTGTCAGCCAGAACTGTTCGCCCCCTTGGACCAGCCCCCACTGATATGCGGGGCCCAAGTTGATGTTGGGATAGGGCTCTGCAACAGCTCGTTTGAGCAGAATCTCGTTTCGTTCAACATCCAGTTTGGCAATCTGAACATAAGCACTGTTTGCGGCCGCGAATTCATTGAGAATCTTCTCGTCATACTGAGGTGGGGTGTCGTATATTGACCCTTCAAATTGATCGTCGCTGATGGACGGATCGCCAACCAGCATGGCGAGTTGTTTTCGGGCACCTCGTTGCAAACGAAGCGTATTTTCTAAATCGGCTTGAACTCGCTGGTTATCGATTTTGAGGAGCAACACGTCAATATGAGCAAGTTCGCCCGCACCCCTCTCCTGTTCCTTTCCCGTGGCGAATGACGACGCGGTGATTTCCTGCAATTTCTGAAGAACCTTGAGTCGACGCTGGGCAGCCAATAGGACGTAGTATTGTTGACGCAGGTTGGTCAGCAAACCAAATCGGTCTTGCACATAGGCAAATTCATTCTGCTGAACCACCTTCACTGCGGCAGCGCGATCTAATCGCTTTTTACCTTTAACAACAAACTCCTGCTGAATACCAGCGTTGAACAACGAGTTCTGGCCGTTGAAGACTTGAGGGTTGTTGGTATCGAATCGCGGATTGGGATAAAGGCCTGCCTGTAACGCGCCGCCACGTGCAGAATCGATCCGGGCTCGATCTCGCTGCAGCATCGGATGAATTGTATCAGCGATCGCCTGGAGCTCGGCCAATGTCCATGTTCTTGAGGAATGAGAACCGTCTGTTTCTGGATCTAACGGCGCGTCGTATGCAGACTTAGCGGGTTCAGTATTCGCGGCTTTGTCGTCCGTTGAAGGGGCTGGAACCTCTTCGCTGTGGACCTGGATGATCCGCGATTGAGGTCCAACCCGTTTGACTGTGGACGCATCGTCACGCGGTTCTGCAGCAATCGACAGCCAGGGGCTGCACAAAAGCAGGATGACTGCGGAACGAAATTCGAAGCGGTGATGATTCATTTTCATTTCAACCTGTCAGCTCGTCTGCTTATCTCAAGGCTCGGCGGAAGACAAACACTTCCCGATGAACATAGAACCTTAAAAAGCGACTTCGCCTCGTACGAAAGGTCCTTGAATCGTTAGCTCGTTATTCGACGTCGTGTCCGTCCCGAGGAAAAACCACCGTTCCCACTGATAGCCTGCGGACATTTTGACGTTGCCGCCGCCCCAGTCGGGAAGCCAGTTCAAACCTGCTTTCAGTCCGATCACGGGAACACCTACCGTCACAGAATTCGATGCTGAACCACTTGTGATCACGTTGTTAAGACCTGAAATCGATTGGCTGTATGACTGACGGTCAACCCCGATCACGCCAGCACCTTCAAATTTTGAAAAGAGCGTCCATCGATGAGATGAGACTGGGTAAAGCGACTCAAGAGCGAATCGAGGTCCAGCCCCGACGAACCTGTTGGTCGCCGACTGACTGAGAATGCTACCACCCGAATTCGTTGCTTTATCCTGTATCCCCGCGACACGGGCACCAACCGTCAGACGAATTTGACGAGGCATCAGCCACAAGTCATTCGGAAACAAGTCTGACAGGCTGTAATCGAAGTCCATCACATGAAATTGAAGATTGCTCGAACCGCTTCCCGTCCCGCCACCACTGAACTGGGGGATTGACGTCGACCCTTGAGAAAGTAGAAAGCGATAGCTGACGCTTAAGTCTCCGTATCCTTCGGGGCGCCTGTAACCCAGAGTGAACTTCGGCATCGCAGTCCAATCCAGGGGTGCGTAGATCGGTGCGATCGGATCTGGAAATGTATTGCCGAGTAAGCTTCCAGAATTCTGTCGAAACGACAACCGCGGATTGGCTGCGGTCACTTCTAACGCCGAGTACCAGCCGACAGGAATGCCAGGACGTTCAAGGATATTGTTGGGATCCACGTCGTCAATGAATGTCCCATACGAGGCAATTGTCGATCGGGAGGTCGGCGTGACGGCGTCGTCCTCCAGCCAACGGTAAGGGTCTGGCTTAACAGGACCATCACCCAGTTCATCAATCGAACCCATCGATTGGGACGTCGTCTCCGAGATCGGGGCAGGAAGATCGGCCGGATCAGACGGCTCGATGGCACAGACGCACGAAACGGACGCCGTTATCAGAAGCGCCACTGCGAACGGCAATCGCCAGCAAATCGACTTCATTTGTGATGCTCGTTTTTCGGTTTTGCGACCTGCAAACCAATCCGTTGGTCTACGTCATGGCCATTTCAACCGTCATCCAAGTATCGAGCAATACAATCCAACGCGTTACGAATACAGCCAAAGGACGTACAAACGGAATAACCCCATTTGCTGGACGAAGCGCCCAAACGGTCGAAACCAACCCGTGCCGATTCAACCGAGAAACTCTCGACAAACCATTTCACCACAATCACTTACAACACATCGCGGCTTCTCTTTCCGATATAAACAGGGAAGCCGTGTTTTGGGTTTTCGGCGCACAATAACACATCGAGAACGGAAACGGGGACCGAAAATCTTACATCTCCGGCAAACTCACTCCGCGTATCTAACAATCGATTGAGCCCTAATGAACCAGCGAGCTTGACGCTTCATTCGGCTCACGATGGCCATAATAACTGTAAAGAATCGGCATAAGATACCTGGTCAGAAACAGAGTAGCGATCATGCCACCGACCACCACAATCGCCAATGGACGCTGTGTTTGAGCACCAATCCTGGTCGACATCGCTGCGGGCAACAACCCAAAAATGGCTGTTAACGCTGTCATCGTGACCGGTCGTACCCGTTTTTCGGCCCCAATCATGATCGCTTCCTTGAGCGGCATCCCTTGATGGCGAAGGTGATTGAAATACGAAATCATCAACAAACCATCCATGATGGCGACACCAAACAACGAAATGAAACCGACCGCTGCAGAGATGCTGAAGTTGCTGCCGGTCAGAAACAGTGCCCAGATTCCGCCAATCGAGAGTGCGAGCACATTGGAAAGGACCACCAACGCGTCAAGAAACGAGTGAAATGCCAAGTATAACAGAATGAAAATCAAGACCAGCGATAATGGAACAATCACCATCAGTCGGGCTTCCGCCTCTTTCATCTCTTGAAATTCGCCGCTCCACTCCGTCGTGTAGGGAGCGGTAAATAGATCTTCCGTCTTTTGTTGAGCTTCAGCAACGGCACTCGCCAGGTCGCGGCCTCGAACACTGAATTTGACGGCGATCAACCGATTGCCCTGCTCGCGATAAATTGTCGAGGCCCCCGATCGGATAAAGCCTTCATTCGGATCTGGAATGCCTCGCGAATTCACGGGGGTGACGAAATCACGCAACCGACGACGAGGTTGCCGGACGATGTAATTTGACTGAGAACTGACCGGATTTCCGCTGAGAGACGGCTGAGGCTCGTTGAAGCCACGTCGGTTCAGCGCCGCATTATTATTCATCGAGTTGTCAGTGGGATTCGTGTCGTCGTTGGTGTTATCGTCCGTAATATTATTGTTTGAGATATCAACGGGGATATTCAAGATCGCGTCTTCGCTTGTCCGGAGCGCAGCAGGCCATCGC
>CAIULL010000265.1 GCA_903899985.1 uncultured Schlesneria sp.
CCAACTCGAGCGCGCCAAAAAGCTGGAGCAAATGCTTCGAAAACCCTATGAATTACGAGCAACGGTCGAAGTCGATCGAACTTGATCGAACTGTGACGCCAGATTTCACGGCGCGTGATATCACTCAGAATGAAAAAGAAGATTCTTACACAGAAGGATACGAAGAAAACGTCGTGAAGAAACTCAAGAAAGAACTTGGTCGGTCACATGTGCGGGGTTGGGACGTCACATTCTTAATGCGTTAAGATTGCTGAATTGACCGATGAGGGCTCAGGGTGGAACCTCACCGTCCCGAAGACGGGGCGAGAATGATCAATCAGGCCAACTTTGTTTCGAAGGTATTTCACCGCGTTGCCTGAGTTGAACTGATGCCGTCTCCGATCATTGAATATGGAAAGTTTGCCCATCCGCAGCGGTGGTGGTTACGGCGTGAACCACCACCGTGGCTCGATGATCCTCGGTGGGAAGCCCGAGCGTTTCGGGCGACACTGTTTCTTGGTTTAATGGGAACCGTTTCCGGCGGCGTCAGCGCGGTCGGTCTCTTTTCAATTTCGTACCTTTTGAAATCGATTGGCGGTGGGCAGGTCACCTCCGAATATCACCTGCTCCTTGGTCCGGGGTTCTGGTTTGGGCTCGTGACTCTCGTTCCCCTGTCGCGTTGGCTGGGGAGGGGATGGGTTATGGCGTGTCTGGCGGTGCCAATATCAATGCTGGCGAGCTTTTGTGGAGTGACTGCGTGCCTCATCGTCGATCCATTCATGGGTGAGTCTCCGAAATGGATTCCGGGTGGACGCGAAGCAGCGGGTTTCTATGCCGGGTTCATCGGAGCTTTGGTGGTCAGTCTTTGGATGGGTCATCCCAGGAAAAAGCTCGCCTGGTTGTCGGGGCTGCTGGCGGTGACGCTCGCCACGCTGGGCTGTGGTCTCATCGTTCTGCGGGACCCGTCGCCACTATTCGGTGATTTTGCGAGGCAATACACGGGATTTCTGGGGTTCCTCGCACCTTACCAGACATTTCAATGCCTGACAGCAATCGGTTTAGGAGTTCGATTGTGGAGCGAAGAAGCCGTAGAAACGAAAAAAGCCCCGAAATTCGGGGCTGAGGGTGACTAACCGGGCTCGAACCGGCGACATCCAGAACCACAATCTGGCGCTCTACCAACTGAGCTATAGCCACCACAAAGTTGAGCTCTTAATTGTACAGCCGCGCGTCCGTGATGCAAGCTCGGAAAAATGCAGGGTGCCGACTGTGGAAATTGACCGCCGACTGTCATTGGGGTCGACAATCTTGTCCAACCCCTCCCACAACGCACGAGCAGCGTCTCTACTGTTATTCCCAACGCGCGAGCGACACCCCTATTCATAACCCATGCAGGCCGCGCACTAAAATCAATGGGGGAATTGGATTGTGGCGTTGCGGTATTCGGGGGAATCGATCAGTTTCAGAACGTCGCCGAGATAGACGAATTTTGATTCGTCGAGATTTTCTTTCAGGAACAGCCGATCAAAAAATCGGGCGCGGTCGTCGAGGTCACGGGCTCCGTGTCGTGTGAGGTCATCAAGACGATGATTGTTGTCGGCGACTAAGGATTGGATGGCCTGGCTTCGCCGGTTGACTTCCTTGGTGATCTCTTCCTGGGCCCATTTTTGATTGACATCCGTGATGCGGTCGGCCTGGGCCTTCACGGTGACAATACTTTTCACCAGATGAGTTGCCAGCAGAATCAGGCGCGGGTGTGATCCAATCGTGATATGGTCCAATTCGTGCCGACCCAGCTCTGATTCATACCATGTGGCAGCATTCAGGCTATCCGGCAATTTGACGGTATGCGACATCAGCGGTTTGATGGTGGTGAAGGTTGGATAAATGGTGACATTGACCGTTTTTTCCCGAGTGAACTTCCACTTCATTTGCTGTTCATATTTGTATTCCAGCGTTAATTCAAAATCAGTCCAACCGGCGTATTGTGTGGGACGCTTTTCGGGGGGATAAAAATCGACTTCGAGACGGCCCGATTTTTCAGCGGATCTGATCCAGGTCAGGACTTCTGAGGGTTCTGCTTGCGTGATTGTTTCGCCTGCACGCAGCGTCGGTCCGAACGCCGAAAGCGCGATGATCATGAAGACGGCGAAATCAGGTCGCGTCTTTGATGAAGTATTTGTTTGTAGCCATGCGAATGCGCACAAATAGAGCCGGGCGATGTTCATTCGCATGCAGTGGAAATCCAAATTGTTGGGGGGGAAATCGAGAGACCTTCAAACCTAACGGCCCGATCGAGGCGGGTCAATTCGCTTTAGAAGTTTTCATCGGACTTTCACATCAAAACCCGGAAATCGTGCGAGTTGAAATGAAAAATGTGTTGAAAAGGAGCCATTATTTGAATTTGGTGACATCGTAGTATCGGTACGTGCCACCATTCTGACGTGAAAGTTTTCTCAAGAAGTTCCTCGGATTCGCTCCTTCGGAGACTTCGCCCCCGACGCCGAATTCGATGCTGTGAATTCGCGTCTTCTGGCTGTTGAGTTTTTTCAATAACTCCAGTTCTCTTTCATCGAGCGGAGGTTCTTGACCATCGGTGAGGAAGAAGATGACGTCCGGTTTCAGCCGCAGTGCCATTTCGAGTGCGGGATAGTGTTGCGTGCCGGTTCCTGGGTGGATTCCGGCGATCTTCTGTTTTCCCAGCGTCTTATGAATCTCGGTGGCGGCATACAGTTGAGGCTGATGGACGTCTCGCAGGTGCAGCACAACGGGTTTGTCGTCGTAGAAGATAATCAGGAACTGCTGGTTAGCGTCCAGTTCCTGCACGCTCGATACCAACGATGCTTTCGCAACTTGCATCGAGTTGTGACTCATCATGCTTCCGGAGGCGTCAATGACGAACACGACTTTCGATCCCTGGTCCCGTGTCCCCATGAATGCCGTCCCAACGGGACCACCTACTGTTCCGGATGCTGGTTGTCTTTGGCCACCACCCGATTTGACCGGCTGACGGGGGTCCATGACCGTGGCACCAATGGGCAAGTTGACACCGGGTCCAATGGGTGTCGAGGAATCGTCTCGAGGAAGCATCGTTTCGACCGGTGGCCGATCGGGTGTCACTTGCGCTGGCGTGAATGCTTCACTTGTTGTCGCACCGTCAGCAATGGACTCGGCAACATCCCCTTCTCGAGGCTCACCGGGGACTACGGCATCGGGATTATTACCCTGATCTTTGATAACAATTCCCACTTCACGAGTTGGTTCGGTGGTGAACCCAACCGCACCGGGATAGCGAATCGCCAGGTAGACGGAAAACACCAGCAAGATGATGACATGTGCTAACAGAGAGAGGAGGCTCGACAGGAGAAGGACTTGTGGGATCCAGTCCGGTAAATTCCTCACAGCCGAATTGCCCGAGGGTGATTGATGTCCCAGACTTTCGCGGCCAACGGCAACCGATGCTTTGGGTGCGTTCGCTGGCTTCACAAATCGGCTCCTGGTGTTCGGTAAAACTTCGAGATGAGTTTTATGTGCCGCGTTAGTGGACTGTCTGGAGACGCAGTGCCTTCTCTTTTTGCCGTTCAACGAGCACTGCTTGACCGACGAGGGTCAAGCAGTGGCACCCTGAATCCGGGATGCCGGGAGCGATGTCCATCGCTCAAAAATCACTGTAGAACGCAGCGGCCGACCCGTCAATTCGATTTGGAATTCGCGGAATTTCATGATGTCCGCTTGATTTGATTGATCGCCGAGCGACATATACTCCTTTGCGGTCGAATATTCACTGAGGATTTAACATGCCGAATAGCAGTATCAACATGCCAGATTGGGTACCACTGATCCTGCGATCGGCTGCGATCTACAACCTGTTGTGGGGCACTTTCGTCATTCTTTTTCCGAAAGCCGGATTTGAATGGTTGGGGATTGAGGCACCCAATTACCCTTGCATCATCCAGTGCCTGGGAATGGTCATCGGCGTTTACGGGATTGGCTATTGGATTGCCGCGCGCGACGCTGCCACTCATTGGCCGATTGTTCTGGTTGGCTTATTGGGAAAGGTCTTCGGTCCGATCGGTTTTGTTTACAATGCCTGGCGGGGTGCGTTGCCATGGACGATGGGTGCAACAATTCTGACCAATGATCTTCTGTGGTGGATTCCATTCGCCGCCATTCTGGTTCACGCGGCTCGTGTTTATGAGACACGGCGAACGACGGTGGAAGGACTGACTCTCGAACAGGCGATGCGGACAGCCGTTTTACAGAACGGTCAGAATCTGTTTGATCTGTCGTTCAAATCGCCATTGCTGCTCGTGTGCGTTCGTCACTTCGGTTGCACTTACTGTCGCGAGACTCTTTCTGATCTTTCCAAGCAGGCAGAACAGATTCAGCGAGCCGGTCTGATTCCGGTGGTGATTCACATGGGTTCAATCGAGCAGGGGAATTCCATGCTGCAACGATTTGGATTGGAAGGAGTTGGCCAGGTGAGCGATCCGGATCGGCGACTGTTCCGGACGCTTGAGCTGCCATTTGGAACGCTGGGGCAATTGGTCAGTATCAAGACCTTCTGGCGAGCCCTGGTGGAAGGGGTTGTCTTCAAATTCGGGTTTGGTTCGTTTGTCGGTAATGGCCTGCAGTTGTCGGGTGCATTCATTGTGAAGAAGGGACATGTGGAAAGCGCGATCCGGCACGAATCGCCCGCTGAACGAACGGACTTTGCCGAGCTGAGTTGTCCTGTCGTTTGACTGCGACCTGATCGACTTATTTTTTCCGCATCAATTCTTTGAACCCGGCTAATGTCCGTGTGTTTGCGACATCGTCCTTCGTCAACCCTGCCCGTCTTGCCTGATCAACGCCGTAACGCAGCGAGTCGAATCCATTCGTGTTATGCGAATCGGTGTCGATGATGATGGGTATGCCGTGTGACTTTGCGGCGGCGGCCTGGATGTCGTCAAGGTCGAGTCGATACGGACTGGCGTTGATTTCCAGCATCACCCCGTGATCGGCAGCGGCTTTAAAGAATGTGGTGAAGTCGATGTCAGCAGCGGGGCGATTTACCAGCATCCGTCCGGTTGGGTGTCCAATCGCATCGACATTCGGATTACGTATGGCATTCAGAAGGCGTTGCATGATCTGTTCGCGTGGTTGTTTCAATCCATAGTGCAGGACTGCAACGACCCAGTCGGCCTCGGAAAGAACATCATCGTCGAGATCCATTGTGGCGTCTTCGAGAATGTCGCACTCGATTCCACATAGGATCTCAATCCCACGCATTTCGTCGCGGACCTTGCGAATATTGGCCCAATGCTCCCGCAGTCGGGCGGCATCCAGTCCGTTAGCCATACTGACTCGCTTTGAGTGGTCGGTAATGGCGATATACTTCAATCCACGTGCTTTGGCCGCCTCGGCCATTTCACGAATCGTGGCCGCCCCATCAGAGGCCGTTGTGTGCATATGCAGGTCACCTTGAATGTCGGTGACTTCGATTAACTTCGGTAACTTGCCCGCTTCAGCAAGTTCGATCTCGCCGCGATTTTCGCGGAGTTCAGGGGGAATGAATGGAAGCCCCACGGCGGCATAGACATCGTCCTCCGTTTGCCCGGCGACATACTCATCACCGCGAAAAACACCGTATTCGTTGACCTTCAGCCCTCGCTCGATGGCTCGGCGACGGATTACGATGTTGTGTTCTTTCGAACCGGTGAAGTACTGCATGGCCGCACCATATGATTCAGGGGGAACGACCCGCAAATCGAGTTCGATTCCTGATCGAAGGCGGACTCGCTGTTTCGTGTCGCCTCGCGCAAGGACTTTTTCCACCAGCGGATTTGCGGCCAGGCGGTCCATCGCCGCTGCCGAATTGTCCGATGTTGCCAAGATATCCAGATCGCCACACGTTTCTTTGTGACGGCGACATGAGCCCGCGACCGAGACTTGTCCCACCGACGGCAATTGTTTCAGGTCTTCCACAATCGCTTCGGCAGCTTCTGTGGCGACGCTGATCAGGAAGCGTTTGCCTGCTTCCATCGCATGAGGAATTCCTTCGAGAATTGCTTGTTCGGTTTTCTTACCGAAACCCTTCAGTTCAGAAACCCTGGCCGCTTCGCAAGCCTCTTTCAACTGAGTGAGGTCGGTGATTCCGAGTTCTTTAAAGAGGACCGCGACTTTTTTGGGTCCCAGCCCGGGGATCCGCAGCATGTCGACAACCCCGTGCGGGACCTGCTGTCGAAGTTCTTCCAATTGAGGAAGTTGACCCGTTTCGACGACGACCTTGATCTTGGCAGCGAGATCCTTGCCGATCCCGTCGAGGGACTCCAGGCCCCCACCGGGAACTGCCAGCAGATCGGCCACCGATTCAGACAGATTTTCGAGTGTCCGGGCACCATTTCGATAGGCCCTCACTCGAAAGGCGTTTGCTCCTTGAATTTCGAGCAGGTCGGCGACCTCGTTAAACGCTGCGGCGATCTGTTGGTTTTGCATTGTCGGCTATTCAAATTTCAATAATCCGAAGGACGATGGCTGCGGTCGAGAGTTCGCCGGGTGGGTCCAGCTTTGCAGTCCGACGGTCGGAATCGTTCGCACCACCGAGAGACCATAAATGGTACTCCGTCTTGGCGGTGTCGGGGAGAGGTCGGCCCAGGGAATTGCGGCTTCAATTCGCCAGTCGGTCTGGTCCATGTCGGCGGCGACGTACCAGGTCGGATTCCAGCGGCGATCTTCCCAGCAACTTTCTGCCGTCCAGCCCCGTTGATCGACCTGGAATTCATACCACGTTGCGTAGTCTCGATCGATGTCGAGCCGAATGCTGATGCGGTCATGTCTGGACAGATCGGCGTCGTGTTGACGGCCGGTCAACTGGGGGCGATCCTGAGGTGTTCCAGGTTCGCGTGGAACGAGAATCGCCACGTATAAAAACTCGTTATCATAGGCAAACATCGCCATGGTCCGTTTCGTATCGTTTAATCCCCCGGGGGATTCTTCGGATCGCGGTGACTGCGTCAAATGAATCTCTTTGGCTTCCGTCCAGCACGGGTCGGATAACAGCCCATCCAGATGCGGTCGATCATTTGTCTGATAACAGAAGGCCAGCGAATTCGGCGATTCTGGCGTCGCGAACGAAGCCCACAATTCTCGTTCGGCCAATTGTTTTGTTTCGGGGTTAACCGGATTAGTCACGAAGTTGCGGATGATCGAATCGGCACCACGAGTCGAACCGTCAGACCGGCGAAGTGCTGCCAGGGGAAATTGAATTTCCGCCGATTGGTATCGACTGGGCGAAGCGAGTTGCAACTGCTTTGCAAGTTCGATGGCGCGTGCGTGCCAGTCGGCGACAGCACCAGTTCTCCATTCGACATCGCGGTCAATTTTCAACCGACCGGGTTGCTTTGATTTTTTGTCTCGCGAGTGGGTGGCCTCCAGATCAAGTTGCGTCTTCAACCGGATTGGACTGGCGGAACTGGATTTCGTGATCGAGCCGGCTCCATCATTGAGACCACCTGCCGAACGGACTCCGTTGGCACCGTCGTCCGATTCTGCAAGTGCCTGCTGGACACGTTGGATCGATTTGGGATCGCCCTGGGTGACGGTCGTTCCCGACTTCATGATTTGAGTTCGCTGCCAGGCGGTTTCGCTGCTGCACCAGAACTGGATCAGCCAGCGCATGGCATCAAGTGAACCGGGCTCCCTGGGATAACGACGGATGAGTTCAACGTAGGTCGATTCAACCATTTCAAATTGCGATCGCTTACGATATTCATCGGCGAGATCTCGCAGGACTCCGACCGCCTGCTGAGGCTCCATCCCGTCAACGATGCCGTTGATCTGGCCAATCATTTGTCCGGCAACACGGGGATCGTCGAGCGATTTTTGAAAGAGTCCGGTGAAGTTTCGCTGTTTTTGTGTCAGCTTTTGCATGCGTTCCAGATTGGTCTCGTCGATCGGAACTGATTCGCGTCGCGCTGGCGAACCAGGTGCGATCGAAAGCCCGCCAAAAAACTCACGCGAGTTGAGGCTCTTTCCACGTCCATTGAGCGGCGATTCGTCGACCGTCTTACCGTCGAGTCCAATCCATCGATATGCAATTCGTGGTGCTTCATTGGCATCGCTGACGGGGACTCGATCCGCCTGCAACAAGGCGACCGCTGGAGCTGACGCGTTTCTCGTCGAGGCCTTCAGTGACGGCAGTAGCTCGTCAAGGTCGATGTGGGCATCCCCGGTCCCTCCCGTTGCAAGCCGCATGTAGACGCGGTCGACTTTCCATGCGTCGAGACCTGTGAATTGTGCTTGTTCGACGTAACGTGTGGCATCTGCCGCTTGTGCCACGGCTCGTAATGTTGCGTCAAACATCAATTGTGCAGCGGCATCGTCAGGCGAAGGCTGGTCGATCACGATCACGTTCGGACGCCATGTTCGGATCTGACGTACGATCGCACCGAGAAACCTCTGAGGCAACCGACCTTCCGTCTGCTTCTGCCATTCGGCCAGTAATTTGTCCGAGGAAAATTCGATCCCCGGAATATTCATCGGTAATTGCCAATGCAGATTGGCCTCGTTTCCGCCACATTTCTGGACAGCAGCCTGAAGCACGGATTCACTCTCGGTCGACCAGGCCATGGGACCAATGTCGTCACGTTGCGCGATCCAGACGGCACTGCGAAAGCCCAACTCGCCCGACAGTTTCGTAAGCAGCGGAGCACTCGTTTTTCCCGGTCTGGCATGTAATGCCAGAAGGGCTGCGCGACGTCCGGCGCCTCTGGCTGTCTGCCACGTCTTTCCTCCATCTTCGGTTCGAACAATCACACCGAATGCTCCAACGGCAATCCCTTGTTGTTCGTTGGCAAACCGCAACGCGGCAAGCGGTGCTGTTTGGCCGGTCAATTGCTTTTCCCAATGAGCTCCTCCGTCCGGGCTGTGCCAGACCACACTGCCAGGCGAACCTGCGATCCAGACCTTTTCGTTACGGACTTCTACCGCTCGAAAGTCCATTCCTTCGCGTAGCTCTTCAGGAAGCGGCTTTTGGGGGGATTCCCACACGACGCCACTTGTCGCCGTTGACAGGACAAGCCCACCGTCGCCGACCAGCCAGCCCTTGTCATTCGACAACAGGCCAACCGAACGGATCGAACGGAATCCCTGTGGTTGAAGCTTCGACGGGTAAAGTTGTTCGCCACCCATAACCGAAACGCGTCCCTGTATGCCGGCGACCACTCCCATTTCCGGTTCGAGAAAGCACATCGCTTTCCAGCTATGTGTGGCCTCACCTTGAACTCCGCGCCACGTCTTACCTCCGTCGCTGGTTCTGAAGATCCCGGTCGGCGAGACGGAAGTCGGTTGACCTACGACGAGTCCTTCTTCCAGGCCGAAGAATTTCACATAGCTCAGTGCAGGAAGAACATCTCGCGCCAATTGCTGCCAGGACTTGCCTCCATCCTGTGTGGCCAGTAGCACCCCATTGTCCAACCCGGAATAAGCAGTCGTATTTCGGCCCGCGATCCAGCCGATTCGGTCGTCGAGAAGACAAATGCTTTGTAACGAAACGTCCATCTCGCAGTGAGACGCAGTCCAGCTTCGGCCACCGTCCACCGATTTCCAGATCGCGCCATGTTCGCCGACAGCGAAAGTGAGTTTCGAGCCGACAAATTTCACATCGTGCAACTGAGCGTCATCGATCCAGGTTGGTGGGGTATCGGCTGCAGCCACACTGAAACATGCGACCGTGTACGATAGCAGCAAACAAACAAACCTGATTTGCGGTAAGCATCCCTGCATCCCCGCCTCCTTTTTTGTCGCGAAAGGAAAGATCCAACGCGGGATTCTATGGTTTTTCTCAATTCACAGAAGCCGAGTTCTTTAAAAAGGGGGTATTTGACGAGAGTACGGCGGATAAAGATTGAGCTTTCAATTCAATAATTTCGTCGACGCATCAGGCAAGCCTCTGGGAAAAAATGCTTCTTCCGTTGCTGTCGAGGGGGAAGAATTAGACACTTTGCCATTCATCGCGAGATGCCTGCAATCCGTAAAACTCAGGAGCAACCATTGGACTCGGCCGATTCTACTATTCGTGTTTTACCGTTCCTTCGTTGTTCAGCGTGCAGGTCGTCGTTCGTTCGACGTCTGGAAAACGTCGAATGTTCGAAGTGCGGCAGGTCGGCTCCTGTCGTTGACGGAATCCCTCGATTCACGGGCGATCAACATCTGGCGAGTTTCGGTCGGCAGTGGAACAAGTATGAAGTCGCGCACGACGATGAGGACCGAGCAACCTTTCAGGCGAAAACAGGAGTGACTTTGAAGGACCTTGCGGGACTGCGGGTTCTCGATGCGGGTTGTGGCGGTGGCCGATACAGCAAAGTCTGTGGTGAAGCCGGCGCCGTGGTCGTGGGGGCCGACCACAGTGCTGCCGTGGGTAAAGCCAAGCAACTTTGCTCGCACCTTTCCGAGGTTGCTTTCGTGCAGGCAGACTTAAAGAAACTCCCTTTCGAACCGGCGTCGTTTGACTTCGTCTTCTCGATTGGAGTCATGCACCACGATGCCGAAACGAAGTCGGTGTTCGATGCCGTGGCGAAAATGGTCAAACCGGGCGGACGTTATTCCGTCTGGCTCTATCGGCGTAATCAATGGTGGCAAGAAGGTATTAATAACGCCATACGAAGCCGAACAACGCGAATGGCACCCGAAAAGCTGGAGCAATGGTGTGAATGGGGAGGCTGGCTGGGTGGCCTTCCTGTCGTGAATAAAGCGCTCAATAAGATCGTCAATTTCAGCGCGCACCCGAATCGCGAAAACCGCGTTTGCGACACGTTCGACTGGTTTGCGCCGCAGTACCAGTATCACCATACTGAGGCGGAACTCGTTTCCTGGTTTCAAACAGCCGGTTTCGACCAATTGGTGGTATTACCCCCTGAGAAACAAGGCCGCCTTTATCGCTGGGTTTATGATCAAAATCTGTTAATTGGCAGCGGTGTGAATGTCACCGGGATCAAGCAGCCTGATCCAACCGTGCGCCATTGAGCATTTCGATCGATCAATACGATTTACGCATGTTGAGCATGCCAGACCTCCAGAGCGGCTCGAACCTGGTCAGGCGACGCTGAGCCGGTTGTTCCCAGTTGCTGAATGGTGATCGAAGCCACCAGATTAGCCACAAGGGCTGCTTCCGCCGGTGTTGCACCGCTGCATAAAGACATGACCGCTCCTGCCGATGCGCTGTCACCCGCACCCGTTGGATCGATGGGGCCGGTAACTGTTACGCCGGGGACCAGAGTGACTTCGGGATCGCTTACCAGAATTCCCCGTTCACCGCAGGTGACGAAGACGGGGGCTCCGTTTTCGTCGCGAAGTTTTGGAATGAGGCGCCTCAGTTCCTCTAACGAGACTTCTTCTCCAACGGCAGGATTCAGGCGATGGACTGCTTCGAACTGATTTGCCTTGATGATCGCATTTCGAAACAGACGGATGTGACGGCGGCTGTCGGCCCAGAAGATGACTTTGCTGAACCGACGGGCAAGATTCTCAACATGGTCTCGTAATTTCGAAGTCACCACGCCGCATTCAGAAATCTCGACTTGATCCATGATCAGCAGGGCATCGACCTGAGGAAGTACTCGTTCCAATTCGATGGCGACCCGGTCCACAATCGGTTGCGGTGTCGGGACTCGATTCTTCGTATCGTAACGTGAATGTTCCCCCGCAAGGCCTGCGACTTTATGGTCATGCGGCTTGAGGTACGTCGGCGTCAACAATTCAGGACAACGCAACAGTCCTTCCGTCGAACAACGAATTCGGTTCAGCCCCTGACACAGGTCGAATGCTTCACCGTCGTCCCCGACAGCACCGATGGCATAGAGTTCGCCTGCTCCTAATGCGGCGAGATTGTTGACGACAGTCCCCGCTGCGCCGGGATAGCGTCGGACGGACAGGACCTGATGAGCCACCCGTCCCGTCTCGAGACTCGGTTCTGCCAGATCGGGCTCGACTTCCAGGTATTTGTCGAGAAAGAAATCACCCAGCACCGCGATGCGATGGCGCGGGAATTGTTCAAGAAGTTCGTTAAGACGATGAATCTGCATCGATGAATCCGGTGAAATAGTATTCGGTGCTTAACAATGGGAATTCGCGACTGTGACACGATGAGCTTATTGTTTCTCGTCCAGGAATTCGAATCGTACGTTCCCAATTTCTCCGTCGTCGAATTCGTGACCATTCGGCTCAAGCGGTCGCTGACGCAACTGAAAAGTGTTTTGTCCGGGTTTCAGAAGGTCACGCGGGACTTTAAGTCGAATCCGGTCGGGGGTCGCGACATCCGCTTTAAAGCGGATCTGCTTGTTCAATTGACCGATAATTTGATCATTCACGAAAACTTCCGTCACGAGGTTTCCTGCGAGAAGCTGAGCAAGAAAGGGACTTGCCGGCGGGGCGTCGGGACCGGCCGCTTCGAGTTCGGCAACTTCGAGCGAAAAGTAGGGTGTTCCTGAGGGAATTGTTTGTAAGTCGAAGTCACCACGGATCTCGGTACCATCGGGAAGATGTCGATGGAAGTCGGTCCGAATTGAATTGCCAAGATGAAATCGCCGGGCGTCAACCAAATATGACTGGCCAGCAAACAGAGGCACAATTCGGCGTACGTCGGACCAGTTCAATCTCAGTTCACCAGCCAGCGAATGTTGAGCGATCAGGTATTTGGCATCGATTCTCGTGATCGTAACAGTCCATTTTTCTGGTTGGCATTCCGGTCGGTCAACAAATGGCTGCATTTCGACTGTTGCGACAAGGCCACTTTTCATCCCCGCGGCTTGTTTGATTGCCGTGGACGATTGCTGCCAATCAATTGACGTTACACGAGTCCAAGGAATCGATCGAAGTCGGCCAACGGTTTCCAGTGTGACCGACGCTCCTGTCAGGCCTACGAAGCGGCCAAATAACTCGTCACCGGTTTCCATGGTTACGATGTCGCGGTCGATGGAAGGTCTGTAAGACCGTTCCTCATCGTTTGTTGGACGTAGTTTTAAAATCTGGAGATCGTCAATCAAAAGCGCATTTTGCGAACCAAGGTCGACAGGTCCATACCGTATCGCTTTGATCGAAACCGCCGTTGTGACGCTTGTGGCGATCAGGGCGTCATCGACGATCAATCGCGTGCGTTCCGGTTCAATCAATGCGATAAATGAATGCCAGCCGTCAGATAATTTCAGGTTTTGAGAAGCAGACTCCGCTCCGCGACTCATCCCCGATACCGAAATTGATTGCCCGGGACCAACACGAACGACCAGTGGCTTCCTGTTTTCAAGAGTGTCATTCCACTCGATTTGCCATTCACCACACGCTGACAAAGAATCTTGGATCTGGGTTTTGAATGAGAATTCGATTCTTGCGAAGTCCAATGGATGGTGGAGCGAGTACCGATAGCCACGAGATATCGAATCGATTCGAAGGGATGAACGCCCGCTGGTGAAGTGGTTATCATCAATGACTCGACCCAATTCTGATTTCAACTGATCCAATGGTTCCGACTCGAATGAGTCGAAATGCGAGTCGACTTCTCCCGGTAAACTGGCCAGTTGAGAAATGGCGTAGACTGGAACGTTCATTACTTGTCCGCTCAGCAAACGAAACGAAGCGGTTTGCGTTCCCCAATCGAGACATTCAGCAACGAATCGATCACCGTTCAAAAGAAAGATCTGACGTAACGGTCGAAATGAATGAGTGACTCGAGGTCGGCCAGGCAAATCGATCCGCGACGGACGCAAGCTTTGAAGCATCAGATCCAGTTGGAGACCCACGTCACGGACGAGAGATATTTTTGACGACGAAGCCGTCTCAATTCCCGCGAAAGGAACGACAGACTTTCGTTCTTCTGCAACAAGACCTTGCCATGTCGCCCACACGATCAGGATCGTGATGACTCGGTTTGCGAGTCGAATGCGATCGACCAAGTACGTCTCCTCAATCACTTGCGTGAAAGCTTTCGGACCTTGTGGTTGTTACTGTCGCCGACATAGATATCACCATTGCTTGCGACGAAGATGCCATGTGGACGATTGAGGCGGCACTTCAGCGGATCTCCGTCAGGTCCATCACCTGCTTTCCCGTCACCGATCAGAGTGTCGATCTTTCCTGTCAAATGATGAATGATCCTGACGACATGATTCTCAGTATCGCATAAGAGTATGCTTCCGTCGCGATCGATGGCGAGTCCCTTGGGTCCTGCCAGTTGAGCGTTTCTCGCATCGCCTCCATCACCTGAAAAGCCTTGCTTGCCTGTTCCTGCGACGTGATGAAGCAACTGAGATGTTCGATCAAGTCGGTAAACGGCGTTTCCTTCGCGCAGGACAATAATCAGATCTCGATTTGATGCCACCGCGACTGAGCGGGGTCCATTCAACGAGGCACCAGCAAGAGGCTGACCTTCTTGAATTGCTTTCCGCTCTCCGTTTCCTGCGAACGTTGAGATCACACCTGATTCCAGGTCGACTCGACGGACACGATGATTCTTGATATCACAAATCAAAAGGCCCTTGTCGGAATCCATGGACACAGCAATCGGCAGGTCAAGTCGTGCTTGATTGGCGGGACCACCGTCTCCGTCAAATCCTGCCTTTCCGGTTCCAGCAATTGTCGTCATGACCTTGGTTTTTGCGTCCACTTTTCGAACTGCCTGCGAGACCATATCCGAGATGTAGTAGTTACCAGCATGGTCGAACCTTAGTTCGTGTGGTTGGTTCATCAGCGCACTGGTCGCAGGCCCCCCGTCGCCGGCATATCCTGCTTGTCGGCCAGTTCCAGCCACCGTTGAGATCACCTGTGTTTGCAGATCAAGTCGCCGAATCACATGATTCGAAAATTCGCAGAAATAGAGCGCCCCGTCGGGACCAATCTCAAGACCGAACGGTTGGCTCAGCCCCGCTTTCAATGCAGGCCCGCCATCACCGGAATACTCATCCTTACCATTTCCTGCAATTGTCACAATTTCAGAAGCTGACGCGAAATACACATTAATAATGGTCAAAAGGAAACAGCTAAGCCAAAGGGATTGTTTCATCGTTTTGTCCTGTAGGTTTCGAATTCGAAAACACCTGAACGATGGTATCCACGGCCGTTCCTGAACGCCATTGCCGAGGGAAACACTTAAGAACCTAATCGTTCTGCGACGTCTGAACGTCGATCATCCGTCAGAAGTCGAATTCAATCATGGAGCGGAAGAGGAACAGCATTCCGAAACGCAAAAAGGACTTACGACGAATCGCCGTAAGTCCTTTTTCTGCAAGAGTGCCGATGGTGGGACTCGAACCCACACGTCATTGCTGACACTGGATTTTGAATCCACATCGTTTTTCGCGTCAAACACTTTGTCTTCAATACCTTACGATGCCGCACAATCGCTGTTTGCACCGTATATGCACAAGAATATCGTCAATCGGACAATTTGTGTATCCTCTTTTCGAGGATGCTGCCGCTTTGATGGCTATCAATTCATCGGCAAATTGTAGCGAGCGTGAATCTTGGGCGACTTTTTCAAACCGTGGCGACGAAGGATGGGCTTACTGACGCTGGTGATGGCGTGCTTACTCGGGGCAGAATGGGGGAGAAGTGTCACCACTTTCGACCAACTCCGCTGGTCGACTGAGCATTCACTTCACACTTGCGTCTCGACGGGAGGACACCTCCTTTGGAACTCTCACTTCATGGAAAGGCCGCTCACCCCTGAATTCAGACGAGTGTCGTTCTGGTTACATGGCGATGCGAAAAATCAGCCAATTGATTATCTAGAAAACACCAACATTGTTTGGGAATTGCGATTCGGAACCTTTATAATTGGCAAATCTACGATGCGTATTTATGGAATTACCACTCGATACGTGGTCGCAATCCCCTACTGGCTGATCGTCCTCCCCCTGACCCTGCTGTCCGCCTACCTCCTGCTCAGCAAGCCACGCCCAGCAAAGAAAGCGGAGACTTCGCCCGCTACCGCAATCTGATTTGATTTTCCCTCGATGGGATTTCGTCTTTATAATCCGAACCCCGCAAAACGCAAATTTGGGGCTTCTGGATGGCATTACACTATGGTTCCAAACCCAAAACAAGACGCCTTCATTTTTTAATTGACGAAGAAAATGAAGATGCAACGTCGTTGGGCCGAACGAAGACAAAAACTTAACGACATTCAACGTGTCGTCTTCAATTTTCCAGCGATGTCGTTTTGAACCGTCTTGATGGCTCCATGTTTGCTGGTTCAAGAAAGTGCCATCGGATGAGTTTTTTTGAGTTGATCTTCCTGTATGACAAGTGGACAATATCCGCATTCCAATACAAGCACTTGCGGAGTCAATTTGATGTCTGTTGAACTGTTCGTTGTACGAGACGGTGAAACATCTGGGCCTTTCACTCCTCAAGAATTGAAAAAAATGGCTCGTAATGGCGAAATTGAAAAGGATGATTTGGTACGCAAAGGAATTGATGGAAAGCCAGCCAAGGCATCAAACGTCAAAGGGCTGTTTGCCGAAACAAACACCGAACTTGCCACCATCCCAAAAAGAGAACTACAGCCGGAACCGGAACCAGAACGAAATGTTACTGGCGAAATTCTCACAAAGACTTGGGACGGCCTGAAGACAACAGGGAAAATCACGGCAAGTCTTGTCTCTGCCGGATTAACCAAACTACAGACCAAGCCATCAACGATTTCCACAACTTTGCCGGATGACCTTGCACCTATTGAACTTGTACCGGTTGAGCGTGAACAAGCACCCCAAACGATCCGTCCAACAACC
Source organism: uncultured Schlesneria sp. (assembly GCA_903899985.1). Classification (GTDB taxonomy): domain Bacteria; phylum Planctomycetota; class Planctomycetia; order Planctomycetales; family Planctomycetaceae; genus Schlesneria. The sequence goes on from CAIULL010000265.1 coordinate 16,740, forward strand.
GTAAAACAACGTGATACAGACGTGACTGACTGCCCTTTTTGCGGGGAAGAGATTAAGGCAGTTGCCAAAAAATGTAAGCATTGCGGTGAAATTCTGGACGTTGTTTTAAGGGCATCCCAATCTCATCCGCATGCCCAAAACCATGCACCCGTAATCAATGTCGTAAACCACAATACTGCTCATGCGCAGGCATTTGTCAGTGGTCGTGGTCACAAGCGATGGAGTCCGATTGTTGCCTTTTTGTTGAGTTTCATCATTCCGGGGTTGGGGCAGTTGTATAAAGGTCAATTCCTTAACGCCATCGTTTGGTTTGTGCTCGTCATTGTCGGATATGCCGCACTGATTGTACCTGGAGTAGTTTTGCATGTTTGCTGCATGATTGGGGCAGCAATGGGCGACCCATACGCTTGAACAACGCTGATCGATTTGTCGTGAAAGGTTTAGACGGGCGTGTTGTAGCGATGCTGTTCTTTGCCGTCTTGCTCATGCCCATAGGCTTAAAAACGCTTTTTAAGCGTTTGGCGGGGGTTTGAAGGATCGTCAAGACCATAGTCGCTGGTGCGGGTTCATCGTAGTGCGAAAACTTTTTTCACCTGCAACGTTGATGGAGGACTAAAGGACAAAAACTTAGACGTTGTTGTCAGTAGTGTTGTGCCTGCCATCCGCTTCAAGTCATTTTTGTTTAGTTGCGTAAACGTAAGCAAACCATCCTTTTTCTTCCGTCAACTGGCTACTGAGATCGTATGCCTCGATTACCGCACCACGGGAGCTATCGGGAAACCACTCAAACGTGATTCTTTTGGGTGGCATTTCAAGAATATTGATTGCCATCCGAATTGATGAACCATCAAACGGGCCGCCCTCCAATGCAAGATCGTGTGGTTCACCCAAAGCTACGTCAACATGTCCAAACGGCTTCAAAAGCCCGTTGATAACCTGTACGTCCCGCCAAATCTCAGGATCGGCGAAACTGGGTGATTAAATACCACCCTAATCATCAAACCCCCCTAAATCGCGGTAGGTGATGCTGAAAAGGTCGGGAGCATAAAACGTCTTCGGCGCGAAATCGGTGAGCGCTCTAAGAACTCCAATTTTAACCAACGATTCGAGTTGCTTCAGTGCGGTGGGATACGTAATGCCAAATTTCGTCGCGGCATCATTCACGTTGATCAGCATTTTTTCGAGTGCCAAATCAACGATTGGGATTAATTTGTTGCTCCCCTTAACTGTGGCCAGACGACCTTTGAGATCGTCTTTGGCTTTGAGTAGCCGTTTGCATCTCTCAAGCGTGTCTTTGGCTTGCCACACGGTTGCTTCTAGGAAAAATTTAACCCAACCCGACCAATCCCCTACGCGACTGACGTTGTATAGAAGGTCAAAATATTGATCTTTGTGGGCTTCAAAGTACTGACTGACAAATAGCCACGGATGCGTCAAATCACACTTTTGCATTATCATGATTGCCAGCAGTAGCCTGCCAACACGACCGTTTCCATCGCGAAACGGATGAATCGATTCAAATTGGTAATGCACAAGAAAGCATTGAATCAGTGGGTCTATATTGTCACCCGGCGACTGAATATAGCGCTCCAAGTCATTGAGGCACGCGTCCACCGAAAGGGGCGGAGGAGGCACAAACTGCGGATTCGCCCGATCGCCGCGAATGCCGACTTGCAGTTTACGGAACTCTCCGGGACTTGTGTCTTCGCCTCGTACATCGGTTAGAAGTACTGAATGCAATTCGCGAATTAGCCGTTTACTGAGTGGCAGATCGCTTTTTACTCCATGCATCAGTGCCTGCCGATAGTTCCATACTTCGCGCCAAGTATTTTTCTCTGGAGACTCTGAACTAGAACTCGACGAATGGGGTTGGATTTCGAAGAGCAAGAGTTCCCTTGCGGTGGCGAACGTGCCTTCAATGCGAGAAGATTGGATTGCTTCCCGGTCCTCAATTGGTTTCAAAAGAATTGAGGGATCGGGTAAGACATGACCAATACCGTTCAGTTCTCGGATGGTCGCCCATGCATCGCGCAGGAGAGGCCAAAATTCGTTTGGCATTTCCCAATTGGGCGGAAGAGGATTCGGGATAAAGGCATGTAGTCCTTGGGAAACAGGTTGCATTGTTCCGGTGGACACGCCGCCTTCAACAAAGTCACTCAATCTCATTTCGGAGTCCTTTTATGCTGGATTCCAGTCGGGTCAAAAAATCTAAACTCTTCGTCGAAGCAATCTAAACCGCTTGGTCAAAGAAATTTTAAACCCTAGAGTTTGTTTAAAGAGTTTCCTGAAATTTCACGTTAACTCACTATACCACAATATTTTACAGTTTAAAGGAACGGCGAGAAACGCCTCAGCAAGAACGGGAAAGGCATTGTTGTCACCGAAGAAAGGCAGGCTACGGAAGCAAAAACAGCGATCGATCACGTACCAATTTCGAAGGCTAACGCAAAAACGCCAATCATGGATTTGACGTGGATCGACTTTGGAAAAAACGAAAAAGGACTCACGACAATTTGCCGTAAGTCCTTTCGCAGTAAGAGTGCCGATGGTGGGACTCGAACCCACACGTCATTGCTGACACTGGATTTTGAATCCAGCGCGTCTGCCAGTTCCGCCACATCGGCTTGAAAATCTGCGGAGGGACATCATGAGCGGGGAACCTTCCCGCGTCAAGCGCCACCGCTGTCACTTCACGACGTTTCCGTTGAATCAACCGATTCAAATGGCGAAATCGGTTTTGCGACCGAGAAGTCGGTCAATTAGATCTTGAGACAGATCAATTGATTTCACCAGACCAGCGGCTCTGTCGCTTGGATTGATCTCACAATATGCCGACCACATGCCAAGGTGTCGCCACCGACCCGCTCGTTTGGGTTCATTCGGTAACACCGGAGTTGTACAGCGGTTACAGCCAATCGTTGTGTACCCTTGCGAGTGCAGCGGATTGACAATCACGTTGTTCTCGACCAGATAAGCATCGAGGTCTTCGTCGGTGAAATTGGCGAGCGGGTTTACTCGCACGCAGTTCATTTGCACGTCAATACTGACGATCGGAATCGTACCTCGTCTTCCCCCTTCCGCTCGACGCAGGCTGCCAACCAGGCAATCAAAACGTCCTTTTGCTTGCAGCAGCGGGTCGATTTTTCGCAGCGAACAGCACTGCTTTTGTCCTTCAGGGGTCAGATACAAGATCCCCAATTCCTTTGTCTGCTCTTCCATCGTTTTCAGTGGCGAAAGGGTGATGACGTTCAGTCCGTATTCCTTTGCCACACGATCCCTCGTGTCGAGCGTTTCCTGAAAGTTGACTCCCGTATCGACGAACAGAATTGGCATGTCAAGCCGTTCCCGGCCGATCATATGGCAGACGACACATCCGGCTCGCTGCATGGCCGAAAGCATTGCTGCGCGGTCACCGAACATTTCTTTGACCCAACGAAGCAGATCAGCAGGCGAATCCTGCTCGAAAGACTGATTGAGTTCATTGAGATCGGCCTGGGTAAGTCTCGCCATGAATCCGTACGCTCTCTAAATGCGTTAACCGAGGTGTTGAGTCCCCTGCCCAACGCGACTGCTCGGATGATCGGCCCATGCACTAACTCGAGACACGTAATGTGTCGAAGAATTTGAGCAAATTCCGTGAAACCACCGCGATCAGCTACTGGGGCGACTTGAATGGAAGCCTAGCAGAAAGGACGAAATCCTGGCAACGGGGATCATTTTCCTGTGACTTCATTTCGCTTTCGCAGGGAGATCGCTCTTTACGATTTCGGCCTCGTTGATGGAGAGCGTTCCCGTTTCACCCGGTCGTAACGAAAGATCTTCGTTTTCGATTTCGGCCCAGACACGGACTTGTTGATTCACGGGATCGATTTCCGGATGCACAAAATTGAGCGTTCCCTTGTGCTTGATGCCATTAACCAGGAACGTGGCCGGACGTCCGACAAGTTTTGCCGAAGAAATCCTGGAACTCACGAAACCTTCGGCCCGCAGTCGATTGAGACGAATCAATCGGGCCACGGGCGTTGCGGCTTCGACCCATTCCCCTCGCTGGCGTTTCCATTGCACGACCATCCCGGGGAATGGAGCCTTGATGGTACGTCGTTCAAGATGCAGTGATGCGCGGTCGAGATCGTGCTTCTTCAGTTGGAGCGTCAGTTTGGCCTGAGCCCTCTCGACTTCCGCCAGGTCAACTTCTAATTCGGCTTTGTCAGCGAGCAGCTTCAATCTGTCCAGCTCCGTCTGTGAGACACTTTTCGGAAACTTTTCGACGGACTCAAGCGACCGTTTCAATTCCGATTTGGCGACGTCCAGCGACTTCCTGGTAAATCGTACCCGAAGGTCATTCTCAGCCAGCGACTTTGCCATCAGATATTCGGTCTCTGCGCGTTCTCGCGCGTATTTTGCATCCTGATCATCGATCAGTGCTAACGGAGCGTCTTCTTCGACCGTCTTTCCTTCAATGACGAAGATCTGGTTTAACACACCTGCTTCTCGAGCCGAGATCTCGGCGTGTTCGATCAGTGTGAGTTGTGCTCCATCGATCTGAATCGACGTCGACGGATCGGCAGCGGCGAGTAAGACAGATAATGATAACCCGCTCAGTAACGTGCCCATGTCAGTACCTCATCATATCTTAAACAGAACGGTGTCCCGCAGAACGATGTCAGTTTCAGTTGTTTCGCGAATTTCGAGCCCGTTGACGGTGGTATTTCAAACCTGGGACAAAGAAACAGGCACCCAGGACGACGCCCAGCAAAGAAACTCCAAAGTCGTAATGCGGATATAGCTGAAGGAACGCCATAATAATTGAAGTCAAATAAAGGGCGACTCCCTGAACGTAGAACTTACCCGACAGGATACCCGCTTTCGCGAAAAAGACATTTCCGGCAATGAGCGGAAGAATCGGAGACAGTGAAAGCACGGGAAGCTTGAGAATCGGCTCCAGTCCATAAAGAAACATACTTGACCCCACGCTTCCGGCCCACACGTGTGCAATCTGGCGTTCAACAAACGTGATGGGACCCGAGCGTCGCCGCAGTTCCCAGAAGATGAATGCCCAGCCACACGATCCGAACGACCACATTGTGGCGTAAGGCCATCTCGATTCGACACCGTTGTAGTGCATCACGTTTGTAATGATACACATCACCATGACGACCATGCTGTGCCACATCCATAACAGCCCCCAGTTTTCGAGGATCGCTGCGTGATGTGTCTCGCGAAAGGCGAGCGAAATAATCTGAGACAACTGGGTCGAACGAGCCGAAATCGGTTCGCTTTTCAGGAAAGCTTCGAGGTCGTCAGCAAGTGTATCAGCAGTGGTGTATCTCAAATCTGCCGGCTTTTGCAGACACTTCAGGCAGATCATTTCCAGATCGGGATCGGCTTGTGGATTGAGCATTCGTGGTGGCAGGGGATCTTGCTCACGAACCATTAACACCGTATCAACGGCTGATGCGGCTTGAAATGGCGGGCGGCCCGTCAACATCGCGTACAGAATCGCGCCAAGGGAATAGATGTCCGTTGCCGAACTGACTTCGCCACGCCCGCCAGCGGCCTGTTCCGGGGCCATATATCCGGGAGTACCTAAAATCGCCCCAGTCATTGTCAGATTGGAAGCAAATGTGGAATCGTCCAGGTCATTTGATCCATTTGTCAGCCGTTTAGCTAACCCGAAGTCAGTGACGTAAGTTCTACCTTCGGCATCAATCAGGATATTTGACGGTTTGAGGTCGCGGTGAAGCACACCGCGTCGGTGAGCGTCGGCAATTGCCCTGCAGATCGGGGCGAGCATCTCAGCCGCCATTCGGGACGGGAGAGGCCCATCGGCCAATCGCTTGGCAAGCGTTGTCCCTTCGATCAGCTTCATGCTGAAGTAGGGACGCCCTTCAAACTCGCCAACTTCGTATACGTTAACGATATTGGGGTGATGCAGCTGTGCCGCCGACTCGGCTTCTGCTCGGAATCGAGCGATATCGGCAGACGAAGCGTGGTCACCCCGTAGAATCATTTTCAATGCGACGATCCGGTCGAGGCTCTTTTGCCGTGCCCGGTAAACGACTCCCATTCCGCCCCGCCCAAGTTCCCCGAGTAACTCGTAATCGCCGCAATCTTCCGGTGGATTCGCCGCGGTTCTTGAGTTGCTTGAATCGATCGACGAATCACCGTCGAGCAACTCTGAGAAACTGGCGAAATCATCTGCAATCTGCATCGTGGCCCAGAGCTCACGCAGTTCAATTGCCAACTCGGGGTGCTCGTGCACAATGGCTTCGAATGCCTCGGAACTTCCACCGCGCGACGATTCCAGCACACGGTCTAAAAGTGAGACGAGCAATTCATCGTGACTGGGCGACATTCGGTTGGTCCATGATTTTCAAAGTTCTGTCTTCAATGAGAACTATAGTCAGGCTGTCATCCGTTCATTAGTGACTCATTCAACTCGACTTCCCGACTGAGACGGCCGATCGCCGAGAATCGCACGCAGTTTGCGAAGAGCCCGTAAATGCCTCATACCGGCGGCTGCGGCGGACAAACCCAGTGCGTCGGCGACTTCACTGTTGCCGAGTTGTTCAAAGTGTCTCATCAACACAATTTCGCGGTCCTCGTCTTCGAGCTGATCCAGGGCCAGCACGAAGCGAGCTTCCAGTTCCTTGCGAATGCTGGCGGCTGCCGGTGTCAGTTCGTGGTCAGCCAACTGTCCCATCAGGTCGAATCCCGATTGATCCGAAAATTGCGGTGCGGCGATCGACTGTTCCCGGTCAAGGCTGCGACGTTGAGCACCTCGATGTCGCCGATACACGTCGATCATCCGGTCCTGCGCCAATTGCCGCAGCCAGAGATGAAACGGCATTTTCGGATCAGCCAGATAGTCCTGCAGTCGCGTGTTGGCTTCCATTAAGACGTCTTGCACGACATCGCTGGCATCGACCCGTCTGGCAATCTTGCGGTCGAGCCTCAGTTGAATCAGCTTTTTGAGCGAAAGACGGTGCCGTTCCAGCAGCCGGTTCACGGCTGCGCGATCACCCTGCCTGGCATTTGCCAGCAGGTTCTGGGTCACGGTCTGTTCGGGCCAAAGCGCCATGGTTTTTTTTAAAGTACGTGGAGAGATTCGCTTCAGTTTCACAACTTACGCTGTGAAATTGTTTTGTGCCACTGCTTTGGAGTCCTCGGAAAAGCAGTGCTCTTTTACCTTAAGCCGGTCGAAGAACACTGCTTGCCCGAAGACGTGCAAACAGTGGCACGGTTATTTTACGGACTTTGCAGAACCTAGTGTCCATTCTCGTTAGCCGCTTCCATCCTGTCCAATGGATAGTCACTGATGGGAATGCCAAGGCTGCGCACTTCTTGAAGACGACGCCAGGCAAGTGTTGTTCGCGCTTCGCGGCGAGCCACTTCAGCAGGGTCCTGGTTACGTTTGTCGAACGGTCCTTCAATAAAAACGGGTTCAAATTCAGGATCAACAATAAACTGAGCTGCGACGGGGTTACAGCGAAGATGCCGTTCTTTGGCGGTCATTAAATAACGGGCCTCCACTTCGCCCAACACGAATCGCAGATAAAGATCACTTTGCGTGATGTCCTCGACTTCCGCTCCACAAACTTCGCACAGGTATCCAAGCTCACATTTTGCCATAAATTCTTTACCGGCTTCTTTTACAAGTGTATTATCAAACTTCGAAATTCTGATTCTGTGCCACTGCTTTGGAGTCTTCTGAATAGACCGGGGTCAAGGGTAACAGGTGTTCGGGGACATGGGTAACACATTTTCTTATTCCCCAACGGGGGTGGCACGGACG
>CAIULL010000266.1 GCA_903899985.1 uncultured Schlesneria sp.
ACCTTACCCGGCATGACTGCGATCGAACACCTTCACGACAATCCCCCGTTTCCAGTCATCGAACGCGCCACGACACTCGTTCGCAAAAGGCCACCAACCCGGTCAACTAAACTCTTACCGGTTTCACGGGGAAAACAAAGGGGACAGGTCCAGTTGTTTTCAGCTTAAAGCGGAAAAGGGGATAAGTCCAATTAACGACCAAATGCAAAAGTTGAACGAACGATTTCGTTTCCAAACCCCGAACTGCGGCAATAAAATGGCCGAACAACTCGGTCAACGCGAGGCGAAGACGCCCGCGTTACCTTTAACGTTACGCCAACGGCGTTTCATATCAAAGCCCAGGGTCGCGAGTTTTCGAGCGCACCCTGGGTAACACCCCAGGAAGTGTGTTTTACACCGAAGGTGTTACATCGCTTTTTCTCCGATTCACGTTGTTGATCGTTCATTGGAAATTGAAGCATTTGTGTTATCCGAATGATGATGTAACCCCGTTGGGGTAAAACCAATCTCAACAATCGCGACCCAGGGTAGATCGCAAGGCGATCAACCCTGGGCTTTGATGTGCAACGCCGTTGGCGTAAAGATCGCACAAGAAAGGTCATCGATGAAACCGCGTGGATTGACCAACGACCGCACCCTGTTCGGCGACAAACACAATTCGCATTTGACAAATGCAATCGCGGCAGTATCGTGATATCCACGATGGCTGAAAAACAACGCGCTATCGCGAATAATCCCGATTTTTTGGCATTATCAACGATCGATCGCAGATAATGATTAGTTAGCCTGGAGCGGTACGCGTGACACTCGACGAGGCGATTTCTGAACTTCGTCGCCGAAACGAACCCGTTCCGAGGCCGCCCCGGCTGCCGACTGAGGACGAGCTGAATGTCGCCGAAGGCAAGTTGGGTGTTCGCTTTCACCCTGACTACCGCCGGTTCCTACTCGAGGCGAGCGACATTAGCTACAACGTGTTGGAGCCAGCAACAATCACGGTGCCTGACTCGCACACCGATTTATTCCGTATCGCGGAGCGGGCGCGAGGCAGGTGGAACGTGCCAAGGGAGTTGGTGCCCATCTGTCATGACAACGCCGACTACTACTGCATGACTCCAGACGGGCGCGTGATCTTCTGGTCGCACGACCTACAGGGTCCAAACGGCGAGGAGTGGCCGAATCTCGCCGAGTGGATTCAGCAGGTTTGGATGTATGATTACGATGCTGGCTAACAAGCGGTTCAACCTGAGCGGCGGATCGGGTCGATTTTTAAACCAAAGGTTTCTGGCCGCCGCCGGGTTAACCTGGGTGTTCGGCAGTTGAGCATTCACGTACATGACCGATGCAGAAGCCGAGACCTCGCGCGTTAAGCTTATTCTCGCTGTTACCCAAGCGGAGCGGCTGTTGCGTCGTTATTCGATTACCGATTGGGCCGACACGCTCAATCGCGCTGCTACTTTGATCACAGGTTCCGACTTTTCTGGCGTCGATGATCTTTTCTCCATCTTCGGTGGTATGGGAAGTTTCAACGATATCGTGATTCATCCGCTCAACGGCAATCCGATTGAAGATTCCGAGATCGATAGAGTCAACAACGACTTCCAATCGCTCAAGACGGACATATACGAAATCGTCACCGCACTCAGGAGATACCAGTACGCTCGTTGAAATGAAAATCGCGTTGCGATCTGTGCCGAACGAGGCGGTCAACTTGACCCGCAGTCGCTGGCGGCTCAAAGTGTTGGGGTGTTGATTGGAAGCCCGCCATTTATCGCGGGCAAGTTACCTTGAACGTTCGGCGGAGAAGCTCACACACTCAAGACAGGACTTCCGTGCAGACGTTGCCACAACTGCTTGACTGCATCAAGAACGCTGAGTGGTTCTCACATCTGGGGCGATTCACGCCCAATGATGACGCGATTCCGTTGGATCAACTTCAATCGAACATTGTGTGGGTCTGGCTGCCCAGCGCACGCGATGAGCGTGACCCGATACACGGGGAATCGCACTTGAATCTCACAGTGCAACTGGGAAAGTCGGACGAGCGAAAAAGTGCTGAACTCGACGCCGCAAAGGCAACGATAAATTCTCTGCGGCGGGTTGATGATTACTTTGCTGGTTTGGTTGACGGCCCTCACGACTTCACTCCGGCTGCGAAAAATGCTGCACAATACGCGGCAAGAATGGCTGCACGCGAAATCGTGGTCGAAAAATGTGGTTTTTGGTGTGATGCTCTAAAGTTGTACCACCGGGGACATTGGCCCTGTGGGCTTGCTTTGGACGGTGCGTTGATTGTCTACTGACAAAGTCACATAACGAGGCGGTCAAGTTGACCCGCAGTCGCTGGTGGTTCAAAGTGTTGGCGTGTTGATTGGAAGCCCGTTTTCAATCGCGGGCAAGTTACTTTGAACGTTCGACAACAAAATCTCGTGGCTCCAAAATGGCGCACATTGACTTTGACGAAATCGAAGAAGAACTCGACTTGGCCGTGCCCAGCATTTACCGCATCTTCATCGATGCGGTGCGTTCGAAAGGTTACGACCTAGGCAGGTTCGGCATCTACGACGACACCGAAGCCGTGCTGAAAGGCAACTGGAAACTCCGGCTGCAATTGGCCGACCAGAGCCCGAGATGGAAGAACAAGTACTTCTATTTCGGAGTTGGTGACGGTTGCGGCAACTACTTCTTCCTCGACGGTACCGACGAGGAAAACGAACAAGTTCATTTGTGGGCGCACGACCCGCCTGGAATTGAGGATGCTGGCAGCGGCACCAGGTTCTTTTCCGCTCTTCTCGCAGAGATTGAAGCCGGTTTTAGCGGTCCAAACAAGTATCGTTTTCAAGGTACCGGTCCAGCATCGGCACCGTAAGGACCGAACCTTTCAAATGGTTTGGAAACCGAGTTGCCATCAGGGCCGAACGAGGCAGTCAACTTGACCCGCAGTCGCTGGTGGTTCAAAGTGTTGGCGTGTTGATCGGAAGCCCGTCGTTGATCGCGGGCAAGTTACCTTGAACGTTATGCTAAACAAGAGATTGCCTATGACATTCAAGCCAGACGGATACACATCAGTCGCTCCGTATCTCACTGTGAATGGCGCGAAAGGCACGATCGATTTCCTCGTTCGTGTTTTTGGAGCTGTTCCTTTGCGGATGATACCAGGTAGCAACGGCAAAATTGCACACGGAGAGGTTCGGATTGATGATACCGTCATTATGCTAACGGACGCCGTTGAAGGCTGGCCAGCTAACCCAAGTCACGTGCATATTTATGTCGAGGACATTGATAAAACCTTCGAGCGAGCGATCGCGGCGGGAGCGTCAGTTGTGAAACAACCTGTACAAGAGGGTGATACCGACAAGCGCGGTGGATTCGCGGATGACGGTGGAACCACATGGTGGGTTAGCACTCAGATTGAATAAGGCATAACAAACCATTGGACACGAAGGCCTCGATCAGCCGTTTTGACTGGCGTTGAGTCAACGGCGCGGGCTCGGTCAATGGTGCCATCCGGCGGTAGACAAAATGCGACTGAACTGTCTGCTGACATCCTATCCCCACTGTGACGAATTCCAAGTCGATCGCATTCTCGTGTTCGTGAGCTACGATCAAGCCACGGACCGACGAACGCAATTGCTTCTTGCAGAAAACCGTCTACCGTTGTTGGAATGCGAAATTCCTGACGTCGTGCATCTTTTGAGTGCCCATGTTGGCAGCCAAGTCATTGCAACCGTGATTGGAATAAGAATCGAACCTGATGGAACGGCAAGCTATGACTGCAAATTCTTTGATGGCGATTTTGAAGACCAGTACTTCTACGTCTCCAGAGCCAAGTCTGGCGAGCTTACTGTCGCCCCCACATGACGCAACCAAATCTATGGGGAATCACTGAAACAAGCAGCGGGTACACGGGCACCTGGTAGGAACTGTTTCCGGGTCGCTCGCTTCGGATAGTGCCATTCGGGATAAGTCCAATTCAAGACGAAAATGCAATTCTTTCGGCGAGGACGTGATGAGCGAGCTAACTACGGTTCTCTTGTACGAGATGAGTGGCCTCGCGATGATCGTGCCCGCTGCAACTGGAATCGTTTACCGGAACCAGACGGGAGGGCATGCCTGTCTTCCATCCCAGATGGAAGGATTCCTTGTTCCATTCGCGGGCGAGATGTGTACAACGTGCGAGCGACCAATGTTACACTTCACCGGGCCGAAGTGGGGCGGCTGGTGTTCGGAACGCATCGACGTGGAAACGCCCGATGAAATTGACAGCTTCGTTGCCGATCTATTAAGGCGGGACCAAATCATCGTTGACCGGGCGAAGCTTGAACTGTCACGGGAGGCGTGGGTGCACGTGAAAATCGTAAGTCCGCTCCTTGCACTGGTCGAGCACAGCGAGCCAAAAGATGCCGTCCTTAAGTGGCCTAACAGTGACTGAAAGAAAAGACATACGAAGTGGGATCTGTCACATTGGCTCAACGTCGTCCGACCAATTGTCGATTTGACCTCGCCTGGTGATTCGTTCTCGGAGATTTGATGCCATTCCAGGATGCCTAACACGCGACCATCACGCAGGAAAAACTCTGCGATTACCTGCTCAACCCTGCACATCCGGTCGGCGGGTCGAAAGCTGCGTGGTTTGCTTCCGTCGGGTACACACCAGCAAACTGGGAGCAACTTCGGTCTGACCTTCTGCGAATCGCGATCGATTGCGAGAACTTCATTCCCAAGTCATCGCCATTTGGCGTAAAATACGAAACCCGAGGCGAAATTGGATGTGAAGGGTATCGACGCGCCATCGTTTTAGCGGTTTGGATTGTTGAGGGGAATTCGCCCCCTCGACTTGTGACTGCGTTTCCAGGAAATCCATGATGATCACCGAACATTCCCTGGTTGTTCTCAGCAATGACCACCTTGCCGACGGGCTTCACGCCGGTGACGTCGGTGCTGTGGTCCACGTTTACGGCGAAGGCAAAGCGTACGAAGTGGAATTCGTCGATGGTGATGGAACGACCATTGCTCTCTTAACGCTTGAATCGTCGGACGTCCGGCCGATCGAAGCAGGGGAACTTTTGCACGCCCGACGCCGAGCATAGGGCTGAACAAACCGGTCCAGCGGAATGGAGTACTATCCGATGACCTTTGACGTACTGCAGCGGAGCTTAATTTGATGCTGGATCAGGAAATTAGACTTCCGTTCGTTAAGGGCAAAGTTCCGGTCGTCGTTGATTTCAAGAACCACCCTGCCATCAAGGCTATTGCTCAGTGGGGACCGGAATTAAAGCAGAAGATCGAAGAAGCATGTTTCGCGAACTATTGCGACAAAGTTGCTTCCATTGGCCCCGAGTCACTTCCGCGCATCAGACACGCGAAGGAGATCTGGAAGCACTTGGAGTTTCGCCATGTTCGGATAGATCCGAATGCCAAAGACATTGTGGTCATCTATCTCGTTCCGGTATGGGACGAAGATGAGCACATGGAGTGGTGCATCCAAGGAACCGAAAATTTGATTTACGTTGGCCAATTTCTTGGATATCCTGTCGACGGCTATCGGAATGCTCGCTGATCGGGTGTAAGAACGAACGCGCCGAACAAAACGGGGAACCCGAGTTGCCGATGAAAAGGGGATAAGTCCAATTAACGACCAAATGCAAAAGTTGAACGAACGATTTCGTTTCCAAACCCCGAACTGCGGCAATAAAATGGCCGAACAACTCGGTCAACGCGAGTCGAGTACGCCCGCGTTACCTTGAACGTTCGTTGCCAAAGAATGCTAACATGGATCTCGTCTACATCGAAACATCTGTGATCAGCCATGCAACGGCAAGACCGAGCAGCGACCCGACAACACTCGCTTTGCAACAGCAGGCGAAACGTTGGCTTACGGAGCAAAGGCCACATTATGAGGTGGTTACCTCTCAACTTGTGATTGACGAAGCGTCGCTTGGCGATCCTGATGCGGCCAGACGAAGACTGGCAGCGTTGGACAGGATACCTGTTTTACCCGCCAATCCAGATGTCGATTCAGTCGCCGATGAAATCATTCGGCGGCACATGATGCCACCAAGCGCGAGGTTGGATGCATTACATGTTGCTACGGCTGCACTAGCCGGAGTACAATACTTACTCACGCAGAATTGTACGCACATCGCCAACGCAACTGAGTTGCCTCGCATTTACAAACTGCTTCAAGAACTTGGACTTTCCGGGATGTTGGTTTGTGCACCCATAGAATTTTTCGGTGGAATATGAGCACACAAAACCCGGTATTGGACGAACTTCATGCTGCAAGACGCAAAATCCTAGCGGATTGGAACGGCGATACACTCGCTTATCTCAGTGATGCGCAATCCAGATTGGAAAAATCTGGTAGACCGATTTGGCAGGGCAAGCAACGATCAAAGGATTCCACCGAATCCGACGGTCGGCCGCAATCTGAAGGAAGCTCTGTCTCGACGGCTCCATGAATCCCGGCTTTAATCGAAGAATTGGCCCTTACAGCGCCAGGAAATTTCGCTTAAATGGTGATTGCCTTGAATCGTTGCGTGTTTATTGTGAGTGGTTGACAGGTCCATTACGATGAAGTGATGAACCGAAAACCACAATCATCGTCCCGACGTTATGAAACGTCCCGTCAGCCAGTCCGTGTCCGCCGGGAACTGCTTGAACAACGCCCATTGTGTCCTCCTGAAGGTGAACGACTGCCTCAAGTCGAAGTCCGTCTGGGTGGCGCATTGTGGCATCCCTTCGTGTTTCGCAAACAACTTGGCCAGATTTCCCGAGATGCTCAGCCGGGCGATCTGGTCGAACTGAACGCTCCCAGCGGGGAAACGGTCGGATTCGGCTTATTCAATCCTGAGGCCGAAATTGCCGTAAGAGTGCTTCGTCCCGGCTTAAAACCACCGGATGATGCATGGTGGAGCGACCGGCTGGCTCAAGCGGTTTCACTCCGGCGAGAAACCTTGAAGCTGGACGACGTGTCACAGGCTTATCGACTGATCCATGCCGAGGCGGATGGCCTGCCGGGTCTGGTTGTCGATCGGTTCGGTGATGTCCTGGTGGCTGAATGCTTTTCGCTGGGGATGTACCAGCGAGCCGAAGCCATCATCAGCCAGCTCGAAGTCCTGGCAGGAACGAAACATGGTGTCCTGCGAGCGGCACCGATGTCTCATGAACATGAAGGATTTGCAGCTGATCCTTATGGATCTGCGGAAGTCCCTGCCAAGACGATCATTCAGGAACACGGCACCAAGTTCCGCATTAACTTTGCTGGCGGTCATAAAACCGGCTTTTATTGCGATCAGCGGGATAACCGCAGACGGTTAGCCGACTTTTGTGCGGGGAAAACGGTTCTGGATCTCTGTTGTTACACCGGCGGATTTTCATTGCAGGCAAAACGGATTGGTCAGGCAAGCGAAGTGACCGGGGTCGAACTGGATGAAGACACTGCTGTCCTGGCTCGAGAAAACGCCAATCTCAACCAACTGAAAATCAATTTCGTGCAGGCGGAAGTGTTCGGTTATATGCGGGATATGTTACGGAATAAAAAGCGGTTCGATGTGGTCATCCTCGACCCACCGAAACTGATCCGCAGCCGGATGGAAATCGAAGAGGGGCGGCATAAGTACTTCGACTTGAACCGACTGGCGATGCAACTGGTGAATCCCGGTGGAATACTGCTGACATGCAGCTGCTCGGGACTGCTCGACATGGCCGAATTCACCAAAATTGTGAATGCGGCGCCAGAGGTAGGCCGTCGAGGTCAGATCATCGCCAAGGGCGGGGCCGCCGCTGACCACCCGATTTCCACGAATTGCCCCGAGTCTGAGTATTTAAAGTCGATCTGGTTGAGACTCGATTGATTTTTCCGACGTCGGTTTCGACAAGAACCCATGGGAAGTTCGATCTGTTAGAAAATGCGTGGGAGACTGGGTCTGGACTGAACCGAAAACGAAGAAGAGAAAGATGAGAACACTCATCAGCACTAATTTTCGCTAATCAGAAAACTCAAAATTCGTTAAATTCCCGTGACTTTTATTCGTGGAAGTCGTCGCACTCACGTTTTATTTCTTGGCGTGGACCGAAGAATTTTTAAAAGAAAAGAGTCCGGGGGCTGACGCACCCCGGCTCGCCTTGGCTGCTTTTTGTGTTTTTTGTGGTTCAAATTCTTCTTGTGATTTTGTTGTGGGCGATGGACGCGCTGTAGTACTAACGTTTTGTTTCTTCGCGCGCCGCGAAGATTTTTCGTGGGAGGGCGAGGCTCCCGCCGAGCCGTGAAGTAGTTACACGCAT
>CAIULL010000267.1 GCA_903899985.1 uncultured Schlesneria sp.
CCTCGCTCATGCATCCTTGCATGTCGTGGCTCCTTGCCTAAATGGTTAGTTCGTAGTTTACCTAACCCTAGCAGGAGCCACGATTTTCATGAATATTGAACGGTATTGCGTTTAACCCGCAGCCAGCGGCGCAGGCGAATCGGCGTCCAGCCGCTTTCTTCGAACGTTGCCTTATCCCCGACTTATCACACGTCCCAACGAGATTTGACACCCCGGTTGACGGCAGTTCCGCCGCTTCGTTCCCGCTTCTCTGCGAGGCGCGGTTAAACGATAAGACTCCTGCTTTGTTTAACCCGCAGCCAGCGGCGCAGGCGAATCGGCGTTCAGCCGATTTCTTCAAACGTTGCCGAGCAACAAGACGATCACGCACTGACCAAACGACAAATGACACCCCGGTTGACGGCAATTCCGCCGCTTTGTTCCCGCTTCTCTGCGAGGCGCGGTTTAACGATGAGACGCCAGCACCTACTCGGTGTGCAGGTTAATTACGTCCGCCCTTATAAGGGCGGAACAATTTCAAATCACAAACTTCCGGGACATGCCTTTTTTCAGTTGCCTGCGTCAATCATGATCGACACCGGCAAGTTCGTGCGTTTCCTTCAGAGATTGTGTGGCGTGCCGATTCCCGTTTCGTTGATCGAATTGCTGGGTGAGTTTTTGTGCTTCGTTCTGATACCACGCGAAAAGTTCGGAAATGTCGTACTTGGCATCCGGCCGGTATAGCGGATGTTCCGAGGGAAGCTGCAGCCGAACGGAACTGGTCGCTTTCCGGTTTTTGGTCTCCGAAGCATCGCTCGATACGTCCCTCATTTTTCCTTGAGCGAGTTTTTTGAGAAACGCCGAGGCGACGGCATTGAAACGCATACGCCGGAAGTGACATCCTGTTTTCAATGCCCAGATTGCATGCTTACTGAAGATTCTCTTTGCCCGCACCAGTGCGTTGGTGTGAGTGGCCAATAACAGGAACTCAGACACCTCACAAAGATGTTCTTCGTTCTTGGAAGTCAGACGGTAACCCTTTTCGGCGAATTTCACGGCGTCATCAATCCGTCCCAGACGCATTAGAGGGCGAATGATGTTCGCCAGAGTATTCTGGGGGACCTCGGCACAAGCCAGCTTTCCTTCGAGGATCGGCCGGGCGATTTCCAGGGCTTTCTCATTTTGCCGAGTCTCTGCCCAGAAATAGACCTCAAAGTTGGTCTCACACGCTTCACAATCCTTCAATCCGTCCTTCAATGCGGGTCGCCACTTCAACATCTCGACCGCTGCAGCCTCAAAGTCACCCATCTCAGTAAGCATCTGCCAGCGTTTGTAAAACACAGGTCGTTGGCTATAGCCTGCCGCCTCAACTCGACGGCCCATGTCCGAAATCATCTCCAGGATCTGGGCCTTCGGAATCTGGGGAAGTTCGACCATCGGATTCAGAATCCACTTGTACTTCCACAGTAGGTCACGAGGATTGAGCGTGGCCCGATTTTGATCCGCATGTTTCAGATACGCGGCAAAAGCAACGATCGCTCGATCCCCCTGGCCATTGAACACGGCCGATTCAATCAAGTCCGACCGTAAGCGAAAGGCGACATCGAGCTCGCCATGGGCTTCCGCTTCGGCAATCGCTCGTTCAAAAGCTTCAATCTTCTGCAGGCCAGGAGGAAAACTCGATGCCTCGCTAATCAATTCCTCAAGTCGACTGTGGTTCATTCTCGTTCCTTTTCCCAGCAATCGATGACAAGTCTGTTGTCAAATCTTTCAGTTCGGGTTGTGTGCCACTGCATCAGAGTCTTCTTAAACGCAGTGTCTTCCCTTTTTTCGAGGAAATCGAAGAGCACTGCTTGACCGAGTACGGTCAAGCAGTGGCACAAGAATCTTTCGCTTTGACATGGCACCGGTTCAATCATCTCCAGAAGGGGGTCACGCAAGAGTCTTAGTTCTTCGGAATGACGCGGGTTATGCCTCCGGCAATATCGCATAACTTCAGGGGCACGGCTTTTTTTCAGTCTTCAGCGTCAATCTTGTTCGACACCAGCAAGGTCGTACGTTTCCTTCAGGCACTGCGTGGCGTATCGATTGCCGTTTCGTTGATCAAATTGCACGGCGAGTTTTCTCGCTTCGTTCTGATACCAGCCGGCGAGTACGGGAATGTCATACCTGGCATCAGGCTGGTACAGCGGATGTTCAGAGGGAAGCTGCATTCGAACAGAACTTGTTGCTTTCCTTTTTTTGACTTCCGAAACTTCGCTGGATGTTTCCTTCAGTTTTCCTTGAGCGAGTTTTTTAAGAAACGCTGAAGCGACGGAATTGAAACGTAGTCGCCGTGTGTAACAGCCTGTTTTCAATGCCCAGATTGCATGCTTACTAAAGATTCTCTTGGCACGCACCAGCGCGTTCGTGTGAGTGGCAACGAGTAAGAACTCAGACACTTTCGTGAGAAATGCTTCGTTCTTGGACGTCATCCGGTAACCTCTTTCGGCAATTTTGACGGCGTCATCAATCCGCCCCAGACGCATTAAAGGGCGAATAACGTTACCAAGCGTATTCTGCGGAATCGCGGTGCAACTCAGCTTTCCTGTAAGGATCGGTCGGGCAATTTCCAGGGCTTGCTCATTATTCAAAGTCTCTGCCGAAAAATTGACCTCCGCGTTGGTCTCACACGCTTCGCAATCCTGCAATCCATCTTTCACTTCAGACCGCCACTTCGGGATATCGGCCGCTGCGGCTTCAAAGTCACCCATCTCGGCAAGCACCCGCCAGCGAATGTAAAACGCCGGTCGCTGGCTATAGCCAGCGCTTTCCACCCGGCGACTCATGTCCGAAACCATGTCCAGGATCTTGGACTTCGAAATCTGGGGCAGTCCTGGCAGTGCATTGAGAATCCACTTGTATTTCCACAACAGGTCATGGGGATTGATTGTCTCCCAATTCTGATCCGCGTGTTTCAAATATGCGGCAAAAGCGACAATCGCTCGATCCCCCTGGCCATTGAAAATGGCCGATTCAATCAAGTCTGACCGTAACTTGAAGGCGGTATCGGCTTCGCCAAGGACATCCGCTTCGGCGATCGCTCGTTCAAAAGCTTCAATCTTCTGCAGGCCTGGAGGAAAACTCAACGCCTCGCCGATCAATTCCTCAAGTCGATTCTGACTCATTCACGTTCCTTTTCCCGGCCGTCAACCACCAGTTCAATTAACCCCAGAAGTCCATCACCCATCAGTTTCAGTTCTTCGGAACGAAGCGGGTAATGCCCCAGCAACAAGGCTTGAACGTACAACATCTCAATCGCCTTTCGGACCAGTGACATATCTTTCACATCCACCAGGCGACGAATCAGTCGATTGCGATAGTTCAAACAGAGTTGGGCCGTCGCCAGGGGAGTGCGACTGGCCGCCAGTCCGTCGAGAACACCCGACCAGAGATCGTCCGCCTGTTCGCGCGTCCGTTCCAGGTTTCGCTGAAATCCCGCCTCAGAACTGATCGTGTACAAAGTGGGCAATTGCTCGGGTTGAAACTTCCGGATTTCGGTCTGACAGCCATAACGCCTCAGAACCTGATCTGCTGTCCGTAACAGATCGAATACCTGATCGTGTTCGTTAACGGTTAACTCTTCAAACGAATCCGTCAGCTCCGACACATCGACGGGTTCGACTTGCCGATCAGGAAAGATCTCGGGCAGTTTTTCTAGCAAAGTTGTATCGTGAACGTAACCACCATTCATCAGACAAAAATCCTGCGCGGCTGCGACCCCGGCAACCTGACGGAATTCATCCACCGTTCGGACATATTTCACGATCGGATGTTGTTTCAGATATTCCCCGAGCGTCATTTGACCGAGTGATGTCTGAAACGGCAGATAGTCGATAAACAGCTTGTAAAATTCGTCATCTTCCACCGCCAGCGATTTGATTGCCAGAAAGTGCAGATCAATCAATTGATCCAACCGCTGACGGTCATTTCTGGCGAGATCCACCAGATAATTCCGCAGACAGTCACCCAGGTTGTCACGTGCTTCGGCCAGTCGCTGATCGTCATAAAACGATTCACGCGACGCGGTCGGTCGCAAAACGTGAGTGTTAATCACGCACTTCACGAAGAACGCCCAGTCGGGTAACAGCTTTTCTCCCGTCTCGCTCAGCAGCATCTGTTTCAGATAAACCCGGTGCGACTGTTTCGTTGCGAGACTCGCGGCATGCGGCAGGACAAACGCAATCCCATCGATGCCACCGATCTCAGATTTCAGGGGGATCGCATCGAAGAAATGCGTACCAAACACCTCATTCCCATACTCCAGATAGGCGACTTTACGCTCCTCATCACTGCGGTACGATTGATTCCACGGTGGGGGTTCGTTGATTGGCCGTTTTGAAGAACCCGCAACGACATCAACGGCGATCGGCAAATGGCGACCGAATTTCTTCACATGTTCAAAAACAAAATCGGCATCGAACATCGCCTCACGCCCCGGCTTGGCCCGGAGATAGACCTGCGTTCCTGGCGCCAATTCGCGGTCCAGCGTTCGAAGGGAATAGGTCCCATCCGCTCGTCCCTTCCATTCAACGGCCGGTTGACCTGGCTTCACCGACCGTGTGATCAGGGTGATTTCGTCGGCGACGACAAAACACGAAAGCAGACCAATCCCGAATTGACCGATGAAATCGTCCCGGTCCAGCGATTCACGTTTCGACGATCGTCCAATTGTGGAAAGGAACTGGTGAATTTCTTCAGACGTCAAGCCGATCCCGTTGTCTGCCACAACCAGGGTTGGCGGCAACCCCCGTTTACCAGGGATCGTCTCGAACTGGACTGAACCGACATGACCTGACAGGGCCTGCGCGTGAGCAGTGATCGCGTCCACGGCATTCTGGAGTAACTCTCGTAAGAAAACCTCAGGACCGCTGTATAAGTGGTTCGATAACAGGTCGATGATGCCGCCCAGATCAACCTGAAACTTATGTTCGTCGGACATAAAAACTTGCTCACGCGAATTGCAGAGAATGGACGGAAGGGAAAGTTGAATACGGATCAATGATTCTGTAAATGAGTGTGTCAACCAGAAACAGACGCGCCAAGCCTATAGCTGGTTCATTAAAGGTTCTGGGGTCGGGTGTTCAAATTTCAAAATTGGCACAAGGATGATTAGCCAATCCCAAGCCGGTTTCCTGCCAATTTTGAAATTTTAACACCCGACCCCCTCTTGCTGACGCTTCGACATGAAAATCGCCTCAAATCTGGAATCTCATCCAGTACATTCTCGATAAAACGTCTTAGAGTCGTAGATAATCATATCGGTAATCGAACGCTGTGATTGTCTGTGCCCTTCTCACGAGATCGGAGAATCTGCCGTGAAGGCATTGAAGATCGGCCGATCGCCATGAGTGGGGTTCGTGCGTGGGACACGGAACTGCTGGGCGAACGGCGTCAAGCCGATCACTTCAAACGTCGTGGTGGTTGGATGCTCACAGGACCATGATGATGTTTGTCGACTGAGGAAGTTGGCGACAAGACATCCTCAATCGACGTTCAGGCTGCTGATCGAACATCCTGAAGATCACGTCAAGCCGAGTGCTGCTTTCAGGCAATGATCGACATCCGACATCGTTCCTGCGGGTATCATACCGATCTTGCGCCGGATGAAACTTCGATCAATCGTCACCAAATTCTGAGCCTGAACCGCTGAGTCAAAAATCAGTCCGGCCTGTTTTCCGGCCTCCGATTGCACCGTGATGAGAAGTTCGGTCGAGCGACCGGACGTAAACCTTGTTTTACTCGTCATCAGAACCACGATCGTGTCGTCTAATCGTTGATTATCAACATCGTTTTGCACAACGACACAAGGACGCACTTTTGACCCTGCCCGATCCGAATACGGATAATCAACCAGTACGACATCACCCCTTGAAACAGTGATCATTGCTGCTTTTGCTCATCGTAATTGTCGTAGGCATCCATTTCGGGATCATCCCATCCTGCCCGCACGCCTGCGTCATGCAGAATTTGACGTTGTTGTTCGATTGTCAGTGGCTCAACGTCGATCAATGACCTGAGTCGGTCAAACTGCTCGTCGGCAATCAAGACATAAACCCGCTGAGTTCGTGGATCGACAAACCTGACGGGTGTGTCGCCCGAATGTTCTAACAGATCCTGTAATTCGGAGGGTAATGTGGTCATGTCACGAGTATATCATCAAACGATCGAACGAGGCTACGTGAACTATCCCGTTTGAATGTTTTCGAATCGAGAACAAGCGACCACTTTGTGCTCACACTTCGACTGGAAATCATGTCAATTTCGGAATCTGAACACGGACGTTTCGACAAAACGTCTCAGATAGGCTGATAATCAAAAAGTGAGTGGCACGTTGTGATCGTCGCTACCGCATTCGAAGGGTGGTTCTGGCGTCGGGTGTTCAAATTTTGAAATTTGAACACCCGACCCCCTCTTGCTGACGCTTCGACATGAAAATCGCCTCAAATCTGGAATCTCATCCAGTACGTTCTCGACAAAACGTCTTAGAGTCGTAGATAATCATATCGGTAATCGAACGCTGTGATTGTCCGTGCCCTTCTCACGAGATGGGAGAATCTGCCGTGAAGGCATTGAAGATCGGCCTGATCGCCATGAGTGGTGTTCGTGCGTGGGACACGGAACTGCTGGAACTGGGACTGAGCATGCCCGGTTTTGTCGAGCGAAAAGAGGTCATCGCGCAATTGCCTAGCCTGGGCCTCTTGACGCTGGCGGGACTCACTCCCGCCTCTGACGAGATCACTTATCACGAAATCTTCGACTACGCGAAAGACTCGACGCCGGAAGACGACTTTGATCTGATCGCTATCTCCAGTTTTACGGCGCAGATCGAAGATGCCTATCGACTGGCTGATCAATTGCGTCAGCGTCGCAAGAGTGTGCGTATCGTACTCGGCGGACTGCATGTCAGTGCGATGCCGGATGAGGCATTACAACATGCTGACGCCATCGTGATCGGTGAGGCGGAAGAGACCTGGCCGCAGGTTGTTGAAGACGCTCGAAACGGTCGGCTGAAACGTGTCTACCGTCCTTCACGCCCATGGAATCTTGCCGAGACATTGACCCCTCGTTTCGATCTTTTGGACCCTGCGAAATACAATCGGATTACCGTGCAGACCTCGCGCGGCTGCCCCTGGAAATGTGACTTTTGCGCCAGTTCAATCCTGATCGCGCCTCGTTACCAGACGAAGCCAGTCGAGAGAGTTATCAAAGAAATCCGTCGGATCAAATCGATCTGGTCGCGTCCTTTTATCGAGTTCGCCGACGACAACACGTTTGTTCAAAAGGCTCATTCGAAAGATCTGATGCGGGCACTGATTCCCGAACAGATCCGATTCTTTACCGAAACGGATATTGGGTTCGGTGAGGATGATGAATTAATCTCGCTGGCTCGCGATGCCGGTTGCCGGCAGGTGCTGATTGGATTGGAAAGTCCGACAACGCTTGGCCTGGACGGGATGGAATTGCGGTCGAACTGGAAGTTGAAACAGCAGGATCGATATCTGGAAGCGATTCAGCGGATTCAGTCGGCAGGAATCACGGTCAACGGCTGCTTCATTCTTGGATTGGACGGACAAACGACCGATGACTTCGATCGAGTTCTGGAGTTTGTCCGGCAATCGGGCTTGTATGAGGTTCAGGTCACGTTGCAGACTCCGTTTCCCGGCACACCGCTTTATGATCGTTTGCGCCGGGAAGGGCGGTTGTTTGAAGATCGGTTCTGGGAAAAATGTACTCTGTTCGATCTGACTCACGAGCCACAGGGAATGACCGCGCCGGAATTACGAGCCGGATTGATCCGGGTCAGTCAGTCCCTTTACAGCGAAGCAGCAACACATCACCGTCGTGAACAGTTCATCAACAAATTGCGAGATTCCAGTGTCATCAAACGACCAGAAGCCGCCCGAAACCGAGTGTGAAAACGTCTCGCTGATAACACTCGTTAAATATCTGTTCGGGTACCGTTCCGCGATTCTGGATCTGGCGACGAATCGTGCGACGATCTGGCTGGGATTGATGTTTGTGATCTCCGCCGGTCTGTCCCGCGAATACGACCGCGTCAATCTTGCTCAGGAACCCTGGCATTTACTGGCACCGCTTGTCGCATCCCTGGCCACTTCCTGGATTTTGTACGTCATGGTTTACAGTGTGGCGATCTATCGGGGCGCTGAGATGGAGGGGTTCTGGAGCGGCTATCGACAGTTTCTGGGGCTGTATTGGATGACGGCTCCTTTAGCCTGGTTCTATGGAATTCCCGTCGAGAAATTTCTGCCGCCTGAAGGAGCGACCAACGCCAATCTCTGGCTGCTGGGGTTAGTATCATTGTGGCGTGTGATGCTCATTCTGCGAGTGATCGTCGTATTGTTCAACGCCTGGACCGTCAATGTTCTTCCGATCGTCCTGCTGTTTGCCGATTCCGTCGTGCTGTTTCTCTTCGCGATGGCTCCCCAACCCGTCATCTCGGTCATGGGTGGGGTTCGACCTGGACATGGTCAGCTCACCGTCGAAATGGTGACACGCTACGCAACGTGGTGGGGAATCCTGACATATCCGTTCTGGGCACTCGGTTTTGTGTTGGTTTTTGTTTCGACAGAACCCGAATGGGTGAATGTCACGGCGACGGTCAAGCCTTCTCCACGAATTCAACAGACCGTTTGGATTCCGGCAACGGCATCACTCGTAGGATGGTTTTTGTTGCTGGTCGCCAGCAACCTTCTGCATCATCGGGCTTCTTAAACGAAACCGAACGGGACAAGGGGATTCTGATGACGAGTCTCGAACCAATCGACCATGCCGATGAGCATTCCACTTCGAGCGATGCAGAGATCACTTTGACGACGATCGCTCAGTATCTCGTCGGTTCTCGAACAGCAATCTTGTTGCTGGCCGAGAATACCAGGACCGTCTGGCTCGGTTTGCTGTTCGTGATTTCTGCCGGGTTTGCCCGTGAGTATGACGGGGAAGATTTATGGAGTGAACCATGGCATCTGCTGTTGCCGCTGGTGGCGTCACTGGTCACATCGCTGCTGCTGTTCCTGCTCGTCTATCTGCTTTCGCTCCGTCGACACGCGAATGTCAAAAACGTCTTCATGAGCTTTCGCACGTTTCTCGGTTTGTACTGGTTGACCGCACCACTCGCCTGGCTTTATGCCATTCCCGTCGAGCGATTCCTTTCGGCAGCAAATTCGGCCGGGGTCAACTTCTGGTTACTCGGGATTGTCGCTTTGTGGCGAGTGATCCTGATCATTCGCGTGATTACGGTTCTGTTCAATGCCCGAATCGAAACCGTTCTTCCCGTCGTGATGCTGTTTGCCGACAGCGTCTTGTTGTTATTGCTGGCGTACATGCCAAGACCGATTCTTGCCGTCATGGGGGGCGTGCGAATCACCGACAGCGAAATGACCCTGGCAACCCTTTCATTTTTGGTCCACATGGTCGGGATGCTGGCCTTTCCCTTTTGGGTGATTGGCAGCTTCGTCGTTTTTTGTTTTCGTCAACCTGCCTGGTCTTACCAGACGTCCTCGGGCGAAGTCCCTCGGAAAATTCCTCCGTCAGTGTGGGCCGTGGCGTTGCTTTCAATTCTCGTGTGGATCTTCATTCTTCCCTTCACCCAGCCTGAACAGCGGCTTCGGTTTCAAGTAGAACGAGCTTTGCGAACGGGCCAACTGCAGGAGGGTGTCGCGCTGATGAGGGATCATCGACTCGAAGAATTCCCGCCCCATTGGGACCCGCCGCCTCGACTTGGCTACCATGAACGGACTCCCCCGATAATCGATCTGGTTGAAATTGTGGCCGAGGGACCTGATGACTGGGTCAGACATGTCTATCTCGACAAATTTCAACGGCAGCTTGCCAGCGACAATTTCTGGATGAGTAGTTTGCGAGATATGGAGGACAACGAGCGGCTGAAGGTCCTGAGCACAGTCGAATTGATGCTGGACAATGAATTATCGCTGACCGATCCAGAATCCCTGAAAAATCTGATGTTTTCATTGGCCCAGATCGGAGTATCAGATGAAACAAGCTGGAAATTCCCGCACATCTCTGACAAGGTTCGCAAGAAGGCGAAAGAGATTGCGTCGAGGTTGAACGACGTGCGAGCAATAAAAAGGGATTGACTACGCGCCACCAAGTCAGGGACGACGCGAGAATTTTGAGCAACCTATGTGAGAGGGCCGTCTGTTCTGGGGTCGGGCGTTCAAATTTCAAAATTTGAACACCCGACCCCTCTTCGATCACTTCGCCACGTAGATTGTTTTCCCGTCCTTAATCGTCTCGACTACTTTGATATCCTTGATCGACATCGGATCGACCTTCAGCGGATTCTTGTCCAGAATCACCAGGTCAGCCCGCTTGCCGACTTCGAGCGAGCCTTTGGTTTTTTCTTCCTGATACATATGAGCCGAATCGATCGTCAGGGCTTTCAGCGCCTGTATTGGCGTAATTCGCTGATCGGGTCCAATGACTTCCCCCTTACGCGAAATGCGATTGACGGCCGACCACATCACAAATAACTGGTCGATCGGCGAGACATTGAAGTCCGTGTGATTGGCACAATGAATCCCCATTTCAATGGCGGTCTTCATCGGACTGAGAAAGAACGTTTGTTCTTTCCCTCGGTTCTTCAGATGAGTCTCACCAAAGTAAAAACAGTGCTCCGTAAAGAACGAGGCCATGATTTTGTAATCGACGTATTTTTCGAGCTGATCCCTTCGCACGAACTGCGAATGGATGACTGTTGTTCGTCGATCAGCGAACCGGTCTTTGGCCACCTTTTCATGGCATTCCAGAAACATGTCGATTGCCGCGTCACCATTACAGTGGATGATTAACTGCAAATTGTTGTCATAAACAAACTTGATGAACTCTTCCGCTTGAGCTTTCGGAAACAGTGGTTCGCCGCGCCAGTTCTTTTCACCCCCCGGCCCACCTGTCAGATAGGGGGTCGTGAAAAAGGCGGTTCGACCCTGAGGCGATCCATCAAGCGTGATCTTAATCCCGGCGAGCTTCAGATGGTTTGAGTATTCACCAAACTTCGCCGGAGGGGTCGTTTTGAACACGGTTTCGGCTTCGGTCACGAATGGGTAGGCAGCGACATCGATAGAAAGTAATCCCTGCGCCGCAGCTTTTTGTAAAAGAGCGACATCTGCCCGCATTGTGGCCCCTTCCTGTGCGGTCGTGATGCCGGCTGCGGCATAAATCGCCTGGCCTTCCTGGAACCGGGTCAGCAGTTCCTCTTCCGATGGCTTCGGCAGATTCATAAAGACCGGCATCCAGGCCGCTTCCATCAGCAGCCCTTCCGGTTCCATCGAATTGGGTTTGCGAACGATGACCCCTCCTGGTGGAGTTGGCGTTTCTTTCGAAATCTTGAATTTCTTGAGTGCCGCCGAGTTGCAGACCGCTCCGTGCAGCGACACGTGCTGGACGAACACTGGGTTATCCGGAAAAGCCGCATCCAGATCAGCCGCACTCATCTCGCGTCCATCGGTAATCGCATCACCGTCATAGCCATAACCGACAATGAATTCGCCGTTAGGAATCTTGAATTTGGCCTGGGTTGCTTTCAGAGAAGTGATGATGTCGGCAATCGACTTCCCTGGACCAGCGGGGGGAGCGAAGCAGTTCGCCTGGTGAGCGACCTGCAAACAGTTGATGAAGTGACTGTGTCCATCAAGGAACCCGGGAACAAGAGTTTTTCCGCCCAGGTCAACCAGCTTTGTGGTATCTCCCTTGAGTTTCAGCACATCGGCCTTCGTCCCGACGGCGATGATCTTGCCTTTGAAAACGGCCAGTGCTTCAGCAGCCGGATTCTTATCGTCAACTGTGACAATATCCCCGCCGTGATAGATGACATCGGCCGTGTCGGCACAATTTGCCACGACTGGAAAAAGCAAAAACAAAGACAGCACCATGAATCGTTTCATCAGAGATCCTTCAGATTGAGAGCAGGGTATGCCGCCACGGGCTGGACATTGGAGTTAACAAATCGTAGTCGGTCAGGTGCACCCCATCTACTGATTTCGTATGTTTAAGTGATCTCTCTCACGTCGAAACTTTGGCCTCGTTAACGGAGCCCGCTGATGGCTGGAACGCCGCAATTGACCGCTGCGATGGGATTGATACTCGGTTCATTGACGACTCTGTTGAATGCCGCAGATCCTCAAAATGCTCAAGGGGTTCAGCCAGTAACATCAAATGCAGGTGTGATCCAATACCATGGCTATTCGCGGGCCATCGAATTGAAGCGGAAAAATGCCCGTGTCGTACTTTGCCCTCAGGTTGGCGGACGTGTTCTCGAGTTCTCGGTCGACGGGAAGGACTCGATGTTTATGGAGGACGCCGAGAAGCAATGGCAGCCGGGAAATCCCGTCAAAGTGACAGCGGGCCGATTTGACTATGGTCCTGAACTGACTGTGATTCCACATCCCGAGCTCTGGTCTGGCGAATGGTCCCACGAAATTACGGGGGAATATTCTGCCAGATTGACGAGTCAGAAAGACGATCGGGCGGGCATTCAGCTTGTCCGTGATTTCCAGTTACTTGAAGGTGACACGTCCGAAACGAAATCGACGATCCATTTAGCCTGCAAGCAGACGATCCGAAACATTGGCAAAGAAGTCCGCGAAGTGTGTCACTGGGGTCGATCTTTCTCGCCGGGAGGCGGAATCTGCGTGATTCCACTCGGCGACCGACCGAGTCGGTTCCCCTCCAAATATGCGATGTATGAAGAGAGTGCGACGATCAACGTCCGAAACACTGACGAGAAGATTCGCGAACGGGACGGCTTTCTGGAAATCCTGGCCCCGCCTCGCAAACCGAAACTGGGATTTGACGCAACCGCTGGTTGGTTAGGGTATCTGATGCCGGGTAATACGCTTTTCGTCAAACGGTTTCCGATCTTTCCCGACCGTGTCTACAACGAAGCGGCGGGCCTGACGATTTCGGTCTGGTGTCCAACGGGACCACGTATTGAACTGGAACCGATCGGTCCAAGAGAACGATTGCAGCCGGGCGAATCGGCGTCGTTTACCGAGGAATGGTGGCTATTGCCGTTTCCATTCCCAAAGGAAGGGGAACAGATCGATTTGAAGTCGCTCGACGCGTTGGTCAAGACTCAAACAGCCCGGCGGTAATGCGATTTTGTTCCGGCAATCTTCTCACGGAACTTTGTCACAGCCTCGCGAGCCTCTGGAAACCGGTTGAAAACTTGGGTAAACCTTTAACGTTCGAAATACCGACGAGTGACTTCGCCGGGTCTACAAAGTTGTCCATCAGAAAGATTGCATGTCCTTTCATCATACGACGCTGGAAAACGGTCTCGAAATTGTTGCCGAAACGAATTCTGACGTGCATAGCGTGGCGTTCGGTTTTTATGTGAAAGCGGGTGCTCGCGATGAAACCCCGGAAGTTTCCGGCGTCAGCCATTTTCTCGAACACATGGCCTTCAAGGGAACCGAACGTTTCACAGCCGAAGACGTAAACCGGATCTTCGACGAAGTCGGTGCCGACAACAACGCGGCCACGGGGGAAGAGAGTACGGTTTATTATGCCGCCACATTGCCGGAATACCTGCCGCAGACGTTTGAGATCCAGTCAAGCATTCTGTTTCCTACGTTGCGCCAGGACGATTTCGATGTCGAAAAGAAAGTGATTCTGGAAGAGATCGGCATGTACGCCGACCAGCCCTCATCCGTCGCCTACGACAATGCGATGCAGGCTCACTTCCACGGACACCCGCTGGGCCAATCGGTCCTGGGTACGACCGAGAGTGTTGGTGGACTGTCATCCGAACAGATGCGCGAGTATCACCGTAAGCATTATCTCGCGGGAAATATCGTACTGGCCGTGACAGGTAATACTGACTGGTCCACGATCCTGGAACTGGCGAATCGCCATTGTGCAAATTGGCCAAAAGGAAAGTCGGATCGCAAGGTGATGCGCGCATCGCCCAGGCCATCCACGAAATACATTCCGAAAGAGGAATGCCAACAGGAACAGGTCATTCAGCTTTCTCCCGCACCCTCGGGAAGTGACCCCCTACGGTTCGCGGCCGAACTGATGTCAGTCATCGTTGGCGATGACTGTAACAGCCGACTGTACTGGGAACTGCTAGACCCGGGCCTGGTTGAATCGGCTGAGATGGGTTACTACGAATACGAAGAGACCGGTGCCTATCTGACTTTTCTCAATGGGCCTCCTGAAGAGACGAAATCCAATCTGAAGCGAATCGCCAAGATCTACGCCGACGTGAATAAGCGTGGAGTGACTGCCGACGAACTTGAGCAGGCCAAGAACAAGGTTTGCTCGCGTCTGGTTTTGCGCGGCGAACGTCCGATGGGACGGCTGGGGGGACTCGGCAACAACTGGTTGTTCCGTCGTGAATACCGCAGCATCGCCGACGATCTGGCGATCGTGCAGAACATCACGCTGAACGATATTCGTACGCTGCTCGACCAATTCCCGCTCGGGCAGATGACCACCATTGGCGTCGGGCCACTAAAAGATTGACAGGCGTTGTTGTCGACTTCTCGTAGGGTCTTTTTCCAGGAAGTAATGGTTCTGCTGAAAACTGTGCCACTGCTTGACGGTCTTCCGTCAAGCAGTGCCGAGTTGCCAAGCGAATGTTGATTTCAAGACACTGCTTCTCCGAAGACCTCCGAAGCAGTGGCACATTTAGATAAAGCCCGAGGAAAAATCACGGCATTTGTTGTAGGGTGGGTCGAGCTTCGAGGCCCACCATCTTCGCATTTTATCCCATCTCCTCCCCTCACAAACGGACAGAAAAATGCAGCTCATTTTTAACCGTCTTGCAACTTGTTTTTTGATTGGTGCTTTGCTGGTTTCGTCATCGGCCTCTGCGCAAGAGACCCCAAAAGGGGAACTCATTAAATACACGTTCGATCAATCAAAGATCTTTCCGGGGACAACTCGCGAAGTCTCAATCTACGTCCCGAAACAATATGACCCCGCCAAACCGGCGTGTGTCTATGTCAATCAAGATGGCGTTCAATACAAAGCCCCGGAAGTTTTCGACGCGTTGATCAGCAAAGGCGAAATGCCCATTACGATCGGGGTATTTGTCACACCGGGTATCGTCAAGCCGACATCAGATCAGGCCTTGCCACGCTTCAATCGCAGCTTTGAATATGACGGTTTGGGTGACGGATATGCTCGGTTCCTGCTGGACGAGTTATTGCCAAACGTCGAGACCAAAACCACCACCGATGGCCGAGCCATCAAGCTGTCCAAGGACGGCAACGATCGAGCCATTGGCGGAGCCAGCAGCGGTGCCATTTGTGCTTTCACTGCCGCGTGGGAACGGCCCGATGCTTTCCGTCGCGTCTTCAGCGCAATCGGAACGTACGTGGGACTGCGTGGCGGACAGAACTATTCAACGCTGATTCGCAAATACGAACCGAAGCCCCTTCGCGTTTTTCTGGAAGACGGCAGCAACGACCTCAACATTTACGGCGGTGACTGGTGGATGGCCAATCAGGCGATGGAACGATCACTGGTCTTCGCCGGTTACGAAGTGACCCATGTCTGGGGAGAAGGTGGCCATAACGGCGAGCACGCCACGAAGCTGTTCCCTGACGCGATGCGCTGGTTGTGGAAGGATTGGCCTGCCGGGATTAAAGCTGGAAAAGGCTCGCCACAGATCCAGGAGATTTTGATTCCTGGCGAAGACTGGAAGCTGGTTGGCGAAGGTTATCAGTTCACTGAAGGTCCCGCAGTGAACGCCAAGGGTCAGGTCTTTTTCAATGATGTCGGAGCAGGCAAAACGTTTCAGGTGACATCGGAAGGAACCGTCAAAGAATTTCTAAGTGATTCGAAAAAGGGGGACGGTCAGGCCTTTGGACCCGACGGTCGATTGTATGCGAATGCAGGGACGACGAGTCAGGTCCTTGCCTGGGACGCTGCGGGCAATTCCTCAGTCATCGCCGAAGGTTTTCGAGGAAACGATCTTGTCGTGGCCCATAACGGCGGAATCTATGTAACGAATCCCGGCTGGAATGGAACGGACCCCAGCAAGATCTATTACGTCAGTCCGAAGGGAGAAAAGACTGTCGTCGATACCGGTTTGAGATTCTCAAACGGCATCTGCATGTCGCCCGACCAGTCGTTGCTATACGTCGCCGACAGTCGCACTCATTGGGTTTACAGCTACCAGATTCAGGCCGACGGGTCGCTCGCACATAAACAAAAATATTTTCATTTGCATGTCCCCGACACGGCGGAGGACAGCGGAGCCGACGGCATCCGTTGCGATCGCGACGGCCGAGTTTGGGTTGCAACGCGACTTGGTCTGCAGGTCTGTGATCAACCAGGTCGAGTGAACTGCATCATCCCGACCCCCAACGGAAAAGTTTCGAACCTGACCTTCGGCGGCGAGAATTTCGATGTTCTCTACTGCACATGCGGAGACCGCGTCTATTCCCGCAAGGTCAAAGTAAAAGGAGCCAACGGCTGGGATGCTCCGAATAAGCCAGGGAATCCTCGGTTATGAGCGAGAGTCTCTGGCGATAAATCCGGGTCTGTACTTTTTGTTGAGATGCATCAACAAGTGCGATTCTCGGATTTCGAAATTGAGGGAGAACAGTGGGTGAGTCCATTCAAACAAACCGTTGACGACAACTTTTTCGCTCAATCCTCCGACCTGAAGGGCCGTTTGTTAAAATAGCCAGGGACAACGGCAGGCCGTGCGAAAGCAAAGAAGTGTTGCCACCGATGAACACAGAGTCACACTGATAAATACAAGAAATTGAACAGACAGGCCAAGGTGTTTCGTTCGATTCTATTCCTCTTTATCTGTGTGGTTCTGTAGTACTCACGTTTTGTTTCTTTGCGCCCCGCGAAGATTTTTCGTGGGAGGGCGAGGCTCCCGCCGAGCCGTGAAGTAGGGACACGCATCGACTCAGCGGCTCGGCAGGAGCCTCGCCCTCCCATTGGGTTGCGGGCGAAGCCCGCGCCGGGTGTATCAGTGGCGAAATTCTCATGAAGGAGCTCTCTAACGATGTCTTACTCGTCAGAAGTCGCCAACCTGATCGCCAGTCAGCTTTCGCGGTTTATGACGCTCAGCCGATATCAACTCGCAGGTCAGGCGGCAAATCTTGATTTCTGGCTGAGTGAGGCTCGCCATGCCGTCGAGGTAATTGATCGGTATGGCCAACGATTTGAGCAGATGAAATCAACGCAAAATCGTTACGTCAGCGAGCATGAGACCCTGGCCCATGACAGCAGAGACGAATTTTCGAAACCGAAACCCCCCGACCCGCCAATCCGTGTTTCCGATGTGGAACTGAAGCAGGCGCGGCGTGCCGTGACGGATACCGCGTACCGATTCTTTGTGCTATGCACGAATGAAGGCTTCATCACCGAATCGCGACTACGCGAGGCGTGTGACAATCTCGGAATTGGTGTTGAGGTCAGCGACCTTAAACGTCGCAACTGAGATTTGTGTAACAGGGTCTTCAGAATCACATTGGGATGATCTGAGAAGCTGATGGAGTGATCAATGACATTCCGAAAGAAAAATTGACAATAAATAGAAGCCCGTGGGTATACTCCAAGTTGTTCGTTTCTTGTCCCCACTCCAAATCACAAAGAACGATTCATGGACAATTTGAATGACATTTTTGAGAGCCTTGAATTTTCGAGAGCTGAACTTTCTGAAGCGGATTTGGCGTCGCATGTGAGAGACGTTTTATTTTTTGTACTAAAATGTCAGCGAGACCGAATATCTGTTGACTCCGAATGGAAGGAATTCCTCGACAGAAAACTCGCCCCCTTCCGCAAATCTAAAGATTTTCACAATCCTAAAGCTGATGAAGCGTTCAGACTTTTCTCGGAGGATGAAGTCAATTTCTGACATCCGGTGATTCGCGGGTAGCTCAATATATATGCCAGAAATGGCCAGTGAATTTGATAGCCGTGTCAGGATAATCCGAAAACAGACCATGCAACGGCGAAAGAATCCTTCATGATCGAAGGGCATGTCTCATGGGCGACTTCTGCGGATGGCGACCAACCCTGAGCGGTTCTTTGGCGATCGCCAACTGCGTGGCCTGGATTGTGTTTGTTGTTTCTGTACTACATCTGCCTGTCGACGACAATCGAGTTCCAGTTTTGATTTTTGGACCCAAGTCTTCCGTGGTTTTCCATTCGCCTGGCTCGCAATTCCAGCGCACACCTACGGTATCCACTGGACGGGATTCTTCATTGGTCTCAAGAGTTTTGTCTGGGGGTTGATGATGGCGCAGGTAGTGAGATCGTTTTACAGGATCTTGGACGAGCCCGGACAAGACACCGTTCACGAATGCGATGAAATGCAAATTCCATGACGTCTCACATTCCCATCAAGAAGACAAGTCTGGTTTTGCTGACTATGTACTGGGTTGTGCCGTGGGCGTGGGAACGGTCCCCGGCGATGCGCTTGGGCTTGTTCCTTAAATGACTGGAGGATCGATGTCCGAGTTTCCGGCTTCCAACCTTGAAAGACGACTCTTTTGGGGAATTACAGGTGCAGTGAGTGCGGTGTTACTGAATTTTGGGCTGCCGTTTTTATTGATTGTGATTGGACGAGTTGCTCCAAAATTCCCTATTCAGCCGGGACCATATGGTGGCATGGGTGTCGGGATTGTCATCATGATCGGAATCGTTTTTTCCGGATTGTCCGGTTTTGTTGCTGGCTTCGTGCGAGCGGGAACAAACGCCGCGATGCCAATCCTGATCTGCCTCGTGTTGGCAGACATCTGTCTGACGACCCTTTCGACGCGGCTGTATGCCATTTCTGGAGCAATCAAAGTTGCGTTGATTGTTGCTTTCATCACACATGACATACACCGCCGCCAACCATCATAAACATGATTTGACAGATGCCGAGTGACACTGGCGTGGTCCTCGCTCGCCAGTTCTCTTGTGCTTTTTGACGATCAAAAAGAAGCCACTGGCAGCTCAAAGCAGCCGCCAGTGGCACCCATTATGGTGCCTTTCTGGTGCAAAAGCAGGTGGTTCCCAACAATACAAACATTATGTCATCAGCTTGTTTCAACAGGCCAGCCTCCCCCTCCCGAAGAATTCCGACTCGATTTGACTCCAATCGGACGAACGTTTATCATCTCGGGCGTAACTCCCACTTGAGTAAAAACGTTTCTGCAAGGTTTTCTCGATGTCGTTTTCGTCGTCAGGTCGAAGTCTGCATGATTCAACAGCGATGATCGCTGCTCGAATTATTGTCATTTCGATTATTGGAGACGTGTAAGCGGCCTCGGGGTGTTATTGAACGAATACAACACAAGCCCTCAGGTTGCACCTGAGGGCTTTTTTCTTAATGCGAATCGATACCGAAAGCAGACTCATGCCGAGAATCCAGATCTATGATACGACACTGCGAGATGGCAGTCAGGGCGAAGGAGTCAACTTCTCGCTGCAGGATAAGCTGCTGATCACCCAGAAGCTGGACGATGTCGGCATCGATTTCATCGAAGGTGGGTACCCACTTTCGAATCCGAAAG
Organism: uncultured Schlesneria sp.; assembly: GCA_903899985.1. Taxonomy (GTDB): domain Bacteria; phylum Planctomycetota; class Planctomycetia; order Planctomycetales; family Planctomycetaceae; genus Schlesneria. The sequence continues at coordinate 19,533 of CAIULL010000267.1, forward strand.
ATGCAGAATATTTCGTTCGGGCACGTGAGCTGACGCTGAAGCACGCGAAGATTGTGGCGTTCGGGATGACGCGGCGACGAGGCTGCGCCGCAGAAGACGATATCGGCATGTGTGCTTTGCGAGATGCCCATTCGCCGGTCGTGACGATCGTTGGCAAGACCTGGGACTTGCATGTCTTCGAAGTCTTGAACGTCGATGAAGCGGAAAACCTGGCGATGATCCGCGATTCCGTGGCATTTCTGAAGGCGGAAGGCCGCGAAGTCTTTTATGACGCCGAACATTTCTTCGACGGATTTCGGGCGAATCCCGAGTTTGCACTTAAGACGGTCGTGGCGGCTCAAGATGCCGGGGCCAGTACGATCGTCCTGTGTGACACGAACGGTGGGCGCCTGCCGGAAGACATCGCCAAGGCGGTCGAAGCGGTTCGTAAAGAACTCAAGATTCCCGTTGGGATCCACTGTCATAACGATTGTGAACTGGCCGTGGCGAACTCACTCACCGCCGTCGATCATGGGGCGATCCAGGTGCAGGGGACAATCAACGGAATCGGTGAACGTTGCGGGAACGTCGACCTGATCAGCGTTGTGGGGAATCTGGCTTTGAAGAAGGGCTACGACGTCCTGCTGCCAGGTGGCATGGTGCACCTGACGGAACTGTCTCGTTACGTCTACGAGATCGCCAACATGAACTTTCGGTCGGGTCAGGCGTTTGTCGGGACGAGTGCCTTCGCTCACAAAGGAGGAATGCACGTGCACGCCGTCAACCGTCTGGCATCCAGCTATGAACACATTCCACCGGAAACCGTTGGTAATCAACGACGGGTGCTGGTGAGCGAACTTTCCGGTCGATCCAACATCATCGCCAAGACAACAAAATATCAGATCGAAAATGACAAAGTTCTGATGGGACGTATTCTGGAACGAGTGGTCGATCTGGAGAACGAAGGCTATCAGTTCGAGGCAGCGGAAGCGTCGTTTGATCTGCTCGTCCGCAAAGAGGCGGGGGTCTACGAGCCGAAGTTCCAGCGGCTGCATTACCGCGTGAATGTGGAAACGACGGCAGGACAGGGGACTATCACCGAAGCGACTGTCAAACTGCGAGTTAACTCGCACACAGAACACGTCGTGGCGGAAGGGGATGGTCCGGTGAATGCTCTCGATAATGCGTTGCGAAAAGCGCTGTCAGTGGTCTATCCGAACCTCGCCGAAATGCAACTTGTTGATTACAAAGTGAGAGTCATCAATTCAGCGGAAGGAACGGCAGCCCGCGTTCGCGTCGTGATCGAAAGTCGCGACCATACCGACGTCTGGAGTACTGTCGGTGTCAGTGAGAACGTGATCGAAGCAAGCTGGCTGGCTCTGGTCGATAGTGTGGAATACAAACTGTATAAAGATAGTGAGGTCAAGGCGGGCGTCGTTTGACGAACGTCAATATTGTTCGCCTTGTTGACAAATTCAAGATTCCGTTGGGCATCACCATGAAGGATTTATCAAAAGGGTATGGACGTGACGTGCCACTGCATCGGAGTCTTCTCCGACGCAGTGTCTTCGCCACGTAAACTCGCGGTTGAAAGACACTGCTTGATCGAAGACGCTCAAGCAGTGGCACAAGATTTTGTTCGAACCCCTTTTTTCATGATGAAAAACCCTTCATGGCGTTTCCACAAGTTTCTAAAAACCCTGTCCAGATTGGAGGATGACTTATGAGCGTTGGTCTTCTTGATGATCTGCGTGACGGGGTCAATTTGAATCTGGCACCGCTGACCGTCGACCAATACCACCAGATGATTCGCGATGGAATTCTGCACGACGCCGAACCAATCGAATTGATCCAGGGAACGCTGCTCTATAAAGACCGCAGGGATCAGGCGGGAGGGATCAAGGCGCACGGATCGAGTCATCTGCGTTCGCTCAATAAATTGATGGCCGTTTTGTCACAGTGGGTCGCATCAAAGACTGCGTTTCTTCAAGTTCAGGGGCCGATTCTCATTAGTGACAACAGCGAGCCTGAACCAGACTGTTGTCTCGTTCGCGGAACACCCGATGATTTTGCCGACGCCGTTCCCCATGGCACCGATGTGATGGCCGTGTTCGAGGTCGCCTACAGTTCGCTTTTGTCCGACCGGCGGACCAAGCAGCGACTTTACGCCAGCCAGGCCATACCGGTTTATGTAATCGTGAATCTTCAGGACGAATTGATCGAAGTTCTTTCGGAACCTTTGGCCGATGAGCAGCGTTATCAGGCTCAGTCGGTCTATCGAACTTCTGAGACCGTCACTTTTGACGTTGATCAATTCGGACCACTTTCGTTTCTTGTCGATAGCGTGATTTGAAAAGACATATGACGACCGAAATCCCCAAGCAGTACGAACCCGCCCAGGCTGAAGCTCGTTGGTCCCCTTTCTGGGAAGAACGGGGTGATTTCAACGCTAATCCGCCAAAGCCGGGTGATCCTCATCCTAAGCCGCCGCATGTGATCATGATCCCGTTGCCGAACGTGACGGGTGCGCTGCACATGGGGCATGCGCTCAATGGAACGTTGCAAGACCTGCTGACTCGCTGGCGCCGGATGCAGGGTTATGAAGCCCTATGGATGCCGGGGACCGATCACGCGGGGATCGCGACTCAATCAGTCGTTGAAAAACGGATGCTTGAAGAAGAGGGTCTGACGCGGCACGACATTGGCCGTGAGGCGCTCGTCAAAAGGATCTGGACCTGGAAGGATGCGTACGAAAAACGGATTCTCAGCCAGTTGAAAAGTCTGGGTGCAAGCTGTGACTGGCGACGGGTCCGGTTCACTCTGGACGAAGTTTGCTCGCGCGCTGTGCGACAGACGTTCTTCAAGATGTTCAAAGACGGGCTGATCTATCGCGGCAAGCGGCTGGTGAACTGGGATACGTTCCTGCAAACTGCCGTGGCCGACGATGAAGTCTACGACGAAGAGATCGACGGTCACTTCTGGACGATGAACTATCCGGTCATCGACGACGCGGGCCAACCGACGGGTGACCGCATTTCGTTCAGCACAACTCGGCCTGAGACGATGCTGGGTGATACCGCAGTCTGCGTCCATCCGACCGACGAGAGATACACTCATCTGATCGGCAAACGAGTTCGTATCCCCGTCAACGGGCGGCTGATTCCGATTGTGGCGGATGCACTATTGGCTGACAAAACACTGGGAACGGGCTGCGTGAAGGTGACTCCCGCTCACGATCCGAACGACTACGCCTGCTGGACTCGTAATAAAGAAGCGATGGGCGAGCCGATCAACATTCTCAATCCCGACGGGACACTGAACGAGAACGGCGGGACATGGCAGGGTCTGGATCGACTGGTCGCACGCGATGCCGTGGTGGCCGAGATGGAAAAGCTTGGACACTTCGAGAAAGTGGAAGATCGCAAGATCCCACTCAAGCACAGTGATCGTTCAAAGACGCCTGTCGAGCCGTACCTGTCCGAGCAGTGGTTCGTGAAAATGGACACGCTGGCCCAGGCCGCGATCGATGCCGTCAATGACAACCGAGTGACGTTCTATCCCGAGCGATATCGCTCGTCATATCTCGACTGGCTGGGCGAGAAACGGGACTGGTGCATCAGCCGACAACTCTGGTGGGGACACCGGATTCCGGTCTGGTCGACCGCGTACGAAAGTGAAAGCGAAGCTCAAAAGGCAAAAGCGCAGTTTGAAGCGAATTCAAAATTCAATCCCGATTTGATTGAGTTCACGATTCACTCGGCGTCAGGTCCATCGGCTGCGACAGGTGGTGCATTGTTGCAGGCTTGCCTGGCGACTGACGATGCAGATTGGACTGCGGAAATTGAATCGCATGGATTCAAGCGGGACGAAGATGTCCTGGATACCTGGTTCAGTTCCGCCCTCTGGCCACACGCAACGCTCGGCTGGCCTGACCTCAAACACAATCCTCCGCTCGATGGCCATGCAGACCCTTCGGCGACCGGCAAGAACGAAGTCCTGCCGTACTTTTATCCCGGCAGCGTGCTGGTGACCTCACGTGACATCATCACGTTGTGGGTTGCGCGAATGGTGCTGACGGGTCTCTACAACATGGGAGACGTTCCGTTCAAACATGTCTGTATTCATCCCAAGATTCAGGATGGATTCGGGCAGACGATGTCGAAGTCGAAGGGGAACGGCGTTGATCCGATTGAGTTGATCGAGAAATATGGCTGTGACGGAATGCGGTTTACGATCGCGTCCTTCGCGGGTGAGACGCAGGACGTGCGGTTGCCGGTCGGCTACGAGTGCCCGCATTGTCAGGCAGTGATTCCTCAGGAACCACATCATCTCAAATTCAAGCCGGGCAAGCCGAAGATCAAATGCCCCAAGTGCAAGAAGGAATCACAGTACGCCACGCCGAACTACATTCCTGACGAAGGTGAACCGGTCGCGAGAATCGTGATCGAGCGCTTCGAGTTCGGTCGCAACTTCTGCAATAAACTGTGGAACGCCGCCCGTTTCGCGATGATGAACCTGGAAGGCTATACGCCAGGCGCCGTTGATCCCGCATCGCTGGCGATTGAAGATCGCTGGGTTTTGTCACGACTGGCCACAGTTACGGATGAAGTGACGTCGCTGCTGGGCGTCTACAAGTTTGACGCAGCGACTCGTTCGTTACGTGACTTCGTCTGGAACGAGTTCTGTGACTGGTATCTGGAAATGATCAAGCCTCGCCTGCGCGACGAAGCACTCAAGCCCACGGCTCAGCGAGTCCTTGTGGCCGTACTCGATACAACCTTGCGGCTGCTGCATCCGTTTACGCCATTCATTACAGAAGAGCTTTGGCAGCGATTGGCTGAGATCGCCCCTGAGCGAGGTCTGCCTGCCCCGACGAAATCGGCAGACGCGATCATCGTTGCCCCGTGGCCAACAGGTCTTGAGGGTTATCGAGACGCTTCACTGGAAGCCCGTTTCCAGCGACTACAAGACTTGATCGTGGCCGTCCGAAACGTGCGAGGGACATACAACATCAGTCCCGCCGTTGCCGTTTCGATCTCCGTACGTTGTTCGCCTGAGATTGCCGCTGACCTCAATCAAGTCAAGCCGCAATTCGAGATGCTGGCGAAGGCGACGTTGACCGACGCCGGACCAGGGGTAACTCGACCCAATGCCAGCGCCAGCTTTGCCCTTGGTGATGCCGATGGTTACCTGCCACTGGAAGGCTTGGTCGATCTCCAGGCAGAAGTGACGCGTCTCAAGAAGGAAGCGGACAAGCTACGCGGATTCATCGCTGGGCACGAAAAGAAGCTCTCAAATCAAAGCTTCATCGATCGGGCTCCGCCAGAGGTCGTCGTCGAAGTTCGTGAGACCTTGGCGGGGCTTCAGAATCAACTTAACAGCATCGAAGACGCAGCAAGGCAATTGTCGGGAGCATAAGCGATGAACCCCCCCCCCCTGCGGGGGTGGTTAACGGGCCTTTGCACCAGCCTATTGCCACTTGCCCGTTTATTCAGGAAAGACCATTATCGATGGTGGTTTTTGGTTTCGCAACACGCGGTTTGGTGAGTAACAGACACGCCGAAAGCAGTGTCAGCGGGAGGATGATCATCCAAAATGGGACTAACCAGAAAGTTCCACTAATCGTTTGGTCATCGTCTTTTTTGATGATTTCCCCCGCCTCGAATCCACAACAGCGCCATCTCCATTTGAAACGTTGGCCGTCCTCTTCATTTTCACGCGGACCTACATCATGAACCAAGTGACAATCGACGAAAACATAAGCAAATTCTTTGAATAAACCTGCTGCATATGTCTGTTCTACGGCGTTTAACGTCATCGGACGAACAAAGTAAACCCGTTCCCAATACAGAGCATTCGGACCAGACCTGATGTCGTAGAAAGTGTCGGGGCCGATTGGAAATTGAATTTCATCCGTTCTTCGCATCCATATTGCCATGAACGCGAATGCCACGAACAGCGTCACAACGCCAATCTTTCGTCGCCACGGCTTGAAAAAGTCGCCCATGTTTCATGGTCCTGCCTGGTACCAGTTGACCGACTATTCGGTAACTTGCCCGTTTAGTCAGGGATCGTAATTTCGCTCAGCGATTTCGGCTTTGCAACTCGCGGTTTGCTCAGTAGCAGATACGCCGTGAGCAGGGTCAGAGGTGTGATGATCGACCAATGCGAAACTTCGACATCCCAGATACGATTGAGCTGACGCATGCCTGTCGCTTTATCAATCGCGATTTCCCCATTGAATAATTGGAATCCTCGAGAATCGAGGGTTAGAAAACACTCCGTTGTCGTTGTGTACCAAACGTCAATCGATGTTGCGTTCCCCTGACCCCATCCCCACGCCAAGAGGAACATACACGCCATCGCCAACGTGACGAATCCCGCTTTTCGTCGCCACGGTTTGAAGAAGTCGCCCATGATTCATGGTCCTGATTTGGAACACGGCCGTTACACCCGATTAGTTATTGGATGGCATACTGTTGGCGGATGCTAGGGCAAAGGCCCGCTAACCGCCTTTGCCCGAATAATGGGTCTGACCCCCTACCTGTCGTTTTCCCAGAGAAATCTAATACCACCCATGAGGGGTCTGACCCATTTTTCGGGCAAAGCCCCGCTAACCACCCTCGCAGGGAGGGTGGGGTTTCGTTATGTCTGATGGCCGCCCAGCTTGATCAGATCGACCAGTTCGGCTGTCGACAACTTGGCGGCGGCGTCGGTTCCTTCCAGGATTCCGGCAACCAAACCTCGCTTGTCGGCGTGTAGCTTAAGGATCTGTTCTTCGATCGTGTCTTTGGCGACCAGTCGATAGACCGTGACGGGTCGAGTCTGGCCGATCCGGTGGGCGCGGTCGGTGGCCTGATCTTCGACGGCCGGGTTCCACCAGGGGTCGAGATGCACGACGTAGTCGGCCCCGGTGAGATTCAGGCCGGTTCCGCCTGCTTTGAGGGAGATCAGAAACAGATCACCTTCACCACGTTGAAAGGCATCGACGGCCTCTTGTCGCTTCTTCACCGGTGTTCCGCCGTCGAGGTATTGATACGTGATCTTCCGTTTGTCGAGTGCTTCGCGGACCAATGCCAGGTGCTGAGTGAACTGGCTGAAGACGAGCGCACGGTGACGTCCTTCTCGTAGCTCGTCGATCGTTTCGAGGAACAGATCGAGCTTGGCTGACGAGAGTTTCCATTCCTTATCAACCAGTCGTGGATGGCAGGCGAGTTGCCGCAGTTTGGTTAATGCGGCCAGAACCTGGAATCGCTGATCCTTATCCGTCCCATCGATCATGTCCGTCAGGTTTGTAACGGCCCACAGTCGAGCGTCTTCGTAGACGCGACGCTCTTCTTTGGACAGCTCTGCTGTGAGTTGGATTTCGGTCCGAGCAGGAAGCTCGGTCAGAACTTCACTCTTGGTACGGCGCAGAATGAACGGTCGGATGACCCGCGACAACGCTTGTTTACGGACGACATCCTTTCCTTTCTCGATCGGGTCGGCGAAGACTTCTCGAAACCGTTCCCAACTGCCGAACAGCCCCGGAGCAACCCCGCGGAAAAGGCTCCAAAGATCGCCGAGGTGATTTTCCGCCGGGGTTCCCGTCAGCGCCAGTCGCCAGTCGGCTTCGATCTCGCGAACGGCTTGCGAGGTCTTGGTCTGACTGTTCTTGATCGCCTGGGCTTCATCCAGAACCAGTGTTCCCCATTTGATGCCGCTCAATTCGGCCGCATGCTGCTGCAACAGGTGATAACTGGTAATCAGCAGATCTCCGTTCCCGAGTGTCTTCAGGAATTCCACTCGGTCGGTATCCCGATAAAGGATCGGGCGCAGCGTCGGTGCGAACCGTTCCACTTCGCGCATCCAGTTGAAGCCGACGGAGACCGGGGCGACGATCAATGTCGGACCAATCTCACGTCGATCCAAAAGGACGGCAATGGCCTGCACGGTCTTGCCCAGACCCATGTCGTCGGCAAGACAACCACCCACGCCCCATTCGGCAAGCCGCCTTAACCACTTATAGCCGTCCACCTGATAATCTCGCAGGTCGGCGGTCAGCGTCGATGGGACAACCGGATCAAGATCGGTCGCCAGTTGCAACCGCTTCAGAGATTGCTTCCATTTCTTGCTCGCCTTCAGTGTCACTTCATCTTTGAAGAGATCAGCCAGCACCGGAGCCGCAGTCGCGTTGAATTCCAGCTTTCCCCGGTTGGAATGGATCATATCGGTCACGCTGGCCAGACGATTGCGGAACTCTTGCGAGATCGCCGCGAACTGTCCTTTGCCAAGATCAAGATATCGACGTCCACCCTTGATCGCCGTCAGTAATGTCGTCAGTGGAAAGCTCTGCCCGCCGATTTCGATCGTACCCGTCAGGCCGAACCAATCGTGTTGATCTTTGACTTCGACTCGCAGCCCCGCAGGCGAGACTTCGCCCAGCACCTGCATTTTGCGGGCTTCTTTGGCTTCGGGCCACAGCACCACAGGATCGTTCTCGGGTCGAGCCCTGAGCACATCAAGCATATCCAAGACATCATCGTCGGAGGGCATCGACCATTTGAATGGTTCCACGGTCTGAAATCGTTGTAGAAACAATTCTTTCGCCAGCGAGTCCGCTCTCTGCCGTTCATCGAAGTGGTCTCGGCTGACTTGAACACGAGCCTGGTCGATCTGGCCAGTAATCTCTGTGGGACCTTCGCCCGGCAGGTAATAAGCTCCATTTGGAGCGGGTCGGACCTGGATTTGGATCGTGGCCCCGGCGGGTTCGATCGGTGTCAGCCGAGCGACTAACCGTTGTTCCGCTGGGACAAATTCGCCTTTGAGTGACCCGGGTAGCCCGACAGGCAACTTCGCCTCAAGGGCAGGTAGCCGCTTTAGAAATTCCGCTTGGACTTCCGGAGGAATCGTTGGAACCTCTTCCAGCAAACTCATTGCCATTCGCCACAATTCATAGCTCGCACGGACGACGAAGATCTTGCCTTGATCGATATCACAGGCGAATCCACACTCACTATCCCCTGATGAAAACTCAGTGAAGTCTGCCAGACTACGACCGTCAATCGCTGGAACAAGTTTCCAATCCTTGTCGGATTCTTCGAGTAATAATCCCAGCTGGCCGCGCACGACGTTCATTGGATCGGCATCGAAATACACGTACGGGTGACCGATCAGCTTTTCCAGAATCGCTCCGATCTGATTCGTCGTTGGACCACCGTAGTAACGGAGTTTGTCACTCATCGCACGAAGAACTTCGTGGTCCTGAGGAAGGAATTGCACGTGGGATTGCGAACGAACGCGATCCCAGCCAATCATGCGACCCTTGTTCCATCCCCCCTTTTTGCCAGGAGTCTGGTCGACCGGATCGAGCTTGAAGTTCGTCGCCCCGTAGATCGTCAAGCGCCAGGCGAGTCGCGACTTGGCTGGTCCGTCTTCCGGCTCGTCCGGTATCGATTTCTGATTGATAAATTGATCGAGCGTTCTAAGAGCGATCGTCCACGACGGTTCGGGTTCTCCAAGAACCGCAGTCACCATTTTCGAATCCGATTTTGTGAACTCACGATGCAGGACCGTCAGTGCGGCGAACGTATGCGGGCAATGGAACCGTGATCCGGAATGTGGACACGAGCAGCTGGCATGAAAGTGAAGACTCGTTTCGAAGGGCCGCTCGAAGACGATCGATGCGATCTGTGACGTGCCATCACTACTGTTGAAATAGAAGAGTATGGTCGATGTGCCGATCTCGAAATTCGCTTTCGTGATCTGACCAATACAGTTATTTCCTTTGAAAATAAGATCGTGACGATGGATTCTGATCTGTTCGGCGATCCGACTCAGCCAAATTTTGCGAGCGTGTTCCCTGCTGAGCTTCGTATTCCTCGACATTGGTGACACTTGTCCGATTCCATTCGATGGGAACATTGGCATCGTCTCCTATGATCCTTGCTTCGATTTGACTGACGTTGCAGTGCGAAAATCCCGTGAAAAATCACAGTCAATCACATCCGCTGTGGAAATTCCAGTTTATCCGAGTTTAATGAATTGGGAGATTGACCAACGTGTCATCAACCGTGACACGAGATCGGTTCACCTTTTTCGCAGCAGGTTTCAGTTTGGGATTGGGTCTGAGTTGCTTTCCAAGCCTGGTAGGCTTCGTGGTCGCCAATCACGATCTCGAAACCGAGGTCCGCGACCATTTTAAAATCGTCCTCGGCGGGTTGACCTTTTGTGGTCAGGTAATCACTGACGAACATCGAATTCGCAGCGTAGAGACTCATCGCCTGCATCGACCGAAGGTTGACTTCTCGGCCTCCTGAGACTCGCAGTTCCACCGACGGATTCGCCAGCCGGAACATGCACAGGGTCTTCAAACAATACCGAGGATTGAGGTCCCACTTGCGTTCCAGTGGAGTTCCATCGATCGAATGCAGGAAGTTAACTGGAGTCGAATGGACACCCAGCGTCCGCAATTCAAACGCGACGTCGACGAGATCCTGATCGGTTTCACCCATCCCCACAATCAGTCCGCTGCACAGTTCCATCCCGGCGTTTCGAACCGCTTGCAACGTCTGCAGCCGGTCGTCATAGCTGTGGGTCGAAACAACCTTGTCGTGGAATGTTCGGCTGGTATTCAAATTGTGATTGATCCGGTCGACCCCTGCCGCTTTCAAGGTCTCGGCCTGTTCAGGCTTGAGAAGACCCAGGCAGCAGCAGATATGCAGCCCGTATTTGTCTTTGATTTTGGTCACGGTGCTTGCGATATGGTCGACTTCGCGGTTACTGGGACCACGTCCTGATGCCACGATGCAGTATGTTCGAGCCTGCGAGGCGACCGCTCGCTCGGCCCCTTCCATCAGCTTGGCTTCGTTCAGCATGGCGTATCGAGGAATCTCGGCTTCCGACACGATCGATTGCGAGCAATAACCGCAGTCTTCAGGGCAGAGACCACTTTTGGCATTCTTAAGGAAGTAAAGATGGACTTGCTTACCAAAATGTTTCCGACGGACGCGATATGTCGCTGCCAGCAGATCTAAAAGATCATCGTCGTCCGATTGAAGGATGCTCAGTCCCTCTTCGGCAGTCAACTGATGCCCGTCTAGAACTCGGGAGGCCAGGTCATTCCAGCGGTCTGCAGCCAGCATGCAATCCATCGACGAAAATCCTTCGATTCAAAAACGCATAGTTCGGGTATTACGTGAACCCCTGATTCTAATCGCGAAACGGCCTCTGACGACAGGCAACCGCAATTTTTCCTGACCAAACCAAGTGGGATGCTTTCAAAGAGGGGGTCGGGTGTTCAAATTTCAAAATTAGCCGGGAAAACGTCATGTGATTGATCACAGGGACCCGTCGGCCAATTTTGAAATTTGAACACCCGACCCCCTCTTTTCTCCCAATCAACGCGCAATCGATAAACCTATTCTAAACCCTTCGCCCGACGCGCAATAACCGGCTGTGCCGGGCCAATTTTTGAAATTTGAACACCCGACCCCCTCTTTGCTCCCGATCAACGCGCAATCGATAATCCTATTCTAAACCCTTCGCCCGACGCGCACTAACCGGCTGTGCCGGGCCAATTTTGAAATTTGAACGCCCGACCACCTCTTGGTCACGCCGCGACTGGAATACCGAAAAAAGTTGAAGAAAAGACCTGCGCACATCGAGAAGCCGAACGACTCACGTACGGTTCCGCTGCTTCACATCATTTCGTTCTACCGAATGGCAGATAGTAGATATGATTTATCCATTCTTCAGGTTCCGAGGATTCAGCCACAAGCATGATGTCATCAATACAGACACCGATCGGTGCCAGGTCGTCGACAATCAATACGCCAGAAATGGAAAGCCCTTCGGCCAATCGCGTCCGAACATGCGACGGCATCGTTCGCCCAATTCAAGATCACACTATCGGTAGCACCAGAATGTCAAATGTCGTGCACGCGAATGATGTTGTGACCGATTTCGAGCAGTGGCGGACGTTCAGCGTGAATTATCAGGGACATTTGAGGTTTTCTGAAAATTGAAGCAAAACCGAATGATAACATCACATCCGCAGCCCGCATCATTTGGCAAATTGAAACCAATCTCTGTGATTCGATTCCAAAACATGCGGGTGAATCCGGTCTGATTATACAATTCAATTCCGTCGTACCCCAATTTGAGCAGTTGGTAGTAACGAAAGTGGATGGGGGGGCGCAGTCGCGTCCCGATTTGAATACGGTCCCAATCAAAAGTGAGAGGGCGACCTGTTTTTCTTGCTCACGCTTCGACTGAAACTCGGGGAAGAAATTGAAGAGGAGACCTTCGGTCGTGACGAGTACAGGGACGGGAGATCTTCTCACAACGAGCGAGGCCCTTCATTCACTGACAAATCGTCATGCGAATTCCAGGGGCAAAGGCCCGTTAACCCGCTTTGCCCGAAAAATGGGTCAGACCCCACATGGTTGGTGATAGGTTTCTCTGGGCAAACGACAGGTAGGGGGTCAGACCCATTTTTCCGGCAAAGCCCCGTTAACCACCTCCGCAGGGGAGGTTGGGGTTCGCTTTCGATCGCAACTCTTTGCGAGGCTCCTGCCGGTGTCCGCAACGAACCGAACGCGAGAAACACGAAATCCGCTTCTCACTTGTGAGAGATCCCCTTTTTCAGTGGTTTAGCGTCGCTTGCGTTGATGGTGTGGCGGCCTATAATCCATCAGTCTAAATCGCGGTGGAGCCTTGCGCTGTGCTCTGGCTTCGCGGCTTACGCGATAGCGAGCGTCTTGGACAGCGATATCCAGCGAGACCCCTATGCAGGCGTTTTTGAATTTCCGCGACTGGTGCCGCAACGTATACGTTGCTGTTTCGACCTTGCTGCAAGGCATGTGGGTCACGATGCGGACCATGATCTGGACGTACCGCCGTAAGACATTTACGGAAGTGTACGAATATCCCGAAGTTCCAGTTCCGGTCAAAGCCCGCTACCGGGGCTTCCACCGATTCGATCTGACAACCTGCATCGGCTGCGAAAAATGTGCGGTCGCCTGCCCGGTTGACTGTATTTATATCGAAAAAGAAAAAAGCCCGGTTGGCAAAGGCTTTCGCGTCAATGGCTTTACGATCGATTATACCAAGTGCATGTTCTGTGCTTTGTGTGTCGAACCATGCCCTGTTGACTGTATTTTCATGGGTTCAAACCACGATCTCAGTTGTTACAGTCGCGATGGATGTATCGTCGACTATGCCAAATTGCCGTTGGAAGTGAGTTGGGGTCAGGCGACACTGAATCCGACTGCTGTTGCCGAATCGAAGGTGTTGTACGAACCAGTCTGGGTGAAGGGTGAGACAAGCCCGTTCCAGTTTACCGAAACCAAAGAATAATTGATGATGCCGGTGACTGTCGCTTCGACGAACGACCGTCACAATCCTGCCGTATTGAGAATGATAGTGAAGTGGGCCGTTGTGAAACCGAATTTAGGTCTGACCTCAAGTTGTTGTGCGACATGGGCTTAACAACGTAAGTCTCAGATCCTTTCCACGAAATCCTGCTACTGCGGAGCGGTAGCTCAATCAGGGAGTTTCGATGAGTGCCAAGCTGGCTCCGCGTCAGTACTTTTCGGTTGCCTCGGCAAATCAGACTTTGCCGTTAGTCCGGGCGATCGTCAGTGATATTGTCGAGTTATTTCCCGAAGTCCGTGATCGTGAAGAGCGTCTCTCGCGAATCACTCGCGGTCGCTCCAAAGACGCACGAACCGACGATCCGTACAGTGAAGAGGTCGAACAAGTTCGGCACGATCTTGAACGGGATGTCGAACGTCTGCAGGGCTACGTCGACGAATTGCTCGAGTTAGGTGTCGAATTTAAAGATCCGGTGCTGGGTTTGGTCGACTTTCCTGCCAAGCGAAACGGTAAAGAAGTCTGCCTCTGCTGGAAACTCGGTGAGCCCTCTGTCGATTTCTGGCATACGGTTGAAGCCGGGTTTCAAGGTCGAGAGAAGTTGAACGAAGGCGATACCGACGCCAATCCGAAGGAATAAATCAGCCATGACCGAAGTTGTCGGACATTTTTTGGTATTTACGGTCGCTGCAATCGGCTTCCTGATCGCCCCCTTGCTGATCGGCAGGCTGGTTCGTCCCCGCTTACCTTCGGCGGAAAAAGACGCCACTTATGAATGCGGTGAACCGACCATCGGTTCAAGCTATATCCAGTTCGATCTGCGGTTTTACGTGGTCGCACTGCTGTTCATTATTTTCGACGTCGAAGTCGTGTTTTTCTTTCCGTGGGCAACAGTCTTCGGAACGGCGATGCAACTGGCTGACCCCGGACTTTCAAATGAAGCTCGTCGAGTCCTCAGCGAACAATTGCTGACCGTTCCTGCCGGTTCGATTACCGATCAAACCGCAGTGTCGGCCGCAACGGCGTTGCAACTGGGTTGGACGGCGTTTGTCGACGTCGCCGCCTTCTTCGCCGTGCTGCTCGTCGGATTCGCCTATGTCTGGAAACGTGGCGACTTGGATTGGGTCCGTACGACCGCCGAACGAAAAAGCACGATTGGTGGGACGTCCCTGCCGCTTTCGCAAGTCTCGGCAAACAAACCCGCGCCGGTCACCGCGAGTTGAGGTCCCTGGAATGACGCGGGAAATCAGCCTGAACACGAATGATTTCGAGTGCATGACGATCAGCAGAAACACTCGATACCTGGCTTTAATGACTTTGATCACCATCAGAAACCCAGCCTGACGCTTACGGCGGAATTGCATCAATGAAGATTGAAGAGATTTATCAGCGACTGGTCTCCCGCTTCGGCGATGCCATTCGTGAACTGAAGACGGGTGTCAAAGATCCCTGGATCGAAGTCGCACCAACCGCGATCGCGGACGTTTCCGAATTCTTGCGGACAGAATCAGACCTGAAGTTTGAAGCTCTGAATGATCTCACCGCAGCCGATTGGCTCGAGACCGACGCAAAGAAAAAGACTCCTTGCGATCCACATGTCGAAGTTGTTTATCACCTTTACAGCTATTCACTGAAGCACACGTGCAAGCTGAAGGTCAAGGTTCCACGCTGGAAAGACGGCGTCGCGGGTGAACTTCCCGAGATTCCTTCGGTTTCACACGTCTGGGGGATCGGCGACTGGCACGAGCGGGAAGCCTACGATCTTGTCGGCATCCATTTCACCAACCATCCCAATCTGCGGCGAATCCTTTGCCCGGAAGACTGGGAAGGTCATCCGCTGAGAAAAGATTACGAGTTCCCTCTGGAATACCACGGCGTTCGCGGCAAATAGGTCGTTCGCAGCATATTGCTTGAAGAAAATCAAATGAGCCTGACACTCGAAGACCCACGTATCGTTGAATTTGACGTTCGTACCGACGAAATGTTGGTCAACATGGGCCCACAACATCCCAGTACTCACGGAGTGCTGCGGCTGCTGTTGCGGACCGACGGCGAAATCGTTCACGAAGTGACGCCGCACATCGGATATCTACATCGCTGCGCCGAAAAGATCGGCGAAAATCTTTCGCCACCACAATGGATTCCGTACACCGACCGCATGGATTACCTGGCGGCAATGAACATGAATCTCGGATTCAGCCTCACCGTCGAGAAGCTGATCGGGATGGAAGTTCCTGAAAAGGCGATGACACTGCGAGTCATCATTGGTGAGTTGAACCGAATCGCCAGCCATCTGGTCGGAATGGGTGCCTACGGTCTCGATCTGGGGACGTTCAGTCCATTCCTCTATGCCTTCCGTGAACGCGAGATCATTCTGGATCTGCTGGAAGAAGTCTGCGGTGCACGCCTGACTTACAGCTACATCACGATCGGCGGAACGACTCACGATCTGCCTGATCAGATCACGATTCCCCCCGGCCTGGCTCAGTTGACCGAGCGCAATCCGAACATGCAGTTAAGCTGGATCAACGCTCTGCGAATGTTCCTCGACTGGATGGGACCTCGGATCAAGGAATACCACACGTTGCTCACCCGCAACGCGATCTTCGTTCGACGAACCGCAGGTCTGGGAATATTGTCACCTGAGATGGCGATGAGCTACGGCTGCACCGGCCCGGTTCTGCGAGGCAGTGGCGTTGATTACGACCTGCGTCGTGACGGTGAAGCGATCTATACGCGGATGTACGAAGGCTACAAATTCAAGATCCCCGTCGCACCATTCTCTGATCCTGCCTTCGGCGGTATCCCTCAGGAAGTCGCGTTAGGCGATAACTGGTGCCGATTCTTCGTCCGCATGATGGAAGTGGCTCAGTCGATCGAGATCATCCGCCAGGCATTGGATCGTTACCCGACATCGAAGGGTGAGTACCGTCTGCCGTTCAAGATGAACCAGAAGCTACCGGCCGACGAAGTCTATCTGGAAACCGAATGCCCCAAGGGTTCCATGGGCTTTTATCTTGTCGGCGACGGCGACGCCGAACCATTCCGCGTCCGCGCCAAGAGCTCCTGCTTCTGCAACCTGTCGGTCACTGGACCACTTTGCCAGGGCGTGTTGATCGCCGACATTCCCTCGATCGTCGGTTCGCTCGACATCGTGATGGGTGAAATTGACAGATGACGTGAAATTCCGCACGCCGTTTATTTTTAACGGCGTGGGGAATCAGAGAGTTTTCTGGCATGGCCTGAAATAGGGCACATCACTGTGAATATGGTGCATCAAGAACTCCGTATCGACCCAACAACAGACCTCCTTCAAACAGTGAAGTCTGGTCTGTTTTTATTGACGGCTTCATCGTTTCACCGGCTTACCGAGTTCTCTGAAACAAACCGTGTATCGATGAACTCCTGGTGAGTCCAACGATAGATAACGTGAGATGTTGAAAGGGCAAAAATGGATGCCGACAGCCCCTCGTCACTTCCCACTTGGCCTTATTGGGTCGCTGTTCCAATATGTTCGTTGGCTTACGCAGGTTTCTGCACATGGTTCATGTTGGAGGCATGGGGGAAACTTGGAGAAACAAAGCCAGCCTGGTTTGACGTGGCATATTTTCTGGCGTGCCCGGGAATGTTTCTTATCCCCATACCTGTCATTGGGCCACTCGTCGTGGGAGCGGCAGTGAGTTTCGTCATGATCTGGTTTCCTCGTCAGCTTTTCGAAAGCAAATGACGAAAGCCGCAATTGATCGGGGGCTTTCCAGGGCGATGAAAGAATGGGCTTGCCAAAGAACATCCTTCGCCCGGATTAATCGTGAGCCCGACGCGCGAGTTTAGAAGTTGCGCGTTTGAGGTTTCGAAAACGGGTTTCGTACAGGCGACTTTGGAAACCGCCGGGATTGACATTCCGGTTGGACTAAAAAGGCTTTCCACCTTGGCTCGTCCAGGTGGGAGCGAATTTGGAAACCAGTCAACCGCACCACCCCTACATGCGCATTCCTGCTTTCCACCCTGGCTCGCCCAGGTGGGAGCGAATTTCGTGCGGCTTTGACGAATGATGGTTTCCAAACTCAACTTCCTTCTACGCGAGGGGGGTGGACACCATGTCTCGTGACCAGAAAACAAGACTGAAGTCGCGTCATCGCACCCGGCGAGCTTGCCTCATCGGTCGCCAGGATTGGCGCAATCAGGTTTGTATGTCGTGCGACGAAATTCGCTCCCACGTGGACAAGCCAAGGTGGAAAGCCAAAACAAAGACGCTGTTCTCCGTGCATTTTTTCTGGTTCCCAAATTTCCTTCCACCTGGGCGAGCCAGGGTGGAAAGCTTGTCATTGAACGCCTTCAGATATCCTTGAGGTTTCAAAATCCGTCACCCTCTGGCACCCTTCAAATGAATTCTTGATTTCACCCCAGATATCGAAAATGCGCAACTTCAAAACCCGCGAGCGAAGAATTTTTCCAGGTTATCGCGTGAATAAAACCGGATTGGCCGTTCCCAGGAATATTTCATCTGGCTTCGTTTGTTGATGGTTTTGCATGCGGTGAGGCACGTCCGGCATCACCTGTCATTTATCGACGAGAAGCGCGCAGCGATCTGACGCGTCAACAATATTATGACAATACCCATCAAGGCTATTTGTCGCTCACCGACCAGTTGCTGATGACGTTTTTGTTGGGTGTTTCAGTCCAGATGTCAGGTTGCTTTCCCTTATTCCGCTTTCCGGAAACATCATATTTGAACTCTTTACCCCACAGATCAAGCAGCGACTCTTCCCGCAAAATCTCGATGTCCACAAGCGTCTTGAGATCCGGCGGGAAGGTTTTTCCCGCACCGTATTTCGTATTCCCGTGGAAGCGTGAAACGGCACTATCCAGAATCCTGATTCGGATTGAAACATCGTCCTTCTCTGTACCACGCTCATGTTCTTCGACCCTTGCATCGATATCTCCCGTCCAGCGGAGATGCAGATGCTCGTCGTTCAACCGAACGATGGAGAACTTTGACGGAGACCCCGTTAACACCAATGTTGGCGGCAGTTCGCTCCACTCGATTTTCCACCTCCCCGTTTTAAACGCGCCCGCTCCCGGCCCGTAATCAGCATGATGATACGTCCCGTCAGACTGAAAAACCCAATTTCCGACGCACGGACCATGCCCGATCCACGCACCGACCAGTTTCGTTTCCATCGCAGCCAGTTTTCCCGTGCAAGAAGCAGGGACACGCACACCCTTCGCTTCATCGGCAGCCCGCGCTCTAAGTGGCTTTAAATTGACGGTTTTGACACCCTCTCGGCTGACTTTAAGAAAGAGGTAGCCGAAACCGGGACCATCCACGAGCGTTCCAAGGACCACGAATTTCAAATCCCCCTTTTCGTCCAGCGATGGCTGAAACCCAACCCTGTTTGGCCCCGGCACGACGCCGACAAGGATGATTTCCTTTGAGAAATCCACCGTGGGAATCTCCTCTTCAGGCCTCCATGCCTTCCAGACGGTCTCCAGCGATTTGGCATCGGCGAGAAAGCCATCTTCTGGAGCAAGTTTCCGAAGCGAATCATCCTTAATGATGCCCTGCCAGCGGCCGGTCGGCTCAACGGGGTTGGCAGCGAGCAGAGTTGCGAAAAGCAAAATGACAACACTCATGATGATCAGTTCTCCTTTGCAATATTTGACGGCTTCACTGCAGGAAAAGTTTCGAGTATTTGCAGGAGATCTCAATTTAACTCGTTTCGCTGAAAACACACTGAGGAAAAACTTCCGCTTGCCCAAAACCTGATCCATTGAATGACGGGTCGACGGGAATTGCGGCAACGCATCGTGCGAGGTTCGTTTCGTCAATCGTATCAGTTGATGATTGTGAGAATCATTTTTTCGGTAAACAACCTGGGTTTGCCTGAAAGCGTGGGGACGCTCTTTTGGTAATCGTCCGCGGAAATGTTGGGTGGTATGGAATGTCTCGTTCCTGACCGTCGGTGACAGATTCATCCCTTTCATGCTGCTGGTTCCTTTTCACAACGAATAAATACCGTTTTGCTGGTTAAACCGATTCATCTTTTGCGGTCTTTCCGTCGTAGCAGATGACTGCAATAGCGATGACCGTAAAACAAACAATGCTGACAGGAGACGACCGTGACAGAATCCAACACAACCGAACCAACGAACTGGCCAGATCTGGCAATGTCATTATTTGATGGCTTGACGGGCCGAAAGGCCGAGATCACCTATGATTTTGATCAGCTTGAGGTCTCTGTTCCCCACCACGTTGGGGAAGCCTGCAAGTATGCCACATGGAAGTTGAATGGTGTTTTGAAAATCCGAACCGCTGAAAAGACTCAGGCCTGATCATGCATTCTCAAATCGGATTCGCCATTGATATGGAAGTCGTTGCCAATGGCGAATCCTTTTTCGTTCGTGGTGATGACCAGCGAGTGGTCCTGAGTTTTCCATCGATGGGTGTTGCCCGGCGAATTCTTGCATCGGCCTCGAATGGCCGAACCAAAACCTTCTTCCAGACGGCACAATTGCCGGTCGACACGATTTTCGAATCACAAGTCTCCGGCCGTACGATCGCATTGAGTGGTCGTGGAATCAGATCGAGTTTACCGGCGCGGATGCTGGGAATTCCGGGGACTCGATTTTTCATTTTCAATCTGTTGCGGTGCGTCTTTAGTTGAAGCTGATAATCAAATTCCGCTGCGGCCAAAGACGCCAGCGTCGTGATTTTATTTCGCGATCGTCTTGTTGTGCCCCTGCTTCGGAGTCTTCGTAGAACCAGTGTCTTGACGTTCTAACGATCGAAGAACACTGCTTGATGGAAGGCCGGCAAGCAACAGCACGGTTGTCAGCGCGAGCAACCGTTCAACGATGTGGCCGCTTGTAAATTGCTAGGGCAAAGGCCCGTTAACCACCGCCGCAGGGGCGGTGGGGTGGCGTCTTTATGATGCCTTCATGGTGATGTGCCACTGCTTCGGAGTCCTCGTAGAAGCAGTGTCTGGAAATGGACACTCGCTTGAACAATCGGCACTGCTTGCCGGAGGACTGAATAGACCGGGGTCAAGGGTAACAGGTGTTCGGGGACATGGGTAACACATTTTCTTATTCCCCAACGGGGGTGGCACGGACGGAGTGAGCGCAGCGAA
>CAIULL010000268.1 GCA_903899985.1 uncultured Schlesneria sp.
CTTGTATAATAACTTCGTGGTCAACTCGGTTCCCCTGATCAAACAGTTTGCAACACCGTTTCTCAGGCACGATTTGACCACATTTTCATTCTCCTTTCACCGCAATCACTTACGCTGCGCACCTTGTTTGTCGTTGAACCATATTTAGTACGACTTACAACAACCTGATGAACAACTATCGAGGACAGCCCAATTGATAGATGAGTGTCTTCGCAACAACAAATATCAAGGGCCTGCCACTCAAATACCGGTAGCACTTAAAACGGAATAAATCGAAGCTTTGCCGAGCACGACTGAACTGAATTGGAAAGCAATCAACCAATGCTGTGATCAAGTTGCATGAGACGAGAATGGAGACCCTCTCGGGCTCGCTAACTCGGTATGCATGAAGAGTCAAAATCGAAGGGAAAAGTGGTACTTCACAGTCTGCTTGATGCGAATGCATCCAGCACGAAAAGGCATCGTTATAAATTACAATCGTAAAGTCAACAAAAATGTGCCCTGCCAATCCGTTTTTTCAAATCTTCTTAATTACGGACTGAGAAGTGACTTAGGGGGATGTTTTAAATCGTACATCTGTAGCGAATGTCGTGCGAATCTCTGAACAGACACGCTCGTGTCGTTGGTCTAAATCAATAGTGTTTGATCGGATTTAGACAGATCAAGTCGCCTCTTCGACAAAGAGTATTTAAACTCGATCGATGAACGGCTGCGGCGATTTCCGATTTTCTTTATCGATGGATTCCGACAAGGGAAGAGGTTGTGCCGCAAGGGCTGGAAGCCCACGCTTCGAAAGGCATCTGAAGCTCTGTCGAACACCGACAATCTGAAATTCGCATGACATCGACAGAAGCTTTAAAAGGCTGAAGATACGAACCGGGAGTGCAAAGCGTGCTCGTCCGGGGTTGTTTTTGAAGACCGATCTTAAGTCCAGGCAAAAGGGGTTTCGCCTCCAGCCCCTGCGGTGTTGGTGAACGTCATGCGGATTAAGCACCGTCGTTTATCTGGCAAGGCGCCACAGGAAATCAGTCGACTCTACCGGCCGAGCGGAAGATTCCCAGCACTCCTTGAACCGACTGCAGGGCTTCGGTGTTGCCCATGTCACACTTGACTCCTTCGCGGTCAAGCATCGTCAGAATCGTAAGGATCCCCATGGAATCCCATTCAGGGAAATCGTGAGATCGACTGGTTTCATTCAATTTCACGGCAGGGATTTCAAGCGCTTCGGCAATCAATTGAATGACGTCGTTTGCCGACAGCTTTCCATGGTTCGAACCAGAATTTGATGTCGACATATCCGACTCCTCAATTTATCGAGAATCAAGTTGTTTTGAATCGGGCTTTTTTAAGCCGCACGTGCAATTTTAAGAGATTCAGTTTCCGCGCCAATTAAGGCAACCCGCCCATCCAAACCTTCGATTGCCTGCCCACTATACATTATCGATGACGGCAACGAACCGGATGTATAAGGGAGCACGAGCGTTCCGAATTGAAAATAGACAGGGCTGAGCATGTCTTTCCGATAAACGGCCATCCGCTGCCAGGGCCCCTCATTTTGACTTCCATACAAAGAGCATTCTCGCGAACGGCAATACGGGTTCGGTTCGACTGCGGTGGAAATCACTCGTAACCCTCCAAACCGGGCGGAAAAGAGAGAGCTACCTTCGACTTCCTTCAATTCATCGATTCTGCCACTTTGCTTATCCAGCCGGACAATGAAGTTATGATCACGGTCTGAGTCCGTGCCATAGACCAGACAATCAGGTTCGATCAACGCTGAAACGGCACGATATCGCTGGGTCCCGCGCCCGAGCCATTCCAGGTGTTTCAAGTCGCGACTCAAAACGCCGACTCCGGTCTGTCTTCCAAAGTCACCGACAAGAACCCAGTAATGGCCTTCTTGAGGATCGACCATCACGTTGTGCACATGTCGGATGTCTCCTTTAGGAAAACGAAATCCTTCGTGAAACGTCTTTCCACAGTCTTCCGAGACGTAGATCAGGACTTCAGTCTCTTCAAGGCCGCTTCCGTATTCGCCGAACAGCACGCGGGAGCCATCGATAGAAAAATTGAGCGGTCTCGATCCGCGCTGGATGGCAAATACGCGCGTCATCGCCTGTTCACCTGCTGCAGCTCGATAAATTCCGTCGCGAGCCACGGCCAGCCTGCTTCCGTCTGGAAGAACGTGCATCGCCGCGATGTACCAGCGGAGCAGCCGCGCCAGAATTCTCACTCGTGAACACTGATGTTTCCAGCCAAACGATGGGACAAAACAATCTCGCTGCCAAGTCAGACCCCGGTCTTGCGAACGGTAAATCTGGCAACCCCGTCCAATGTAAAGGTCGCCATTACCGGACGCGTACAGTGCGCGGCCCGATGTAGTTGTCTCGCGGTCATGACAATTGACGAGATGTAACAGTGGTTTCCAGCCCCCGTCTTCATTGACCGGGTCGTGGCAATCAACTTCCTGACGATCAATGATTTGATGAGCCACGGCTTAGTTCCTTCCTCGGGACCCATGATGTACCAAAGTAGGGATATGTCGATTCCCGATTTCGCGTTGAGATGAATTGATAGATCTCTCCGGCTCGAGCCCAGTCGACTCGCACTGTGCCGACACGACCTTCATGCAGAATTCCGGCGCGAACCAGATCTCGACGAAGCTTACGAATACATAGACTGAACATCATGAATTCGGTCCGTGTCTTCCGGATTGTCACAGTCTGATCGACACCTTGCTGACGAACGATGTAATCTCGTTCCTCGAAGAAATCTTTGACCGGCCATTGCTGATCGCGGGATTCCTCAGCGGCATGAACCAGTGTAAAGCAACTGGCAAGTGGGACACCAATACTGATCAGCAGTCCGTTTCGCTGACAAAAACGGTAATACCCCGAATGAACGCCGTGAGCCAGTGGTTTGGATTCGTTCAGATTGTTATGCAGCAGTTCTGTCGCCAGGGGTCCGCGTGCAGCCAGCGTGTTATGCGGAAAAAGACTGCGAGATGTTCCCGATTGGCGCCAGAATAATTCATTTGCCAGACCCACTCCGCAAGGGGTGCTCGCCGGATTGTAGACCGGCAGCGATGCGTGATCCACCACTTCAGACGATGCGGGGCGAGCTTTGTAGAAAGGGTGCGTCGGCATGACAAGCGTTCCGGTCTCACCAACCATGCCGAGTAGTATGGAAACTAATTCCTGAGCCACTTGAATCGAACTCTTAGTCTCGCCAAGTGCCGAATCGCCTGAATGCAAGGATAATTCCGAAACGGAAGTGTGAGCCATCACGAGCGAGCCCGGATTGACACCGATCGACTGCAAATAGTCAATCAAGGCCTGTTTGTCTGCAACTTGAGCGACGGAAGCTTTCTTCGACTTCGCTCGCTTGATCCATCCACGAAGTCGGGAACTTCGCCAATAGACCTGTCGAAATGCCCATTCACCCGCCAGCAATAAAATGTCTGCGGGCCCCGCGAAAAGGGAGGGTCCAGGTTCGTCGGACGGGGCCACAATCGTATGACCGCGATCAATGGCCGACCGCCCAACAACATCATCGATCATTCGATAGAACTCCAAGGAAGTTTGGCATGAGCGATCATTCTCACCCTGCACGTCTCATTTGTCCCAAAATCCTTAAAAAACAAATAAATGGGGCCAATAAGACTTACAGGACTGATGATGACTAAGCCGCTTTTTTCAGGATGGCGGCTTGTCGTTGGCGATTTCCGAGATAGAACGCGGCGATGTCGCGGATTGCACCTTCTGTCGAGTAGCCGTCCTGGACGAATTGAACACATTCTTTTCGTTGCGCATCAAGTGGTGACGGCCATGAGCCGGCTGTTTCGTTAAATGTGCTTGCAAAGTCTGCTGGATCGAACCGGGTCATCCAGCGTACAGCAGGGCAGACTCGCAACATGCTATAGCCTTCAAGATTTGCGAGAATTGGCACTGTTCCACAACCCATGGATTCCAGGGTTGAAATCGAAAAATTGTCCGTCTTGGGGACCGAGAGACTGTAATCACCCAACTGAAGCCAGGATGCGAGTTCCTTGGCTGAAAGCATCCGTTCCACGACGACGACGCGGTGACCCGAGGGATGGGACTCGATCACGCCGCGAATTGCCCTGGTATATTCCGGCTGATGGTCACCACACAAAAGAATCAGTCGTCCTCTCGGGTTGTCCTGGCAGTACTGAAGAAAGCCGTTGACGACGTCCATCGTACGATAATGCGGATCGGTCCGGCGATTCACGACCCAGATCGGTTCGTCCGATGGCAGTTGTCGTTCTTCGCGCAGTTGCATTCGTTGCGAATGTGCTAAAGGGCGGAAACTGGTGTCATCATAACCAAGGTGAAAAAAATAGATCCGCTCTGCCGGGATGTCATACTCATCCACCAGAATTTTGATGCTTTCCAACGACCCAACAGAAATTCGTTCTGCTTTCTGCAGGATTTTCTTGAGCATCCAGCAATAGACTTTGCCTCGCTGTTTCGCGCCATAGATTTCAGAGCCGTAGGTACCCAGAACGTATCGTCGACCGCTCATCCAGGCCAGCAGCCCGTTTCCTGAGGCACAATGGGCATGAATCAATTCGTTTGACGGGCGCGATTCCCAGAAACGGAGTACAAGTCCGCTGAGAAAATACCGGACCGACATCGGAAGGCGAAGCCACTTGGGCAGTAGCGGGACAGCCGCAACGTAGTCATTAGAAAACTCGGGGACCGGATTGGCCGTATCGATGGCGACACGGGTCTTTGTGTGCGAGAGGACTTTCAGCCATCTTGCCACGTGTAGTCCATGCGGATGTGCGATATAGCGAATGGACGACAAGACTTCACCAGGACGAAAGCACGTCATGTCTGCCGCCAGTTCTGGCTGTCGGCGTAAGCTTTCAAACTGGTTCCGGATGTGGTCCGCAAACGGTAACGGACGCGTCCCTTGAGCGTCAGCAGCATGAGTCGGTGAGTTCAATGTCGATTCCATTCTTCATGGTCAAAAAAATCAGGCCGCAGTTCGTTGCAATGGCACCGGAGCCGGACGTGCCGGCATCGATTGTGTCGTCAGACTGGGTAACGACACCGATACGACTGCTCTGGAACTGCACAGAGTGCCAAACATCAGGAACAGCATATTTCCCGTCAGCGAATATGTGAGATTCGGTTGTGTGAGATTTCCCAGCGAGACGGCGCCCAGCATGGCGACCATTGCGTTCAATCGATACCACGCCGGGGATTGAAATGTGGTCAATCGTAAAAGTCTGTTCGTGACCATCAAACAGCTGCCAAGCACTGACCCGTAAAATAAAAGGCCCAGTCCACCACATTTGTACAAAACTTCCAGGTACTGCTGGTGTGGTGTATCGACGTCCCCCGTATAACGAGAAAACGATTCGAACATGTAGCCAAAAATTGGCTTTTCTGCTGACAATTCCAACGCAAATTCCCAGATGTCAAATCGACCTGACGAGGGGTCTTCGGATTCGGTACTTCGATTCACTCGATCCTGAACACGCTCGGTCAGGACAGAAACGACGTCAGTTTCTTTCAAGGCGGAAAACAGGCCGAATCCCACGATGCTGAAGACAGTGATGGCGATAAAACTTCCCGCGAGAAATGCCTGACGACCCGTCATTGCCAGGTAGTAGACCGTTCCGAAAAAAAATGCCAGCGCAGAAGATCGTGACATGGAACCGAGGATAATCAGTGCCGTGGCCACGGAAAGTCCCCATCCTGTTAACTGAAGAAGTCGGTTCTTCGTCGTATCTGCCGCTGCGATCAGCAGCGGAACGAGGACAGCATAGAAACTCATGGGTGAATTCGGATAACCGCTCAGCTCGTACTCAAATATGTATTTCCCCCATTCCCCCAAGGGGAAGCTTGGTTCGGTGAGCGTGAAGAAAAACGTCAATCCCGTCAGCACACCGAAGGCCCTGCTGAAGATATCAATAAATTCCATCGGGTCAGTCCACGAACCGAGCATTAAGCCCAGCAGCACAAAACCGACAGGCTTTGCCAGCTTGAAGGCGGAAAAAATTCGAACTGTTTCGCCAGATAAACCAAGTCCGATTCCTGCGACGGCTGTCATGTAGACGACGCAAATCAGCGCCAGCGTCGGAGTCAAACTGTACCAGAGAATTGGTCCTCTAGCGGATGCACACTGCTCGCGCGTTGGCGTTGTCCGGATAAACAGATACGAAAGCGGGATCAGGAAAATCAACGCATCTGAAAACATCATATCAATCGGCTTATCACCCACCGTCGCCACTGTGGAATGGATAGGCCAGATAATGACGCCTGCGAGAAACCAGAGCCAAATCAGTCTCATACTGGCACCTCGTTCTGAATCGCATGCGGGGTGATTGACAAATTCTGCCAGGCAGGGTGCCAGGCAAGACTCGTACGAACTCCAACCGTCCAGACAAGGCTCGTTGCCATTTGTGCGATTCCCAGACCCATAATTCCATAGGCGGGCATGAGAAGAAGACTGAACAGAATATTTGTCGCGGCGCTGGCGGCTGTGATCAAAAGCATGGTTCGTTCGTAGCCGGTCATCTGTAACACATATGCGGCCGGGCCGGAAAATGCCGCGATACAGGCCGAACCAAGCAACGTCATCAGCACTGTCCAGCCGGCTCGATAACCGGGACCGAGCAACAGGAAGATGTAGTCGCCAAAAAAGGCAACAGCGAGAGCGACGGGAAGCGTAAATGCCAGCCCAAGAAACTGCCCCTGTTTCATGAGCCGACGCATTTCTGGATAGCGTCCTGCCGCATAAAGTGCTGCGAACTGAGGTGCGATAATCAAGCCGAGAGACTGACTTGCCAGCACCGAGACATCGGCGAATTTTTCCATAGCCCCGTAAAGCCCCACCGATTCGCGGTCTAACAACAGACCCGCCAAGGCAACGCAGGCACGG
This sequence comes from uncultured Schlesneria sp., assembly GCA_903899985.1. Lineage (GTDB taxonomy): Bacteria > Planctomycetota > Planctomycetia > Planctomycetales > Planctomycetaceae > Schlesneria. The sequence continues at coordinate 6,916 of CAIULL010000268.1, forward strand.
CTTTTTAATGCGATCAAGGCTTCAGCAAACAGAAAAGCCATCGCAGTGTGCTTCCATTGTTGTCGACACGAATCGCTTGCCGAAATCGTGTCGCCATGAACTGCATGCTGCCGGTGAAATTGATAAACCATGAATGAGGCCGTCACAATTGCGCTCAGATGTAAAATCGTCGCTGTTAACGATGTCATATTGGACAACGATGTTTGCCATGCGACGGCCGCCAGGAGAGAGAGGAGAACTGGCCAGACCACTGTGCTGATCTGGCTTTCAAAGAGCCGACCGATACCTCGCAGACTCGCCTCTTGAATTTGACGCAAGGAGTTCAGCGGAATCATGATCGCGGCGACGAACAGGCAATTTGACAATCCTTCGCCAATCGAAGCCCTGAAGGCGAAGACCGTGGCGATCACCAAGGCCGCAACCGAGGTACTGGCAAGCAACGCTGCACGGGTCGATGCTTTGTTAAACCCTTGCAGCTTCGAGAGTTCATTCCTCGTGACATACTCAGCGACATATCGTAATGACGTGTTGTCCAGACCAAGCTTGCCCGCGACAGTCAACACCTGAAGCCAAGCGATCGCCAGCGAATACTCACCAAATCCGACGACACCTAAACTACGCGCCAGGACGATGTGGCTAAGAAACATTCCACCCGCTCCTGCGATACGAATCGTCAGCGCCATTGCCCCACTGGTCCGAGAGAGCATCACGGGCCGATTGGTCGTCGAAGAAGTTGGCACCGAGCAGGTTGCACTCATGAGGACTCTGAAAACAAAGAGATCGATACACAATATTCAACGGGTGAATAATCGGGCGGAATCTCAACCAAAACACCAACCCTGTCAATCCCGAATCGGCAAGAACTGCTGAAGCAGGTGGTCAAAAACGATTAGGGCAAGTGGAATTACGTCAACACCCGGGGTGTGGCCAACTATAAATTAAGTCACCACGTTTTCGTTTCTTGTGGTATATGATTTTCACAAGAAGGAAATCGGGGAGTGCGTGAACCGCGCGCCACACAGTTGCAACTTAATTGAATTGGCCTGGTAACCTGTAGTTGAAGTTCAAAATGCAAAGATCTCATTGGTTATTATTGACGTCGCTTCTGTTCGCCCAACCGACCATCATTTGCGCCGAGTTGCCCAAAGTCGAAGCGGTCTATTATTCAGATCATTCGAATCTGCTGGTCGTTCGAGATGCTGACGGACGCGAGCGGCCGATCACGACGAAGGCTGATTGGGCCGAGCGTATGAAGCATATTCGAGCGAATATTGAACTGGTGATGGGACCTCTTCCCAATGACAAGCGGAGGAGCCCGCTCGATGTCGAAATTATTTCTGAAGAAACAACTGACAAATACATTCGGCGGAAGGTGAGATTCACACCCGAGCCAGATGACCGTGTCCCTGCATGGGTCTTAATTCCCCAACAAGTCTCTCGAATAGCTCCTTGTCCCGCTGTGCTTTGTCTTCACCAGACAAATAATGTGGGAAAGGACGAACCGGTCGGGTTGGGTGGTTTACCCGCTTTGCGATACGCACATGAGTTGGCGGAACTCGGTTACGTGTGTATCGCTCCCGATTATCCTTCATTCGGTGAATATCGTTACGACTTCAAAACTCAGGGAGCTCACTATGCCAGTGGTTCGATGAAGGCGATTTGGAACAATATTCGAGCCGTGGATCTGCTCGAAACACTTCCTCAGGTCGACAAGAATCGAATTGGTGTGATCGGCCATTCTCTGGGTGGGCATAATGCGCTATTCACGGCATTTTTTGATAACCGACTGAAAGCAGTGATCACAAGCTGTGGGTTTACTCCGTTTCACGACTACTACAAGGGGCAGTTGAAAGGATGGACGAGCGATCGGTATATGCCGCTGATCCGCGAGACCTATCAGAACGATCCAAATAAAGTACCCTTCGATTTTTACGAGATCCTGGCAGGTCTGGCTCCGCGAGGCTGCTATTCTAACTCACCGATTAACGACAGTAATTTTGAAGTGGAGGGGGTCCGAAAAGCCTTCAAAAAAGCTGAGACCGTGTTTTCACTGTATGGTGCCGAATCGCAATTGAAGCTTGCCACTCCCGACGCTCTTCATGACTTTCCGGAAGCCCAACGCAAGGAGGCTTACGAATGGTTGAAGCAACAACTGAAGTGAGTGCTTACGGTTTGGCCGGTTCCGATGACCACCGCTCAAGCCAGCGACTGATAAAATACAATGGAATGCCAAGCGCGAACGGAATCGCGATCAGCGGAAGCAGCGGACCTGCATAGTTCACGGCCGAGTAGAGACCAAACCCGCACATGCCACAAAATAACAGCGGGCAGAGCGGAAAGTATGGGGCTGAAAATGGACGAGGTCGATCGCGATCAATAATTCGCAGTACGAAGTACGCGATTCCGGTACTCAGAAAGAATAGCCAGAAGATCGGCGCGGATGCGGCAAAAAGAGTATCAAATCCTCCGTAGTAACGATCCCAGGGAATCACACGGAGTGACGATCGAATCAGGGATGAGTCAATCATCGATCGGCCCGATTCTGTGCCAACGCCGAGAATCATCAAGAGGGTAATTACCCCTTGGGCCAGCAGCGACCAGACCGGGGTCTTAGTCCGTTCTGACCAGCGGCCAAGCAGCGAGAACAACGCGTGATCGGCACCGACCGTTGCGTGAACCCTTGAAACGGCGAGGATCAGTCCGTTTAAGCCGCCCAGAGCAGATATCATCACCAGCAGACTCATTGCTCGCCCAGCATGTTCACCCAGCGCCGCCGATAGGGCATCAGCGGCAGGTCGCTGGGAATTTCTTAATCCTTCAAACCCCAAAGCACGCAAATATGCGAGATTCACGAGAACATAAATCACCACAATCAGGCCCAGCCCATAGAGAAGCGCCAACGGGATATTCCGCGACCGATTGCGAACTTCTGCCGTGACAAAGGCTGCATCGTTCCATCCCCCGTAGGCATACAAAACCAGAATCATCGCCAGCGACCAGCCGGGTCCATTGATCGGCTGTGTCGCTTCCATGGAAACAGCGGAATTCGACGTCATTCCTGCCAGGATCAGTACTAGCAAACCTAATAGTTTGGCAACGACCAGCGCCTTTTGCGTATGCCTTCCCGCGTTAATCCCGAGCATATTGAGGACCGTCAGCATGGTGACCGCCCCCAAAGCGAACCAGACGACGGACGATTTAGGTGCCTGAATGACCTCGGCAGCGTATTCGGCGAAGACGTACGACAGGGCACCGATACTACCCGTCTGAATGATGGCCAATTGTGACCAGCCAAACAGGAATCCGGCCCACGGACCGAACGCTCGACTCAAATAGTTGTACTCACCCCCGGATCTGGAATAGGTCGTTGCCAATTCCGCGTAGCAAAGCGCACCGACGAATGAGAGGCCGCCACACAGCACCCACAACGCAATTGCAGAACCTGGGCTGGAAACATTGCTGCAAATTGTCCCTGGGGTCTTGTAAATCGTACTGCCGATGACGATCCCAATCACCAGACTGACTGCATCCCACAGCGTCAGTGGTCCACTTTCGTCCTTTTCGTTCGTCGTGTGAGCGGTCAATGAAAGTCCTTTTCGCGACTTTGTCGCGGGATTATCCAACGATGAAGACCGTCATCGAACGGGGCCCGTGTGCCCCGATCACCAGCGATTGCTCGATGTCCGCCGTTTTTGATGGCCCTGCAATGAAACCACCGTAAGGTGAAGCGGTCACATTCAATCGCTCGTACGCCTGATACATATTGTGGACCAGATCGCTGAATTGAACGACCAGTGCCAGATGCTGACATAGAAAATAAATTACTCGATGTTTGACATATTCGTCGTTCACCCAGATGGCGGCGTTCTCGGCGACGGCGACGCCACCGGGCAGTACCGCAAAATCAACGTCGAATAACTGATGTGGATCTTCAATCTGCTCCATTATCACCGTACCGGTCAATGCGGACGGAACAAGTGACAATACTTGTTTTGCGGCAGCAAACTGAGGAATAGCAGCCAGTTCGCCGGCAATTTCCGCCTCCGAAGCGACTCGTATACACCGTCCGCCAATCATCTCCAGAACGGAGGAAAATTGAGCCACCGGATCGGAGTACGAAATCCACTGACCGTCGAGATCAGGCAAGGGAGATGATTGCGGCAATTGTCGACGGACAGCCGCCAGGATCGCATCACGTGAAGTCATGAATAATTGCGATTTTTAAGGGAGGGAAACATACGCATCGGTGATGCGACCGGCAGACGTTCCTGCCTGGCAGAGAAGTTTAGTCGAGCCTTCTAGCGGCGTCACGCGTCCCCCACGTAATTTGTCGAACAGACGCAAATTCAGCAAATCTTGCCGATTGGCGTTTCCTGTCAAAATCTTGAGTCATTTTTCTTTCAACCAAAAAGTCGTTGCGGTCGATACTAATCATTGATCCTTCGTTCGTGTCTGTATCTTCGGACGAGTTGCTTTGGCCGATCAATCGACTTCTATTAAGGCTCCTTTATTTCATCAGTGTCGAGCGATATTAATCCTGGTCCTCCACGTCGTGCTTGTCAGTGAAATTGGCTGCTCGTCGGCGAGACCATCGATGAAGTCGCTTTGGCAGCAGGTGCCGCCGGTTCGTTGGTCAAACAAAGATTCTCAATCAGCAACTGCGAAACAAGACAAAGTCGCCGAACCGGCTGTCGCTGCCAACGTTGCTATTAAAAGTGATCATCCCCTCCAGGCAGAAGCTGCCGATGGTGTCTCCGCAGTCGATACAAAAATAAAACCACAATTGGCTCGACTCTCTTCCCGGTTCAATCGCCTGGAAAATCGACCGAACGAGGCGCTCGCAGGGTTCGAGTCGACCGACATCTTAGAATCGAATTCCAAATCATTCGACAATGAAGGTGATCGTGGGGATTCCCCATTGGAACGACTCAATGCAGCGCTTTCGGATGATGCGCTTCAGGCGCAATCCCTCCCTCAACGAAGCGTCACCATGCTGGAGGAACGTTTCCGGGTTGATTCGCTTCTTTCACGCGCCAATCGATTAATCGAAATTGGTCAACTTCAGGAAGCTCGGGGATCTGCGCTGCTGGCGCAACAAGTCGGTGATGCCGCTCAACTTGATTATTCGCCCGACGAAGATCGCCCGATCGATCTGATCCGACGGATCGATGGCCAATTAGAAGAGATTCGACTCGCCGATCAGTCCGGTACGGAAGAACTTGAGGAGCCAGAGCAAACGTTGACAACATTGGAATCTGCCTCACCCGCCGATGTCACTTCAAATTCACCCGAAAGAGAGCTGAAAGTCTTAACGCCTAAAAATCGTAACTGGTCTGCGTTTTTTCGCCGCGAAAAAAAATCGCCAGCGTCCGCAGAAGCCGGAATTCGGGCACCTGAGACAGTCACTCTGGGGCCGCCGAAAGTCGTTCGAGATGATTATCGATCAGTCATTCGGCCCTCGAACAGGACTGCTCCGCATGACGCCGTCGTGATGGCGAATCGCAGCGTTTCGCTCGGGGCCATTGAATCGGTTACTGAAACGTCAACCCCGGTCCCTTCCGATTCTGATGATCGAAACACGGCAGCCGAAGACGTGCAGCGTGCCTCAGATTCAAGATCAACGAGCCTCGAAGTCACTCGCTTCCGGTCAGACCGAACAGTTTCGTTCGCAGCTTCGTCCGATTCGTCCAGGTCGAAGTTCGAAGCGGATGAGTCAACCGGTCCGCTGCCCGAAATTGACGCCGTTGATACAGAGATGCCAAGGCACATCGACGAACCTGCGAATGGCGGCGAACCAGATCGCCTCGAAAGGCCCGATTCAATCGAACCCATTCGCCCTGATGACGGTTGGATGATCTACCTGTTCATAGCGGCCTGCACAGTTCTGGCTGTGATCTGTTATCGGCGCGGTGCAACTTAATCGCTTGTGATCAACGACTGAAAGCATAAACGCGTCGTTCGAGTGACGTGCGAAATGGACCGTCACGGTGCAACGCCTGCCGAGGGATGCAGGACAGTATCGACTTTGTCAGGGTTATGAACTCGGGCTCATCAAAGTTCTGATTCGAAAGGTGCATCAGGAATGTTCCACGCAATCCTGCTGAGATAAGTTCCTCAAAGGGTCTCGGGCCGAATTCCGTTTCAGCAAACATTGATTCTTCACCGAAATCGCGCGCACGATCCGGATCGAACGCGAATTCAAAACAATTGTCCCTGATCGCGATTGTGCCAACGAGAAGATCGGTCCATCGATCACAGCGCCGGCGCAGCCGATCAATTTTCAATACGCGACTCTCATCACTCTCGGAAACGGCCAGAAGTTGAGCAAGGACGTTCATGCGAATTTGAAGCAAGCCGCTGACAACATTCCGAGCAACACGTGTCAATTCGTCCGTCCCCAGCCTCCGATCGAACGCTGCAAGCAGTGTGCTAAAAACTCGTACCAGGATCTCGCTCGTAAAAACGCGAGGTGCCAATCGTTCAAGCAACTCAATATCGGCTGTTCGTATATTTCGTACGATTTCCAGCTCATTCATCCATCGCTTTTGCAGCAATCGATTGCTTTGCCAGAATCCGCGAATTGATTCCGAGGACGGAGCCTTTGTTTCCTCGAATATGCGAGGGGCGGCGTTTGAGACAACGAGTGCGAGTTCCGCAATTGATTTGGCGGAAAGTCCGAATCGCTGAGATGACATTCTGACCTCGTAAAACATGCCCATTATTGTCGATGAACCAGTTGATGACGGGTGACTGGTTTGCAAACGGGATGCCATGATGTGCTGACGATCAATTCTCGTGCTTAACCGTCACGACACGACGCAAATGACGGTCGGATGTCAATCTGCGGGAACTGTCGATGTTGCCAGAAATCAACAACCGTCGCTCTGAAGCCTCAGCGAGCCAGAATTATTTGGCGAAGGTCGATCAAACGGGTTCGAGGTAGACAGTGGATGAAAAAAGCAAAAACAACCGTAAGAACACCGTTTTGCGCGATTAAGGTGTGATTCGGCCGTTAGTCAGGGGGTAATTTGCAGAAGGAAAACCAGATGGCGGGGTCGCGTCTGGTTCGGTCAGCCGCTAGCATGAGTGTGGTTCATTTTTCCTTCACATTTGGGAGACCGCGTCGTCATGAGCGACTCCGTGTCACAAGCCGATATCGAAGCCTCCATTGCAAAGCTTGGTACAGCGTATCAATCGATCCGCGATCAAATGTCCAAAGTCATCGTTGGTCAGGACGATGTGATCGAGCAACTGTTGATCGCGCTCTTCAGTCGAGGTCATTGTTTGCTCGAAGGGGTCCCTGGACTGGCCAAGACCCTGATGATCAGTACGCTGGCTCGATGTCTTTCGATGAGTTTTGCACGTATCCAGTTTACCCCTGACTTGATGCCTGCTGACATCACAGGGACCGACGTTCTGCAGGAGAACCGGGATACGGGCAAACGAGAGTTCCGCTTTATCACCGGCCCCTTGTTTCACAACATGGTTCTCGCCGACGAAATCAATCGTACCCCGCCGAAGACGCAAGCGGCGCTCCTGGAAGCAATGCAGGAACGGCAAGTGACCGTTGGCCAGACGCGGCACGTGCTGGCTGATCCGTTCTTCGTGCTTGCGACTCAGAACCCGATCGAACAGGAGGGGACCTATTCGCTGCCTGAAGCGCAGCAGGACCGTTTCATGTTCAAGGTCTTCGTCAAGTACCCCTCGTTCGCCGAAGAACGACAGATTGCCAAGCGAACGACATCGATTCAGTCTGACATCATTACGCAAGTTCTCGATGCCGAAGAGATCCTGGCATTGCAACGACTGGTCCGACAGGTTCCTGCCAGCGACCATGTCGTTGATTACGCCTTGGCGCTGGTTCGACAGACTCGAGTCGGTGAGGCTGGTATCCCTAAGTTTGTCAGCGAACAACTCAGCTGGGGAGCGGGTCCGCGAGCCGTACAATTCCTGCTGTTAGGCGGAAAAGCTCGAGCCCTCTTGAACGGCCGGACTTATGTCTCGACCGATGATATTCAGGCGCTGGCCGCCCCTGTGTTGCGACACCGGATCGTGGTGAACTTTTCGGCTGAAAGCGAAGGGATCACTTCGGACCAGGTGATCGCACAACTGATCAAGTCGACTCCGTCGAAAGAAGGCGAACTGACCCGTGACCCAAACCTCGCGAAGATTTTTGCCGCCTGAGGCCGTTGCCCGGATCTCACGGCTCGAAATTCTGGCTCGTAATGTGGTTGAAGGCTTTTTGTCCGGCTTGCACCGAAGTCCTTACTTTGGTCAGTCGGTCGAGTTTGCCCAGCACCGCGAATACGCGCCGGGCGACGATATTCGTCGTATCGACTGGAAGGTCTGGTCAAAGACGGACAAGTACTACATCAAGCAGTACGAAGAAGAAACCAATCTTCGCACGACGCTTTTAGTCGATTTGTCCGAATCGATGCAGTTTGGTTCGGGCAAGCTGACCAAGTACGAATACGCCTGCCAGCTCGCCGCAGCTCTTTCCTACTTGCTGCTGCGTCAGCAGGACAGTGTCGGGATTACCACGTTTGATTCGGAAATTCGTTCGCGGGTTCCATCGAGCAGCAAACAGAACCATTTGCACGCGATTCTTTCGACGCTGGAACACGATCAACCTGCAAAGAAGACTGACCTGCAGCATATGCTGGCTCAGGTAGCGGACGAGCAGACTCGACGCGGGCTGATTGTTGTCATCTCTGATTTATTCGTTGATCGTGACGGTCTTTTTAAAGGGCTGAAACTGTTACGAACGCGTGGTCACGACGTGATGGTCATGCATGTGATGGACGACCAGGAACTTGATTTTAATTACGCGGGAACGACCAAGTTCGAGGGGATGGAAGAGGCGGGAGATCTGATCTGTGATCCTCGATCGCTTCGCGACGGATATGTTGAGGCGGTCACGAAGTTTGTCGAAGAACTGAATCGCAATTGTGCCCGTCAGATGATCGACTTCCAGACGATCCGCACCAGCCAGCACCTGGACGCTGCGCTGGCATACTATGTGACACACCGCGTCGGAATGCGGAAATCGGTCAGGAATTGATTGGGCGTAAACACGGGCCTCTCATGAATCACATCAAGCTTGTGGGCCTTCACCAAAAACTGGCGATGTTCGGCATCCTGGTGATTCAGCTCGCCGGACTTCAAGCGACTCGCGCGGCTGATCCGTCAGCTAAAGCTGCGAACGTTTATGAGGAATGGAAGCATTCCGGTTCGATATTTGTTCTTACGACACCAGAGGGTGCCGACCTGCCAGCGTCGGCATCACTCGACGGATTCCCGTTGCTCGTGCGACTGGATCGGGACAGCATTGATTTTCATCAGGCGCGGCGAAACGGCGAGGATCTTCGATTTTCGCTGCCAGGTGGCGAACCACTTTCCTATCAGATCGAGGACTGGGATCGGCCAAACTTATTGGCGAGCATCTGGGTCCGGGTACCGCAGATTCACGGAAATTCACGGCAGGAGATTAAGCTCCATTGGGGCCATGCCAAGGCCGAAAGCGAATCCAATGGAAAAGCGGTGTTCAACGAATCGAATGGATATGTCAGTGTCTGGCATATGAACGAAACCGACCGGGATGAAGTGGGAACGCTTTCCAGCTTCGACAACGGTTCAACCTGGGTCGAAGGGATGATCGGAATTGCCAGACATCTCCCCGGCCAGAAAGGGATTCGTGGCGGCGAAAAAATCCAAAATTATCCGTCAGGTTCAAGCTCCCATAGCTCTGAAGCCTGGTTTCGCCCGGCCAGACCGAACACTACGATTCTAGGTTGGGGGAATGAAGGGGGCGGACGTGGTAGTAAGGTCAGGATGCAATTCCGCAGCCCGCCGCATATTCACATTGATAGCGAATTTTCTGACGTCAGCGGAGAAAGCAGACTGCCACTTGGAGAATGGATTCATGTCGTCCATACATATGACCGCGACGACGGCAAAATTTATATCAACGGGAAGTTGGACGGGGCCGCTAAGCCAAGACTGGATATCAAACGTCCGGCGCGACTTTGGATCGGCGGCTGGTATGACAACTTTGACTTCGTCGGCGATTTTGACTTCGTCGGCGATATTGATGAGGTCCGTATTTCGCGAGTTGCCAGGTCAGCTGACTGGATCAGGCTCCAATACGAAAATCAGAAGCAACACCAGACAGCGGTTGGGACCGTGGTTCAGCCAGGCACGGAATTCTCGGTCGCTCCGTCAGAAGTCTTAGTGGACGAAGGAGAGCGTGTCACCATTTCCGCACGTGCCGGCGGAGCCCAAAAAGTCTACTGGATCGTGAATCGCGACGGCCAGGAAACCGTGGTCGGTACAGACCGGTTTTCTTATCCATTCGATGCGGGACGCGTAACGGGGGACTCGTCACTGAGCCTGCAGTTCAAGGCGATTTATGCGGATGGCGTAAAATCAACGTATGTTGCGATCACGATCAAGGAAGCGATTCCTGAACCGCAATTCACACTGAGTGCCCCGACAAACTGGGACGGACGTCAGACAATCGAAGTTGTTCCCGAAATCACAAACCTTGCTGAGATGAAGGGGAAAGAGGCCGCCAATCTTAATTACGAATGGTTTGTCGATGGCGTTGCTGTCATCAAACAGGTCACCGCTAATAAATTGATCCTAAAGCGCGCCCAGAACAGCGGTTCAATGACCGTTTCCGTTGCCATCGACAACGGAGGAAAGAAAGTCATCGGGTCCACCGTCATCTCTGTGAAAGAGCCTTCCAGCGACATCTGGGTTGAACGAGTGCCGGCGAAAAATGAACAGCCGGAAGACAACCAGTTTTTTGCTCGCAACGACAAAAATGAAGGGACGGTTCACTACTCCGGTACGCTTGCGTCTGCGGCTGATTCGGTTTTTTTGAAGGTCTACGCAGAAGGTAAGCTTGTCCAGACCGTGACGGGCGATGTTTCGTCGGAAAAAGAGTATTCGTTATCAGCAACGTTGAAGCCGGGTCTGGTCCACTATCAGACGATGTTCGGGTCGAAATCGGGAGATCGCGAGACCGAACTTCACACGGCGAAAAACTTAATTTGTGGCGACGCTTATCTGATCGATGGCCAGTCGAATGCCGAGGCCACCGATGTCGGGCCAAAAGATCCCGGTTTCACCAGTGAATGGATTCGTAGTTACGGCAGCATGGGGGGAGATCCGTCAGGTGATCGACCGAATCGTTGGGGGAACGCTGTCGTCCGCGATCAGCGCGGCGGGAAAGCTCAGGTTGGTTATTGGGGTTTTAAACTGGCTGAAAAACTTGTCGAAAACCAACAAATTCCGATCTGCATCATCAATGGCGCGGCGGGTGGTTCACGCATTGATCAGCATCAGCGAAACGACAATGATCCAACTGATGTTTCAACGATTTACGGGCGGTCTTTGTGGCGAATTCAGCAAGCCAGGTTGACTCATGGAATTCGCGCGGTCCTCTGGCATCAGGGGGAAAATGATCAAGGGGCTGATGGCCCGAGTGGTGGTTATGGCTGGCAGACTTATCGTCAACACTTCATCGACATGGCGGCCGACTGGAAGGAAGACTATCCGAACATTCAACATTATTACGTGTTTCAGATCTGGCCGAAGGCCTGTGCCATGGGGATTAAAGGGTCAGACAATCAGTTGCGCGAGATCCAACGAACCCTTCCAAATTACTTCTCGAACCTCAGTGTCATGTCGACACTCGGCATCAAGCCTCCGGGCGGCTGCCATTTTCCTGTCGAAGGTTATGCCGAATTCGCTCGATTGATCGGGTCGCTTGTTGAACGCGATTTGTATGGGAAGACGTTCGAACAACCGATTACTCCGCCGAATCTGACGAGAGCATGGTTTGCGAATTCGAAACATGATGAAGTGGTTCTGGAGTTTGATAGCGACATTCTCTGGTCAGAAAAATTAACCAGCCAATTCTCTCTCGACGGCGTTGCCGGGCAGATTCTATCAGGGGCTGCGGAAAACAATCGCCTGACTATGAAATTGAAGTCGGCCACGAAGGCGAGCAAAGTCACCTATCTCGACAGCGAGCGTTGGAATCCCGACAATATTCTTTATGGAAAGAATGGGATCGCAGCGTTGACCTTCTGTGATGTTCCAATTGAATCAAGTGGAACGAAGCCATGACAGATCCAGGCGAAAACCAACCCGCTTTCGAAGTCAGAACAACTCGCTTAATTGGTGGCTCCGTCGAATCAGGATGGTGGCGAGAATTGTCACCGTCCGCATTAGAAGAAGTTCTTGTTTGTATTAATTCGTCACGGCAGCGAAAAACTGATAAAGAACGTCGTGACCATCTCGGCTTTGCGATGACAAAACTCCAAAACGGCTTGGGTCAACGTCAGCAACCAAGCGAGGGGCATGAAGAATCCTTCATCGATAATGTGTCACATCGTGCCGAACTTGAAAAAGCGATCGCGTCGACGGACCCCGAAATGTTTTTCGATGCCGTTTTTGATCAGCCATCACAGCGACTCGCCGTTTACGGAAGTTTGAAGCCCGGTGGTTCAAATGCGGCTCAAATGACGGGGATTAAAGGAGACTGGCTTGAGGGGACGGTTCACGGCATCGTGGACCAGCCGGGAGAATATTTAGAATTCACATGGGATAAATCAGCTCCACCGGTTCCGGTCATGGTCTTTTCGTCCCCGCGTTTGAGCGAGCATTTTGATCGACTCGACGATTTTGAAGGACCTGACTACATCAGAACGCTCGTTCCGGTCGCGATCGGCGGCGTAATCCACGTCTGCAACATCTACGAAGGCAAACGAAGAAAGAAGAATCATGCGTGATCGCGACCGTTGTCGGGGAGCCTTGATTGGTCTGGCGATCGGCGACGCACTGGGTGCTGCCGTCGAATTTAGTCCGCCCGGTAGTTTTGCAGAAGTGACCGGCTATCGAGGTGGCGGCCCTTACGGACTGAATGCCGGGGAATGGACTGATGATACGAGCATGGCACTCGCCTTGGCAGATAGTATTGCCCAGGTGGGCTGGAACCTGAACGATCAGGCTGATCGTTACGTGGCATGGTGGAAGACAGGCAAGTATTCGGTCAATGGTCGATGCTTTGATATCGGGATCACGACACGAATTGCCCTTGCGAATTACGTCACAACAGAGGACGCGCTTCAATCTGGTGACCCCTCAGAACGAGCCAGCGGCAATGGCTCGATCATGCGTTTGGCTCCCGTACCGATTCACTTCGCAGACAAGTACCCCGATCAAATCGAAGTGATTTCGCGTGTGGCGGAAGAATCCAGCATCACTACTCATGCCAGTGAGCAATGCCTCTCGGCGTGCCGATACCTGTCGATCGTGCTTGCCGCTCTCATTCGCGGAGAAGACCGTCAGGTTATTCTCTCACCTGACTGGAAGCCGCTGCAGGAACTTGACCAGATCAAACCTCTGCACCCATTAATCCAAGAGATCGCACGGGGAAGCTTTCGAGAGAAGCAACCCCCCGAGATCAAGGGGTCGGGCTGGGTTGTCAAAAGCCTTGAGGCATCGCTTTGGGCCTTTCACAACGCCGAAACGTTTTCAGACGCCGTTTTGAAAGCGGTCAATCTTGGGGATGATGCGGATACAACAGGAGCCATCTGCGGCCAGCTGGCAGGAGCTTATTGGGGCGAATCCCAAATCCCTGCACTATTGCGGACAGATTTAAAACGAATGGATTTATTGGAAACCGCTCTCTCAGGACTTCTTGATCTTCCCGCATCAATTTGAAAGTGACAAATGGTTCGTTCGCTGCTCATCGTGATCATTTCGCTTGCCGTAGTCCCCTCCGAGCTGATGGCACAGGCCGATCTTAAAGCCAATCTGGCGACGGAGATGCTGGACCTCAGAAAGGCCATCGTTGTTGCGCCGGCAAGCCAGTCTCGCCGCGAGTCAAAAGCGGTTGTGATGCTCGTTGATGAAGTTCGCAAACGGACGATGATCCGTTGGGATCAACAACCCACACTTCCGAAATCATCTGACCAGCCCGTGATCCTTGTGGGAACCCGGGAAAAACTGGCGCCCCTGCTGCCGTCCAGTCAAGTCGTGTTATCCGCCGCGAGTGACGCCGCGCGGCCCGAGGGTTATCAGATCGCCACGACCAAGGATCGATCTCTCGTTGCCGTTATCGGTAACGACGAACGGGGAGTCTTGTTTGGAGTCGGCCGATTACTGCGTGAATTGCGCATGAATCGGGGTCGGATCGAGATTCCTGCTGCATTCCAGGAAACCTCGGCTCCCGAAACTCCGTTGCGAGGTCACCAGTTAGGCTATCGTCAAAAGACAAATTCCTACGATGCCTGGGATATTCGTCAGTGGGAACAGTATTACCGGGACCTGGCGGTCTTTGGCACGAACGCCATCGAATTGATTCCTCCTCGGTCAGATGATGAAGATGACAGCCCTCATTTTCCTGCGCCGCCGATGGAAATGATGGTCGACATGTCTCGCGTGGCGGATGATTACGGCCTTGATGTCTGGATCTGGTATCCAGCGATGGATAAGGATTATGCCGACCCGAAGACCGTTGAGTTTGCTCTGCGTGAATGGGAAGAAGTCTACAAGCGGTTGCCACGAATCGACGTGATCTTTGTTCCGGGCGGTGACCCTGGCCACACACATCCTTTGACCCTGATGGCCCTGTTAGAAAAACAGGCGGCACTGCTGCGGAAGTACCATCCCAAGGCTCAGATGTGGATGTCGCCTCAAAGCTTTAACAAAGACTGGGACGACGAGTTCTACAAATTTATGCAGACTGAACCGAAATGGCTCGACGGGATTGTGTTCGGCCCGCAGGTACGCATGGGACTTTATGACGTTCGCAAGGCGATTCCCGCGAAGTATCCGATCCGTGGATATCCTGATATCACGCACAGCATTAATTGTCAGCACGCAGTCCCTGAATGGGACGTGGCCTATGGGATCACACAGGCCCGAGAAGTCATCAATCCTCGTCCACTCGGACAGGCGGAGATCTTTCGTTACTACCAACCCGCTACGATCGGATTTATTACCTATTCTGAGGGCTGTAACGATGATGTGAACAAGTTTGTCTGGAGCGGGCTGGGGTGGAACAGCAAGACTCCCGTAATCGATATTCTGAAGCAATTCAGTCGATATTTCATTGCAGATCAGTTTGCTGATGAGTTCGCGAAGGGGCTACTGGGACTCGAACGGAATTGGGTTGGTCCGCTGCTGACGAACGTTGGAGTGGAAACAACACTTCAACAATTTCAGACAATGGAACGAACTGGCGGGCCGAAGCTGCTGTTGAACTGGCGGTTCCAGCAAGCTCTTTATCGAGCCTATTACGATGCCGGGTTGCGCGATCGACTGATTGTGGAAACGGCACAGCGATCGGAAGCAACAGCACTGCTTCGCCGAGCAAGTCGAACTGGATCGCTTGTCGCAATGTCGCAAGCGGAATCTGTGCTGGATCAGGCCGAGTTGGTTCAGGTCTCACCCGAACGTCGGAATCGAATCAACGAACTTGCCGAGGCATTGTTTCAAAGCATTCAAATGCAATTGAACAGCAAACTGCATGCTGGGGAATACGGCCGCGGGACATCTCAGGATACGATTGATCGCCCATTGAATGACCGGTACTGGTTGAAAGGGGAATTCGCCAAAATCAGGTTGCAGGATAAGGAGGACGACCGACTTAAGTCGCTGAACGCGCTGGTTAATCGCACCGATCCCGGACCCGGCAGTTTTTATGATGATCTGGGGGACCCGAATCGTCAGCCACATCTCGTACCGAACGGGGTGCCGTTCGCTGAGAATCCTGATTTTCGCAAGTCGGTTTTCACAAGTTTCGATTTTCGAGCGGATCGCCCACGCGAATGGTGGACCAACGTCTTGTGTCTGTACGGCGGGTCACTGAAAATGCATTATGAGGGGCTTGATCCGATGGCACGATATCGAATCAAACTTGTCTATTCCTCAGAACCATTACGAAAAGTCAAAGTCAAGCTGGAGGCTGAAGGACAAACGGTACACGACTGGACGGTGAAACCGGACGAGATGACTCCGCTCGAATATGACATCCCCCCGGTGGCGACGGCAGATGGTGTTCTTGACCTTCAGTGGACGCGAGAACTCGGACTCGGTGGAAACGGACGAGGTTGCCAGGTCGCAGAAGTGTGGCTGTTAAAACAACCGTGAAGACTGTTCCATCGGCAACCGAAAATTTCCCCTGCTTCTTACGTTGTGACGAGCCCTCATCCGATGTCGTTGGTTGAGGGCTGAGTATCAATTTTCGCGATGTATGTCCGTCGGAAATGGAATTCTTTTGATCTCTGTTCTTTCAGGCATCTGCGAAGAGGTGTTTTTCCTGGAAATCCCGCCACGCCCCCGTTTTTTTCGGCGACTTTTTCCTGCCCGGAGCGTTTAAGATTTCGGAAATGTCGTCGCGGCACGCCGACGAAAAGCCGGGTGCCACGATGATGGAGCTGTCGACATTGTGGCGCGAAATAGAATGTTTTGCATTTGACCGCACGGCATTGTTGAAGAATCCAAAACTGTGGCATCTCAATCTGAACCGCGGGCATACACGAGGATTGGTTTCGATGGTCTTGACGACGTGATATGCTAAAACCCTCGTCCCTGGTTTTCTTCCGAACAAACGTAAATTTGATTGACCTCCCGGTTGGGGAATTTTTATGGACATGACCGCGCTTGTCGATTTGATGAGCAACTTGATTTACCCCATGCAAGGCATAGCTGCCGTGTATGGGATGTTTCTGGTTGTGCTGATCTTTCGACGAATTGGTCAAAAGCAGTTTCGATCACAGGCCGCTGCTGATGATTTTCTGAATCAAATCAGTGAGCACCTGCAGGCCCGACAGTTTGATGAGGTTGTCGCATTGTGCGATTCGCCACCGTACTGGTCAAAAGCGGTTCCCCAACTGATCTTGATTGCAATGGCCAATCGTCATTGGCCCATCAACAAATTGCGTCAGCTTCTGAGCGAAACGTTTGAGCGTGAAGTGCTGGCGGAAATGGACTACCAGATGTCCTGGGTGAATACTGTCGTAAAAACCGCACCCATGCTTGGTCTTCAGGGAACGGTCCTCGGGATGATCGCGGCGTTCGGCAAGATCGCGGCCAAGCAGACTGCGGGGGTCAATCCCGCATCACTGGCGAACGACATCAGCTTTGCTTTGATCACGACGGCCGTCGGCTTGATGATCGCCATCCCGCTCGTCATGTGTATGGCATCGATGCAGGTAAGAATTGGCCGATTGACAGATAGCGTTCAGCATCAGATTGGAAAATTCCTTGATCAGCTTGAACGAGCGATGGCAAAACGAAAATGAGCAAGTTCTGGATTTCGACTGACATTGAAAATCATGGATTGTAATTGACCTTGGTTTGATCGAGCGAAGTCTCGAAAAAAAGCACTGGAACTTCGCAGATGGCTCGACGAGGACTTTTTTCTGACGCAGGATCGTTTGGGGGTGGCCGCAAACTGGTCGATGGTGAAATGGACATCACTCCGATGATTGACGTCACATTCCTGCTGCTGATTTTTTTCATGGTCGCATCGACGATGCAGGGGACTCCTGATGTTGATGTCCCCCCCGCTGAACACAGTATTGGTGTCGATTCTGCAGGAGCAGCGATCGTGACAATCCTCGCTCCGTTAAGTTCCGCGGAGCCCTCTCGGATTGTGCTCGGGGATGGCGAAGGCCCGGAAGCAGATCTGAGCGAAGTTCGTCGCTATGTCGAAGAGTCGGTCCGAGATGGCAAGAAACGGATCGTGCTCAAAGCAGAAGGAGATGTCATTCACGGACTGGTTGACGATGTTGCCCAGGCCATCAAGTCTGTCGAAGGGGTCGAGATGTATATGGGAGTGGGAGATAAACCCAAGGACTAAAAAATCCCGATAAGAAAATTCCTCAAAAACAAGGTCTTGTGGAAAATGTCATGTGAGGCAATTCCACCAATTGAAATCATTCATCGAATATTCTGATTGAGTCGTCGGTTACCAAGATGCCTATCCGCTTTCGTTGTACGAATTGCCAAGGCCTGATGGCCATCTCAAGCCGTCAAGCGGGTGCCGTCGTTGATTGTCCGACCTGCGGAGAAAAAACACCTGTTCCGCTCGAAGACATGTTTTCGTTGGATGCTGCTCCATCGCCCCAGACTCCGAGCAACACCGATCCGTCCGACGAGGATTTTCAAGACCAAAGTGTGAGCTCGGGGCCTCACTTGGAAGAGCCATTTTCCTCAGACAAAGCTCTTCAAAACGAAATCGTCCCCCCGGAATCACGGTCTGAATCTGGAGCGGAAGAACAAGATATTCAATCCGTTGAAGAACTGTTCGTTCCGGGCGATACCATTGATGACGATGATGGTGGCGACTCCCCGTTAACGATACGAAGGCATAATCATCTCGATGATGAAATGGATCTGACGCCGATGGTCGATGTGACCTTTCAATTGCTGATCTTTTTTATGGTTTCGGCGTCGTTCAGCCTGCAAAAAAGTATTGAGGTGCCGACTCCCGATCCCGATCAGAAGGGAGCCAGCCAGCAGGTTCAGACAATCGATGACCTGCACGGTACTTCGATTATCGTAAAAATTGACGCCAGTAATACAATCTGGATCGATGATGAACCGCTGAGTGATGTGAATCGATTAGCCGACACGCTGCGAGACAAGATGCGGCGTGAACAGAAAACGGAATTGCTGGTTACTGCCGACAATCAATCACTTCATCGGACGATCATTGCGGTCATCGATGCGGCGAATGAGGTCGGGATGCAGAAGATCCGTATGACTTCGAAGAAGAAGATGGACTGAAATGACGAAAGCTTCTCTCATACTTCGACGGTTGGACGGATCAACGGAGCAGCGAGAATTATCTCGATCGCAGCCGCTGACAATCGGACGGCAGTCATTTAACGACATTTGCATTTCCGAACCTGATGTGGCCCCAATGCATTGTCGCGTCAGTTGGAACAAAACGGGCTTCGAGGTCACGGCCGCCACGTCTGCGGGAGTTGACGTCAATTCCGGTTCTGTGGCTCACATGATGCTGAATTCGGGTGATACGATTCGAGTCGGCAGTATCGATTTAACCTTTCAGGAAGAACCGTCCGTCTCGAGGGACGCGTCTCATGACCCACAGAGTTCTCGCAAGTCGGGAGTCAAACCGGAAACTGTCGTATCTCACGTCGAGAAAAAAATGAGTGATCTTCCTTTGTATGAAGGAAAGGTTCTGACGGAGTCGCAGGCTGAGTTAGAAGCGTTGCAGAGTGCGGAGGAAGATTTCTTTGCAGATACTGAGCCATTTCCCGGGAAAGCCCCGAAGCAAAAGCCTGTCGATGCTGGTCTGATCGGGCGGCCTGTCCGACCTGGTGAACAAGAAATTTTGAAATCTCCGCTCGTTCTCGGGCTGACCGCTGGTGGCCTGATCCTTTTGCTGGTCACGGGAATCTTCTGGTTTTTGATTTCGCGTGAGACATCAAACCGGCTCTATGACCGCGCGGTCGCGGAAATGAGTGATGGCCAGTTCACTCAGTCGATTACGACGTTCGAACGTTTCATTGCGCAATATCCCAACCATGGGTTGCGTCGGCAGGCGGATCGCGGACTGGCGAAGGCTCACGTCCAGAAAGAAATTTCTGGTGCCTCCCCCACGTGGAAACGGGGACTGGAAAGGCTGAATGAACTGATTAAGGCTCATCGAAACGAGTCTGATTTTTCGGCGCTGCACTCAACCCTGTTTCAGTATGCAGAACAGATTTCGATGGGTGCGGCAAAGTCGGCGGAAACGAATCGCGATGCCGATCTGCTTATTGTTTCAAAGGATGCTCAAGATCTGCTGGAACGGTACGCCGACCCTTCGGCACCTCCGGCCGGCACAATTGCACGTATCAACGAGCAGCGTCGGAAAGCGACGAACGCCATCGAAAAACAGAAGACGTTCGACCTTGCCATGAAGACAGTCGACACGGCCATTGCCGAGAAGAAGCCGATGGTGGCACTATCTGAGCGTGAACGATTGGTGAAAAGTTTTCCTGAATTCATCACTTCCAAACGTGTCAAAGATGCCTTGCAGAAATCGCTTGATCTGGAGCGATCAGTGGTGGCGACTGACGAAAGCGAACGTCCAGCAGAAGTGAATGACGAGGCGCCGCAGACCGGCGAACCGATTCTCGGCGTTGTGTATTCGCGATCGCGAACGGAAGATAACTCGCAAGGACAGGTCGTCTTCGTAACAGCGAAAGATTCCTGTTATGCCGTTGACCCGGCGACGGGTGAACTTGTCTGGAGACGTGTGATTGGCGTTCGCTCGCCCTTTTTCCCGATCAAAACGACAGGTTCACAATCTTCCGTGTTGATGTTTGACACGCGCGACAATTCACTGTTGGCGTGTCAGTTATCCAAGGGAAGACTGATCTGGCGACAGCGGTTAAGTGCTCGTGCGATCGGAAAGCCGCTGATACACGAAGGACAAATCTATCTTCCGCTCGAAGGAAACTCGTTAGTCCGGATCGATTTGGATACGGGACGATTGTCTGCCACCGTGAAGTTTTCCCAGAATCTCGCGACAAGTCCGGTCCTTTCTCGAGACGGGAACTACCTGCTGGTCCCTGGCGAGATGGCCATGATTTACTCGCTCACGCTGCGAACAACCGCGACAACGCCTGCTTTATCTGCGGTGGCAACCACTTTTACGGACCATGCGGCAGGATCGATTTCTGCTTCACCATTAATGATGGGTGACCTGCTGCTGCTTTGTGAAAACGACCTCGCCGACAGTGCCCGTTTGCGATTATGGAATGCAAAGAAACCGTCAGAATCGTTGATTGAATTGCCTTCGACACGAATCGTTGGAATCGGTCAGGTTCACGACACGCCTGTCCTCCGCGGGAATCAACTGGTCGTCCCATCCTCGGGCGAACAGTTTGCCGCATTTGTCGTCACCGACGAGCCAGGACACGAAGGGATTGCTCCCAATGGGCAGTACAAGGCAAACCAGTCCACGAAAGCGAACACGATTGCCGGACCATTATTTGTTGCCGTAGGACCAGATAATCAATTCTGGTCTGCAGGTTCAGCCTTTCGACGATTCGAGATTAACAGTAATACCATTCGAATGGACTCGGTTTCGACGGCGCCCGGCATCGCTTCGCAACCACTACAGCTTGTGGGAGAACAATTCTGTGTCGGTCGCAAAGCGATTTACAGCGATGCTGTGACATTTTCCGCGATCGAACGGGAGAAGTTGACGAGTCCCTGGCGCATTATTGTTGGTGATGCTCCCCTGGAAATGGTTTCGTCTCGTGATGGAGGAGTCATCTGGATTGGCGAAAGCGGTACGGTCTACTCACTGGGTAAGAATCGACTGACCCAAAGTGGCTTTGATTTGAAAGCGGGAACCGATCTGGAACTTCCCATAAACTTGACAAGTCGCATTCGCGCAAGCCTGCTTCCCGATCAACGCCTTGTCGTGGTCGCGGGTGGTGAGACCATCGTCGCTTACCTGATCAACCAAGTGGGGCAACTGACAGACAAATACAAATTGAACGAAATTCCCGAAACAGATCCTTTGATGTTGGACGAAGGCCTGGTATTCCCTTTACCGTCGCGACTGAAAATGATCCCGCTCGCGGGGGCAAAGAAGGCCGTCCAGGATTTGATGCTTCCTGTTGGAGAAAAGCAGGAACATCGCTGGGCACATCTGATTCGAATTGATGGAAGGGAATTGATTGCCTGTGATGGAGGGGGCCGACTGTCGCGTATCCAGTATCGTGCAGGGGATGTCCCGCATCTTGCAGAGGTCGCCGAACTGCAACTCGGCCAGCCAGTTGACGTCAAACCGGTTTTGCTGGGTGAATTTCTCTTCGTTGCGGATGCAAGTGGCGTGATCCGTCAATTGAATATTCGCTCGTTCGATACCGATGGACAGGCGAGTTTAACCGCGCCAATCAAGAACATCTGGCCGGTGGGCGCTAATCTTCTTGTCCAGGCGGGAGATGGGAAGTTACATTATCTCGCTGAAGGCAAAACGTTGATGGAGCAATGGTCGTTCGACTTGTTGAAACTCGATCCTGTCGGGCCTGTCATAATTAAAGACGATCACGTCTGGATCGCCTGCCAGAATGGAACGATCCTTATCTTGAACCGGGAAACTGGCGTTGAAACGCGTCGCATTGCCGTGCCACAGTCGTTATCGATCGGACTGAGGCAGATTCAAGAGACGTTGTTTGCCGTGGGATCCGACGGAGCGCTTTATCGGCTGGATTAAACCCGTTGTTAAGAAGACGGCGTTTTCGAGACAGGAATCTGGCAACCTGCGGAACCTTGAGCAGATTCTGCGCACGCATACAAATCTTTCCCGGTAAGGTCGGGAACTTTTGCAACTTTGAAGCGTCGAATGTGCGTGTGATTGTTACGGACGAGATTCGTTGCGGGCTTCGCGACGGAACATCAAGATCCGCATCTGTCTGACATTCTGTTTCAAGGGACTGCCATGAAACGTACGCTCGCTCTCGTCATCGGTCTTTTCGCAGGACTGACAAGCTCCCCGGCCATTGCTCAAGGGGTGCTCATTTTCACCAGCCATCCCGCGCCATTGCCGCGACCGACGTGGCATCATCACGAGGCGCCGACAACTACTTTGCCCGGTTCTGCGTACAAGATCAAAGAACTGAGTCTACAAGCCAGAATCGTTGATCAAGTCGCTCGGGTGCAGGTCTCTCAATCATTCGTGAATACGGGTAACGTTCCGATCGAAGTTCAGTTCCTGTTCCCGCTTCCCTATGACGGAGCCATCGATAAATTGACATTGCTGGTTGATGGAAAGGAGTTTCCCGGAAAATTGATGCCCGCGAAAGAGGCTCGATCCATCTACGAGTCGATTGTCCGATCGAACAAAGATCCAGCACTTCTTGAATGGATGGGGATGGGCCTCTTTCAGACAAATGTCTTTCCCGTGCCGCCCGGTGCCGAGCGTAAAGTGACGCTAAATTACAATCAGTTGCTTCGAAAAGATCGCGGTTTGACGGATTTTCTGTTTCCACTCAGTACCGCAAAATATACATCGCACGCTGTCGAAAAGATCGACATTCAAATTGCAATCGAATCGGGAATCGACATCAAGAACGTCTATTCTCCGACCCACACGGTTGACATCAAGCGGCCTGATGCGAAACACGCGGTTGTGACATATTCACGAGCAAACGAAGTTCCGACGACCGATTTTCGACTGCTTTACGACGTCGATAAGGGCCAGGTTGGTGCCAGTGTGATCAGTTACCGTCCCTCGACAAGTGAAGACGGATTCTTTCTTTTGCTGGCGAGTCCGCAGGTGAAACCTGTGGATGTCGAACGTCCGAAGAAGACCGTCATTTTTGTGGTGGATCGATCGGGAAGTATGAGTGGCAAGAAGTTTGAGCAGGCTCGTGCGGCTCTCAAATTTGTTCTCAATAATCTGCGAGAAGAGGATCTGTTCAATGTCATCGCTTATGACGGTAACGTCGAGTCCTTCAGGCCAGAGCTTGAAAAGTACAACGACGAAACTCGCAAAGCTGCCATCGGGTTTGTCGAAGGGATTTACCCCGGCGGTGGGACAAATATTCATGGATCGCTGACATCTGCTTTGGCGCAACTGAAAGACAACAGCCGCCCGAATTACGTCCTGTTCCTGACGGACGGTCTTCCCACGATCGGCGTGACGAACGAAGGACAAATCTGTCAGGCCGCAAAAGAGGCAAACAAAGTTCACGCACGGATCCTCTCGTTCGGAGTTGGATACGACGTCAATTCCCGACTTCTCGACAGAGTTTCGCGTGACGGGAATGGCCTTTCCGAGTATGTTCGGCCGGATGAAGACATCGAAGCTCATGTCAGTGCCGTGTACAACAACATCAGTTCTCCCGTATTGACGGATGTCGCAGTCAACTTCGAGTTGGATGGGATCAAAATCGAGGACGGTGCTCCCGTCAATCGTGTCTATCCCAAGACGAACTTCGATTTATTTGAAGGGCAGCAACTGGTCGTTGTCGGTCGGTACAAGAAACCCGGTGCTGCCAAAGTCTTCATTAAAGGACGAGTCGGCGATCAGGAGCAGAAATTCGACTTCCCGGCGAACCTCATCGAAAAGAGCAGCGACGAGACCTATGCCTTTGTGGAAAAGTTATGGGCCTTGCGGCGGATCGGGGAAATCATTGATCAGATCGATCTGGTGGGGAAAAACGATGAACTCGTTAAAGAACTTGTCGAGTTGTCGACAAAACACGGAATTCTGACCCCCTATACGTCGTTCCTCGCTGATGAATCCATGCGGCCGCTGTTGTCGAACACTGAAGGACTACGTCGAGCTAACGACAGTCTTATGAAACTTGGCGAATCATCGGGTGCAAGCGGAGTTGCTCAACGTGCGACAAAGGGCAGCTTCCAAAGCGCGAATAACGCTGCTGCACCAGTTCAAGACTTTCTGAGAAGTGCTGGCGGTGGTCGGCCACAAGGTGTCGGTGGAAGAAACGGAGGGATGGTGGGACGTGCACAAACAAAGCCTGGTCTTGCGGCGTCAAGCTCGCAACCTTCCTCGATAGTCGCCAATTCATTCCACGACATCGAGTCGGATTCCACTGTTCCTGCTGACTCGGTTCGTCAATTCGGGAATCAGGCGGTTTACGCTCGAAGCCAACCAGGAAAAAAGGAACAAATTCTCGTCACGCCTGAGACGGCTGAGCTGGATCTGGAAAAGGACAAAGCCAGGATTGTAACTGTCGATCGCTACAGTGAAGCCTATTTCGCACTCGTTAAAGCCAATTCCGTGACCGAAAATCAGATTCTCAGCCAGCAGCGTGACGTTGAGCAATTGCTGATTAAGCTGCGCGGCAAGAATTATCTGATAAAATAACACTCTTGTTGCGACGTCATAAGATCACAGCCTGGTCGACGACGACCAGGCTGTTGCGTCAAACTTTTTTGAATTGCGATTTTCCCTGTGAAAACTCGTTAACGGCGACTGTTTCTGCGATACCAAAGTCGAATCAACTGCAGTGTCTGTTTGATTCGATTCAGATACCGGCCGCAAGCGGCTTTGATCAGAATCAGTTTGGCTCGAATGGCCTGATATATTGGCAACGCGTGCAGTGCCGCGTGGACTCGATCACTGATCTGGATCAGCCAGTCATGAAGCCGTCTGAACCAGTCAATCGACATCAGTTGCGGTTTGCAGATGACGAACATCCGAGCTTCGATTGCCGTCCCAATCACTTTCGCCGCGATGATCACTGCCAGGCTTGCGAACCAGTGTCCCTGAGACATCCAGTAAATGGCAAGAAGCTTAAACGGAAGCAGAATGGTGAGTGGCAACAAGAAAACGATGATCGTTGCGTAGGGAGGCAGCCGTCGAATTAACGCCTCAACGCGCTGGACCCATTTGAACAGCGCGATTTTGGCAGTGAGCCATTTGAGGCCGTCCCACAACGTTTCTTCGATCCAGATGACGAGCGACGCAATCAGGATCAAAGGTGCTGTCAGCCAACGTTTCCACCGCCACGATTTTTGCGTCACAGGATCTCGGTTCGCAGTTTCGTTAATAACGCCGCTGCCGTTCCAATATCTCGTCGCTGACGCTCACGATCATGAGCAATTTCACGCTCGATCGTCAGAGGCCCGGTATAGCCGACGGATTTGAGAGTCCTCAAATAGGTTTCCATCCCGACGTCACCTTCACCCAGAGCGACTTCGGACCCCCACTCTTTGCCACGAACGGGTTCAGCAGCCCACTTTGCGTCTTTACAATGAACGCTCCGGACGAGATGCCCCACTTTCTTTAACGCGTCAATTGGATTGCCTGTCCCATACAGAATCATGTTGGCGGGATCGAAGTTGATGAACAGGTTCGGTCGGTCGACGTCATGAATGAATTCCAGAAGATGCTCGGCAGTTTCCTGACCTGTTTCCAGGTGCATCTTCTGGCCATTTTTGGCAACGTGATCGAGCAGGTCGCGAGTCGTTTCGATCAACCCGAGGTAGCTGGCACCCGTTCGATCACTGGGGACAAATCCGATGTGCATCCCAACGGTGTCGCATCCGAGCAGTTTCGTGAAATCCGAAATCTGTTTCATTTCCTCAGCGCGAGCCGCTCGAGTTGCTTCGGGAACAAGCCCGACAGTGCGAGCTGTGGTTTCAATGTCAGCGTAGCTTTCACCATCGAACCCACCGAATACGCAGGTGACTGTAATGCCGGCAGCGTGACACTGGGAGAGAAATTTTTCGGCCGCTGGTTTCGTTCTTGTCCCTGCGTGGGGCGAATGCACCTGAACCGTCGGAATCCCTAATTCTTTGGCAACATCCAGGTGAACGCCTAATCCGGCATCAACACTCGCGAAGACACCAATGGGCCACGTTGACATGATCTTGTCCCTTGAGGGTGGAAAATCTGAGAACCGTCGCCGATGATACGCGCCGACTGATGGCACGGCTAGTGAATTGCCAATCTTCTGAAGGAAGGTGCCGCTGCAGGATCGACTTCGGTCACACAGTGCTCTTTGACCGGCAAAATTCTTTTTCGAATCGATTTCCAAATGTACCGTTTTTTTCTGTGCGTGTTCTTGATCGGACTGATGGGCTGTGATTCTTCGCCATCGAATCCGGTAGCAGCTTCAAAGTCCCCCCCACAAGAATTGATCGATAAGGATCGTATCAAAGTCGTTCCAGGCCCTTCCGACCCCGATGCCCCCCAGGAATTCACCACAACGGAAAGTGGCTTGAAATACCGTATTCTTCGTCGATCCGAGGGGAAAAAGCCGACGGCGGAAGACAGCGTACGTGTTCACTATCGTGGAACATTCGACGACGGAAGGCTGTTTGATACGACCTACGGCAAGACCGGTTCGGCCGGCGGATTTCAAATGAGTGGCATCGTGAACGGCCTGGCTGAAGGGCTGCAGCTCATTGGCGAAGGGGGGATGATCGAACTTGAAGTTCCGCCAGAACTGGGGTATGGCGCGCAAGGAGCCCAACCCACGATTCCGCCCAATGCCACGCTCCACTTCCTGATTGAATTGCTCAATGTGAAGTAACTTGGTTTGTTCAGAAAATTGCCGTCTTTATTGTGAGGTCTTGATGAATCGCCGATCGATCCTGGTTGCGAGTCTGCTGTGCATGCTCGCCTTCTTCTCAGAAAGAACGTCCATGAGTGCCGCCGACAGAAACGCCCTTGAACCTGGTCCCGCTGACAAGGATGCACCAAAAGAATTCACGACCACGAAAAGTGGCCTGAAGTACCGTGTCTTGCGTAAAACCGAAGGTGTCAAAGCGACCGCCAAGGATACTGTCAAAGTCCACTACAAAGGTTGGCTTGATGGTGGAAAAGTCTTTGACCAATCCTACGGACAAGATGGCGAGGCCATCCAGTTTCCACTTAATGGGGTCATCGCTGGCTGGACAGAAGGGATGCAATTAGTTGGCGAAGGGGGAATGATCGAACTCGAAATTCCCTATGAGTTAGGCTACGGCGTCGAAGGGCACCCACCGGTAATTCCGGGCAAGGCCAGGCTGCATTTTATTGTCGAATTACTCAAGGTGATTCCCGCACCAAAACCGGTCGAACCAGGTGCCGTCGACAAAGACGCACCCGAGGAATTCACGACCACGTCCAGCGGTCTGAAATATCGGATCCGACGCAAGTCGAATGGCAAAAAGCCGACCGCGACCAGTAAGGTCGAAGTCCATTACAAGGGCTGGTTTGATAACGGCGAGATTTTTGACAGCTCGTACAGCCGTGGCAAATCGATTGGATTCCCGCTCAGTGGCGTCATCAAAGGTTGGACGGAAGGGATGCAACTGGTCGGCGAAGGGGGAATGATTGAACTTGAAGTTCCCTACGATCTCGCTTACGGAGAACGGGGTCGACCCGGAATTCCACCGAAAGCAGATTTGCACTTCCTGGTCGAATTACTCGAAGTCAAGTAGGCCTCAAGCAAATCCCGTTGAGTTTTCAGTGTTCAGCGTGTTGTTTTCATGTGAAAACGACAAGCTGAACACTGAAAACGATCAACACATCCCCGGGCCTGGATCAGTACGTTGGCAAGCTGTTGACAGGGATAACCGCTGTGTTGTAGATCGGCGCGCCCTGGATAACCGCTGGAGCAGTCGCCGTCTGCTGTGGAACGTAGGCTGACTGGGTATATCCAGCAGGTGCAAAGGCGGTCTGGCTCATGTCGCCCTGGTAAAGTTGTGCACCTTGTGGAACGTATCCAGCTCCGGCAGGTGAGCAACCATTGTTGCACGGAGAACAGCCCCCGCCCATTGGATAACCTGCGGTGTATCCGCGGTGCATACAGCAGCCGACCGATGACACGGCCAACATCAAACCCATAGATAGCGATGCGTACTTCTTGAACATACAGTGTTCCTTTGAACCAAATTTCCAGCAGACAGGATGTGGGGAGGGGGAGATGTGACCGGCGAACAATGCTGGTACCGGTGGGAGAACCGCCCAGCCAAAGTCTGAAGTCCGTCGGCGCGGGGCGTGATATATGCGAAGTCGGGATTTTGAGGAAATACCATTTTTCAAAAAAATGGGATTTTTTTGAGAATCTTCTCAAGAAATCTACCGGGTGCTCATTCGAATCTTGCGTAACCGATTTTGCCAGCGAAGTATCATCTGCGTCTCGTTCTGACGTGTGCCGTCAAGCGAACGTCGTACACTTACGTGATATTCTGGCAATGAAAAAGCTCTAAAACCCGCTAACCGGACCTGGTTTTGCCTGGGTCGCATTTTTGTCGGCACCAACCTTTGGCGGTGTCGACGTGAAGTTGAATGATTCCAGCATCATCGGAATTCGCTCGTTGACCTTTTGAGCGTTCTCGATTCCCTCCGGCAAGACCACCACGATCACACCGATCACACTACCGATTTTCTTTCCATAAACTTCAAAGGTGTAGTTCGTTCCGTCAATGTCTTTCCCTTTGAAGCTACAGACATCGAAAGTGGACTGGGTCTGATAGGCTGGAGAGACTTTCGGATGGACCTGAGTTGTCTCGTCTGAAGGGGAAATACGAAGCTTTTCAGACAGATAGACTTTCAGATTATTGACAAACTCGCCCGCATCCGTGGCGTGTTCACCAGCCAGTTCCCAATAGTTGCTGAGGACATAAATGTAACCCTTACGTTCTTCAAAGGTGCCTCCCCCTTTTGCAACTTTGAAGAGGGATTCCCAGGCGCCATGTAATTCGGGAAACGTCAAATTCAAGTAGTCAGGCTGACGCGGATCGATCGCCGGTTGTTCAAACGTCCCGTCGTCCTTTTGAATCATCGTCGCCGGTGGAATGGGCGTGAATTGATTCGGGACTCGCACGTCAATCAAATTGCTCGCAGCCGACCATTTTGGAGATAGCGATTGCTCGATTTTATCGAGATACGCGTAATACTTTTTCGTTTCTGCTAATCGAGCTTCGTATTCAGCAAAGCCACAGCCCGCGGCGAACAGAAAAAAAAACGACGACGTAAAAACCCATGAGCGTTTCGAAAAATCGCATGGCGAACTGTTCATAGGTTTTCCTCAAACACAATCGGTTGGGACGTCATTCGGTCAATGAATATCAGATTTTCCAGTAGAGATATGATTGTGGTGAAACGCCCGCGACCCGTCAATCAAACGGTTTTCTTTGATTTTCGGGCGGCCTGATTTCTACGTGAGAACGCGGCTTGCAAAACCAATGCTTTGTCGGTCGTCTTCATTCCATTGCGACCGCTTGACCGACCTTTTGGACAAGCCGCCGTTTTTTGACCGACTGAAAGAAAAGGCCGTGCGACGCAGATACTTTTGCGCAGAATTCTCAATGCGAAGTTTGCTTACGTATCGTGCTGATCAACAGACCGGGTCAAGCGTCCCATCGGCGTGCTGGCGGAACGCCGGTCCTGCCTCTTTCGGAGGGCGCGAGTAAACCTTCAGGCGAATTTTATTGTCATCCACACATCCGGTCACAGCAATGAAAGATGAATTGCCACCATCGGCCGAGGCACCGACGTACCACTGAAACTCATCAACCTTCGTAAACGAGTCGGTCAAGCGGGACATATCCAGC
Source organism: uncultured Schlesneria sp. (assembly GCA_903899985.1). Lineage (GTDB taxonomy): Bacteria > Planctomycetota > Planctomycetia > Planctomycetales > Planctomycetaceae > Schlesneria. The sequence continues at coordinate 36,982 of CAIULL010000268.1, forward strand.
TCGAAACCCAGCAGTTGCGAATGGCCATCGTCCTTTCCCCCGACGATTTCTGTGGAACCGAGGTACAGCCGCGCTTCCCACCCGTCATTCGTATATTCGCACTGTGAACCGACGCGGCCAACTCCGGTCAGCGGGGTAAACAAGGCCGCTGTCTGGTGGATCAGGACTGTCAGCCACTCGGGGCGGCGTTGACGATCGTGTCGATCTCGCTGGTGGTGTTCAAGTTGCTTAAGTAGGTGTTGTACCAGCAAATGCGAATGGGCCAAGATGGCGGACTCCGGTTGAAATGCCTCTGGATCTCGGTGAAAAACATGCTGCGAGATCCATCCCGCCCGACGGCTGATGACCAGCCTGTCGCGTTTCAGGTTCGCGACCACATACATATCGGGTGAATCGCCTCGAAAGCCGAGCGGAACTGGTGAGACTTGTCTTGTCACGCCCATTCGCGGTTCAATCAGGTCAATCACGCACCGTTTGCAGGCGTTCCGAATCTGTCGGAGCATTTGGATTGAACCGATTCTGCATGCAAAACAACCCGTAACAGCTTGCCGGAGTGTAAGGCTTACAATCTTTTTCGATTCAATCCGTCGGGCAGGCACGACCGTGAATGGTTGTCTCGAAAATTATAATCAACTGTCAGAAAAGAACTTGCAGCACAAAATCAAGTTCGGCAAGAGTTGCCGAACGGAAATTGGTGCACCAGTTGCTTTCCGATCGAATACCCTTCACCAAATGGCATGATGCCATTTCCCAGACAAATTCATTTCAATCAGAATTCGGAATCAGCATGGACGCTTTCTTCCGTGGTTTTCTATTAGTCGGCGCATTGGCGTCGGTTGGAGCGGGTTTTCGCACGCCCAATTTCGTCGTTGAAGCCCCTACCGCTGAATTTGCAAAACAGGTGGGAGAGGCAGCGGAAATCTACCGCAAAGAGCTTGCCATTGAATGGACCGGGCAACCACTGCCTGGTAACTGGAAGCAACCGTGCCCCATTTCCGTCAAAGTGGGAAACATCGGTGCTGGAGGTAAAACGACCTTCAATTTTCAAGCCGGCGAGGTTTACGGATGGAGGATGGAGATCCAGGGGACTGAGCAACGAATTCTCGATTCGGTGCTACCGCACGAGATCAATCATACGATTTTCGCCAGTCATTTCCGTCGTCCGTTACCCCGCTGGGCCGATGAAGGGGCCGCGTCGCTGATTGAACATGATTCCGAACGAAATCGCTTGCGAGATATCCATAGCAAAGTCATGGGAACACGTCGCAAAATCCCGCTGAAAGCATTGCTGGATATCAAAAACTATCCGCAGGATAAACAGGATGTTTTGACACTCTACGCCGAAGGGCATTCACTCGCCGATTTTCTGATTCAGAACAGCAGCAAGCCACAGTACCTGCAATTAATGGCGATGGCCTACGATCGAGGCTGGGAGCCTGCGTTGAAGACTCTTTATGGTTACAAAAGCATTGATGCTCTGGAAAAAGAATGGGATCAATGGGTCATGGCCGGAAGTGCAAAGCTGAATATTCCGGCCGGATCACAAGTCGCAACCCGAGAACGAAATCCATCCGAATCGCCCATCATCCGCAGCCAGTCTCCAGACGAATTGCCCAAGCTGGGTGAACCAAAACCGATCAAAACACGAGGAACGGCAGAGGAACGTGATCTGAATGTTGTTGCCGAAACACCAACGGCACCCTCACGCCGAAGCCGAAACGGTTTGCAGGAACCGTTGTTGACCCTGGAAACAGTCTCCAGTGGAGCGGCCAAGATCCCACAGATGCCGCCAGGTCGTTTCGAAGATGGCGATCAATAAAGCGAATCGCGACCCCATCCTGAATCGGGCTCTCAGTCGAAGAACATCAGAAGTGAATGACAAGTCTTCCACGTCCCGCAGCACGTCGAATTAAGTTCACTCGCAGCGATCTAGAACGCCGGGACACAATTCTCGTTCGGCACAGTGAGCAAATTCTGTTGGAGCCAAACTGTTTTCTCAGTTGCCTCTGTCCCAACAGTTAAGACAGAGTTTTGTCTTAAAGTATAGACTTCGTGCAAGTTAACTTCATCCGCTGCTACTGAACAGCGCGAAGTGCTCAGCCCCAATCGAAATTTCTTCTGACTCCTATTCTACAGCACAATTCGCCTTGGAAAATTCCAAAGGGCGTTGTCTTCAGGTTCTGGTGAGGAAACGCGGCTGTCACGCGACTTCTCGAGAAAACAGAAAAACCCCAAAAAACAGAGTGTTTCCTTGGGGTTTTCTCAAAAGGCTCCGGTCGGAGTCGAACCGACGATGACGGATTTGCAATCCGTTGCCTTAGCCACTTGGCCACGGAGCCAGCGAGTTTAAGTATCGACGAATGTCCGAAATGAATTGAGCTTTCTTTCCGTGTTATCCGAAAAGTCCGCGTAAAATTCATAATCGGCACAATCGGCAACCGGAATGTAGCGACGCAGGTTCGGACAGTCAATCGCCTGAGCGATCTTGTTTGAACCCTGGAACTGGCGAATCCTGCCATCAAGCGCGATAATCGGGTTTGCGAATTATACGCTCTTGGGTGGAAACATCATGAACAAAAAACCTGCTCTATTCCTGCGGGGCCACCTTGCGTGGCTCGCGGTTTTGATTGTCGCGAGCTCTTCGCTGGTTGCCGCAGAAGATGGGGTCAATTTCAATCGAGATATTCGGCCGATCCTTTCGGATAAATGCTTCGCCTGTCACGGTCTCGACAAGCTTGCTCGCAAAGCCGATTTGCGGCTTGATCGGCGGGAGTCTGCTGTTGAAACCAAAGCGATCGTGCCCGGTGAACCAGAAAAAAGTGCCGTCATCGAACGGATCTTTTCGACCGACGACGAAACTGTGATGCCTCCGAAGAAGTCGAACAAACCGCTGACCGATGATCAGAAAGCCTTAATTCGTCGCTGGATCGCAGAAGGAGCCGAATATCATCCTCACTGGTCGCTGATCCCCGTCCCGAAACAGGTTGAAGTACCAAAACTGAATGAAAAGGCCAATTGGGTCAGAAACCCGATTGATGCCTTTGTTATGTTTCGGCTGCAGCAAGAGGGATTGCAGCCGCCGGCCGAGGCAACTCGGGAAACGTGGTTACGTCGCGCGAGTTTTGATCTGACCGGGCTTCCTCCGTCGCTGGCTGATCTCGACAAGTTTCTGCAAGACACATCGTCCAACGCTTATGAGCAGGCAGTCGATCGATTGCTGGAATCACCTGCTTACGGTGAACGAATGACGAATGAATGGCTTGATGTCGCACGGTATGCAGATACGTTTGGTTATCAAGCGGATCGGGACACTCATCTTTGGCCATGGCGCGATTGGGTCATTCGTGCTTTCAACAATAACCTTTCCTACGATCAATTTATTACCTGGCAGACAGCGGGTGATCTCATTCCCGATGCAACTGGTGACCAGCGATTGGCAACAGCGTTTAACCGCTTGCATCGTCAGACGAACGAAGGGGGAAGTATCGAAGAAGAATTTCGTCAGTCGTACATTGCTGATCGTGTGGTTACAAACGGGACTGCGTTCCTGGGGCTGACGCTGGAATGTGCTCGCTGCCATGATCATAAGTACGACCCGATCGCTCAGGCCGACTTCTACAAGCTCGCCGCGTTCTTTTCGAACATTGATGAACATGGACTCTATTCACACTTCACCGAAACCGCTCCGACACCGTCATTGCTTCTTTACGAGGGTGACCAGAAAACTCGCCACGAAGAACTGCTTGCCAAAATACGGTTAAGCGAATCGAATCTGGACCGAATTCGCGACGACGCTCGACAGCGTTTTGCGGAGCATTGGTCATCAAAGCTTGAGATCAACAATGTTGGTTCGCTGTCGCAAGTTCTCAATCGCAATTCATCAGTCACCCCTGCAAAACCGGGGACTGCTGCATCCGCTTCGGCAAATACGTCGTTCACGCCGAAGCTTCGCCTGAATTTCGATGATGCGAAACCGAATGGTGAGAACAAGCTGGTCCCCGGCATTGCTGGCCAGGCAATTGAATTCAGTGGCGACGATGCATTCGGTTGTCCGGGCTCAGGCAAATATGGGCGAACGTCTCCGTTTTCAATTTCGGTCTGGTTAAAACCCGCCGAACACAAACCGCGTGTTGCGATCTTGCATCAGTGTGTCGCGGCCGAAGACGCGGCTTTCCGAGGGTATTCTCTGGTTCTTGATAACGGCCACCCCCAGTTTTCGCTGATCCATTTCTGGCCGGGAAATGCAATCCAGATACAGGCGCAGCAACAGATCCCCCTCAATGAGTGGACTCACATTGCAATCGTCTACGACGGTAGCAGCAAGGCCGCAGGACTTCGGCTTTATCTCGACGGCAGACCTGCCGATGTGGTCGTGGTCAAAGATAAGTTAACTCGTGATATTAAACATCGGCCCGAATGGGGGGATTCGAATTCGGGTGGAGTCGAGATGTCGCTCGGAGCACGCTTTCGAGACGTTGGTTTCCGCCACGGAGCGATTGATGAACTCGCAGTATATGATCATGAGATTTCTCCCCTGGAAGTGATCAAGCTCAGCCGCGAATTTCGTGTCCTGGCGACGCCTGCAGGTGAAACGGCAATACCTCTTTCCGATGCGGCGCGCTTCGAGCATTACCTGCTCAGGGAGGATGAGCCCTACCAGACCGCAAGCAAAGAATTGCAAGTACTTCGCAGTCAGGAGAACGAGCTCGTGACACTCGTCAAGCAGATCATGACGATGCAGGAAATGCCCGAACCGCGACCGACGCACATTCTCAAACGAGGTGCGTATGATTCACCGGGTGAATCAGTTACGGCAGACACCCCCGGCAGTATCCTGCCGTTCCCGGCAGAATATCCTCGAAACCGGCTGGGGCTGGCCAGATGGATGACTGATGACCGTAACCCCTTGACCAGCCGCGTTGCCGTTAACCGATTGTGGAGTCTCTTTTTTGGCCGAGGTCTCGTGGCATCGGTCGAAGATTTTGGAGGGCAAGGTCAAAATCCATCGCATCCGGAACTGCTGGACTGGCTGGCCAGAGATTTCATGGATCACGGTTGGAACGTCAAACAATTCTGTAAACAGGTCGTCCTATCAGCGACTTACCGTCAATCGTCACGCCCTTCTGATCCAAAACTTTATCACGAAGATCCAGAGAACCGGCTGCTGGGCCGAGGTCCTCGATATCGACTTTCTGCCGAACAACTACGTGACAACGCGATCGCGGTCAGCGGGTTACTGGTCACGAAAATCGGCGGACCAAGCGTAATGCCTTACCAGCCTGCCGGTCTGTGGGAAGAGGCTGGAACCGGAAAAACTTACTCGCAATCCAAGGGTGAAGGACTGTACCGTCGAAGCCTTTACACATTCTGGCGTCGAACTTCGCCTCCACCCAGTATGCGAACATTTGACGCAACCAGCCGCGAAGTCTGTACAGCCAGGCGCGAACGAACGGCAACTCCGCTGCAATCGCTTGTACTCCTCAACGACCCTCAATTCATTGAGGCGGCACGTGTCCTGGCGGAAAAACTGATCAAACAACCCGATTCAGACCTCGAATCCCGCATCCATCAGGCGTTCCGAATGCTGACCAGTCGATCGCCATCCCCAAAAGAAATCGACATCCTGAAGCGGCTGTACCGTGACCAGAAGACGTATTTCAATTCGGTTCCTGACGAAGCCAAACAGTTTATTTCCATTGGCGAGACTCCCCGCGACGAAGGCATCGACCCAACCGAGCACGCCGCCATGACAGTCGTCATCAACAACCTCCTCAACTTCTCCGAATCCTTCACGAAATATTAGATTTGCACGGAATGCATCGGTTCAAAATGGAGACGACGTTTGCAAGTTGGGTGTTGTTTGATCGTTGAAAGCGTCGCTCTTGTTTTTGATACCGATAATTATGTCGGAACATCGTCTGGTTGTTGCGTTAAGGTTATTCGTCAGGGTGAATGAAGGGGCTTTCGATCGCGATGAAATCAACAAAGTCGCACAGGATTCAGTTAAAAGGTCCCTGGAATTATGACTGGAAGTCTTCCCTGATTGACGGGTCAGCGCCGACGACTCCCTCTGGAACAGTCACCATGCCACGCGACTGGCAATCTCTTTTTGGTGATTCATCGGGGACGGCGGAATTTCGGCGAAAATTTCATCGCCCGACGAACGTGGAATCACACGAAACCGTGATTCTGGTCTTTACTGGAATTCGCGGCCGGCTCGCGGTCTGGTTGAATCGTGATTCGCTTGTTGAGTTCCACAGGATCGGAGACTCGGTTGAGTTCGACGTCACTTCGCAATTGAAGGAATATAACGAACTTCGCGCCGAGATCACGTTTGATCCACAAGCCGAGCGAGACGTTTCTGGCGGGCTGTATGGTGTCGTTGCGTTGGACATTCGGTGGGACGAGGGCTAACGAATTATTGCGCCCCAAAATCGAGGTCTGTAAACAACTTTCAACGACCCTGTGCGCTTTTTCGTTGCTTTCGCTATGACAAAAAGGGCAACAAAACGAGACTGTTCAGCCTATTCAATCGGAATTCGCGTTTCGGTTTGTCCCCTTTGAGGGCCTGAAAAAAAATTTTACGTGAAATGCAATGTGTGGCAAAAAAACGTGCCTCACAATCATTGGCCGATCGACTACAATGAGGAGCGATCGTTTTTATGTCGTTGAATCCGTTGTTTAGAACTCGCCTCGACCTCCTTTGAGCATCCGAATGTCATCCCGCCGTCATCAAGCCCGTGAAGTTGTCTTGCAAATGTTGTTTCAGAAAGATCTGAACCCGGATGTTTCCGCAGATATGATTCGTGAACAAATGCAGGAAATGCTCGATAACAATGAGCAAAATTGTCGGTTTGCCTGGAGCTTGTTTGCCGGAACAGTTGAGTCACTCAAGGCGATTGACCAGAAAATCGAGTCGGTTGCATCGAACTGGAAACTGAGCCGGATGCCGCCAACCGACCGAAACGCGATTCGACTCGGTGCGTTTGAGCTTTTGTACACTGACACGCCGCATCCGGTTGTGATTGACGAAGCCTTGGAACTCGCCAAGAGTTTCGGCTCCGCTCAGTCCGCCTCCTTCGTAAACGGCATCCTGGATAAGCTGGTACCTGAAGCCAAGCGTACTGCAGTTCCCGCAAAGGTCGATTCAACCGAGCCTGCCTCTGAAGCATCGAAAGATTGATTCGAGCAACGGTGATCATTCACTTTTGCAAATTTTCTGTCACAGTCAGCTTGGCTGAGCGAAGTCTCAGGGCATTGGCGATCACCGAGACGGAGCTTAAGCTCATTGCTGCTGCGGCAATCATTGGGCTGAGCGTGATCCCCCAGATGGGATAAAGGATCCCTGCTGCGACCGGGATTCCGATCACGTTATAGGCGAAAGCAAAAACAAGATTCTGTCGGATATTGACCGAAATCTGGCGACTGAGCCGGATTGCCTTGGGAATTCCCAACAGATCTGGCCGAACGAGGATCACACCCGCCGACTGCCTGGCAATTTCAGTTCCGGTTCCCAATGACAGGCCGACATCTGCCGCCGCTAATGCGGGGGCATCGTTGATTCCGTCACCCGCCATCCCCACGCGGTGTCCCTCTTTCTTTGACTTGTTGATGATCGAAAGTTTGTCATCTGGCTTCAGACCTGCAAATATTTCTGACTGGCTGATATCAAGCTCCGTGGCAATTCGGGTTGCGACATCGGGGCGGTCGCCGGTCAACATCTGAACTCGAACGTTCAGCGACTTCAGATCTCGAATTGCTTCCCTTGCGGAAACACGTACGGAATCCGAGAAATTGATTTCGCCGACCGCGTGACCATCGACGGAGACCGTGGCGGACATCAGGGCTGCTGCGCGACCGGTCGAGGACTTGGAATATTCGTCGTTGACTCCCACAGTCACGACTTTTCCATCGACGCGACCGCGAACTCCGGTTCCGGGGATCGCCTGGAACTCGGTGACGTTTTTCCAGGTCAACTTCTCAGCACGAGCCGCATCCAGGACTGCGCGGGCCAGTGGATGTTCGCTGAATTGTTCGACGGACGCGGCCAGCAAGAGCACTTCATTTCCCGTGTGTCCTTCCGCAGGCACGACACCAATCACCGACGGTCGACCTTCCGTTAAGGTCCCGGTCTTATCGATACACAACGTGTCGACTCGACCGAGCTGTTCCAGTGATTCTGCGTCGCGAAACAAGATTCCCTCCCTCGCTCCGCGTCCCATTCCGACGGTAATGGCCATCGGAGTCGCCAGCCCGAGTGCACACGGACACGCGATAATGAGGACCGCAACGGCGTTGGTCAGCGCGTGGTTCCAGCGAGGAGTTGGCCCAATCGTCAGCCAGCAGAAAAATGCCGCTACCGCAATGAAGACGACGACCGGTACAAACCAGCCGGCCACTTGATCGGCCAATCGCTGTGCTGGCGCGCGACTTCGTTGTGCCTTGCTCACCAGATCAACGATCTGGGAAAGCATTGTCGATCGACCAACTCGCTCGGTTTGCATGAGAAACGACCCGGTCTGATTCACCGTTCCGCCGATGATGGAGTCTCCCGACCGCTTCGATACCGGCATTGGTTCACCGGTCAACATCGCTTCATCAATCGTCGTCAGAATGGGACGCAGGGCGCGAGGTGAATCCAAAGTCGAAGCGGGATCTTGAGTCGCATTCCGACCATCGGATGATGCTCGTTCGTTCGTTAAGAATGAATCGTCAAGTACGATTCCATCGACGGGAACCCGCTCACCTGGACGCACGCGCAAGACATCCCCTGCGACAATTTCTGCCAGGGGAACGTCATTTTCCTTTCCGTCCCGGATACGGTGCGCTGTCGTCGGCACAAGTTCCATCAGTTCCCGGATCGCCTGACCCGTTCGCCGACGTGCAGCCCCTTCGAGAATTTGCCCCAGAAGAACGAGCGTTGTAATGACCGCAGCGGATTCGAAATAGAAATCGTGATGATGGCCTGAGCCTGCGATGAGCATCCAGAGGCTGAAACCAAACGCCGCTCCGACACCTAACAGAATCAGCGTGAACATGTTGAATTGCCGAGTGACCAGCGATTTCGCTCCGATGACCCAGAACGGCATGCCGCACCATCCGACAACCGGCAACGCCAAAATCAGTTGCAGGATCGCCGAGGTTGAATGAGAAAAGATTCGATCGAGCGGGATTCCGACCATTGGCCCCATCGACACGATGAACAGCGGCACGGTACAGACCGTTGCGACAACAAACCGACGCCACAAGTCGTTTTGTCCCGCGTCCTGATTTGAGGAACTGGCCGTCGTAAGATCCGGTTCCAGTGCCATTCCACAAACGGGACAACTCGCTGGATGGTCGCTCGTCACTCCCGGGCACATGGGGCAGAAATAGCTCGTACCGGGCGGCGGCGGTTCCGTGATGGCAGGGGGCGGATTCAGAAACTTGGTACGACAATGCTCGCAGCAGAAATACCAACTTTTCCCATCCCGTTCGCAAGAGATGGCCGTTTTTGGATCGACCGACATCCCACAGATCGGGTCTACTTCCAGGCCTGCGGGTGGAGTGTCCTTAATGACTGTGAGAACGGGAAAATTGAACGGCGGTCGAACGTCATTCACAATGACCAAACTTTCCCAATAGACAATATTCGCCAAACAACGTTTACGACCACGATCAGATCATTCCTGGTGAAAACCCGGACGGTAAACTTGTATCGTAACAAGTTTTTATCGCACGGCTGAAACGATCGGCGAAATCATCGGGAACAGAGATTCTGCAAAATTTATAACAACATGACATTCCTGTTGAATATCGCCTCGGTTCACCGTTGTAATGATTCTTAAATTCCGTCTAACGTTGATAAAGCTTTTCGTCCCCCAATTCTCATCGGCCACCAATCCAAAAGATTACTGGTGCGAATTCCCTTTGTTGAACGGTTCCGTTAATCAGAGTACGACAATCATGATGATGACCACGCCTGCGGTTCTTGCACAAGCAATTCCACCCAACACGACACAGCTTGGTGTGATTCTTAATTCGCTGAACTCTATTTCCGGAGTCTTGATGCTGCTGTCTGCAGCGTTGATCTTTTTCGGAGTTTGTTATTCACTGGCGACACATCGTCGTCTTGTGGCTTATCTCATGCTGTTGCCGCTTCCAGTGATTATCAGCGTTTCTGGCTGGATTTTTGGAACAATCAATTCGTTACGCGTGGTTGCAGCGTCGCCAGATCTTCACCTTTCCAATCAAGACATCGCTGGGGGGCTTGCGACGTCTTTGACGAGCCTTTATGTGGCAATTCTGGCGACCTCGCCGAGCTACTTTTTACTGGCGTACGGCCTGCTGTCGCGGACATTGAATCTGCCAGCAGATTACGGAACAAACGCAACGAATCCGGCAAAATCTCTTGTAGAACCACGACAGCCTGTGACGGTCACGGCAGGGACGTTGCCGGCGACGACGTAAGCTCCAACTTGGAACCGAGCGTCCGCCGTGCATTCTTACCGTAGCGACGGCTTTCAGCCGCTTCCGGGAAAAAAACTGAAGTACGGTAAAATCGCTCAATACCGAAATGATCACAACCGTCTAGCAGAAGTTCGCAATTGCTCGGCGATCAAACTTCGGCGTCTAGAAGCCGCCGCTACGTGAAAACCAACCCTGAAAACAGACTGGCGTGCGACGGCGCACGCCAGTGGTTTACAAATCAAAATCATCGTCGACAAACAACTGATTACTTTGGCAACCGATCGGTTCGGACCTTAGGCAGTTCTCCCTGCAAGGCCTTCATGTATGAGACAAGATCTTCCTTCTCCTGAGCGGTCAGATTCAGCTTCTTCATTTTGTCGCTGAGGTATGGATTCGGATGACCACCTTTGTCGTACCATTCCACGACTTCTTCCAAGGTCTTCAAACTTCCGTCATGCATGTACGGGCCGGTTTGTGAAATGTTTCGAACGGTTGGCGTCTTGAAGGCCCCCTTGTCTTTTTCAATCTTCGTCTGATCGTATCGGCCCAGGTCAGGCTTCGGCTTGTCCATACCGATGCCGATGTTGTGATACTTTTCATCGGTGAAGTTAGCGCCGGCATGGCACGCCGTGCAGTTGGCCTTCCCGAAGAACAAATCACGGCCTCGAATCGCGGAAGCGGTAATCGGATGAGCGTCGCTCGCTCGCTTCAGACTCCAATACTGGTTGTACGATTCAAGATCGTCTTTTTTGAATGCGTCGAGATCCTTCAGTTCATCACGGAAGTTTTTCACGAAGTTCGCGTATGGTTCGTAGTAGTCAGCTGGTGAAGCTCCTGTGACGAGAGCTCGTTCGAATGTCGCGATTGCCTGGGCAACCGTATCAATCGTGATTCCCTTGCCGGGAAAAATCGATTCGAACTGCAGGCGGTATCCTTCAATCCCCTTCAATGTTTTGACGGCCGCGTCATGGGTATTGCCCATTTCGATTGGATTGGCGATCGGTCCCTTGGCTTGATCTTCCAGTGTCCCGGCTCGTCCGTCCCAGAACTGGATGGAGCTGAGAATGCGGTTAAACGCGACTGGTGAATTCCGTCCCCCCTTTTGACCGCCGACGCCAACGCCGAAAGTGGTGTTACGTCCGTATCCATCTTCAGGGTGATGGCAGCTGGCACAGCTGATCGTGTTGTCGGACGAAAGACGCGTATCAAAGAACAATTGACGGCCGAGTTCGATTTTGGCCCTGGTCATTGGATTGTCTGCAGGGATCGAAATGTTGTTTGCCCCCAAAGCCAGGCCAACGGGAAGTACAACCTCGAGTGGACGATTGTTTGGCTTTTTGTCCAGCCACGTCTTGATCTCATCAATTGTCAGATCGCCTTTGCCAGGTATGCCGTTCGTCAGTGCGGGCGTTCCCAACACGACAGCGGGACGCCCCTTTTGCTGAGCGTTCAATGCCCCGACCGAAGCGAACACGACCAATAACCACGCTGCGTATTTCATTTCTGAAATTCCTTGTTTTCCCTGAATCTCACTTACGAAACGACTTCTTCACGATATTGCCGATTGCGACCAATGCCGCACAGGCGTCAGATGATTGCTGCGATGTTTGAGACCGCATCACACTAGCGGGTCAACGACTTCGCAGTCGGGGATTGTAGGAGCAACTCTTTCAAAGACCAACCGAGTGAGGCAAGGTCCTGAATTCGTAACCTTCATAAAATCTTAGCAATTCAACGTCAGTTTACGGGACCTTGATTGGATTCTGTATCACCTTGATCCTCAAATTAAATCACGCCGAGTCCCGGTATTCCTTCGTTTGGAAAAGCAAAAACGCGGCGAGTAGGCATCCACCCGCAATCCCTGCCAGCGTCCAATAGGCCTGGGCCTCCGGAATCCCCTCAAATCCGCGCGGCGTTTTCAATCCCTCGGCGGCTCCCAGCCCGTAAATCAACGATCGACCGTAATAGTTGATGGCGAGGCGTTTGATACTACCCGGCAGATTGCCGACGAAAAGTTCGATAAACAAGGCGTAAACCAAAGCCAACATCGTTGGATGCCGAAAAACGACTGCGAACAGATGAAACAGCGACACGTAGGCGACGGTCATTCCCAGCATTGCTGGCCAGTAAATCAGCAATGCTTTTAACCCGATAGACCCGACAAGCAGGCAGTAAACCGCGAAACTTGTCAGCACGATTCCACAACTCAGCGGAAGCGATGCAAGGATTTTGGCGAGAAGGACCTGCCAGCGGGGAATGGGACGAGTGAGGAGAAAAACCAGCGTCTGCTCCTCTCGCTCGGCCCCGAGTGCCGTTGTCCCAAACCCGAGGGAGCAGATAGGGATCAGAAACGATGAAAAGACAAACACCAGGAACGTGCCGAATGCATCGAACGCTTTTTCCGGAGGTGTCAGTTTGCCAAAACCACGCCGCAGGATGAATAGCAAGCATCCAACGACGGGAAGCAGTACCATCATCGTATTGATCGACCAGAAAAGTCGTAAGAAAGAAAATTGCAGCAGGGTTTTGAAAGCGCGCAGAGAATTCACGATGAATGTTTCCCCTGCTGAAGGTAATCAAAAACGGCTTCGGCCCCTTCATCAAGGCTCTGCATCTGACGAATCGTCTGGCTGCCATTCACCACAAGATCCTGAATGCGAGCGTAAAAATCGGCCGAGTTTTTCGTGCGAACCCGCAAGCGGCTTTCCTGGATATCGCAACCGAGCACCTGGCCGAATGTCATAAGCTCTGCGGCGAGCGAACGGGGATCATCGGAGATAATTTCAATCACAAGCGGACGATCGTCGAGCAATCGGCGAATTTCTGCGAGACTGCCAGACGCAATCAATCGAGAACGTCCAAGCACGAGAATCTGGTCGGCAAGCGTTTCAATGTCGTGCAAAATATGGCTGGAAACGAGAATACTCTTCCCTTTCTCGGCGAGTCTGAAAAGCAGGTCATTGATTTCCTGACGGCCACCAGGATCGATGCCTGTCAAGGGTTCGTCGAGCAGCAACACCTGCGGATCGTGAACGAGCGCCTGAGCGAGCTTGAAGCGTTGTCGCATGCCGTGACTGCAACCTGCGATCTTTCTTTGTGCCCGGTCGGTCATTCCGACTTCTTTGAGAACCGCCTCAGTCCGATCACGGACCTCGTCATCAGGAAAGCCATGCAAGGCACACATCGTCCGAACGAACTCTTCCCCCGTCATTTCCTCGTAAAGGTTGGGGACATCGGGACAGTAGCCGAACAGTCGTTTGGCTGCAGTTGACGTTGTTTTCAGCCGGCCGATCCGAACCTCTCCCTGCGTCGGTCGCAATTGGCCGCTGGCCAGTTTCAGGAGTGTCGATTTTCCTGCTCCATTGGAGCCGAGAAGGCCAGTAATGCCTGGTCCAATCCGACACGTAAGATCGTTCAGCCCGATAACGGCTCCGTAGAATTTGGTAACCCGTGTAAAAGTCAAATCAAATTCAGTACTGGAAGAAGTTACCAAGTCAATCACTTCATCAATTCAAGGGCGAGGCAGAATGAACGTCTCTATCCGAGATGTTAGCAGTGACAGCTTGCGAGTTTCCACCGAAACCGGTTCGAACCAACCCCGTCTGAACCGGGATCGTCTTTCGTAGAGATTGAGATTTGCCCCGTTCTCGTCGTGGGGAGTCGTAGCAACTGCGAACGGTGCCAATTACCATATGCTCGTGTCATGGGAACCACGCGTCACGGAAAGAGTTGTCGCTCGTGCTGTTGGATCTTCAAAAATTATCACGGAATTTCGGTTCGGTGCAGGCGCTCCGTGATGTGACATTACGGCTCGAGACTGGCACGATCGGGCTGGTCGGTAATAACGGAGCTGGAAAATCGACGCTGCTGAAAATCCTGCTGGGGCTTTTACCTCCTTCATCGGGAACTGGCACAATTCTGGGGTGTGACATTCGGCAAACCGGCCTGCAATTGCGCGGGCGAATTGGATATATGCCTGAGGCTGCAGCGACAGTTCCGTTGCTTAAAGGGGGCGAATACGTTGCTTTATCAGGTGATTTGTACGGAATGCCGTTCCGCGACGCTCGACGTCGAGCTCACGAAGTCTTGAACTACTGCGGTCTTGGCGAATTGCGGTATCGGCGATTGGACGAGTATTCCGCCGGTAACCTCCAACGGCTGAAACTGGCTGCGGCACTCGTTCATGATCCTGAACTTTTATTGTTAGATGAACCAACAAACGGACTCGATCCCGCAGGTCGAATGTCGATGTTGCATCTGCTGGAAGATTTGATCGCGGAAACGGGCAAAAGCCTGATCTTGTGCACTCATCTTTTGAAAGACGTCGAACGATTGTGCAAACAAGTGGTCGTACTGCATCAGGGGACGATCGCTAAATCAGGACCGATTGAAGAAATGACACGTGCGGCCGAGAACCGTTATGAGGTTCATTGGCGCGACGTGAGTTCAGATTTTCTGCCCAGGTTTCGCGGTTCCGGTGGCCAGGTTTTGCATCAGGAAGAACCATCGGAAGCGCTCGTCGCCTTGCCAGAAAATTGGCAGCCGAAGCAATTATTCGAGCTGGCAGCACAATGCGGGACGGTGATTACCCGCCTACGTGAAGATGACGAAGATCTCGAACGGCTATTCATGCGGCTCACCGCTAAAGAAACAAAGGGGACACAAGAATTGACGGCGTAGGGATCGACATTGCGAATTACCACGGCTGGCAAGGAAAATTGCGCGCACCCGTTCGCGGCGTGATCTCCATCGCGCGCGTGGCTTTGATCCAGGTTCTGCGGCGTAAGACCTACTGGGTGCTGTTGGGAATGGGATTGGCACAGTTCATTATGTTCTGGTCGGTGATCTACGCGGTGACCCAGTTGCAGCTGCCAGAGCCAATGAAACAAAACATTCTACGGGAGTTTGGTTTCAGTGCGCAAATGGATGAGCAGCGTGACAATGGCTATATGGTTTTCATGGAACGCCAAAGTGTCGTTGTGATGATCCTGTTGGCGTTTTCAGGAAGCCTTCTGGTCGGCTCCGATTTCCGTCAGCGGACGCTGCCGTTCTATTTGTCGCGACGAATCGGCAAGCGGCATTACGTTGCTGGAAAGCTGCTGGCCGTCAGCAGCCTGATCCTGTTTCTGACCGTGCTCCCCGCTTTGGCCCTTTTTGTTGAGTACGGTGCGTTTACCTCCGGCTGGTCCTATTGGAAAGAAAACTGGCGAATACCAGTGGCTGTGTTGGCCTATGGTGGCGTGTTATGTCTTGTCAACAGCGTCTGGCTCGTCAGCTTGTCTGCCTATCTTCAGCGGGCTGCCCCGATTGCGATTACCTGGTCAAGTCTGTTAATCATGCCGGGCCGTCTGGGCGAATATCTCTGGAAAGCAAGCGACAACGAGTACTGGCGGCTGCTTGATCCCTGGCGTGACATGCGATTAATCGGCCAATTATTTTTCGGAAAGTTTCGCAAGGATTTCGATCGAGGCCTCGCATGGTGGGCGCTCGCATTAATCGCGACCATCACCATCGTGGCATTTGTCGCACTTGTGCGCCGAGTCCGTGCCGTAGACGTCGTCGAATAACTTTTGAAAAGCCCGCGAAGTGCGACGATGTTAATTCTTGCTGACAGTGACAACTGTCGGTGGCTGCCACCACCGCGTTGTTGCGTATTTCTCAGTATTGTTGCCGTCATTGTCGTGATAAATGATGTGCTTCCCTGCGGGAATATGGGCTTTCCAGCGTCCATCCACATCGACTGAAACAGGTTGATCGCAGCGAATGCGGATGGACCATGCCTTGCCGACCCAGAAGAGATCAGGCATGACTTCACCGGCAACATCGGCATTGGCGTCATCGGCAATCACGATATGAATTGGCGTTCTCTGAAGATGTCTGACTTTTAACTCCGCAAAGGCAGCAATCACAAACGCCGCGATGACGGTCGTGATTTTCACGATGCTTATTCGAGTCTGGAAAAACTTGAACATGGTTCTGCTTCGCGGACTGAGCGCCATTTGACGCCATAAATCGCTTTCCCTTGATGTTCACTTAATATCCGGCTTGATCTTCCCTTTTGCTGAAGCGAATACAGCGTCAAACATCGGTTCTGTCAGACGCCCGGTAAAAGTGTTTCGCGGGCTCGGATGAAAGCAGCCGATCAGACAGCGCCGATGATCATCGAGTGGCACCTCTTTGCCGTGCCCAAATTTCGGTCGTGGTCCAACTGGCTTCAGCCAATCGGCAGTGAATGCATGATCAACGACCGCCTGCCATGCGGTCTGACCCAGCGCGATAATGACTTGTACGGGAAGCAACCGAAACGTTTGTTCGAACCATTCAGAGCAATTCGCGATTTCTTCTCGAGTCGGTTTATTCGCAGGCGGAGCACAATGGCACGGGTTCGTAATGGCACAATCGTGCAGGCGCAGGCCATCATCGGCGGAGACCGATGTTGGTTGATTTGCGAAGCCGGCTTTGTGCAACGCTCGATAAAGCCAGTCGCCACTTCGGTCGCCAGTAAAAACACGTCCGGTCCGGTTTCCTCCGTGCGCAGCAGGTGCCAGACCAACGATTAACACTCTTGCGGCAGGATCGCCAAAGTTAGGGACGGGCAAGCCCCAATAATCCCATTCGCGATACGCCGCTCGCTTCTCAATGGCCACCGACTGACAATAAGTGCGTAAGCGAGGGCAGCGCTCGCAACTCACGATCTGGTGATTAAGTCGGTTCCAAGCAGCGAGGTTCGTTTTTGCCATGGTGTGTGATAAGAATCAAAAGCGCATGAGACTCAGAATTCTTACTGCTCTTAGTCTGATCTAATTTCGACTTTCCCAAATCGACTCTCTAGCCCAAAGGGCTCGGCTCGCGTCGATGCCAGTCGGTTTCTCGTTCGTACATTCTTGCGGCGCGAAACAACCGCTCTTCCTCAAAAGGAGCCGCCAGAAGTTGCAATCCGATTGGCAGATTCGACGTGGTGAATCCACCGGGGATCGAGATTCCCGGTATTCCTGCCAGGTTTGCGCTGATCGTGTAAATATCCGAGAGATACATCGCCAGCGGATCGCTGGTTTTTTCACCGATCTTGAATGCTGGGGTGGGAGTCACAGGGCCAGCGATCACGTCGACCTTTTCGAACGCCGCGTCGAAATCACTTCGAATCAGCCGCCGAACTTGCAAGGCCTTCGAATAGTATTTGTCCGCGTATCCTGCCGACAACGAGAAGACGCCAAGCATGATCCGTCGCTTCACTTCATCACCGAATCCTTCGGCTCGGCTGGCTTCGTACATTTCGACGAGACTATTGCCGAATTCCTCTGCACGGTGTCCATAATGAACGCCGTCGTACCGAGCGAGGTTACTCGACGCCTCGGATGTGGCGACGAGGTAATACGTGGCGATCGCATATTTGGAGTGCGGTAGATGAACATCCTTGATTTCAGCTCCGAGTGATCGATAGACGGAAATTGCGTCTCGAACCGCACGCTCGACTTCGGAATCAAGGCCCTCAGCAAAATGCTCAAAAGGAACCCCGATTCGTAGTCCGGCCAACGGTTGATCAAACGACTGACTGAAGGGAGGAACGGGCTGCCGTACACATGTCGAGTCTCGAGGATCGTGTCCCGAGATGGCTTCAAGCAAAGTTGCCGCTCCCTGAACATCGGTCGCGAACGGACCAATTTGATCAAGTGAACTGGCGTAGGCCACAAGTCCATATCGTGAAACACGACCGTAGGTTGGCTTCATACCAACGATGCCGCACAGCCCGGCAGGCTGACGAATGGAGCCGCCAGTGTCACTTCCAAGCGAAAGTGGCGACATTCGAGCGGCAACCGCAGCCGCCGAACCGCTGCTCGACCCCCCCGGAATACGTTCGATGTCCCAGGGATTTCGAGTCGGCCCGTACGCCGAATTCTCGCCCGATGAACCCATGGCGAACTCGTCCATGTTTGTTTTGCCGATTAAGACAGCATCCGCCTGTCTCAATTTTGTAATGGCGTGTGCATCGTACGGCGGAACGTAGTTCTTCAGCATTCGGCTGCCGCACGTGGTCGGCTGGCCTTTCATACAAAGGACGTCCTTAATGGCAACGGGAATCCCGGCCAGTAGTCCGACTGGTTCTCCATTAGCCCGTTTCCGGTCAACCGCTTCTGCCTGTCGAACGGCATCGTTCTGGTCGACATGCAAGAACGCGTTGATGGAAGGATCATTCTTGCGGATCGTATCCAGGCAAGCGGCAGTCACTTCAACGCTGCTAACCTCTTTCGAGTTCAATCGACCGAGCAGTTCCGCGAATGTCAAAGTCGTCAAGGAAGTGTCCCTCTTGGTAGGGTGGGTCGAGTCTTTAAGGCCCACCAGCTTTTGGTCTCAATCGACTGAAATCAAGACAAGACGGTGGGCCTGGAAGACTCGACACACCCTACAATGCGACTCGGACGAATGCCAACGAAAAAAGCACGATCAAGACCAACGCCTCGTCGTGCTTCAGGAACATCTCATCGAATCGCTGTGATTACTTCTTAGCTTGCTCAGCCTTAATGACAGCAACTCGTTCTTCCAGATTGTAGAACGGGCTCAGGCGGCGAACTTTGGTCGCGAGGACGACTTTGTCAGCTTGTGCTGTCGCCTTCATGTACTTCGCGATCAATTTTTGAATTTTCACCTTGCGGTGACGTCGTTTAGCGATTTCGCGATCTCGTTCAATGCGCGGCATGTTTCAATATCTTCTTCGGAGCAGGAATCAAAAAGGAAACTGTATATCGAATGGGCACAAACGGTTGACTAGCGCAACTTTTTGTGACATGTCTTGCAGCGAACACGCATGCGAACAAGCTTATTACATTTTGGACAGCGTTTGGCCTTGCGAGCCAACTTCAATTTCGTCCGTGGACGGTAAACCATTCGAATACCCTCTTGGCCCCTGTCCCTGACGAAACGGAGCGAATTACCCTAATTAACAGCTGCGAACGCGGCGAATTAAGCCCCGTTGACCGAACCGAAATCGCACAAGTCGTTATCTGAAATGGGGTTCCGATAAAAAACCCACGTTTACGAACAAGCCACGAGCGAAATCGGGTCGGGCAGTCTAATCATTGAGTATCGGCCATGCAAGCGACGTTGCAATTTGTTCGCATTTCTTTGGTGTACTTGGCGGATTTGAGATTCCGAAATTCATCGAATCTTGATATTCTACGGCGTTGGCGGTTCGATTCGCTGGGACGATTTTTCAAGTGGGTCTTGAAGAATCGTGAAGAGAGCTGCTGACGATTGCAGTGTTTTGGGTGTTTTTTCGAGAACCGTTGCTTGGTCCGCTGACAGTTCTCACCGTTTTCGTTGACGTGTTCGGATTTGAACGCGCCACAGAAACAACATCGACTCGGTCTCGCTCAATATCCGATAGATTTGAATAGTCCGGAGATTGCGTCCGAATCGAAAGAGGTTATTTCTGTCGACTGTGCTTCGCACGTTGCGTGTCAGAGCCGCAGTCGAACGGAACCGTTTGATATGTCAGCGATCGGCAAGGAATGCCGGAACAAGTTTGGAACGACGTTGGCGCGGGGAATCCGTCGTCAAAGTCATTGCGGGGTCAGGCTATGATGGCTGGTTCCGACTCACAACGCGTGGTTGTCACCGGTGTTGGAGTTGTATCACCGATTGGTATAGGTCAAGACGCTTTCTGGCGAAACTTAATCGCTGGTAAGTCCGGGATCGACTTATTGACTGCGTTCCCATCCGGGGGATTGCCGTCGAAGTTGGCCGCCGAAGTTCATGATTTTGATCCGTTGGAGCACATCTACCAACGAAAATTTCTCAAAGTGATGTCCCGCGACATTCAATTGGGTGTCGCCAGCGCCTCGATGGCGATGTCTGACGCCGCTCTGCCGCAAGGTTCGATCGACCCCGAACGACTGGGTGTCGAATTCGGTGCTGGTCACATGTCGGCGACTCCTGAAGAATTGGCCGATGCCGCACGTCACCTGCAACAGACGGCTGACGGAGTGTCGTTCGACGGTTGGGCTGAAGATGGTTTGGGCGAGATCGCTCCACTCTGGCTCCTGAAACAATTGCCGAACATGCCGGCGTGCCACGTCGCGATCGAACATGACGCGCGTGGACCAAACAACACCATTACAAGTTGCGAATCGTCAGCTCTGCTGGCGCTGGCCGAAGGGATGCGAGTCATCGAGCGTGGTGCCGCCGACGTCATGATCGTCGGGGCTTGCAGCTCGTATATTCATCCACTGGAAATCGCTCGACTGAATCTGTACGACACGCTGTCTCCTGGTGACGATCCACGGTTTGCCTGCCGACCATTCGATCTTGATCGTGACGGGACTGTCGCAGGTGAAGGTGCTGCCTCGTTCGTACTCGAGCGCTACGAGCATGCGATCCGACGCGGTGCGCCGATCTACTGCGAAGTCTTGGGTGTCGGCGCAGGCTGCGACGGAAGCGATCCTTCAAACCGTGCGAACGGCCTTGGACTTGCTCGTTCAATCAATGCCGCACTCAAGCGATCGAACCTGACGCCACGCGACCTCGGGCACATCAATGCACACGGCAAGGGAACTCGAAAAGACGACATCGCCGAATCGCGAGCCTACTATCAAGCGCTCGGAAGCGTTGCCGAATCGATTCCCGTCACGGCGCTGAAAAGCTATTTCGGTCATTTTGATGCGGGTGCCGGAGCCGTTGAACTTGCAGGAAGCCTTCTGGCGATGCGGCATGGTCAATTGCCGATGACTCTGAATTATCGGACACCTGACCCGCTATGCCAGCTGAACATCGTTCACGGCGAACCGCTGAAGATGACAAACGGGATTGCCCTGAGCGTCAATCGAACCCGCATGGGCCAAAGCGCCGCTGCGGTCATTCGTGCCATCTGAAGTTGCGTGACCGAAGCCCCACCTCCCCTGCGGGGGTGGTCATCGGGCCTTTGCCCTAGCCCGGATTATTCGTTAGCCCGACGCGCAAGCGAGGGTCTTGTTTTTTTCTTCCCTCGCTTGCGCGTCGGGCTAGCGTTTCAGGGTGTATTTTGTGATAAAAGTTTAACTCCATTTCAATAATGCCCCAGAACCCGGAACATCGTTGAGAAGCCAATAATTGCGCTAGTGCGTAGGCCCGTTAACCACC
>CAIULL010000269.1 GCA_903899985.1 uncultured Schlesneria sp.
ATGGATATCGTGATCCGGAGTACTTCATCTACAAGCTCTACGCACTCCACTTCGCCAAATTTGCTCTCATCGGTTAGTTAACGTCTCTTCACACGGCGCACGTTGTTTGTCGTTGAACCGATTTTTCATCGACAACGCCCCGCTAATGACCTTCGCGGGGGGAGGCGGGGTTGCACTTGTCGAGTCAAAATCGTCGTGGGCAATCCTCATTCTATGGATTTCCGGGTATGATACAGAGCGTATCTGAAGCCCCGGCAATGTTGCTCAATCATCGATCTCGTGAGACAGAATATCATGACCATTCCGTTGTTTGCATCGCCAGCATCAGCGTTTTCGTCCCGGCGTGATTTCTTGCAGCGGGCTGGAAATGGGTTTGGTTCGCTGGCACTGGCAGGGATCTTGGCTCAAGAAGGCAGACTGACATACGCCGCAACGGATAATGGACTCAATCCGCTTGCTCCACGACCCGGACATTTTTCAGGGAAGGCCAAGTCGGTCATTTGGCTTTTCATGAATGGCGGGCCGTCGCAGGTAGATACCTGGGACTATAAGCCGGAACTGGAAAAACGGGATGGGAAGGAATTGGCGGGGTTCGACCAGACGACGGGCTTCTTTGCCGGGCAAGGTGGTCCGTTGATGAAATCGCCCTTCAAGTTCGCTCAACATGGAGAATGCGGAGCTTGGGTCAGCGAAATCTTTCCGCGGATGTCTCGACATGTCAATCGAATGGCGTTTGTTTATTCATGCTGGACTGATTCGAACAATCATTCGCCCGCGTTATTCAAGATCAATACCGGATCCGCTCGTCAGGGATTTCCGTGTGTCGGTTCGTGGGTGACCTATGGGCTTGGCAGCGAGAGTCAAAACCTCCCTGCGTTCGTGGTGATGTACGACACTTTGGGACGCGGTATTCCCAAGGGACATGCTCAGAACTGGGGTGCAGGTTTTTTACCAAGCGTCTTCCAGGGAACCGCGTTAAAGCCTCAGGGCGATCCGATTGAGAACCTTAAGCGGGCTAACGAAATGACTGACGCTCAGCAGCGGTCTCAGTTAGATCTTTTGGGAAATCTCAATCGGCAGCACCTTGACCGACGCTCGGCTGAAACAGAACTTGCGGCACGGATTGAATCGTTCGAGTTGGCGTATCGGATGCAGATGGCGGCGCCAGAAGCATTGGATCTTGCGAGTGAATCGGAGTCGACTCAGAAGCTTTACGGTCTGGACAATCCGAAATGTGCTCATTTTTCCAAGCAGTGTCTGACCGCGCGTCGGCTGGTCGAACGAGGCGTTCGGTTTGTACAGATCTATTCAGGCGGCATGGAGAACGAACGAAGCTGGGACGGGCATGCGAACATCGCGGGGAATCATACGGGCTTTGCAGCGGAAACCGATCAGCCAATTGCGGCGCTTCTCACAGACCTGGCCGAGCGCGGAATGTTAGACGAAACATTGGTGGTCTGGGGTGGCGAATTCGGTCGATTGCCGCTGGTCCAAAAAGGTGGGACAGGACGAGATCATAACCCGCATGCTTTTACCACCTGGTTCGCTGGTGGTGGCGTAAAAGGTGGGACACTTTTCGGCGAAACTGACGAGATTGGCCACAAAGCCTTAATCGATCGAGTCAGTGTTAACGATTTGCACGCGACGATTCTTAACCAGATGGGACTGAGGCACGAAGAGTTGACCTATCGTTACAACGGTCGAGATTTTCGTCTGACCGATGTCAGCGGCCGCGTGGTAACCGAGATCTTAAAAGCCGGCACCGTCGGGTAGCCGGCATCGTCGCGGTTCACGCACTTTTACAGACGAGTTAAGAAGAGCACGTCCGCTTTCGCGTTGATTTGGGATTGCAGAGGCCCAACACATCCGGATAGTGCGCGTCGCACAACGGGTTTCGTATAGGGTTACGGTTTGGGAGTTATTTTGGACGAAACAGGGTCTTGCCAAGGGGGGCAAGTTGTTTTTCGTTAACTCAATCTGCGACTCGGCGGATGAAAATATTTACCGTTGCCGGAAGCCGAAGCTACCAAGTCACTAATTCGATGAAACGGGTTCGGGGTAACTCAATTCATTTCTTACCGATCGAACTCCTGGTTCCATTCTGGCGATGTTTTCTGCCAGCTTGGCGGCAGATTGAGAAGCAACTTCACCCTTCAGTACCAAAACACCAGCAGGTTCAGTACTCAATTTGATGCTGGGTGATTTCAACGCCTTCATCTTATTCAGGCGAATTTCCAGACCAGTCGAGACTGTTGGTAAGTGTGGCGCGGTGTGTTCAAATGCAATTCTCTGCCGAGGCCGAATTTGCGGACCTGGCCTAGCAGCCCCACCTCCGACTCCCAGACCCTGCTGCTGTTGTTGATTATTAAAATTGTTCTGGCCGTTGGCACCTCGGTTACCACCCGCACGGCGGTTGTTTGTGCCACCCATCTGGTTCGTCATCATCCCATTCTGGCCCTGAGCCTGGGTGTTACGACCGAGAAACTGTTGCTGACCATTCGTGTTTCGACCGAGAAATCCCTGGCCGTTTTGATTATTCATCCCGTTGGCACCGGTCTGTCCGCCCATGGCTCCGCTCAATCCAGTGCCCAAACCACCGCCAAGCCCGCCAGTGCCTCCCATGCCCCCGCCGAGTCCGCCGCCCAAGCCGCCCCCGAGCCCACCGCCTCCTCCGCCAAAACCACCTCCACCACCGCCTCCTCCTCCGCCAAAACCACCACCACCGCCACCAGCGTTACCGCCACCGCCACCGCCAAACTGGGCATGTGAAATGAGCGGGCTGCCGAAACAAGCGGTCAGTACGATGATGACAAGGGTGATTCGACGCATGTGGAAATCCCTTTCGGCAAAAACTGCCGACGATGCCACTGGACCGGTGGCGATAAAATCAGAACCACATGATCTTCTCGACAAAAACCAAGCCAGTCAACAATTAGTTTCCCGGTCATCACGAATTCAGGTAGAAATTTGCAAGGGGTCGATGCTATTGCTTCAAATTCCTGCGTAGTTTTGTGGCGGCTGATTGAGCCGGCGTCAGTTTTTGTCGTGGAGACTTTCTGCGCCACGAGACGTCGCGAGGCACTGGCTCAGGCTGGTGCGGATTCCGGTTTCGGAATGAACGACGAACGCCCGTCCGTTATTCATTCCGCCCTACGCGAATGATTTTCCGAGCTCAAAAATTGCCGTGGTGTCCAGCACCCGATCATTCGACTGAAACAGACTTTGCACCGCTGCAAGGTGGATTTTCATTTTGGTCCCGCCGACTCCGACGGCACCGTATGTCAAAATACCAGCTCGCTCTTTGGCCTTGTCCATTACTTCGACCCCTTCAATACCTGCCGGAGCCACGGCATTGAGATCGATCGCCAATTTCAGGGTTGTGATCGTTTTGAGCTGGGCCGCTGTGATCAGTTGCGTCTTGGCGGCCCCTGCGGCAACAACCAGGTCGACGCCGTGACAGGCGGCTGCGAGACCAGCTTCTGATTGCGATTCGTGTGGTGTCAGTTTTTCCCCGTTGACGATCTGTGAAAGCGTCTCGCACGTGGCGGTGGAACGATCGATTGACCGGGACGCCAATCGAACTGTTGCTCCTTGACTGAGCAGCAGTTGGGCGACACGGCAACCAACGGGCCCGGTTCCGGCGAGTACAAGCGCGGTTGTTTTGGAGAGGTCAAGGTGTCTGGCTGCGGCGATGACAGTGGCTGCTGCTGTGGTATTCGAACCGTTCGAATCCATCATTAGCGAGACTTTAAACGGCCCGAATAATGATCTCTTGACCGTCTTCAGTAGAGCCTCACCCGCAGCAACATTGCTTCCGCCGACAAAAATTGCAGTGTTCATCAGATCGGACGGCTTACGGGTGAAGATCGCTCCGTGCACCAATGTCTCGACGTTGTCGGGAGTCACTCCGCCATAACTGAAGAGTTCGTCAACTCCGGCATCGACTGCGACCACTCTGTCAAATGTGCTCGGGAGGGGATCCGTATCAAGTTGAACGAGGATTTTTTTCATGGTGGTAATGAACCGTTTTTTAGATCAATAAAATACCTTCAAGCCCACGGAATTGGCATCCCGTGGGCTTGAAGTTTGGTTTCTACAAAACTGATCCCGTCAGGAATTCAGCTCTCAAACACCGGAGAACGGGTGCTTGGCGGTATCTTTCTTGGCGGTGACTTCGTCAACGCTTGGTTCGTTCTTCATGGCACGAGCGATCGAGAGCATTGTGGCGTCGTAGTTGTATTGGAAAATCTTCTTATCGTCGGCAGCTTCCCAGTGAATGAAGACACCGCAAACGATACAAAGCTTTTCAGCCTGATCCTTCGGGATCACGCCGGCAGCGACCGAATCAGCAACGGCTTTGGCGACAGCGTATTGGGCAGGGCCAAACATCTGGACCGCTTGCTTGGCTCCCTTGATCGTGACCTTGGTGATCATGACCGTGGCTGGCTTAACGGCGAGGTTGGGTGTGAGAACGGCGAGCAGGTTGCTGTGACCGTGACTCTGGTTGGCCAGGGCGTTGGCGAAAGCGACGCCGACAGGGCCAGACTTGTCACCAATCAACAGATCGATGTGGGCAATTTCATTACCTTCACCGGACAGAGCTTCACCAACGTAAAACGACATGCTGTAATCCTCTTCAAAGTAACATCTGGCCGACGGCTCTGTATCCTCCTTGAATGGAGGCGAACCCGATCCGAAGAATGGATTCTTGCGACACGGTGCCACAGAATCAGGCGATGTGATACCACATCTACTCACCCCTTTTCCAGTAACTCGACAAGCGGGGAATTCTCTTGTCAAAACGCCGCATTCTGATTGTTGGAGGAAGTACACGCGCCGCAGCAGATTCTGTGCGGCGAGCGGGCTGGGAACCGGTCTGTGCCGATCTATTCGCCGACCTGGACCTGCGAATGACGGCCGAGGTGATTCCTGTACAAAACTATCCGAACAGCCTGCCGGATGATGTGGCACACGTTCGCGCCGATGGCTGGTTTTATTGTGGCGCACTCGAAAATTCACCGAAAATTCTCGAACAGATTTCGAAAAAAGGGAATTTCATCGGGCCATTGCTGGGGACGTCTCCTGACGGATTAGGGGCGTTGCGCAATCCAGAATGGTTGGCAAAAACGCTGTCGGAGATTGGCTTGAAGGCACTTTCCGTTGCCAACCAGTCCTCGCCGCCTGTACCGAACGGTACCTGGTTGCAAAAACCCCTGGCGAGTGCCGGTGGGCGGATGATTCGCATTTGGAATGAAATTGCTGCTCAAGTCCCTTTCCCGGAACCCCACTATTTCCAACAAATTGCAGGTGGGATTGGAGCATCAGTGATTTTTCGCGTTGACGGAGGAACAATCAATTGGCTCGGTTCCGCTCGTGAACTTGAGGCCCCGACGGAGTCAGCCCCGCCGACCGCGTTCTCGTATTGTGGTTCGTTTGGACCGATCGATGATCTTTCGGTCACGGTCAAAGAGAAACTGAGAATGATCGTTCAGACGCTTGTAGAACATGTTCCTTCGCTCGAGGGTTTTGTCGGCCTCGATTTTCGATTTGATGGGGACGAGGTTTGTATAGTTGAAGTGAATCCGCGCTACACGGCGTCGATTGAAGTGCTCGAACTCTCGCTCGGACGATCGTTGTTGAGTCCTCATGTGAATGCAGGTGGTCCTGGCGATTTGTCAAGAACTTCGGCGTTTGAATCGCTTTCCACTTCCCGTTTCACACCGCAGATTAACTGTGAGAATCTGAACGAGACGCGGATTGTCGCAAAGCAGATTCTTTACGCGTCAGAGTCGTTTGTCGCTCCGGATCTGCGGCAGTTTGTGAGTGCCAGCGATCCTTGGACGATCCCCATGATGGCCGACGTACCTGTTCCGGGAACTTTCGTTGAACGAGGTTGGCCGATCTGTACGGTCCTGGCGTCAGCAGAAAACCGCTCCTCGCTCGAAACGAGAATGAAAGAACGATTGAGAATTGTCTGGGATTTGTTGCGAAAGCCAGCTTGAGTGACCGAGCCCAACCCCTTTACTCGACCCATCGAAGATGGCTATTCTGTATTGTCGATGGACACCCTATGGTCCTCCGTTGCGCCGTAGCACGGGCTTCTTACCCGTACGACTCGACTTTTTGCACGGGCTAAAGCCCATGCTACAAAAAACATCACCTGCGCTGCCTGAATCTGGATTTGACCTTATGAAATATCTCAGTCTTGCCCTGCTGGTCTTCGGCGGATTTTTTGTCGGTGTTGTCTCGGCCGAAGAAAATCCCGATGCCGTCAAGCCGATCAGCTTTTATCGACAGGTCCGGCCCATTCTCCAGCGGCATTGTTCGGGATGTCACCAGCCCTCCAAGCAAGGAGGGAATCTTCAATTGATTTCTTACGATCAAGTGAAAAAGGGAGGAGATACAGGGCCTTCGTTTGTTCCAGGAAATCCTGATGAAAGTAACATCGTGAAGCAAATCTCGGGTGAAAAGCCCGAGATGCCACTGAATAGCGATCCGTTAACGGCGAAACAAATCGCCATCATTCGAGACTGGATTGCTCAGGGTTCCAAGGACGACACGCCGGCTGTGGCTAAGGATGATATTTCTGCGGAGAAGCCTCCCGTCTATTCGTCGTCCCCCGTCATTACGGCTCTGGCTTATTCGCCCGACAGTTCGCTCTTAGCTGCTTCCGGCCATCATGAAGTGCTTTTGCATCAGGCCGATGGAAACGGACTCGTTGCCCGTTTCATTGGTCGATCGCCGAAGATTACTTCGATCCGATTTTCGCCTGACGGCACAAAGCTAGCTGCCGCCGGAGGTGCCCCTTCGTTGTTCGGTGAGATCCAGTTCTGGGACGTAGCAAAACGGGAATTAATTCGTTCGGAGACGATCGGCTTCGACACGCTTTATGGGATCAGCTTTAACGACGACGGGACGCTGCTCTCGTACGGAACCTTCGACAATCGGGTTCGTGCTCTGCAGGTCGCGGACGGCAAGCAGGTGATGTCGATGGATGCTCATTCGGACCTGGTGTTCGGGACAACATTCTCGTTGAAAAATGATCATGTCATCAGCGTCAGTCGAGACATGTCGATGAAATTGACCGAGCTGAAGACATCTCAGTTTATCGACAATATTACGAGTATTACCCCGGGTGCCCTGAAAGGTGGTTTAATGGCCGTTCAGCGTCACCCGAAGGAAGAGCAGGTTCTGATCGGTGGGGCCGACGGTGAACCAAAGCTCTACAAGATTTTCCGAACTCAGGCCCGGCAGATTGGCGACGACTTCAATCGGCTGCGCGGATACGCGAAGTTAACAGGTCGGATTTGCAGTCTGCAATTTAATGCGGACGGGTCGAAATTTGTGGTCGGCAGCAGCAATGCGACGACGGGAGCGGCTCGGATTTACAAGACGGACACAGAGCAACCGATTGCTGAACTGAAAGGGAATTCCGCGGGAGTGTTTGCGGTCGCTTTTCGTCCTGACGGTCAACAGGTCGCAACGGGTGGTCTCGATGGGATTGTGCGGATTTACAATGCGGAGACCGGCGAACTGGTCAAAGAGTTTGTTCCGGTCGCCATTTCGCCGACGATTGCGGCTCATTAAAAAAGTCATTTGATCCGCCGTTAGCAATCTTCAGCAAGTCGGCGGATTATGACATCGGTCGTATCTTGCGAGGCGATTCAAAAGGATATTTTCGATCGAACGGACGCCTGTCGAAGATGGATGAAATGATGAGATTCCGATCACTCGCGACGATTAGGACACTGTTGCTGATCTTCGCTGGTCAGTCAGCGTTCGGTGGCCAGGTTGGAATTGGTATCGACTTCAAATTTGTTGACGACCTGGAGAACAATCCAGAAATCACTGAAGTCTTAATGCAGGGGCTTTCTGGCGATTCAAACGAGTTTTCGTCAATATTCGCTATCAATTTACTGCAGTCCGTTTTGGGAACTCCGTTTGGGATAGCGCCTCCAATTGGCGAACTCGTTTTTGCAGCGATGGTGATCTTTGAAGAAGAGGAAGAGAATCTGGTTGCCGTTGGAGATGCCGATGAAGCGCTTCAACAATTACGACCGATTTTGTATTCCGAGTTAGGTTTTGTTCGACTGGTCTGTGGCGATTTAACCGTCGAACAGAGGGCACAAATTCGCAGCGCAGCGGAAGCGAGCCTGAAACTCACTGCGACAACAAGGGCGGCGATTCAAGAACCTGAGAACGCCGTCGGGATGGGCGTTTTGCTTGAAATGCGTACAGACCCTCTTTCGGCACTTCGTGAAGAAATCGACAAGACGTTGAAGGAGGTTTTAACTCCCGAGAAATACGCGTCGTATGCAGAATTCGCCGCCGATCGAATCGCTCATCGGAAGCGGGCGGCACTCCTCGCCATCGTGGCTCAATTGGATGGAAATCTTTTTCTGTCGTTTCAACAGCGAGAGAAAATCATAGACGAGATCTCTTCACACTGGCAGGACGAATGGGAACAGTGGCTGGAATGGGATTCGGATTTCAATGAGTTACCAAAGAATCTGGACCCGATTATCAGACCAGTACTCGACGAACTTCAGGCTGCCGTCTGGAAACAGACGCCAAAAAGCCAATTTGAAGAGGTTCTTATCATACAACAAGAAGCGGAAACCCAGTTCAACGATGGCTGGTGGGGTGAAGCCGATCGAATGGCTCCCGAAGACGACGGTGAAAAGGGAGAATTTCCGTTTTGAACGACGTGTTCGCAAGAGATCGGCTGAACGCCGATCTGCCTGCGCCAATGGATCCGGGTTAAACGAAGAATCCGTCGCTTTCGTTTAACCGCGCCTCGCAGAGAAGCGGCAGCTGAGCGGCGGAATTGCCCCCAACCGAGGCGTCATTTCTCGTTACGGCATTGCGACAAGACAGGGCCTCGGCAACGATTGAAGAGATCGGCAGAACGCCGGTCTGCCTGCGCCGATGGCCTCGGGTTAAACTAAAAATCCATGTTTGATTTTAACTTTTAACCAATTCTTCATTCGAAATTCACCGCTCCGCGGCGATCTTTTGCTACCGTGCAGCTTCATTTGGATTCATCGAACAGTGCTTCAACAAATTGTTCAGGATTGAAAAGTTGCAGGTCGTCGATTTGTTCTCCAACGCCGACGTATTTGACGGGAATTCCCATTTGCTGACGAATTGCGACCGTGACGCCACCTTTTGCCGTGCCATCGAGTTTTGCCAGGACGATCCCCGTGCAATGTGCTGCTTCTCCAAAGTGTTGAGCTTGATTTAAGCCGTTTTGACCGGTGGTGGCGTCAATGACCAACAAACACTCGTGCGGAGCACCTGGAATTTTCTTGTCGATCACTCGACGGATTTTTTCCAGTTCCTTCATCAGGTTGGCCTGGTTATGCAAACGTCCGGCAGTATCAATGATCAGAACATCGACACCGGATTTCAGGGCCTCTTCGCAACCGGAAAACGCGACGCTGGCTGGATCGGTACCGCTTGGCTTGGTAACAATTTCACAACCAAGCCGTGAGCTCCACATCGTGAGTTGTTCGACAGCTGCTGCGCGAAAGGTGTCCCCTGCTGCAAGCATCACCTTAAGTCCAGATGTGGTCAGCAGTTTCGCCAGCTTGGCGATGGAAGTCGTTTTCCCCGTCCCGTTAACCCCTGTAACGAGAATGACAGTCGGCTTGGTTGCCGCAAACTTCAGTGGCGAAAGGGGTTGCTCTGGATTCCATTCAGTTCCGTCAGTCCCTTTGAGCAAGCCTCGCACGGTGTCTTTGACAGTTCCCCAAAGTTCATCGAGAACGAGGGTTCGTCCGAGATATTTTTTTCGAAGTTCACCCACAATCAACGTCGAGGCTGCAACTCCCATATCGGTCCGAATGAGGCGCCCTTCAAATTGCTCAAGTTTCGCCTCGTCAAGGATTTCGCCCGAACGAAAAATGTCGCGCACGTCGGTGAGCAGTAGTTGTTTGGTGCGTTGCAGCCCCTGCTTCAGTTTGTCAAAAAAGCCCATAATGCGAAAATCTCAAAAAATCTGGCGATCCGTAGATACAGCGATGATCATAGGACGCAGGACGGTCGACAGCAAATCTGGACAATCCTGCTTCAAACGGAGTAAGTCGGGCTTCACGAACCCAATCTGGATTGATACAATCCAGAAACTTCACTGCCAACTGAGCGCGCCAGCCCCGTGTGTGAAGAGCTGTGCCAGCCAGTCCGCCCGCCGCGAGTCTTCCGACGCCGAAGTTTCTTCCCACCCTGCTGTGAATTCAGCATTTTCCGAGTCCACTAGTCTGCTTCCCTCGTGGAAGCCCGGTCAATTGAGTCGCCATGAATACCCGACGGACAGACATTCGAAACATCGCCATTATTGCTCACGTCGACCACGGCAAGACGACACTTGTCGATTGCCTGATCAAGGCGAGCGGTCAATTTCGTGAATCTCAGGTGCAGCAGGACTGCATTCTGGATTCAAACGATCTGGAACGCGAACGCGGGATTACGATCCTTGCCAAGAATATCGCGCTCAATTACATGGGCACGAAAATCAATATTATCGATACGCCAGGCCACGCCGACTTCGGAGGAGAAGTCGAGCGAGTGCTGCAGATGGCCGACGGCTGTCTGGTGCTCGTCGACGCCTTCGAAGGACCTCGTCCACAGACTCGCTTCGTACTGCAAAAGGCGTTGGAAGTCGGACTGCAGCCAATTGTTGTCGTGAACAAGATCGACCGCTCGGACGCACGCCCCCAGGACGTCCTCTCGGAAACATTCGATCTGTTCGTCGAATTGGGGGCAGACGATGCAACGCTTGACTTCCCTTATATCTTCGCCAGCGGCCGCGCCGGTTTCGCCACACATGACCCTGAAGTTTTTGGCGATTCAATCAAGCCTCTGCTCGATATGATCATCGAAAAAGTTCCCGGTCCGGCCACAAATGTCGATGGTCCGCTTCAGATGATGGTCACATCGCTGGCCTATTCGGAATTCGTCGGCCGTATCGCCACGGGCCGTATCGTCGGTGGCTCGGTTAAGCCCGGTCAAAAAGTTGTCATGATGAAGGCAGACGGCTCGAAAGTGCCCGATCAGGTCGTCACCGTCGAAGTGTTTGAAAAGTTGGGTCGAGTCGCCGTTGAAGAAGCCAGTGCGGGCGATATCGTGGCACTGACCGGCTTGGAAAAGCCGGAAATCGGTGACACGGTCGCTGATCCGTTAAACCCCATCGCATTACCCCGAATCAGTGTCGACGAGCCAACCTTGTCGATGTTGTTTACGATTAATTCGTCGCCACTCGCCGGTCAGTCGGGCGGAGGAAAGTTCCTCACCAGCCGTCATATTCGTGCTCGACTGATGCGCGAGCTCGAATCGAACGTCGCCTTGCGAGTCAATGAATTCGGCGACAAGGATGCCTTCAAGGTCTCCGGTCGTGGTGTTCTTCACTTGTCGATTCTCATCGAAACGATGCGTCGCGAAGGTTACGAACTGTCTGTTGGAAAACCGACCGTTATCCGCAAGCAGATCGACGGCAAGATTTGCGAACCGTTTGAAATCCTGGTTGTTGACGTACCAACCGAATATGTCGGTCCTGTGATGGAAATCGTCGGGAACCGTCGTGGTGAACTCGTCGAGATGACAGCTAACGATCTCGGTTCCACGCACCTGGAATTCTCGATTCCTTCTCGCGGTCTGATTGGCATTCGAACACGAATGCTGAACTCAACCAAGGGCGAGGCTGTGATTCATCACCGGTTCGAGCAATACAAAGAAGTCGAAGGATCGGTTCCTCACCGCCAGAACGGCGTGCTGGTCTCGCAGGAACGAGGCAAGGCCGTTGGCTTCGCTCTGTTCAAACTGCAGGATCGGGCAGAAATGTTTGTCGCACCCGGCGACGAAGTTTACGAAGGGATGATCGTCGGTGAAAACTCTCGCGACAACGACATGGTTGTGAATCCGATCAAGGAAAAGCAACTGACGAACATGCGAGCGTCAGGTTCGGACGAAAACATTTCGCTCAAGCCACCTCGCAAACTGTCACTCGAAGCCGCTTTGGAATACATCGAAGACGACGAATACGTCGAAGTGACTCCACAGGTCATTCGGTTGCGTAAGATTCGTTTGACTGAACAAGAACGAAAACGCGAAGTTCGAAGCTCGTCTAACGTATAAGCGGAAATAGTCGTCATTCAGTCTTTATGAAACGTGCATATCCGGGAAGCTTTCGCGTCCCGGATTTTTTATTTACCCGCCCCATCCCAGATAAACGTTCAGTTTCTCGATTAAGGAAAAACCAAAATCCCGCGGCGGTTTTTTGCCCGCCGTTGTTACTATTAGAACAGTTGTAACTCGGCCAGAGCGGTGAAAACGATGGTTGCGGATTTTGGTCGCCTGATTGACGAAGCGCGCGCGGGAAATCGCGCGACGCTTGGAGAGTTGCTTAAGTCCTATCAGGGTTACCTGCGGCTTTTGGCTCAAATCGAAATTGGACGTCGGCTTCAGGGGAAGGTTGATGCCTCCGACATTGTCCAGGAAACGTTTCTGGAAGCTCATCGTCAATTTCCCTCGTTTCAGGGACACGCAGAAGGGCAGTTGACGAAGTGGCTGCGGACGATTCTCGCGGGGACGATGGCCAATACCGTTCGTCGTTACGCGGGAACGCAGGCGCGGAATCTTCGGTTGGAGTTGGACCTCGCCGCAGATCTGAACCAGTCAACATGTGCCCTCGAACGAATCCTCGTAGATCAACATAGCTCGCCCAGTCAGCAAGCCATGCGAGGCGAACAAAGCCTGCTGGTGGCTGCCGCGATGGGTCGTCTGCCTGAGGACTACCAGACGGTTCTGGTGCTTCGACATCTGGAAGGTCTTTCATTTCCCAAGGTTGCAGAACGAATGGGAAGGAGTGTCGACAGCGTTGAAAAACTGTGGCTTCGGGGCCTGACGCGGTTGAAGAAAGAATTTGGTGAGGTCACAGCATGACCGAAGATCTCGAAGACGACCCTCGCGTTCTCGATCTGTCTCGTGCGTATCTCGCAGAATTGGAATCAGGACGCACTCCAGACCGACAAGCCTATTTGAATCAGCTGCCTGAATTGGCCGAAGTCTTGTCGGAGTGTCTGGACGGCATCGAGTTGGCTCATTCACTTCGGCCTCCTGTCCTTCTCTCAAGTCCGCCTCCCGAATTTTCCGCGAGCCCAATCGGCGACTTTCAAATTCTGCATGAGATTGGTCGCGGGGGAATGGGAATCGTGTATGAAGCGATTCAACTTTCGCTCGGCCGCCGGATTGCCCTCAAGGTCCTGCCGTTTGCTTCATCGCTGGACGCAAAGCATTTGCAGCGATTTAAAAATGAAGCACATGCGGCGGCTCAGTTGCATCATACGAACATCGTTCCCGTTTATGCGGTCGGTTGCGAGCGTGGTGTTCATTTCTACGCAATGCAATTGATCAACGGTCGATCGCTTGCGGCAGTCGTCGACGAGTTACGTGGCGAAGATCAAGAAAATAAAAGTCCCAAGTCTCAGACAACAACTGCGGCCCGACGCACTTCGGTCACAGTCGCGATTTCCGATTTGCGAATGTCAACGAGGACGAATCACAAAAATGAATCGTTTCGAACTGCGGCTCGTATCGCGACTCAGATCGCCGACGCGCTGGAATATGCCCACGAAGCCGGTGTCGTTCACCGCGACATTAAACCGGCAAACTTGTTAATTGATTCCCGGGGATCGGTCTGGATTACTGATTTTGGACTCGCCCAGGTTGTTGCCGACGTCGGCGTGACTCAGACCGGCGATCTGGTTGGTACGTTGAGATACATGAGCCCGGAACAGGCGGAAGGTCGAAGGGTTCCAGTCGACCATCGAACCGATGTCTATTCGCTCGGAGCAACGCTATACGAGCTGCTGACGCTGCAACCGATTTTTCCTGGCCAGGACCGAGCAACGCTCCTGTATCAGATCTTCAATGAGGAACCCCGTCCGCCGAAACAAATCGATCGAACGATCCCGATCGAGCTTGAAACGATCGTGCTGAAAGCAATCGCTAAAAGTCCCGCTGATCGGTACGCGACTGCGGGTGAAATGGGCGCCGATCTCAGGCGATTTTTGGAAGAGCGCCCGATTCTCGCGAGGCGTCCCACGTTGTTAGATCAAACAAGAAAATGGATGCGGCGACACCCCGCCTTCGTTCGTACAACTTTCGTGCTGCTTGCATGCGGCACGCTCGGACTTGGTGTCGGGCTGGCGGCAGTAGCTCGCGAACAAGCGGCAACGAAAGCGGCTTATCAGCGAGAAAAACAACGAGTGATTGAAGCCGAAGCCCGGTTTCAACTGGCACGAAGTGTTGCCGATGAAATGATCCGAATTGCTGAAGACGAACTATCAGAAAACCCTTTTCAGGACGGACTTCGCAAACAGTTACTCGAAACATCCCTGACATACTACCAGCAATTTATTGCCATCCGGAGTGAAAGCCCTGATTCTCAGGCTGAACTGGAAATCACACGTGACCGAGTGAAAGGGGTCTTGGCCGATCTGACAGTACTGCAGGCGGATCGGCATACGTTTCTTCTGCGTGAAGCCGAGGTTCTGGACGATCTGGAAGCAACTAACGAGCAGCGAGTGAAAATTGCAGAGATGATTTCTCGGTCGGAACGACCTCGACGAGGACGCCCTCGCGATGATCGCAAATTGAACCCTGAAGAACATCGCCAACGCTCGCTGGAAGTCGCTCGTAAAAACGAATTAGAACTCTCAGGAATTCTGAATCCAGATCAGTTGCAGCGGCTTTCTCAAATTGCGCTCCAGTGCCAAGGTCCACGCGCAATTCGTGAGCCAGACGTCATGAGCGTCCTGAAATTGACAGCCGAACAAAAGAAACAGCTGCGGGATATAGAAAATGAGACTCTTTTTCACGGAGGAGACGATTTTCACAAAGGCCCGCCCCCAATGGATGACTTCAGCAAGAGGATCAAAAATGCGATGAGTGAAATGCTTGAAGTACTCACTCCCGAACAACTGCAGCAATGGAGAAAACTGGCCGGCAAGCCGTATCTTGGCCCCATCTTTTTCCCTGCAGGACACCCGGGTCCTCCACCGGGGTTTCGACCTGGTGGCCCGAATGGGGATGACCGACCGCCACGGCGTCCGCCCCCAAATTTTCCTCGCGGTTGACTCATTTTCATTCAATTCAGGAAACGGGGAGATCCGCCGCTTGGGGTGAATTAGTGCTGGATGACGTACCTGGGCCAAATAACTGTTTAAGCGGCGTTGGTCGAATGAATGATTCGTAAAGTAAAAGTGACGCAGCGATTGTCATCAAACTGGCGAGTCCACCGTTGATCCACCACGACAGTTTGAAGGGACTCAACCAGGCGAGGAATGGAAACAACAGCGCCTGATGGAGCAGATAAACCCAGAACGCCGTGTCGGCAAAGTAACGAACGACAACCGAAGAGCGATTTGCAAACTGCTGGAACGCACCTAGAAATGCCCAGGCGGTGTAGGCTGACCCTATCGCATACAACGAATACCCCACGAGTCGGATCATCGAATAGTTCGGCGACGATGTCTGATTACCGTAGGTTCGCGACAAGGTCCCGGCAGCCCAATATGCAGCGAAACCAATTGCGAAATTGATCCACCATCCTGATGCGACTGCAGGTAGTAATTCTTTCACACGATGTAACCACCACCCTGAAAGAAAGAAGATGAAGTAGTACGGCATGTCTAATTCAAAATGCCATAGAAAGTCCGGAAAAGCGCGACCAATACCAGCAGCCATTCCGAGCGACCATCCAAACGGAGAATGCGTTGCCAGCAACGCTGGTACGCTGATCAGTCCGATTATCAAAGGGACGAACTGCCAAAGGGTAAACCCTGCAGTGACACGGTCGACATAGGTCGACGAGCTGGAATTTGAAAGAACGATATAATCTGGAGACTCGGCTTTTTCGGATCCATACCTAAATTGGCCGACGATCGTTTCCAATAGCGTGGCGAAAAAAGGGGCTGCAGTTGCGAAGACTAATAAATACCACAAAAACCAGAGATGACTGAGCGTAAAGAATTTGACGAACGGGCCGAACAGTCGCGTACTGACTTCTCCGGGTGGACTAAACATTCCTCGAGGACCGTTTCGACCGCCATGCCTGTCCCCAGGAAATATCGGACCGGGCTGTTCGACTGGGGGACGAAAATCATCAGGTGGCACGCTCCCTTGTGGTCCAATTCCAGGAGGTCTGAAACCGGGCGGCGGAGGTAATTCCTTGCGGGCAACTTTCCACTCCGTATCGTCGATCGTACCGTCGTGATTGACGTCGAATTGCTGCAAAGGTGGTGGCACGAAACCCGGAGGTGGAGGAGGCAAGTCTTCAAGATTGAAGCCGCCTGGGACGAATGCACCAGGTCCACCGGGTGGTCCCATCGGGCCACCCATTCGTGGCCCACCGCGAAAACTGTCGGACGCAAACTGATAGAGCGGTACGAACGTAAAAATCCCGATTAATAAGGGCAAACCGATCCGTGACCACCGCCGAAAGAGGTAAGTTCGAATTCCGTACTTTTGAAACATCATTCGGCAGAAGAAGCCCGAAATCAAAAAGAATAACGGCATCCGGAAGCTATGCAGCCAATTTTGGAGCATCATTGCCCCATTGAATCCGCCCGGCCCTCCAGGTGGACCAAATCCCATCGGAGTGTTTCCTCCCAACATCCCGCCGAAAAGCAGAGCGTGATAAAACACGCCCAGCAACATCGCGGTTGCTCGAGCTGCATCGAGTCCATTAAATCGCTCGGAAGTCGGTATTTCACTCATTGTTTTCGCCCAGTCACCGCGTCAGTGGGAATGTCGTTTTGCTGAGATGAGGATTCAGTCGGACCTTTAGTAGATTTTGCGTTTTCAGCGTGCAACCAGCCGACTCGTTCCGGAAGTTCAATTCGCGAACCGAAATTTGTTGCGTTGGCAATCACGTAGAGAGGCCGACCCTTTGATTCTTCGTAAATCTTCGCCACATAATCGCCAACGAGACCGATCGCGATGAGAATGACACCGTTGAAACATAAGTGGAGGCAGACGAGTGAACCCCAGCCCTGGTCGGTTGAACGTCTTATCAAAGTTTCATAGAGCACATTGAGCGAATAGAAAAATCCAATCGCTAAAGTGATCAAGCCGCCATAAAGACTGAGTTTCAGTGGCAAGGCAGAGAAGGACGAGATCGCGGTCCAAGCAAATGCAGCCATCTTCCAGAATGGGTATTTTGACTCGCCTGCCGCGCGCGGAGCTCGGTGAAAGGGAATAATCGCTTCTTTTAAACCAAGCCAGGCAACGATCCCGCGCATGAAGCGGTGCTGTTCACGAAAACGACGCAATGTTTGGACTGCAGCACGGCTGAGCAAACGAAAATCACCAACCTGCGGCTTCAAACGTTTATCGATCGCTTTTTGCATCAACGAATAAAACATGGCGGCTGTCGTCCGTTTGAAAACCCCTTCTCCTTCGCGGGTGATTCGTTGAGCCGATACCACTTCAAATCCTTGCTCGAACGCTTGCAGCATTTCGTGCAGTAGTTCTGGCGGGTCCTGCAGATCGGCATCCATCACGACGACAGCATCTCCGACAGCAAAATCGAGTCCGGCTGTGATCGACGCCTGATGACCGAAGTTACGACTGAATTCCAGGACTTTGATACGAGAGTTCGTCTCCGCCATGGCGTTCAACTGCTGACGAGTTCCGTCCTGGCTGCCATCGTCGACAAACACAAGTTCGTAGTCGTAGTCGATTGACGACAGCACAGGCAGAAGCGCGGCCAGCAACGAGGGAAGTACAGCTTCTTCGTTGAAAACCGGAATCACGATTGACAATAACACGATGCCTCCAGCGATGTTTTCAACGTGATGCGGAATGTGGTGTCTGGTCGTTCGCAGGTGTCCCTTCGTGATGAATGGCACGAAAAAATCACATCAAACAACGCTTTTTCACATCCACAAAACGAATTGAGCGAAGAAGGTCCCATTACGGTTGTTCGGGTTTCGTGATTGAGCTGTTGCCAATCACTAACCCGGCCGACGGCCGCAAATCGTATAGACGTCTTGCTCCACCCATTGGTCCGAAATTACGAGGTGGGCCATCCGCATTCGGTGAATTGTCTTCGTGTTGCCAGAGTTTGGGGTCAACAACTTCGCCATGTTCGCGAACCCAGGCCATGATCTCGGAATTTCCCATTCCCATCGGACCCGGAGGACCTCCACCCTTGGGATTCCCAGGATCAAACGGCATTCTTCCTCGTCCAGGCATGACTCCAGGAGGAGGACCGCCACCGTCGCCTGGGCCGCCACCGAGCAGCACAAATCTTAGTTGTTGATCTTTAACGAGTTCTTCGAACTGATCTTTTGTGAGGACCGGATCAGCGCCCATGAATCCGCCAAATGAGATTGCGGCTTCCCCAGAGTCGATGATCAATGAAGAA
Organism: uncultured Schlesneria sp.; assembly: GCA_903899985.1. Taxonomy (GTDB): domain Bacteria; phylum Planctomycetota; class Planctomycetia; order Planctomycetales; family Planctomycetaceae; genus Schlesneria. Next base: position 18,428 of record CAIULL010000269.1, read on the forward strand.
ACTTCCATACTGGAATTTGCGGCCAACAAGTATTTTTCACCCTGTCGATTGGCTCGAATAAATTCGACTAGTTTGGCGGTTGATCGTGGCGACATGATCATTGGCGGAATAGGTGGTCGAGTCGATGTTTTCCCCGTAAAGAAGCTAACGTCCGCGACCGGCATCAACGACATTCCTGGGGCAAGAGCTGTTCCTGCAGACCAGACAAAAGGTCCAACGAGTATTGAGGCCAAGCCCAAGCCAACACCGAGCTTGCTGCTATCAATCATAGGCGAAAGACGACTCAATTCACGCCGGGCAACAATCAGTGTCGCCGCCAAACAGACACTGCCGAGGAGTACTGGCATCAAACGATATCGAAATTCCGGGTACTGGCCGATCAGATAGGTCTGCCAGATTCCCGCAGAAATCAAAGCTGTCGGAAATAATGCCTGCCGCCAATCGGTGAATTCCAATGTTTTCCAGAGCGCGACGGCTCCAATCCCTGTTAACGCGGCAACCGCCGGACCCATGATGATCGTATAGTATTCGTGAAAAATTCCTTGCGCGAAACTGAAAACGATCAAATGGGTACCAAGCCAGCCAAGCCAAATTAGAATGGTGGTACTCTGAGGCGAGAATGGTCGGTCGGCGCCTGCTTGTAACAACGAAGCAATGGCTCCAAAGAGAATAAAGGGGATCATCCAAGTTATTTGTTCGGCCAGCACCGGGCCGGTAAATCGTAATAAGCCAGGCGGACCACCGAACATGGAAATACCTCGGCCGCCGAAACCTCGACCTCCCGGTCCACCGGGAACAGGAGGGCCAAATCCAACTCCGGGAGGACCACCAGGAAACGGCTGATTGGGGGGCGGAGGACCAGCAGCGTCGATCGGTCCTGTGACGCCTGCTGGTTCAGCCGAAGTTCTTGTGTCAGAACTCCTTGCCGTCAATCGCTCTGCGATGGGATCAGATGCTTCATTAGCCTTATCGGTTCTGAATTGCGGCGCGTTCGAGTTTGGCTGCATGGGAGGGCCACCTGGCGGACCTTCTCTTCGACCAGGAGGCCCGAAGTTTCCTGAGCCACCAAAAACCCGGCCCCATCCGTTGTATCCAAGGGCAAGATCAAGTGCTGAATTATTTCTTGAGCCACCGATATAAGGGCGATGCGTTTTCGGCACGACTTCAACCGCAAGGCACCAGGACAAAGACACAAAAACAAGCAAAATTGTCGCAATGAAGAGCTGTCTGAGGCGTTGTTTCCAATCGACGGGTGCTCCGAGAAAATAAACAAGATAGAACGTCGGCAAAACAACAAATGCAGCGAGCATCTTCACATTAAAGCCAATGCCAACGAACGCGACACATGCCATGATCCAGCGCCAATGACCCGTTTCAACTGCTCGGCCGAGAGCTGCCGCAGCAAGGATTAGAACCAGCGTTAACATCGAGTCCGGTAAGTTGTCGCGATCGACGGCGACACCAATCGGTGTGATTGCAAGAACTAACCCTGCTAAAAGTGCCGCAAAGGCGCCGGACGAACGACGAATCATTCCGTATAGAAATGCCACTGAAGCGATTCCCATTAACGCTTGTGGTGCTAAAAGGTTAAATCCGTTGAACCTGAATATTCTGGCACTGAGGGCTTGGACCCATAATGCAGCGGGAGGCTTGTCGACGGTCACGAATCCTGCTGGATCAAACGCACCGAAGAAGAAATTCGTTCCACTCACAAGCATGCTGCGGACGGCAGCTGCGTAATACGGATTGCCAGTTCCGTTTTGATCAAGTCTCCACAGCCGCAACCAGGCTGCTAACCCCAGAACGGCAACAAGGGAGAATATTTCGAGAAATGTTAACTTATTTTCGGAACGTTTTACGAAAACTTCGGCAGTGGAAAAGAGTTCTTCACGGGGCGCGTCAATTTCGGTGCTGGACATTGAATGTTCAATCCATTTTGTGCAATTCTTATTGACGCGATTTCGTTTTCGCGTTGCCACTGGCAGAAAAGTCACTAAACATTCCACGATACCGCCGCGCAAAAAATGAGTACGATCTGAAACCGTCCATGATGTTTGTCGCTGCACGTTTTCCAGACAGAAAGCGGTAATGATGCGCGGTGACTGCGGTAACAATTCAGAAAATTCGTCAAAATTACCGAAAAACTTTGCGTTGCAGTTTCTCGCGCGGGATCATAGAATTTCCGACCCAATCAAGCTTTCCTGATTTTGACCGGTATTTCCGTCGTTTGGCGGATCCTAATGTCGAAGTCATGACTGTTTGGACGAACACCTCATTGCTTATTGCAGAGTGAGGTTTCGGTTGAGGTGTTAAGAACCCTCACTCTTGGGATGAAGGAAATTCTGAACCGAATCGAGGGCTCTAGAGCGCAGAGCTTGAAGTTCCTTTGGTTCGCATTTACACTGAAGAGTTCCGGACCCGAGCCGTTGGTGCCGTCTGGAAATTGCGAAATTTGAGAATATACAGGTAAAAGTATGCCGACGATCAATCAACTGATTCGTAAACCGCGGAAGCATCAGCCAGTTCGCACCAAAACTCCGGTGTTGGAAGGTTGTCCGCAGAAACGCGGCGTCTGCTTGTTGGTCAAGACGGTAACTCCGAAGAAGCCGAACTCGGCTTTGCGAAAGGTGGCTCGTGTTCGCTTGTCAAACGGCAAGGAAATCACGGCTTATATTCCCGGTGAAGGCCACAACCTGCAGGAACACTCGATTGTTCTGGTTCGTGGTGGTCGTGTACGCGACTTGCCAGGGGTTCGCTATAAGATTATTCGCGGCGTGCTGGATACCCTTGGTGTCGCCAAGCGTATGCAGGCCCGTAGTCGTTACGGTGCAAAGCGACCTAAATAAGAAGTTGGTGGTTGAGTGTCTGCTTCATCCCAATGGTGGTGAGTGGACATTCTTGAGTGTTGTTTTTTGATGGACGTGTTGTTCCGCAGTGGGTTGAGTCTGAGTTGGGCGTTGGGGCTCCTCGGTTTGCTCACTGAAATTTGCTGAAGAAGACTTTACGATGGCCGACAAATTTACCTGCAGTCGAACGCACCTCAAGCCAGATCCTCGATATGGTTCTAAGCTCGCGTCAAAGTTCATCAATTGCTTGATGCACGATGGAAAAAAGAGTGTTGCACAACGCTCTTTTTATAACGCGATGGACCTGATTTCGGAAAAGATTCCCGATAAAGAGCCGATCGAAATCTTCACTGTCGCTGTCGAGAACTGCCGTCCATCGCTGGAAGTCAAATCAAAGCGAGTCGGTGGTGCGAATTATCAGGTACCAACACCTGTCAATTCCAAGCGTCAGCAGACACTGGCGATTCGCTGGATCCTTGAAGTCTGCCGCGACAAGAAGGGGCGTCCAATGGATCGTCGCCTGGCAGAAGAACTGATGGCAGCCTACCGCCGGGAAGGTGCTGCCATCACCAAGCGTGAAAACGTTCACCGCATGGCCGACGCAAACAAAGCGTTTGCTCACTTTGCATGGTAATCTCTTGGATTTGGCTCATCCCTGTGGTCAGTCCATATTGAGGTCCAACTCGATATAATTGAACTAGCAAGACCCGGTATCTCGCGATGCCGGGTCTTTTGTGTTGAAATCGGGTGCCGTTCCAATCTTTTTGGCAAGGTGTCAGTAACAACCCCGACATTTGCGACTCTCTGAAAACGCGTTACCTCTCTGGCTAAAAATCATGACCAGCACGATTGATAAAATTCGAAATATTGGAATTATCGCTCATATCGATGCGGGTAAAACCACAACAACAGAGCGAATTCTCTTTTATGCCGGAGCCACTCACCGTATGGGTGACGTCGATGACGGCACGACAGTGACTGACTTTGATCCTGAAGAGGCGGCTCGAGGCATCACGATCTATTCCGCGGCCATCTCGTGCACCTGGCTGGAACATGTGGTGAACATCATCGACACGCCGGGGCACGTCGACTTCACTGCGGAAGTTGAGCGCAGTCTTCGCGTTCTCGACGGCGGCGTGGTTGTGTTTAGCGCCGTTGAAGGGGTCGAAGCTCAAAGCGAGACAGTCTGGCGTCAAGCAGATCGCTATCACGTCCCCAGAGTCTGTTTTATCAACAAGATGGATCGAATCGGAGCCGGTTTTGAACGTGTCTTCGATCAGATTAAAAATCGATTGCATGCGAACCCCGTCGCCTTGCAGATCCCGATCGGTGAAGGCCCGATCGAGAGGTCCGGAGGGTTTTGTGGCATCATTGACCTGATCGAAATGAAAGCCCTGTATTTTAGTGGAGATCGACAGGGGCGTGACATTCGCGTTGAGCCAATTCCTGAAGCGGAAGTTGATCGAGCAAAAGAGTGGCGGTCACGTCTGATCGACTCCATTGCGTTGCTGGACGATGAGGCGTTTGCGATTTTTGACGAAACAGGCGATCTGCCATCTGATCAGATCATTCGAATTGTTCGTCAGGCCGTGATTTCATGCAATATACAGCCGGTCCTTTGCGGCGCGTCAAAGGACTATGTTGGCGTTCAGCCGATCCTGGACGCTGTCGTACGATACCTTCCCAGTCCTGCAGATGTACCACCTGTTAAAGGACGAAACCCGAATCCAAAAAAAACTTCAAGAAGAAATTCGGAAGCCGTCAGACAAAGAACCGTTTTGTGGTCTCGTCTTTAAAATTCATATCGATGAACACACAGAGCTCTATTTCATCCGAATCTATTCGGGAATATTGAAAAGCCGCTCCCGATTGCTGAACCCAAGAACCGGCGCGAAAGAATTGGTCAGCCAGCTCTGGCGAATTCAGGCTGATTCACGAGAGAAGCTGGATGAAGCATCAGCTGGCGACATCGTAGGGCTGGTTGGGCCGAAAGATTCCGTGACGGGGGACACGCTATGTGATCAAAACCACGGAATCCTACTGGAATCCATTACGTTTCCAGAATCCGTCATATCCATGGCAATTGAGCCGGAGAGCAGCGCTGACCGAAAGAAGCTGGATGAAGTTTTGACGTTGATGGCAAAACAGGATCCAACTTTTACCAGAAACCCAAGCGAAGAGACGGGGCAGACGATCATTAGCGGAATGGGTGAGCTTCACCTTGAAATCATCAGCAAGAGAATTGAGCGAGATTTCAAGCTGAAGATCAGGACTCATCGACCTCGTGTCACTTATCGCGAAAGCGTCTGTAAAGCGGCGGACGCAGAAGGACGACTCGAGCGACAGATTGCAGGGGGTAATCAGTTCGCGGCAGTACGGATTCGTATCGAACCAACATCGAAGTCGTTGCCAGTCACTGTCATTAATTCTTTGAAGCCTGGAGATTTACCAGAAGAGCTCCAGACAACACTCGTTCGGGCGCTCAAAGAGCAGCTTGGCGGCAGTGGTGCGGTCGGATATCCGCTGCATGACCTGCAGGTGACAGTTTTGAGTGCCGAATATCGGGAAGGTGAGACGACCGAGGGAGCAATCCAATATGCAGCTGCCATGGCGTTTCGTCAGGCTCTCGATAAGGCAGGGACACTGCTGCTGGAGCCGATCATGAAGCTCGAAGTCGTTACTCCGGAAGGGTTTGTTGGCAACGTGTCGGCCGACTTGAATTCGCGTCGAGCCATCATCGTGAATACTGAAGTTCGCGGAAATCTTGTTGTGATTGACGCAGAAGCCCCTCTGGCAACGATGTTTGGATACTCCAATGATGTACGAAGCCTCTCTCAAGGGCGGGCCTCATACTCGATGGAACCGCTAAGATTTGCCGAAGCTCCGGCACGTGTATTAAAGGAAATGTTGGGTTGAAAACTGAAATGTGCTGCCGATTGACGGCCAACTTTTGGTCAGTCCCAACAAAATCCTTGAGAAACGTCAATCCCTTCGTTGACAATGTTCACTCACAACAATAGTATCTCCGATCCCCCGCCGCATGGTCGCCACGCAGACGCTGTTTTCAGTGTCGAAACTTAAGGGTGGCTGAACAATGCCTTTTGTTGTGGGGCGTCCAGTCGCAGGCGTTGACCTGCGGCAGGGTAAGATGAACCCCAATTTGCACCAACGTGTGTGTACAGGAAGTTTCGAGTGAGCGCCAATAAACAAGATCGAATTCGGATACGGATGGAAGCCTATGATCATTCCGTGCTGGATCAATCGGCCGCCGAAATTGTGGACACCGCGAAGAGGACTGGTGCGGTTGTGCATGGACCGGTTCCGTTGCCGACTCGGATCGAGCGGTACACGGTTTTGAGAAGTCCGCATATTGATAAGAAGTCTCGTGAGCAATTCGAGATTCGCACGCATAAGCGATTGATCGACATCATTCAGCCTACGGGCAAGACTGTCGACGCGCTGAATAAGTTGTCATTGCCCGCCGGGGTGGACGTCAAGATTAAGGCGTCTGCTGGTTAGGTTGGCCGAGGTTGCTGGTGTTCATGTTGATTGTTGACCGCTGAATTTGTTCAGCGGCTCTTGCGAAGATCGGCTCGGCTGGTTTTCGATTACAGAGAGGGTTTTTTGTCATGGCTGTTGGCTTGCTTGGTTGCAAGGTGGGGATGACTCAGGTTTATGACGCCGCAGGGGCTGAAATTCCTGTGACCGTCATTAAGGCTGGTCCCTGCGCGCTGCTGCAGGTGAGAACGCAAGAGGTGGATGGCTACGAGGCCGTTCAGTTGGGGTTTGGTGCCAAGCCGCGACGATTGTGTTCTCGGTCTGAGTCTGGTCACGTTGCCGGGTTGCTGCCAGGCTTCGTCGAGAAGTCAGTTCTCGCTGACGGTGACGGTTCCTTCCGTTTCATTCGTGAGTTCCGGCTGGCTGCTGGTGAAGCGAAGCCGAAGGTTGGCGAAGTGTTGACCGTCGGGGTGTTTGAGGGTGTGGCTCACATCGATATCACTGGTGTTTCGAAGGGTCGTGGTTTTGCTGGTGTTATGAAACGCCACAATTTCGGTGGTGTTTGCGCAAGTCACGGTGTGAAGAAGGTTCATCGTTCTGGTGGTTCGACCGGTCAGAGCACCGATCCTGGCAAGGTGTTCAAGGGGACGAAAATGCCTGGTCGGATGGGCGGCAAGCAGTCGACGGTTCGCCGGCAAAAGCTTGTTTCAATTGATGCCGATAAAAACCTGATGTTGGTTCGAGGTGCTGTCCCAGGATTTTCGGGTGGGTATATCACGATCCGTCCTACAAATTGCCACTGATCGTTATTGACGGAATAAGACAGGGTTATCGATATGCATACGTTGCCAGTGTATTCTCAAGCCGGCGAGCCTACGGGTGAGTCGTTTTCGTTAGATTTGGCTAAGATTGCTGACGGGGTCAATAAGGTTTTGCTGCACGACGCCGTTGTCATGTATCAGGCGAACCTGCGAGTTGGTACGGCAAAGACGAAGACTCGCGCTGAAGTCTCCGGCAGCGGTAAGAAGATGTACAAGCAGAAGGGGACCGGCAACGCGCGTATGGGGAATAAGCGAACCCCTGTTCGACGCGGTGGTGGGCACTGTTTTGCGAAGCGTCCGAAAGACTGGGGATACCGGATGCCTGCAAAGGCTTTGAGGTTGGCAACCCGTATGGCCATTCTCTCGAAGTTTGTTGATGATCAAGTGACAGTTGTCGATTCAATTCAGTTGGAAGCACCGAAGACGAGTGCGATTTCGAAGTTGGTTACGTCTGTCGCGCCAAATCAGTCGTGTTTGATTGCAATCGATCGGCATGATCCGGTGGTTTGGAAGTCGTGTCGTAATATTCAGCGCTTGTCGGTGTTTCCGTTCGAGGATCTGAATGCGTTGAGTGTTCTGAGTCGAAAGAGGTTTGTGATTACGAAGGCGGCGCTGAGTCGATTGCTGGCTCGTTGAGAATCGGGTTGAGATCTGCTTCACCAGGCTGATATGGTCCGGGTGGCGTTAAAGAGTTGGGAAGGCGTATCGTGTCTGCTGAGCATTCAAACGCATTAAGTGTCTATAACGTGATTCTGAGGGCGCACGTCACTGAAAAGGCGACGCACTTGGTTGAGCGTGGGAACATGTATACGTTTTTAGTAAATAAAGATTCGACAAAGACGGAAATTCGATCTGCCGTCGAAGAGTTGTGGAATGTGCGGGTTGTTAGCGTGAAAACAATTAATCGCGTCGGCAAGCCTCGCCGCCACAAAATGCGGGAAATTACGGGTGCCGACACCAAGAAGGCGATTGTAGTTCTGCATTCCGAAGATCGAATTGCGTTCTTTTGAGATTTGATGGGTAGGGGTTTTTGCAATGGGCATGAGATTTTATAAGCCGACCAGTGCCGGTCGCCGAGGCGGAATGGTGAGTGATTTCTCTGAAATCACTGACCGTAAGAAAAAGCCCGAGAAGTCGCTGATTGAGCCTTACAAGAAAAAGGGCGGTCGCAACTTTCAAGGGAAGATTACTTGCCGCCATAAAGGTGGCGGGCATAAGCGGATGTATCGGTTGATTGACTTCCGTCGCGACAAAGACGGCGTCAGTGCTTTGGTGACTCATATCGAGTACGACCCTAACCGCACTTCACGTATTGCTTTGCTGCAGTATGCCGATGGCGAGAAGCGTTACATCATTGCTCCGGAAGGCTTGACGGCGGGCATGACCGTCACGAATGGTCCCGACAGTGAGCCTAAGGTTGGTAATTCGTTGCCGTTATCGAAGATTCCGACCGGGACGGTGATTCATAATATCGAGATGCAGCCTGGCAAAGGGGCACAACTTTGCCGAAGTGCTGGCACATCTGCTGTCATGAATGCAACCGAACAAGGTTGGGCACAGATCACATTGCCGTCTGGTGAAGTGCGACGCGTCCCTGCTGGTTGCCGTGCGACGATTGGTCGAGTTGGTTATTCCGAACATTCCAGCCGCGTGTTGGCAAAGGCCGGTCGCGTTCGATGGATGGGCGTCAGGCCGTATGTTCGCGGTTCGGCGATGAATCCTGTCGCTCACCCGATGGGTGGTGGTGAAGGTCGTCGGTCCGGTGGACGTCACCCAGTGAGTCCAACCGGGAAGCTGGCAAAGGGTGGACGGACGCGTAATCCACGTAATCCGACTCGCAATGCAATTGTTCGGCGACGTAAGTCGGTTCGATATGGACAATTGAAGCTCTAGTGTTCAACGTTTTGTTTCACGACTGGTCACACACGAATTTGTTGGAATAGCAGGATGTCTCGTTCACTAAAAAAGGGTCCGTATATCGATGCTGGCTTAGTTGCCAAAATCGAAAAGCTTGACTCAAATCGCAAGAAAGAGCCAATTAAGACCTGGGCTCGACGGTCTACGATTTCGCCTGAATTCGTTGGGCATACTTTTCTGGTGCATAACGGCAGGACGCACGTAAATGTTTACGTGACAGAAGAAATGGTGGGGCACAAGTTGGGGGAATTCTCTCAAACTCGCCTGTTTCGAGGTCACGGCAACAAGGGTAATAAGTAGCCTTGGAATGATTGAAGACGCAAACAAGTTTGATCTTGATTGTGTTTGTTTTGGGGTTAAGCAAGAAACTTTCGGTTCGGTGATAACATGGCCTATATGGCAAAACTTCAGTATGCCCGAATTGCTCCGACAAAAGTCCATCATTTGTTGGACCTTGTTCGGGGTAAAACGGTCGATGCGGGCTTAGATGCACTTCGGTTCATGCCTCATCGCAGTGCTCGAATGATTGAAAAGCTGATTAAAAGTGCGCGTGCCAACGCGGAAGATCGTGGCGAACGGAATGTCGGTTCGCTTTACGTTTCAACGGCGACAGCAGGTTCAGGGCCGACGCTGAAACGAATTCAACCTCATGCACGCGGCATTGGTTTTATGATTAAGAAACGATTTACGCATATTACGATTGGTTTGGAAGCTCGGGTCGCCTGAGGCAGGCTGATTAAGATTGCTTTTAAGTATACGGGTTTTTAGTAGCTTAATTACGTGCCGAAAAATGGCGCGAGGGGAGAACGAGGCAAATGGGCCAAAAGGTTCGACCGACTGGATTCCGGTTGGGTATTTGCGAAGAATGGAGAAGTCGCTGGTATGCGACGAAGGCCGAGTTCGGCGACCTTCTGATTGAAGACTTCAAAATTCGTTCGTTCGTCAAAAAGAGATACGAATTTGCAGCAATTCACAAGGTCGAGATCGAGCGAACTCGCGACCAGGTGATCTGCCACGTGCATACCGCACGCCCAGGGATTATCATTGGACGTAAAGGTCAGGAAGTTGACCGACTGAAGGGCGAGCTCGAAGATCTGACAGGTCGGCACATGGATCTGAAGATCGTCGAAATTGGACAGCCCGCTCGAAGTGCCATTCTGGTTGCCGAAGACATTGCTCAGCAATTAGTAAAGCGTGGTAGTTTCCGAAAAGTGATCAAGCGGTCGCTTGATCAGTCGATGGAAGCTGGTGTGGACGGAGTGAAGATCGAACTCTCTGGTCGTCTGGGTGGGGCTGAAATGTCCCGAACGGAAAAGGCTGCACGAGGTTCGATTCCGCTGTCTACGTTGAGGAAGCGAATTGATTACGGGCTGGCCGTGGCTCGAACAACGATGGGTACGATTGGCGTCAAGGTTTGGATCGATTTAGGTGAAGAAGAGGTGAACGATGGCACTCATGCCCAAGCGGGTCAAGCATCGCAAAGAGCAAAGAGGACGCGTAAAAGGTAACGCGACCCGTGGTGCAACGGTTGCCTTCGGGGAATGGGGACTGCAGACGATTGACGCAGGTCACATCCGTGGCAATACGATTGAAGCCTGTCGCGTTGCCGCTACGCAGTACGTGCGTGGTGAAGGTAAATTGTATATCCGGATTTTCCCAAACAAGCCTATGACGGCGAGGCCGTTGGAGACTCGTATGGGTAAGGGTAAGGGCGAACCAGATCACTGGGTTGCCGTTATCCGTCCTGGTAAAGTTTTGTTCGAACTGTCAGGGGTGTCCCAGGAAGCGGCGCGCGAGTGTTTTGCTCGAGTGGCTTACAAGTTGCCTGTGCGAGTACGGATGGTAGGTCGACACGTTTAGTCGATAAGTTTAATAGTGGGGTGACTTGTGCATCGGTGTGATGATTTGCGACAGATGGCGATTGATCAACTCGAGAATCTCGCAATTGACTGCGCGAAGGAAGAGTTCGGTTATCGATTTGGTTCGCACGATGACGCGAAGAAGAAGGTCGGTCTGCGGTCATCCTTGCGACGACAGATTGCCAGAATTACGACGGTGATTGCGGAAAAAAAGAGAGATGCAGCTGCTAAGTAGGCAGTCTGATTTAAAAGTATTCGAAAGAGTTGATTGCGGCTGGCAGGAATCGATTTATGAGAAGGCGACTTGTTGGTGTTGTGGCTTCGGACGGTTGTAATAAGACCCGTAGAGTCGAAGTGCGACGCGTGTACCGGCATGCGAAGTATCAAAAGACTGTTTCGGGTACGACCGTATGCCATACCCACGACGAAGACAATGTCTCAAAAGTTGGCGATGTGGTCGAAATCGAAGAGAGCCGGCCGATGTCCCGGCTGAAACGCTGGCGATTGGTGAGTGTTGTGACTCCCGCCGTAAAGCCAGTTGCGACCGAACCGGTACAGTGAACTGCCGTAGTAATTTGATTTTGGATTTGGTGCCTTAAATGATTCAAATGCAGACAATGGTCAACGTGGCCGACAATACCGGGGCGAAGACGGCTCGATGTATTAAGGTTCTTGGATCAAACCGACGCTATGCAGGTTTGGGCGATATTGTTGTCGTCGCCGTTCAACGAGCACTGCCGAACGGTGGCGTCGGAAAAAAGGCCGTCGTAAAAGGGGTTGTGGTGAGAACCCGCAAGCCCTATCGCCGCGTGGATGGGAGTTACGTCCGGTTTGATGCGAATGCGATTGTGTTGGTCGACAACGACAATAATCCGCGTGGAACGCGAATTTTTGGTGCTGTGGCGCGTGAGCTCCGTGATCAGCGATTCATGAAAATTATCAGTTTGGCGTCAGAAGTTGTCTGAGCGGAACGAGCGAAGGTTGTAATCATGCGGATGCGGAAGGGCGATATGGTCGTGGTGATTACCGGCGATGATGCTGGGAAAACACCTCGAAAAGTTGTGCGGGTTCTAGATTGTGGTGAGCGCATTCTTGTCGAAGGCGTGAACCGAGTCTACAAGCATGTCAAAAAAGGTCATCCAAGCAGCCCTCAAGGGGGACGAATCTCCCGGGAGTTGCCGATTTCCAGTTCGAACGCGATGGTCTATTGTGCTCATTGTACGAAGGGCGTCCGCGTCGGAACTCGCGTGAGTGAACAATCACGTGAGCGATACTGTAAGGTCTGCAAAGGGTCGCTGGGGGTTATTGGTCGCCAAAAGGCTGACGCATAGTTACGGATAAGAAAATGTCACGGCTGTTAGAGAAATACAAGACGAACATTCTTCCTAAGTTGAAAACGACTCTGGGGCGAGAGAATGTTCATTCCATCCCGCGCATCACGAAGGTTGTCGTGAGTATGGGTCTCGGTAAGGCGCTCGCTGATCGAAAGCGAGTCGACGAGGCTGTTGACCATCTGCGGACGATCGTGGGTCAAAAACCCCAGGTGACGAAATCGAGAATCGCGGTTTCGGGATTCCGCCTTCGTGAAGGTGTGGATGTCGGTTGCAAGGTGACCTTGCGTGGGGAGCGGATGTACGATTTTATCGACCGGCTCATCACGCTTGCTCTTCCACGAGTTCGTGACTTTCGGGGAGTGCGGTCCACGGGATTCGATGGAAATGGGAACTTCAGCATGGGGCTGAATGAACAGACGGTATTTCCTGAAATCGATCCTGACCGTGTGACTTATGTCCAGGGTATGAATATCGCCATCGTGACCACCGCGAAGACTGACGCTGAGGCCTTTATGCTGTTGAAAGAAATCGGAATTCCGTTTGCGAAGGAACAGGTAGCTTAAACATGGCAACGACAGCACATATCGTTAAGGCGAATAAGAAACCAAAGTTCACGTCTCGACAAGAACACCGGTGTCAACTGTGCGGGCGAGCTCGCGCTGTTTATCGTAAATTTAAATTGTGCCGCATTTGTTTTCGGAATCTAGCGTTGGACGGGATGATTCCTGGGGTTAAGAAGGCGAGTTGGTGACGCTATGGCAGATGGTGTTTCGGATATGATTACTCGGATTCGCAACGCGGTGCGAAACGAGAGCCCGTTTGTGAATGTCCTGGATTCCAAATTGAATCGCTCGATCTTGGATGCGATGGCCCGTGAGGGTTATATCTGGAGACACGAGGTTTTGGAGGAAAATAAGGGCCTGCTTCGTGTTGCTCTGAAATATGCAGCTGACGGTGGTGCCGTTGTTCGCCATCTTCAACGAGTCAGTCGACCAGGCTGTCGGATTTATTCAACTGTGGATAATTTGCCACAGGTGTTGCAGGGATTAGGGATCTGCATCGTCTCGACAAATCGTGGAGTGCTGAGTAGCCGTGAGGCGCGTCAGCAACGAGTCGGCGGTGAAGTGTTGTTCGTGCTGTGGTAAACGTCTGCGTTTTAGTTGAGATTTCAGAATGTCGCGTATAGGAAAAAAGCCGATTCCGATTCCGCCAGGGGTCAATTTCGGATTCAAAGATGGGGTTGCCACGGCCTCCAAAGGGACCCGAACGTTGACTGTTCCAGTCGACAGCCGGATTCAAGTCAAGGTGGATGAGAAGAATAGCGTCGTTGTCGGACGGGCCGACGATACAGCGGCTTCTCGTGCGCTCCATGGACTGACGCGAAGCTTGCTTTCGAACATGGTGGTCGGACTGATTCAACCATGGGAAGTAAAGCTTGAGATTGTGGGTGTCGGTTATCAAGCGGCATTAAAGAACGGTGTTTTGTCGTTACAAGTTGGATTCGCCAACAATATCGAGTTGAAGGTTCCGGAAGGCGTTTCTTGTGAACTTCCCGATAATACGCATATTGTGATTAAAAGTGCAGATAAGCACGCTGCAGGCCAATACGCAGCAAATATCCGAGCAGTTCGCCCCCCTGAGCCTTATAAAGGTAAGGGGATTCGTTATGCTGGTGAGCACGTAAGACGTAAGGCCGGTAAGGCGTTCGGTAGCTAAACATTCGGTGGCTGGTGAGGTTTTCATGAACGGTCAAGAAATTATTGCGACGCAGCGTCGTCGTCGTCAGTTCCGTGTTCGGAATCGATTAAAGAGTGGACGTCCGCGATTGTCGGTCTTCCGAAGCGGTCGGCATATTTATGCACAAGTTATCGATGACACCACTGGCAAGACCCTTGCGTCGGCATCATCGTTAGAGACTGCGTTGCGAGAGAAGGTCGGCAATGGTGGCAATTGTGCCGGAGCCGAATTCATTGGTCGTGAGATTGCACAGCGGGCATTGTCGCAGGGAATCAAGTCGGTGACCTACGATCGTGGTGCTTATCGTTTTCACGGCAGACTTGCCAAGCTGGCGGAAGCAGCACGGGCTGCAGGACTGGATTTCTAAGGGGCGGCTTCCGTTTAGCCTCACGGCTGGAGAAGAGTTAAAGTGGCAGGCGATAAATCAAATTCAGAATCCCCGGAACGCGTCGTACAGATTCGTCGATGTGCTTGCGTGGTTAAAGGCGGACGACGGTTCAGTTTCACTGCTTTAGTCGTGGTTGGCGACGGCCAGGGGCGCGTCGGTTATGGCTATGGTAAGGCCGTTGAAGTGCCGTTGGCAGTGGAAAAGGCCGTGAAAGCGGCGAATCGCACGATGCTGCGATGTCCACTGACCAAGAATTCAATCCCACACCAGGTTGTCGGCCGCTATGGATCGTCACAGGTGATGTTGATGCCGGCCAATCCCGGCACGGGTATCATCGCTGGTGCGTGCGTTCGTGCTGTGGCTGAATCACTTGGACTGACGGACGTGCTGACAAAAGTTCGCGGTTCCAGCAATCCAATTAACGTGGTTAAGGCCGCCTTCGATGCGTTAAGCCAGTTGCGAAGTCGCGAAGAGATCGCTCGATTGAGAGAGGTTGGTGTTTAATGATGATTCACGATTTGGGGCTTGAAACCCCAAGGAAGCAACGAAAACGAGTCGGTCGCGGTATCGGTTCTGGCCATGGTAAGACTTCAGGTCGTGGTCATAAGGGTGCCGGAAGTCGTTCCGGTCATAAAGATCGCGTCGGTTTCGAGGGTGGTCAAATGCCACTTGCGCGACGTGTGGCGAAGCGGGGTTTTTCCAATCGCCAATTTGCGCCGAACGTTGCTGAAGTTAATTTGAAGGACTTGGAACGAGTCTTCGAACAGGATGCTGTGGTCGATATCGCCGCCTTGCGTCAGCATGGCTTGGCGGCCAATGGCAAAGTGTCCGTTCGGATTCTTGGTGACGGTGAGTTGACAAAGAGGCTGGTCGTGCACGCGAGTCATTTTTCGCGATCCGCTGAAGAGGCGATCGTGGCTCGTGGTGGCCGGGCAGAGCGTACGGGTCGAAGTGAAAGCTATGCTGGATAAGCAAGTTCATGTTTAAACACATCCGCAATGTATTGTCGATCCCCGAATTGAGAAACCGACTGGTACTGACCCTTGTGCTCCTAGCGGTCTACCGACTCGGTTTCTCGATGCCTTTGCCATTTGTGAACCAAGAGGCGCTGGCGGAAAGTTTGAAACGGCAAGGAGGAAGTGGCGTTGCACATGTGATGAGCATGCTGTCGCTGTTTTCTGCGTCGAATATCGGGATGATGACGATCTTCGGATTGGGACTCATGCCTTATATTTCCGCTTCGATCATTTTCCAGCTCCTGGGGACGGTATATCCTCCTCTTGAGAAACTTCAAAAAGAGGGTGAAGCGGGACGAAAGAAGATCAATGAATGGACGCGTTATGCGACTGTTGTGATTTGCTTTGTCCAGAGCTACTTTTGGATCGTAGTGCTGTCTGGAGGACAGAGCGGTGAAGACCGGATTATTCTTCCAGATTTCGACAATTTTTATATGAAACTGGTTTGCACAGTCACAATGACGGCAGGCAGTGTGCTGCTCATGTGGATCGGCGAACAGATCGACGAATATGGTTTAGGCAATGGTGTGAGTTTGTTGATCATGGCGGGCATATTGTCCCGTCTTCCAACGGCTCTTGGTGGGCTCATCGGTCCTGCTCTGAAGAACGGAATCGCACTGGGGGGGCAGTCAGGGATTGATCGTTTGATTGTGCTTGTGGCAGTCTTTTTTGGTGTCGTTTGGTGGGTTGTTTTGATAACACAAGCCACTCGGAAAATCCCGGTTCAAAGCGCGAAACACGTCAGAGGCAATAAGGTTTACGGCGGCAGGGTCGAGAATTTACCTCTGCGACTCAACCAGTCAGGTGTGATGCCGATTATTTTCGCGTCGAGCCTTCTGATGTTTCCGTGGCTTGCATTTAAACAGCTGGCATCCCTAAATATCAGTTGGTTGGGGCTGGGGACGATCTTTACGAATCTTGAGACAGCTTTCGCAAACCACGGTGGGTTCATTTACAATGCGTGTTACATCGCATTGATTTTCTTCTTTTGTTACTTTTGGACGGCAATCACCTTTAATCCGACGGAGATGGCTTCAAATCTCAAGGATTACGGGAGTTTTATACCGGGATACCGTCCTGGAGATAGAACCGCTGGATATTTGGAACGAGTGATGACTCGAGTCACCTACGTTGGCGCGGCGTTTCTGTCGCTCGTCGCGGTGATTCCGACAGTGGTGTCTGGATTGCTGAACCTGGACCAATCGGTCTCAAGTTTTTACGGTGGAACTGGCCTTTTGATTTGTGTCTCTGTGGCCATTGACTTAATTAAGAAGATTGACAGTTATCTGGCGGCACGGCAACAACCTGGGTTGTTGGACGTGCAGGAGTAGATTCGATGAAGGTTCGATCAAGCGTCAAGCTCATTTGCGAAGGCTGTAAAGTCGTTCGTCGAAAAGGGCGAGTTTATATTATTTGTTCGACGAATCCTCGCCATAAGCAACGGCAGGGATAAGTTTCGGTTGTTTTACGGTTAACCGTTTTTTGTAAGCGAATGGGTTGTTATGCCGCGTATTCAAGGTGTGGATTTGCCAAACGACAAGCATGTCGTTGTCGCGCTGCAGTACATCTATGGGATTGGTGACTGGGTCGCCGCCGAGATCTGCTTCCGATTGGGCATTGATCCGTTTCTTAAGGCGTCCTCTTTGACCGACGAGACGGTGTCGAAAATTACCGGCTTGCTGGACAAGGATTATCTCGTCGAAGGCCAGTTGCGCCGCTCAATTCAACAAAACATCGCTCGATTGCGGGATATTCAGTGCTATCGTGGTATGCGGCATCGCCGCAACCTTCCGGTTCGAGGTCAGCGTACCAGAACGAATGCCCGCACGAGAAAAGGTGTCAAGAAGACTGTGGCCGGTAAAAAGGGTGTGAAGGATATGAAGCACTAAGCCAATAGGTTATAGTCATTTCCCTCCGTTATCCGTTTTGATTGCAACTCAAATCAAGCCGACGAATATTCGGTCAATTGATTGCTGACTGAGTTTTGTGTGTTACGTTTGCATTGATGAATTTAGTCTACAGGTTTTGTTATGGCAAAAGTTAAAAAACGCAAGGTGCGACGCAACATCACTCGCGGCATCGCTCACATTCAAGCCACGTTCAACAATACGATCGTGACCATCACTGACGTGAATGGTGACGTCCTTTGTTGGGCTTCGGCGGGAACTGTCGGTTTCAAGGGAAGCCGTAAAAGTACTCCATTCGCAGCTCAACGGGCAGCAGAGACCTGTTCTGAGCGAGCAGCCAAGTTTGGCATGAAGGAAATGGAAGTTCAGGTCAAGGGGCCTGGTTCCGGTCGCGAAAGCGCCATCACTGGTCTTCAGTCTTCCGGTGTGGTCGTACGATCGATTGAGGACATCACTCCAATTCCTCATAATGGATGTCGTCCTCGGAAGAAGCGACGAGTGTGATTTCTGATGATTGTGTTCGAGCGGTCAAATTTCGACGTTTGTAGGTGATGTTCAATGAGAATTCGATGGCGCGGCCTTGAATTGCCGAATCGGGTCGTTACTGAGAAAGAGACCCTGACCAGCACATACGGCAAGTTTGTAATTGAGCCGTTTGAGCGAGGCTTTGGTGCGACAATTGGTAACAGCCTGCGAAGGATCCTCTTGTCGAGTCTTGAAGGGAGTGCGGTCACACGCATTAAGATTCAAGGCGTTCAACATGAATTTACGACGATTCCCGGCATCGTCGAAGACGTTACTGACATCTGTTTGAATCTGAAATCAGTTGTGGTGAAGAACCACGCATTGATTCCGAAGACGTTACGAATTGAACGGCATGAACGCGGCGTCGTTACTGCTGGAGATATTATTGTTGATGATCAGGTTGAAGTCTTCAACAAGGACCTCGTAATCGCCACGATGACCGACGACGTGTCTCTCAACATCGAGATTTTGATCGAGAATGGTCGTGGATATTCTCCGGTGTCGGAGCAACCAGATCATCAAAACGAAGTTGGTGTGATCCCGATCGATTCAATTTTCTCACCCATTACTCGGGTTAGATACAAGATTGAAGAGACACGCGTTGGACAACGTACCAACTACGATCGGTTAATCCTTGAAATTTGGACAAACGGAACGGTTGTACCAGAGATCGCACTTGTTGAATCCGCCAAGATTCTTCGGAAGCACCTCAATCCAATTATTACGTATCGTGAACCAGGTCCTGAAACCTTCCCGGACAGCGGTTTGCGAAACATGCTGGAATCGACAGGCTATGCGCCGGTCGATCTGGAACTGGAAGAACGACTTTCTCGAAGCTTGGCAGAATTGAATTTGTCCGTTCGGGCAACAAACTGTCTTGAATCAGAGGGAATCAACACTGTTCGAGATTTGGTTATTCGAACAGAAGATCAATTACTGCAGGTCAGAAATTTCGGCGATACAACTCTTCAGGAAGTTCGCGAACGCCTGACGTCGATTAACTTGCGACTTGGAATGAGACTGCCGCAATCGATGCAGCAGCGTGATCGTTAAGACATTGCGGATACACTGAGGATTTGGATAGATCATGCGTCATCGCAAAAGTGGACGAAAACTTAATCGGAATCAAAGTCACCGGACTTCGATGTTCCGCAATATGGCGACAAGCCTGATTTGTGTCAGCAAGCCGAACGCGGCAGACCCGAACACGCCTAAAGTCGCTGGTCGGATCATTACGACTGTGCCAAAGGCAAAAGAACTACGACCCGTGATCGAAAAGTTGATCACTCTAGGTAAGAAAGCTCTTGCTCATCAGGAAGCAGCAGTTCAGTTCGCGACCTCCGCGGAACGGGGTAGCGCCGATTGGGAACAATGGCGAAACTCTGATCGGTGGCAACAGTGGAACGCAGCGATTGCTCCTGCGGTTGCGCTCCGTCGTCGGGCGTTTGCCGCCTTGCGAAGCAAGGAAGCTGTTAACATTCTTTTCAACGAACTTGCTCCTCGCTTTCGCGAGCGGCAGGGTGGTTATACGAGAATCGTGCGATTGGCCGAGTTCCGATTGGGTGATGCCGGACGAAAGGCATTGATTGAATTCGTCGGCGAACATGATCGTAAGAAGCAACGCCGCGCCGCGCCAGCGGTGAAATCAATTGCGACGACATGACGCGTTGAAGATGCCAATTGTGATGTGACATGAAAAGCCTTCTTCAACTTGAGAGTTGAAGAAGGCTTTTTCTTTTGAACACTGCGGACCTCTTTCCGTCAGAAAGATTCTTATGTCGCTAATGGGTTTCGGGTCACTCTTTCAACTTGCCGACAAGCTGTCATCTCCATTGCCGGTCGTCGCCGCAGGTGGCGCTGACCGTACGGTTCTTGAAGCATTGGCAATTGCACAACGGCGAGGGTGGGTAAAACCCATTTTGACCGGATCATTACCTGCTATTCGAGAATTGGCTCACGATCTTGACATTGATCTGGATGAATTTCGACTCATCGAAGCCGTTGATCCCGCTGCGGCTGCTGTCGCAGAGGTGAAAGCAGGCCGCGCTAGTCTGTTAATGAAAGGCCAAATCGCGACGCCTGAGCTGATGAAAGCGGTGCTCGCTCGCGAAATCGGATTGCGGACAAATCACTGCATCTGCCAGGTTGTGCTGATGGAAATTAAGCGAGATTCGCGACGATTTCTGCTGTCTGATACGGGGATTACGATCCAGCCGACACTGGATCAAAAGGCAGATATTTTGCGTAGTATGGTCAATGTCGCCGTCGCATTAAAAGAGGGATTCGACCACGACTTGCCTCGGATTGGAGTCATGTCGGCGACAGAGAAGCCAACGGAATCGATGCCCGACACTCTGGATGCCGTTGAGCTTTCACGACGCAATCAAGATGGTGAGTTAGGTGGCTGTATTGTTCAGGGGCCGCTCTCATTTGATCTTGCGTATGCAACGGATGCAGGCGAGAAAAAGCGGATGGAAGGCGCCGTTATCGGAGCCGCCGATGGGATGTTATTTCCAAATTTGTTGGCGGCGAACCTGACTGTCAAAGCAATCATGTATACAGCGGATTGCAGTTTCGGCGGTGTGCTCTGTGGTGCCGCTTGTCCGGTTGTCTTTATGTCGCGGGCTGATTCTACCGAAACTCGTCTTAATTCACTGGCACTGACATTGCGGATGCTGACGGCTTCATCGCAGGGCTAACTTCCGACGATCAATTTCCACTTGATGTAAATCACGCTGAACCAGAAGTAGGCCGAGAACGATATCGTCGTGACGACCAGGTCAGATACCAGCCAATATCGATGTTTTTTCGTTAAGTACCGAGATGCAATGGCTACGACCGCGAATGCCGGAAGGAAGCCAGTGAGAAATGACCACTCAATGGCGTAGCCCAGGCTGCGGCAAAGATGGAAGTACAACGCACACGTGCCAATAAAAAGCAGTCCCACTGACCGAGAGAGCCATCGATAAGACCTTTTGTTATGACTTTGTTCCGTCAGTGTGATCACATTAATTGTCAGTTGGAATGCGGCCCAAAGGACAAGAGGCCATAACAAGACGTATTCACTTTGTCGGCCGTTGATGACGGGGCTGCCGAACATTCCGACGATAATCGTCGTCAGCCAGAAGTTGAAACGACCTGTAATGATTGAACCTCGAGTCGGCAGGTTTGAAACGGCTGCAGCCAGGCTTGCAAAAACTATCCCCGCCAGGCTCCACTTGTACCACGCCAGGAACTCGATCCAGTCAGGAGCGGTCGCGGGGTATTCTCGTTCGCCACCGACCAGCCGCTTTGCATCGAGCGCATGAACACGGGGAATTGTTTGAACTGAATGGGCGGCGTGTTTTGCGTCGTATGGAGCTTGGCCGATGTAAAGACACGCGGCTCGAGTTTGAGTTCGTAAATAGACACAGCCGTGATGCAGTGTCGGATAGGTCCAGCAAATCTCGTCCTGGAAGACTTGAGTTCGAGCGAGTTCGGTATATTCGTCCGACCCCGATCTCGCAAGAATCAATTCTCCGCTGTCTGTAAAGAGGATGAGTTTATGGTCAGCTGCGATAATATTGGCCTGACCGACTTTGTTCGTTGACCAGATGATGCGACCGGTCTCAAAGTCCAGACAACGGAATTCCCCGCGAGACGGACGATTTAATCGAGATTGAGGGTCTTTCAGATCGAAGCCATAGACGCGGCCGTCAACGAGGACACTGGAGGCGACATCGTTAGAGAATTTCAGTGTTTCCCAGGCGACGACGGGAGTACCCAGCTGATCATGGTCCGAATCGGCTGCGTTGTCCGTCGAGAGTTCTCTTGCAGTTTTCTGAACGACAGGTGCTCGATCCGCTTCAACAAGCCGATAGCATTTAGCTCCTGCTTTGAAGGGTGATGCGACAAACAGGAACGGTTCCTTGTAGATTGGGGCGGCGGAATGTTCGTCGTATCCCTGCGAGAATTCGATTTCCCATTGCTGTTTTCCCGTGGCGACGTCGAAGAGAGCGATCGAGTTCTCAAGCGGTGTCACAACGAGTGAGCGACCGTGCCAATCGATTGGTAGTGGAGTCGCATAACTCGCCGATGATTCACCCGAGGCCCAGATCGTAGAACCATCGCGAGGATCGATTGCAACAACACTGGCATCCTGTCCGCCGACGGGGACGATGAGCCGGCCATCGATGATCACGGGAGACGATGCATAACCGAAATCAGTTCCGAGTCCTCGGTATTTCTTTTTCGGATTACAGGACCATACCTGCTTTCCATTGCCAGCAATCACACACGAAATCATTCCATCAGGAGCAGCAAAATAGAGGCGGCCATTGTGCCATGTGGGTGTGCTGCGTGGACCAGGGTAGAGGCCACCTCCGTCATACGGCCAGCCGTAATGATGAGTCCAAACGGTATCACCCGTCGCTGAATCAAGGCACACAACGGATTGCTGATACAGGTTCTGCGTCTGAGTGAAGACGCGATTTCCAACGGCGGTAAAGCTCGAATAGCCTTGTCCCAACTCCTTCATCCAGACAAGTGGTGGCCCCCCTTCGGGCCATGAATCAGCCAATCCTGTTTCTGCGGATATCGAATCGAACGTCGGTCCTCGCAGCTGTGGCCAGAATGTCTGATTGAGCTGAGACGTTTCCAGATTTCCTTCCAATGGGGACGATGAGCCATGGCGAGGATCGGTAGAAGATGGTGTGAGGTATTTCCAACACAAGAACGTAAGCAACACCGCGAGAGCGATTGCCCAACCCCAATGGCGGCGACGTTCCAGAACGATTGGAATCAATTGCAACGACCTGTAAATAAAATGTTTCGGGCAGACTAAACCGCGATCAACGACAAGTCCAGCAGCTTCTCCCGATCGTGAGTTGCTCCCTAATAATACCACCGTCACGATGAAATCGTCAGACATTACGTCTTGACTTTGGTGTCCGTCGCCGACAAAATGCATGACATCAGCCCGACCAGATTTCTCATTTCGATCATTTGCACTTCATGAAAATCACGTCGTTCGTCAGGCACAGATTTCGCCTCGAACAGACAGTCAAATCGCACCGCATAAAACGATTGCCCTTTTGGGCGGTCTCAAAACAGTTGTCAGACGAGGAGTTTCTAATGAAGACGTCCCTGGGCTCGACAAAGCGGCGTGGATTCACGTGGGTTGAAGTGGTCGTTGTGATTGCGGTCATCGCGGTGTTGGTCGCCTTATTCCTTCCGGCAGTGGAGCAGGCCCGCGAAGCGGCTCGTCGTACCCAATGTAAAAACAATCTCAAACAAATCGGGCTGGCACTTTACAATTACCACGATACCCATCGTGTGTTTCCTCCCGGATTTGTGATGAACACTGATGGAGTCTATTTGGGTTGGGGCTGGGGAGTACAGATAACCCCGTATATTGATAGTGCACCAATCTATAACAATATATCGGGAATATTTAACGAGGGGCTGCAAGCGTTGCCCGAACTCAAAGATCTTGGTGTACGTTATCCCGTTTATTTTTGTCCGTCGAATATCGGCTCGTCGGTCCTTCCGCATGCGATCGTCTCCACAAGCCTCGTCGTAGATGGGGTCGTGACGCCGGGGACATTTGACTGGAGTCACCGTCTTGGTCGCTCGATGTATTTTGGGAATGCGGGGTATCTGCAGGATCATGCGGGAGGAATTCAGCACGACGCCAGCGGTGCGCCTCCTTTAACGGAGCCTCATCTCAATCGAGCAAGTCTTGGCAACATCGGCACATCAGCCTCGATGGAGCATCATTACTGCGATCAGCAAAGTTTTCGCGGGATCTTCGGTCAGAACAGCCATGTGAAAATCGACGATATCAAAGATGGAACTTCCTGTGTCATCATGGTTGGCGAGCGAGTCAATCCTTTGAACGAGTCGGCCGGTTCGATTGGTCATGGAACATGGGTCGGTGTTCCTGATTGCACGACACCCACAGGACTGGCGATGGTACTTGGCGATACGAGCGTCCGTTTGAATTCCGGAAAGCGATTGAACGCACAAACAACCGGTTTCGGAAGCCAGCACGTCGGCGGCGCTCATTTTCTTATGAGTGATGGTTCAGTTCGATTCTGCTCGAACAATATTGTTATCGGACTCTACCGCGATTTATCCACGATTGACGATGGCCGAGAACTTTCCGATTTCTGACGTCACGGGTTTCTAAAGTTACTGAGGCTTTGCAAACTGCTTCCGAATAAGCGGTGTCAGGAATTTTGCCGTTTCGTCGCCGATCACGTGGTAACCGGCGAGGTTCGGGTGCCGGTCACCGAACCAGCCGGGTAGATGGCCGAAGTGAGCATCGAGTCGATTGTCGAGCACTTCCACCGTGCCCGGATTTCCAGGGACGACAAACGGCTTCACGAACTCGCGCCGATTCTCAGGAATCTTATCTAGTGGAAAACGGCGATAGTTCAGCATATCCGGGCCGCGTTTGAGTTCGGCGGCGTATCGAGGGTAGAGGTCGAACAATAATACCTCATCGGCCTTTGCAACCTGTTCATTCAATTGGTTGAGTCGCACCGATGTTGCTTCATCGCCGTACGGAATGACCGTTGTTACGACAATCGTTGCTTTCGGGTGATCGCTCTTAATTCGACCAATCAGTTCGTGATAGTCCTTCGGAAAGTTTTCTGCGAGATTTTCCCGGTACGCATTGTCATTAAGTCCATAGCGAATCAGGACGTAATCGATCCCTGGCAGCTTTGACGCCACTTTCTCGTAACGGCCTGAATCCAACAGTCGACGAATGTATTCACCACTGAGACCCAGATTGATCACGTTCGTTGGCGGCAAATCTTTTTCAGCTGCTAGCAATTCACGAATCACATCTTCCAGATGCGGTCCCTTGGGGACATGCCGCCGAGGGACGCTTCCCTCTGTTGTGCTGTCGCCAAGCAATAAGATCTGGACCTTGCCATCATGCTCGGCGTATGTGATTCCACCGCACAGAGTGATCAACAGGAACGCTGACGTTAAGAAAAAATAATTTTGTTGACGCATCGCCACTTCTCGCTTTTTGAGTTCAGGAGTCAGACGCTCATCGTCAACGTGCTGGTAAATGAAGCTTTGCCCCTCGTTGCTGAAATATCACTGATTGACTTCCGAGATTGCTTGTGCAGAAGCCCTTATAACCACCCCTGTAGAGGGGAGGCGGGGTAAGTCATTTTTTCAATCAGCGATCAGCAAAAGCATGGTGCTTGTGCCGGCATTAACCAGTGCGTGAGCGATGATCGATGGTATTATCGTACCTCGCCATTCTCGCACGAGCGTAAAGACCATTGCCAGACTCATCAGGATCGGAATTCCGAAAAGTCCTTGCGGATGGATCACGGCAAACACAAAACTATTGATCAACATGGCGAAAATGACACAGCCTGCGTACCCAAGTTTCGAATCCGCATCACGCAAATGACGATAGAGGACACCGCGAAACATGATCTCTTCCGGGACGCTTGCGAAGACTGCCACCAACAGCAATTGCAGGCGAACCGTCCAGTTACCCCGCAAGATCGGTTCAACAATGGGATGAATCGGCGAGGCCGACGCATCACCGTCGCCTGTCAATGCGTTTGCCGCAGCCATCATGAGTAGCGTGATCACCATCGCCACACCGACAACGGGCAACGCACTGAGATAGCCGCCGATACCAACGAAGGGAATCGACCAGGCATCGCGTCCGAATGACAGCCCGACGTCCTGACGCACATCCGACCAACTGATGCCACGAAACACGGGCCAGGCGAGTGCAGCAAGGCCGCCGATCTGCGGGATGAGAACCCAGACGAGTCCCCATTTCGGCAAGGGAAGGATGACGACGGCATAGTTGAGAGCCACAAACAAGACCATCCAGACCGCAAACGTCTCGGCGTAGATCGCTCCGTTTCCTTGAAGCGTTCTGATTCCGCTTTTCAGTCGTCCGGTTGCGGCAAAGATCCAGAAGACGAGTTGCAGAACAGCACCGCACATCATTGCGATGAATGCCAAGCCAGAAATTCCCAGCATGACAAATAACGTTCGACGAGAATGGTCCAGCAAGCGGCCTCGGCCCTCGCCATCAGGAGTTCCCAACGGGACGAGAGCCAGTTGGCCGACCCAACCCAGTCTTTCAATCAGCAATTGACTGCCCGTTCGCCACTCCTCGTCGGTCATCGCGTCTTTGATTGCGGTCTTCTCAATCAACGCGGATTGGATTCGCTGAAGAAACTGACTGGTTTCGCGATCGCGATCGTTGGCCTTCACGGAACCATCTTTGAATTTCGCCTCAAGATCAGTGAGTGATTTCAAGGCCTGTTCGGGGCCGATGAGTTCCCCCGTCAACACGGCGCCGATCATCCGTTGCCTTGCTGACCCCTTGCCAAACATCAATTCAATTTCTTTTTGACGCTGATCTTTTTCCTGCGGTGAAATTGACGAAGCGCCAACGAGATACCTGGCCTGTATCTCGAACAGAATTGCTGAGGGGTCGCTATCGGACTGGTTCTCGGCCCCCAAATGGTTAAACAGCATCAACCCGATCACGAGGATCACAACCAGCCACGCCAGCCAGGCAAAGCCGCGCGGAGAGCGTGACACATTGGGGTCGATCACGTCAAATCCCGGTTCAGTTCCTTGCGGCAATTCGAACGATGGAGAATCCATTAATATCCCAAATGATGAAATTTCAAACCGATCTGATGGAACCGCAACCCGTGCGACACTCTCTTTGCGGACATCGTTGAATGCATTGGGATTAACGTCTAAAAGGCATCGGCGACTGAGTGATCGATTCCACCTTCGTAATTGTCAAATCGCATCGACTCACGTCGCCACTGCAGACTGACAATCCCCGTTGGCCCCGATCGATGTTTGGCCACGATGATCTCGGCGAGCCCGGGTCGATCTTCGGGATTGTAGGCGTCAGGTCGATGCAAAAACATGACGATGTCGGCGTCCTGCTCGATGGCACCGCTTTCACGAAGGTCGGCCAGTCGCGGTCGCTTGTCGTCTCGCAATTCGACACCGCGATTGAGCTGTGACAGGGCGATTAACGGCAAACTATTTTCCTTGGCGATCCCCTTCAAACGCCTGGTGATCAGAGCAATCTGTTGTTCGCGATTGATTCGTTTGTCTTCCGGTTCGATCAACTGAAGATAATCGATGATGACCAGTCCAAGGTTATTCCTGCGTTTCAAGCGTCGGCAGATAGCGCTGATCTGGGCGACGGTTCGGCCGGGAGCATCGTCGATAAACAATGGCAGACGGCTCAATTCTGACGAGGCTTCCAGTAACGCATGTCGTTCGGCTGGTTCGAGTAACCCTTTACGCAGTCGATGCCCGTCAAGTTTTGCACGAATACACAAAAAACGTTCGGCCAGTTCCAGCTTCGATTGTTCGAGACTGAAAATGATCGTTGCCGTTTCGCCGGCACCGGCAACCCACTCTGCGATGTTACACACCAGAGCTGTTTTTCCCATCGAAGGACGAGCTGCAACGATGATCAGTTCAGAGGGCTGAAAACCGTTCGTCTGCCGGTCAAGATCGACGAAGCCGGTCGACAGGCCACTGATGTTTCCTTCTTTCCCGAGTCGGGTGTTAATCCTGTCGAGTGTATCATGCATGATCTCATCCATGCTGATTTTTGACGAGGTTTCCTGTTGTTCGAAGATACCGAATATCCCTTGCTCGGCCCGCTTCAGGACGTCGGCCGTTTCATCGCTTCCCTCGTAACATTCGCGCAGGACTTCAGTACAGACATTGGTCAGGCTTCGCTGAATCCATTTGTCGCGGACAATCTCGGCGTAATATTTAATGTGTGCGGCATGAGGAACCGTTTCCAGAATTTCCAGCAAGTAAGCGGCACCGCCGATATCAGCGAGTTGGTTCCGATCGCTCAGTTCATCAGCCAGAGTGACGATGTCGATCGCTCTGCTGGCTTCGCGCATCTTGCCAATCGTGGAATAGATCAGCTGATGAATGTCGCTATAAAAATGTTCGGCCTTCAGGACGTCGGCAACTTCGTCCATTGCCGGGTTCTCGAGCAATAAGCAGCCCAGAACACTTCGCTCGGCCTGAAGGTTCTGTGGAGGAAGGCGTGCCGAAAACGAGGGCTCTGCCATATGTCATTTTTCCTGGATATAACTGGATATAAATCGATCTGATGTGCCACTGCTTCGGAGTCTTCTGAATAGACCGGGGTCAAGGGTAACAGGTGTTCGGGGACATGGGTAACACATTTTCTTATTCCCCAACGGGGGTGGCACGGACGGAGTGAGCGCAGCGAA
>CAIULL010000270.1 GCA_903899985.1 uncultured Schlesneria sp.
CTTGTATAATAACTTCGTGGTCAACTCGGTTCCCCTGATCAAACAGTTTGCAACACCGTTTCTCAGGCACGATTTGACCACATTTTCATTCTCCTTTCACCGCAATCACTTACGCTGCGCACCTTGTTTGTCGTTGAACCACAGAAACGACGGCCCAACGATCAGAGACGTCGGTTGAAAAACCGGGTTCGGAACTGAAATCAGAATCAGGATCGACCCATTCCGTAGTTCTAAAATTCAACGAAAATCACTCCAGGAAAAAGAGAGCCGTGAGAATGTTCCCTCTTGATGATGCGCACAGTGTGTTCACTAATCTGAACATCTTTCTCAGCAAACTTTTGTTCGTACCTAACTTACGTTGACACTTGGACGCAATAAATATTCTGAAAAAGTGCTGGAAACACTTTCAGAGGCTACTACACTCTTCCCGTCGGTCAGCCGCAGGAAAGCAATGCTGACGCAAATCATTGAGCTCTGGTCAACGCAAAACGTGTGTCAGACACAGTGTTTTGCCCTCCAGAATTCGCGGTTTTGCGTAGAACCGAGACGACTCTACGAACCTGAAAACCTCCCGCGCCGAGGTATCCACGTTCGTTGAACGACTTGAGGACAAACGTTCACACCGTCTTCAAGTGTTCTACCCCGAGGAAACGCTGCGCTCGAGGTACGTCGACGGACATTTGCAGATGACCCTGCCTTATTATTTAAGCAATAAGTAAAACAATGAGATCCCGATCGGACGAGCCGCATTGCGTGCCCTGTCGATGATCAATTACGTACCTTACTGAAAATGGAGATAGACGCAAAATGCAACAAAACTGGAATGAAGATCAAGACAGAGCTGATTCCTACCGAAAAGTGAAATCAAAAACACTTGGCCGGATCGTGGAACACTGCTTCGCGCACGTGAAAAAACACCGCATTCTTCCCCGTAGTTGCGGGAAAAGACTTGATCGAACCAACGTCGATCCAGGTTTGGCAGTAATCCTTCACTTTATGCGAGCAATTCAAAAACGGATCCAGCCCCTGAATAACTGACTTGAAGCAGCCAGTTGATCGGTTTTTCGAGGAGGCTTGCAGCCTCCTCGTTCATTTCATCAGCTGTCAGCCGCTGCGACCTGTCGCGACAAATTGCGAAGAACAAGGCGCTGAGTATTATCGAGTCGGTCGGCGAATTGGCCGCTCGACGTTCATCAGTCGCGTGACGTCGAACTCCTTCCCTTTCAGGATGGCGAACTGTTCAAGCTGCTCTTTCGTCAGCAGCTTCGTGACCTTTTCATTCTGTTCACTGGTCAATTTCGCCAGCACCTCGCGTGGATCTGCGTCGCCATCTGCCGGAGGAGCTGGTTGAAAAAGTTTGTTCTTCAGTTCGCGATATTCATTCAAAACGCTATCGATTTGCTGCTTCTGTTCGCCCTTGATTGCCAGAGCGTCAACGACTTCGGCCTCGCCGAGCGCCGTGGATTGCAATGACTGCCAGTAAATCTGTTGCAGGCGTTGAAATTGGACCGGGGTGATCGCGGCTTTCAGTTGTGGAAGGAACTCAGCCGTTTTGGTGTGCCATAACTCGGTCAGTTTCACGAGTTCCTGCTGACGAGCCTCGGCCGTTTGGCCAGGAAATCTCATGATTCCGAAAGGAGGCATCGCGGCTTCCTGGTAATTCACCAGGCGACCGCCAGAATCACGTTCGATCAGGCGTATCCGAAATCCACCTCCAGCCTGAATCCATGACTTGCCAAACTGTTGTCTGATTTCCAGGACCTTGGCAACGGCATCCTGACTCAATCCCAAGTCATCTTGAACTGCCTGAATCGACAGCAATGAAAAAATTCCATCACCGCCGCCGGTATTTCCCTGATTGACCATTGCGCCGATTCTTCGTCCGGATGCGCCGATTCCACCCGGTAGTGGTCCGCGCCCAGGACCGGCCATCGGTTGCCCACCTGGCCCAAACGGTGGAACCATCAGTCGCGGACGAGTCAGGTCCAGCGTGCGGACCTCGTTAAGATCAAATGGCTTTCCTTTCATCGCAGCCAATTGATCGAGTTGAGCTTTCGTCAGGACAGCATCGACTTTTGCATCATGTTCGCTGACGAGTCCCGCGATTTTTTCCAGGATTCCTCCTGCTGCTGGATCGTCGACACCAGGACGGGGTTGAAGGGGGAGCGAGGCCTCCAGCAGCGCCAATCGCTGCGCTTGATATTCTTCCGTGATCGCCTCGATCCGAGCCTGCTGTTCTTGAGTGATCCCCAGTACTGCGACCACTTCCGGGTCAAAGTAGGCTGCCGTCCCGATCGTCTGAATGTGAATCTGCTGCAAGCGGCTGAACTGCTCGGCGGTCAGAGCCTGCCTTAGTTCTGGCAGATGCTTGGCGATCGCAGCATTCCACTGCCCGAAATCCCAGTCTGACGGTGTCGGTTCATTGAATGAAACGTTCCGCCCGTCGGCCAGCCGGGTACTCATGCGCGTCCAGGCACCGGAATCGCGTCGCGTTACAAAAAAGGCACCACTGATCTCATGGATTTTCTTTCCTGTATCTTCGCTCAAACACAGTTCCTTCTGAACGGCACCGTTACTCGCAAGGCTGAGGATTGAAGCGCCTGGACCAAACCACCCGAACGTTCGCCGGGGTCCGCGAGAGACCAGCTTCGTCAAATCAAACGGCTTCCCTTCCAAAGCCATCAACTTATCCTGCTGTTCTTTCGTCAGGATCGCCCTGGCCTTTTTATCCCGTTCATGAAGTGATTGTTGATATCTGGCGAACGAAACCCCCGTACGCATCATCATCTGCTCTGGCATGGAATACTCGAGATTGATCTCCCCGATCTGCTTGACCTGATCGGCTGTGAGTTCCAGGGTTTTCGCCAATCCCTGTTCATAGA
Source organism: uncultured Schlesneria sp. (assembly GCA_903899985.1). Taxonomy (GTDB): domain Bacteria; phylum Planctomycetota; class Planctomycetia; order Planctomycetales; family Planctomycetaceae; genus Schlesneria. The sequence continues at coordinate 2,883 of CAIULL010000270.1, forward strand.
TCAGCGCCTCGGAGCCGTAGACCTGTCGGGCAATTTGATGTAATCGATCGAGCTGCTCAGGAGTGAAAACTGCTTTGATCTGCGGAATGATCGACTCGTCAGCCTTTTTGGCTGTGGCTATTTTTTCGATAATGCGCTTTCCTCGCTCTTCGGGCGACAGGTCCCGTAGATTTTCCATCTCCGGTCGGTCAAATGGACCGCCTCGTCCTCTCATCGTATCCAGCTCGTAGCAATATTTTTCAATCAGGCTGTGAACCTTGATGGAGCTGGCGTTGTCGAGTCCGATTTCATTTCGCACCGCTTGTTGAGCGGCCACGAAAAAGATTCCCCCCTCTTTACCAATCAGGATCCGCCGTCCCCCTTCGCGAAAAGCCAGCCCTGATGCGGGTTCGATTGCCGCCCCAGGTTTGGCAGCCTCCTGAGCAAACAACGCGAAGTCATCGAAGGCCATCAAACCGAGGGCGATGACGAATCCCGCAATCAGTTTCTGAACGACAAATTGCGAAGCGATTTCCCGCCGCGTTTTCCAGGAGGACGTATTCGGAATGATTGAGTTCGGGACACCAGTCTGATCGTGGATCGCTCTCGTTTGCATTCATAGCGCCTTTGAATTGTTGTGGGATTGACGAGAGATTTGAATCAAATGTGTTAGGAAAGATTCTAAACAATTCACCTTATTTTCAGATGAAATGCAAATCTACGACCAAAAATCAATCTTCCTGCTGAGCACAACTGATCAGGACAGTGTCATCGCCATGACTGACAACAACTTGATATGCTTGGGTTAGAACTTATCCTCCACGCTCTCTGTTCGGAGGGTGACAAGTTCCGTTTGAATCGTTAATAACGTCAAAGGAGAATCTCGTGATCCCTCGCTTTCGACATATTCTGATTCCGCTTGATTTCACGGAAAAGAACCTCGCTGCATTGAATATCGCGTTCGACATGGCCGTTGTGAATCGTGCTGTCACGACGTTGCTACACGTTGTGGAAGAAATTCAAGGTGATCAGGATGCCGAAGCTCAGCAATTCTACGACGGACTTCGTCAACGAGCGGACTCAGAATTGGAAACACTTTCGCAGCGATTTGACGAAGCGGACCTGATCGTGGAACGCAAAGTCCGGATTGGAAAACGACTCACCGAAATCGTCGTTCATTCGGCTGAGCATAATGTGGATCTGATCGTGATGAGTTCCCACGAACCCGATTTGACGAAACCACTCGAAACCTGGAATACACTGAGCTATCAGGTTTCTGTTCTGTGCTCTTGCCCGGTGCTGCTGGTGAAGTGACATGTTGTTATCCACCATTCCTTCATTAGATTATCATGGAACAGGAATGTGTGATGTCGAACTGAGCATCTGAAGGGGCAGGTTAACCGATGTTCTCGAAGGAGATTTTACTGCTCTTCGGTCTGTTCTCTGCAGATCCAGCACCAAAATTCGATGAGCATATCATTCCGCTATTGAAGCGGCATTGCGTGAAATGTCATGGGCCGGTGACTGCCGAGGCGCGACTTAATCTGAGCACTCCGGCAGCGATGCTGCGCGGCGGTGAAAATGGTCCGGTGCTGCGACCGCATGATCTCGATGCCAGTCCCCTATGGAAACGCATCGCCGCCAACGAAATGCCGCCGGAAGACCCATTGTCAACGGACGAGAAATCGTTGATTCGTGCCTGGATCGAGCACGGAGCACCGGGTTTGCCAACCGCCGCCGCACTGGCTGCAACGGGGGACGGGCATTGGGCATTTCAAAAGTTGATGCCACAGAACGCTCCCGAAGTGACGCAGATGTTATTACCGCGCAGTGCCATCGACCGGTTCATTCAAGCGGACCTGGAAAACGACGGACTATCTCTCGGTCCGACCGCTGACCGGCAGACGCTGATTCGCCGTCTAAGTTACGATCTTCTCGGTCTCCCCCCGACCACCACGGAGCTGCAGGACTTTTTGAATGACGGCTCTCCGGACGCGGTGGAGCGGCTGGTTGATCGGTATCTCGCCTCGCCCCACTACGGAGAACGAATCGGCAAGGTGTGGCTCGACGCCGCCGGCTACGCTGATTCGAACGGTTACTTCAACGCGGACAGCGACCGGCCGCTGGCTTTTCGGTATCGCGATTACGTGATCCGCTCGATCAACGCCGACAAGCCCTTCGATCGATTCGTGCGGGAGCAACTGGCTGGCGATGAATTGATCGGCTGGACGCCCGACATGCCGATTACTGATGAGGTGATCGATGCCCTGATCGCGACGCACTTTCTGCGGAACGGCCAGGACGGGTCGGGCGAAAGCGACGGTAATCCGGACGAGGTGCGTGCTGACCGGTACTACACCATCGAAGGGACGATGCAGATCACAGCGACATCGCTACTCGGTTTGACGATTCAATGCGCCAAATGCCACGAACACAAATTCGAGCCGATTCCTCATCGTGAATACTACCAGTTCCAGGCAGTCATTGCGGGCGTGTTTCACCACGAAAACTGGATCAAGCCGAATGAGCGATTCGTGCTTGCACCGCTACCAGCCGAACGAGCAGCCTGGGAAGTTCGCCTGGCGGCGGCGGACGAACAGGCACAGCAAGCGAAGCAAAAACTGGAGGAATGGCTCACGAGCCACCGTCCGCGCGGAAAGATCGTCTGGAGCGATGACTTTGACGGGCCGCCGGAATCCCTCGCGGAACGCTGGAGCCCCAAAGCTCCCGACGACGACGCCTCCGGCGGCGAACCGGCGGTCGCGCTGAATTCCGATGTGGCACCCGGCGCACGGATCGCGCAGGGACAGCTGCAAGTGTTGGAAGCGGGCACGGCGGGGAGCCGGTGGCTGGTGACAAAGCAGAAATTCGATTGGACACCGGACACGGTGGGTGCGGCGATCCAAGTCACCTTCGATCTGATCGACCGCCGCGTTGATCCAAGCGGTACGCCCGCAGAACGGACTGCCTACTACATCGCCGCGCATGACTTCGATGACAGCGGCGCGAAACCCGGCGGGAATCTTCTGATCGATGGAAATCCAGCGACCAGCACCACCGTATATCTCGATTATCCAGGAACTGATCAGAAGCAGCTCGGTGAGATCGGCACGACCCCTTATGCGGGGGGACGCAATTACGGTGTCCGGATCACCCATCAGCAGGATAGAAAATTCTTGCTGGAGCATCTTGTGGACGGTGTTCCGGAAGAGAAAACACTGACGTTCACGGCGGACCAGTTGCCGGATGGGGCATTCGGTTACGAATTCTGCTGCGGACGAAGTTATATCGTCGATAATGTCGTAGTCGAAACGTTCGATCAGCCTCAGGAGATTGAGACCCTCGCCGAATTCCTGAAGAACGTGCAACCGTTACGAAATTCGCTGAGCGACGCGGCAAAACAGATTGCAGCATTGAAGAATAATCCGCCGGGCAAGCTCCCGTGGGCCGTCGATCTGACGCCAAACCCGCCGTCAGTGCAGTGGCTCAACCGGGGTGATTATGGTTCCCATAAGGAGCCCGTCGGCGCAGGACCGTTCAGCGCCTTATGTGACGATGACAAAGCCTGGCCTGATACGCCGGCGGAAAACGCCCGTACCACAGGACGCAGGCTGGCGTGGGCAACATGGGTCACCCAACCCGGCTCGCGACCTGCCTCATTAGTCGCTCGCGTCCAAGCCAATCGCTTCTGGCAGCATCATTTCGGTTTCGGAATCGTCGAAACGCCAGACAATTTTGGTTTAAGCGGATCTCCCCCCACGCATCCCGCACTGCTCGATTGGCTGTCGGGCGAATTTGTGCGAACAGATTGGAGCGTCAAATCGCTGCAGCGGCGGATTGTCACGTCGCAGGCCTACCTTCAAACCAGTCGAGCCTTTGGGGAGCAGTTGAATACCGATCCAGACGGACGACGGTACACGCGTGCTCCGGTTCGGCGTCTGGATGCCGAGGCCATTCGCGATACCTTGCTGTTCCACGCGGGAATACTGAATGATCAACTCTACGGACCCTACATCAAGACGGACCGTGCCGGAAACGGCGAAGTGATCGTGCCGGAAAAGAATCTCGATTTCGCTCGACGTTCGGTCTATCTGTATCAGCGGCGTACGCAAGTCGTCAGCATGCTCCAGATTTTCGATGCTCCGACGATCGTGTTCAACAGCGTCCGCCGCACTCCGACGACGATCCCCCTGCAGTCGCTCAATCTGCTCAATTCAGAATTCGTCACGAAGCGTATGCTCGAATTCACTCAGCAGGTGTTTGCCGACAAACGGACGGATGATGAAAGGCTGCAAAACGTGTTTGTCAGATTATGGGGCCGAACTCCCACGGCTGATGAATCCTCAGCCGCGCAGAAATTTCTAACGACGCAAATTGCCGAGCGTGGCGGCTCGCCTGAAGCAACACGGCAAGCCTGGCTGGATCTGCACCAGATGTTATTCGCCGCCAGTGCGGCGCTTTATCTCGAATAGGAGATCCCAATGCACGACTCGACTTGGAAACTGAATCGCCGAGCATTTCTCGCCTCACACGCCGGCGGTTTGGGAGCTCTCGCACTCACCAGCCTGTTGCACGACGACAAATTGAATGCAGAGGAAGCGCGCCGGCATGCGGCGGTCACACTAAAGCCAAAAGCGAAGGCGGTCATCTGCCTGTTTCAACACGGTGGGCCAAGTCAGATTGATTTGTTCGACGAAAAGCCGTTGCTCAGGAAATATCACGGCAAACCTTATCCCGGCGGGGCGCTCGAAACGCATTTCGACAAGCAGGCTGGAAATGTCCTTGGCAGTCCGTTCAAGTTCATGCCGTACGGGCAGTCTGGAATCGAGATGTGTGAACATCTCCCCTGCACCGGCGCGATCGCCGACGAAATCTGCCTGGTCCGCTCGATGAACACAGAGTCGGTCGACCACGAACAGGCGCTGCGAGCGATCCACGGCGGCAAACTGATCGCCGGCATGCCGACCTTGGGTTCGTGGGTGACTTACGGTCTGGGAACTGAAAATGCGAACCTGCCAGCCTACGTCGTCCTGGGGGATCCCGGCGGTTTGCCGGTCGACGGCGAGCGAAACTGGTCGTCGGGCTGGTTGCCTGCCGTGTATCAAGGCGTGCCGTTCCGATCAGGGCCAAGTCCCGTGTTCAACCTGCAATCGCCCGACGGTGTGACCGGAAAAATGCGAAGGAATCAGCTCGACCTCTTGGCCTCGTTCAATCAAAGTTTTTTGAATCGCCACCCGGAGAAATCAGACCTTGCAGCACGAATCACGAATTTCGAAGTGGCTGCCAGGATGCAGCTCGCCGTGCCGGAAGCGCTCGACCTCACGCAGGAATCTGAAGAAACGCAGAAACTTTACGGTCTCGACCGCCCCGAATCGGAAGAGTACGGCCGACGGTGCCTGACGGCACGGCGGCTCGTGGAACGGGGTGTTCGCTTCGTGCAGATTTTCATGTCGGGCCAGCCGTGGGATACACACAGCAAGAACGCTGAGCAACTGACGAAACTCTGCCAGCGGACCGACCGACCGAGCGCAGCACTCGTGCAGGATTTGAAGCAGCGCGGACTGCTCGACGACACGATTGTAATGTGGACGGGTGAATTCGGGCGTCTACCGATTTCCCAGGGTCCTGACGGACGCGACCACAACCGTCGAGCATTTTCGCTCTGGCTGGCCGGCGGCGGCTTCCGCAAAGGCTACGCGCACGGAGCCACCGACGACTTCGGTTATGAATCCGTCAAAGACGTGGTCACGGTACATGATCTCCACGCAACGCTGCTGACAAATCTGGGGATCGATCATCGCCGTCTCACATATCCGATGGATGGCCGCGAAGCCAGCCTCACCGACGCGGAAGTCACCAAGTGCCGAGTCGTGGAAGCCCTGCTGGCGTGAGTCGCCGATTCCACGAATTCGATGGCGAGACTTGATCACGCGACCATCAAGCGTGAGCAAGAACACATCAATGCAACGAGACATGAGTTGTCGATCGAGCGCCTTCCAGTAGAACCAGTTCGTGGGACAACAAGTGGATTTCCTTACTCAATCGGCCAAAGCTTCCGTGTTGAACCTCAAACATAAGCGGCTCGGGCAACGGGAGACATTCCGATTTAAGATCAACCTCGCGGGCCGAAAATCGTCGATCTGTCTGGTTCGGGTTCGACCGCCTGGTTTATGCCTCATCGAGCGAGTAAATCAGGTTTTCCGCCATAAATCCGTATCAGAGCGGTAAATGCCTCAACGATTTGTTTTTTCGAGGCATCAGAGCTGAATTCGAGCTGCACAGAATTCGTGGTCACCTTGTCAACTTTGCCTTTTCTCGTGAGATCGTGTTGTTTCGAACAAACTTCAATCAACCGTTTGTTATCTGTTGTGAAGAGTGCCACGAAGTCGTTGCTCCCGTTGACTCTCTCGGGGTTGAGGTCTTCCATTGAAAGAGTCGTCTGCTTGTAGCTTGCTTTCGTCTTGTCCCATTCCCGAAAAACCAATTTGCCGCTTGCGATGTCGATCCAACTCTGATCCTTCGGACGTGTTTTCAAAAGCTCAGCGAATGCCATGTCGAAATCAGGGTCGAGATGCGCCAATGAAGAATCATCTGGATTCACCTGGATGCGGACGAACGCAAGAAGACTTTCCTCATCAGCGGGCCGTGCGTTGGAATTGGTGGGGTCGTGCGATTTGACAAATTCAGTTTTTTGATCCTGTACCCACGACTCCAGTTGCTCTATACGCGACCGCATTTCGGCGAGTTCCCGAGACTGTTCACGTCCACCGCAACCGGATGTGCAGACGACAATTGTCACCAGCAGACACCAGCTGCGAAATGCCGGGTAAGACGTGAGGCCATGACTGTTTAGGGGCATTCGCGTTTCTCGCTTACGGAGTTGATTGGCATAACAAATAACTTAACCAGCAGATTATTCGTCGTCCGTGTTGCATGCCTTGAGATTCATCACGGCCTTCTGAAATGAAGACGCCTATCGAATAAGTATTGATCAATACCTAATTATTTGCAGGCTGGTCTGTGTCGAACCAGTGCGGATTGCTAGATCGATCGTTTCTAAGTCCACAGTCCGATGATGAGATTCTTCCAACAGGACAATTTTACTGTGGCGTAGACTCCCACGCCAGAACACGGCCTGTCAGCGTCGTCACAACCAGGCGTATCTGAATCGATTCGTCGAACAACGTTGCGATGAGCGATGATTCATCGCTTTGCGACATTCATCATGAAAGTGCCTGGGCCGGCGGCAGGACTTTCGAACAACAGTGTCACTTTAGAAAATAGGCCCGCCCGCGAGATTTTTCCACGAGATCGCGCCATTTGGCTGAACCGTCATCCGGGACCAGACGGGTGTTGACCCCTTTCTCAAAGTACGGCATCTGGCCCGCGTTGGCGCAAGTGAGCATGAAGTTGACGGTCCCGTTGCTGGCGACGTACATCGTTCGACCATCGGGCCAGGTTGTTTCCAGCAGGCGTTGTGTTTCAGGCCGCGAGGCGGGCTTGGCAACCTCGTACTTTTTCAGCACGTCCCGGTTTAACTCGAAGCCAACTCCAGGAGCGTCAGAGACAGCCGCCGTGCCGTTTTCCACCACGATGGGAGCGGTGAGTGTTGAAGCGACAAAGAGCTGATGGCAATTCACCGCCGGCCACTTTGCCCATTCCAGAGCACCGCCGAATTGCAATGAGTGTGCTGCGGTGATGGACGATCCGACCAGTTGCAGCCAGAATGGCTTTCGCGACATGGCGCAGACGGCTGCCGTCTGCATCAGCATGGTTGCTCCACCCCCGACAACGAAACCATCACAGGCGTCCTTTGTCAGCATTTCCCAGGGATCAGGATTCCCATAGTGCAGTGCGACTTTGGCTTTTACCGCCTCCTTGACCCGGTGATTCCCTTCCAGATCCGACTGAGGCAGCGGCCCTTCCCAGATATCGACCTGGGGGATGCTGTCAAATTCCAGCAGGATCGGAATGGCCTGCTCGGCGGTGCGGAGCGTGTCGTTAAAATCCATGTCGATCTTGAACGACTCGGGCACAACCTTGATGGCGAGTTCGATCTGTTTCCAGAGATCGAACCACGGCCGCCCCTTTGTCTTCAGCGACAGATAACCTGACTTGTAGGCGAGAGCGCATTCACTGGCGAGATCCTCCGGCGGAAGGTCGATGTTCCACCATGAAAGTGGCGTTCGAGCATGTTGCTTTTTTCCCAGTAAGGCGTGAATGGGAAGATCGAGCGTGCGAGCGACGGCATCAAACAAAGCCGACTGCAAGCCAGCGCCGAGCGAATCGTCCCACATCAACTCGGCTGCGTTCTTCCCCTGGCAACGAGCAACGGATTGGTCATTGGTTGCTCCCCACGTATAGAACAGCATCGTCTCGCCAAACCCGGTTTTCCCGGATTTCAGAGTGACTTCGCAGATTTCCAGGTACTGCCAATGTGGGATTTCTCGCGCCATGGCCCGAGCGGGGATCTCGCGGAATGGCAGCTGAATCGTCGTGCGGTCAATCTTTTCGACGGTTAACCATGTCGACGAGACAGCCGCCGGGAGATCGGGAGCTGTCCAATGTCCAAGCATCGCGGCTGCGGTGGCGGCAGAGCCCCACCTCAGCAAGTCTCGGCGGCTCAGGCGTGGATTGAAAGAGCTGTCCATTCGATGCGTCATTGCCACGGCTCCCGATCTTTCTTGCATTTTGATTTCGGAACGGACCAGAGGGGAGGCACCTCAGGCGAGCCCTGATCTTAATCGCAGAGTGGAGTTACGTGCCATGATAAACACAGGGGCGTAACGTACCACGCAAGCAAGCTCGAGAGATTATCTCGTTGTTCCAAATGTGCTAAGCGATAGAATGATCAGAACGTCCTTTCCCCAACTTCACGGAGTCACATGATGTCTTCCACCGCCACACTTGCCGGTCGCGCAGCTTTCTCCACGATGCTGATCGGATACATGATGATTCTTGTTGCCGGGTTTTCGTTCGCAAAGGACGACAACGGGCGTGTTAAAGAATTGTTCAAAAGGCTGGAAGGGCGCTGGAAAGTCGCAAGTGCAGAGGTCTCTGGTCAGAAGATCGAATCTGATGAGGAATGGAATTTCGTCTCGGGAAATTACACGTGGAGCGATTCCAAGCGAAAACTTCGCGGCTACGCTTCAATCAACTACACCTGGGACCCACATCAGATCTACTTTCACCACGAACACTCATCGGTCACCGGACCGATCGAGACTGGCGATGTACGCAACTGGGACTCGGGCATCTATAAGCTTTCTGACGACGGTGAGACGCTCAAAGTCTGCCTGGGACCGCTCCCCTCAAAAGAGTTCGCGACCAAGAAAGAGGATAAACGTCGGTTATTCGTGCTGAAGCGAGTGAAAGCTGATGAGCCGGTGAAGTAAGCTACTCGCTCCTGATTGAGAACAATTGGAGGCGTCACCGGAGTTTGTTTAGTCCTTTCCAGAATGGAATAGACTCAGCGCAGCCTGGCCGACGCAGATGCCGCCGTCGTTCGCGGGAACTTGCTCGTTAATCAAGACGCGAACCTCAGGATGTTGCTCGAATTCATGCAGCAGCGAATTGAGTAGCAGTTCGTTTTGAAAGACCCCGCCTGAAAAGACGACTGCGTTCACAGCTTTTTCATGACATAGCTTTAAGACTTGCTGCGTCGTTGATGTGACGAGTGCTGCATGGAAGGCCGAGGCGATTTCAGCGACCGGGCGGCCGCCGAGGCGATCTGAAATGACTGCGTTCAACAGCGGCCGATAGTCGAGTTCAGGGAAGGGATATGGAGCTTGTGTGGGACATTTTCCAGCCTGGTGTTCCAGCCAGATGGCGGCCTGACCTTCGAATGTTGTTTCTCGCAGAAATCCGACGAGTGCCGCGACGGTATCGAATAGCCGACCGATTGATGTCGAAACGAAGCATCGAAGTTTCTTATCGACTAACTTCGTGGCGTCGGTAAATCGTCGCGGAAAGAGAAACGGGGGCTTCGTCAGATCGGGAAGATCGTTCAGATCGGCTAAAAATCCAGCGGCAGCTTGAACGGGATACCTGGCTGCGACATCGCCTCCCGGGAGCATTGCGGGCCGTAACGAATGGCAGCGTTCGAAGCCGTCGCAAATGCTGCCGACGAAAAATTCACCTCCCCAGAGAGTTCCGTCGGTCCCCAGGCCGGTCCCATCAAACGCGACTCCGACAACTCGTTCCGTCAACAAATTCTGTTCGGCCAGAACGCTGGCGATGTGTGCGTGATGGTGCTGAACGGCAATGTGCCGACAAGCGGGTAAACCGAGTGCGAACTGCGTTGATCTGAACTGTGGGTGATGATCGTGAACGATGGTCAATTCGGCAGAATTGATTTCGTACATGGCAAACAAGTCATGTACTGTATTCTCGAAGGATTCGTCTGTTTCGCTGTCTCCAAGATCGCCAATGTGCTGACTGACGAACACCTGGCCTTTGACAACAAGAGCGATGGCATTTTTGAGATCGCTCCCTAAAGCAAGAATCGGATCGACGGTTGGTAGTTCGCAAACCGCTCCTGGAGAATAACCCCGAGCACGACGGATCATGAACGGTTTTTCGTTGCGGATGGCGACAACAGAATCATCGACACGACGAGCAATCGGCCGATCTCCGATTAAGATCGCGTCGGCGATTCCTGACAGCCGACGGATTGCATCGTCGTCACGGTAAGCGATAGGTTCGCTCGATCGATTACCACTCGTAAGCACCAGGGGGCTTGGTGCCCCATCGTCAAACAAGAGATGTTGAATCGGAGCATATGGAAGCATCACGCCGAGTATTGAACAATCGGGTGAAACTCCCGGCAATTCAACTTTGGCAGGTGCCAGAACGATGGGACGGGCGACACTTTGCAGCAGTTGTTCGTGACATTGAGAAAGCGTGACGTACTGGTGGGCTTCCTGCAGGTTACGAACCAGCAGAGCAAACGGACGTTCCTTACGGAATTTCCGTTCGCGCAACGCAGTGACGGCCACCGGATTATTCGCATCGCAGGCCAGGTGATAGCCCCCCAATCCTTTCACAGCGACGATGTTCCCGGCTGCAAGTAATTCGGCCGCTTGCCGGATGGCTCGTTCGCTTCCGTCCGTTGAGCGATGAATCTCGATCAATCGGTAGCCTGGCCCGCACGAATCACAGGCGGTGGGCTGAGCATGATATCGGCGGTCGAGCGGGTTGTCGTATTCGTGCTGGCACGACAAACACATTTTCCAGGCAGCCATCGTCGTACTCGGGCGATCGTACGGAAGACTTTTGATAATCGAATAACGGGGTCCGCATTGGGAACAATTGATGTAGGGATAGTGGTTTCGCCGATCGGTTGGGTTTTGCAAATCCCGCAGACACTCGTCGCAGAGAGAAAGATCCGGCGAAATACGAGCTGTGGGAACCGAATCGCGACGGCTCCCCAGGATCTGAAAATCGGAGAATCCCTCCGGAACGACTTCCTGAACATCGACCGCTGTGACGTGGGCCGCAGCGGGTGCCTGAGAATGGACTGATGTGAGAAAGACGTCCACGTCCGAGTTTCGTCCTTCCGCATGAATTTCGACTCCGTCGCGACCATTCAGCACCCAGCCATGAACATGATGAATCTGGGCCATTCGAAAAACGAACGGACGAAAACCGACTCCTTGAACGAGACCCCGAATCGTGACTCGGCGAGCAATGACAGCGCTTTTTTGGGAGGAATCAGGCATTTGGTCGTTTTTGGTAATCATCGATCCGATTTTCGGAATCTTTGAAAAGTATTCTTGCAGGAATCGGTGGTAAAGCGAGCGGTCGATTGACCGGCGTGACGGTGCGACTTACCCTATTTGTAGCAAATTGAGAAAATCTCGATGTGGGGATGAGAACTTCGAAATTCATTTCGAGTGTTCCGCGATATTAGAGGCTCTGGTATCTCGTCTGTTCAGATTGAATGCTGTTCGTTGCCGATGCGCGTGGAACAGCGAGTTGGTATGGGAAAGGAATTGATCGGTTGATCGCAGTTATGGAGCAGGCTCCCTCCCGGTTTGATGATTTGGGGCTCAGTCAGGATTCGCTGTTCTCCGTGAAGAGAGCTGGTTTTACTGACCCGAGTGCCATTCAGGCCGCGTTTATCCCCGTCGCTCTCTCCGGTCGCGATTGTATCGGTCAGGCTCGCACCGGCACCGGTAAGACCGCCGCCTTCGTGCTGCCGATCCTCGATCGGATCGATCTCGACGACCCACGAACTCAAGCACTCGTGTTAACCCCGACACGAGAACTCAGCCAGCAGGTGGCTGACGAGGTCGATCGACTCGCATTCAAATGCGAAGTGACGACCGCCTGTTGCGTCGGTGGACGACCGATTCATCAGCAGATTCGCAAATTGGAACAAGGTGCACAGATCGTGATCGGCACACCCGGTCGGGTGATTGATCTGATGGCCCGGCAACTGCTGAAGATGGCCGATTTGAAAATCGTCGTTATGGACGAAGCCGACAGAATGCTGGATATTGGCTTTCGTCCGGATATCGAAAAGATCTTGCGACAATGTCCGGAAAATCGACAGACTCTACTATTGTCAGCGACGTTGCCACCCCCCGTCGAACGACTGGCTCGACGGTACATGCGCGAACCCGAACGGATTGACGTGTCGGCGTCGAACGTCGCACATGCGTCGATCGACCAGTACTACATCACGGTGGATCATCATCGAAAATTTGGGACGCTGGTCCGGTTACTGGTGCAAGAGCGACCGCAGCAAGCGATCGTGTTTACTCGCACAAAGCGTGGCGCAGAAGAGGTCCATCGCCGGTTTGTCGGTCGCCTGCCGAAAATGGCGTTCATTCATGGTGATCTGGCCCAAAGCGCCCGGGATCGTGTGATGCGACAATTTCGGGATGGCCAGATCCGGCTACTGATCGCCACGGATGTGATGGGCCGAGGAATCGACGTCAGCGGAATCTCGCATATTATCAATTATGATATCCCGCAGGACTGCGACGACTATGTGCATCGAGTCGGTCGCACAGGACGGCTTTCATCCACCGAAGGACAGGGGGCCGCGATTACATTCGTTGCTCCGGACGAAGGCCAGCAACTGACGAATATCGAAATCCGCATCAATAAGATCCTTGAAGCCTACCCGCTGACGGGTATCGATCCGGTCGAAACTCGACGCAAGGTGAAACACATCGACGAGATGCCGCCGCCGATCTCACGCACGCACGAAGTTGACGACGACGACTTCTGGTCAGTCGCTTAGTTACTTACCATTGCGAATGGTGAGTTTTTGTCAGTTTCAAGCACAACCGAACGCGCGCCGGGTCAGCGAGATGCGTTCCCGTCACTGGAAACGCTCCCGCAACCATCCGCGAAGTAATAAGCCAGGCAGCCCACGCGGACTTGACTTAGTCCTCTGATGGACGTGCCCGGTTCATCCAATGTCCGGACGAATCGGTTCCGCTGACCCAGACCCCCTTCTGGTTCCATCCCAGATGGGCATGCACATCCGCAGGTGCGTAACGTAACGTCAGACCGCAGCGACGGCGGTTGGAATCGTTCGCTTCGGAACCGTGCAGCAGGAGATCTGAGTGAAATGAAACTTCGCCCGCTTTCAGACAATCGTCGACAAAACGACCGTACTGTTCGACGTTGTCGATCGTTTGATTGAGGACATTATGTTCGGCGGGATCGCTCGGCCGAAACGTCATCGCTCCATAGTGATGAGAGCCAGCAACGAATCGCATACAGGCGTTTTCAACATCCGCATCGTCGATGGCGAGCCAGACGGTGATCGCCTTAGACGGGGTGAGCGGCCAGTAACTTGAGTCCTGGTGCCAGGCGACTTTTTTCCCATCGTGAGGCATCTTGCAGAAGAAGTGCGATCCCCAGCCGATGATATTTTCGCCCAACAGATCGCGCAGGCAGGAAACGATTCTGGCGTTCGTGACAATGTCCCAGACTCGCCCATACTTCAAATGGGCCGAACTGATCGAATAGCTGTCGCCGCCAGCGGCCACGACTTTCGCAAGCAAATTGTCAAAGTAACTTCGGATGCTTTTGATCTCGTCATCGGAGTAGATCCGAATCCCTGCGATATAACCATCGCGATTGAACTGTTCAATCTGGGCGCTGGTCAGCACGCGCGGCGATGTGTTCTGTACCGGATGGAAGCTCAGGTCACGAGGAATATCGGCGAGGTCGGTCTGGTCTAAAACCGCTTTGAATTCTGTCGGTGCAGGAGTTGACATGCTGGCGATTCCTACGGGTGTAAAATGAAATCAGGCAAAAGACCAGTATATTCCGCATGACCATCAACCAGAAGTGATGCCTGTTGCGATCTTCAGCGATTCGAGACGAGGCCATCTTTGATACTGGATTCCCGAGGCCAATCTGGCTCAAAGAAAAAGCTGTCGTTCCTTTGTCCAGATTCCGAATGCAGCCGCCTCGCCCGTTCAGCGCTACGATGCTGCAGCCAGTTGAGCGACGGCATACGCGCAGGCTGCTTCGGCGATTCCCGGCGAGAATTGTTCCGCAAGCGATATCACGATTGCGTCCTTCGTTTTTCGATTCTCCTGGATCAACTGACGAGCGAGAAATGAACCTGACCCCGATACGATGATCGTAGTGCAGGGTGACGAAAGTCGATTGAGCACTCGTTCAAGCGAACCTGCAAGACGCTGCCGCTGGACGTCGGCAAGGAACCGGGCGATCTGGACGGCCTGCTCGAATGAAACTTCATCCCGGTCGCAGCACAGCATCCTCACAATGCGATCGTGGGCCGCCTGCATTGTCGCCGGCTTCCCGTTTGCTGTATCGAGGTCTTGGACATTTTCAGCAATGTCACCCAGCAACAGATGAACATCCAGAGTCGTGGCGAAGACCTCTGCGGCGAGTGAACAATATCCATTTTGAAAGGGAACGCTATGAGCCACAGCACATATCGGTGTGCGGCTGACTCCCGAATAAGACAGTTCACCGCTTTGCAGTCGACTGACATCGGTCAGCCCCAGAGGAACAGGTTTGCCATCTTTGAATGGAATAATGTCTGTGGTCGTGGTGCCGATATCGATCAGAACTCCACATCCACTTGGAGCAAACTTCATCGACCAGGTGGCAAGCGCATGCCAATTCGCCGCTGCGACTCGCATCGGTGACTCCCGCGCTTCGTCGGGATTCACGAAGCAACCGCCAGTCGTCCAAATCGTCAAATTGGATCGCCGTTGCTGCTCCGATGAGTGAGGGACAACCGCTCGACGGGAGAGCGACACATTGATACTGGTTTCGACAGCATCAATGATAAAACGGACCCCCTCGGACTTCGTTGAAAAACAGTCCGCCAGCTCTGCCGTCATCGTCAATGCGAGACGTTGCGTTTGCGGGAAGATATCAAGAATCGAAGCAATCTGATCCTTCAGCTGTTCGGGCTGACGCCAGATTGCAAACGGGCGACTGACAGCACGACCCGTTTCGTCTGCAGCTTTAATATTTGCTCCACCGATATCAAGACCGAGAATCGTCATCTGTTCGATCGCCTCAGTTTTTGGGTTCGAAGACAAACGTCGAACCACCGCCGCTGTTGGAGCCTTGCGACGGGAATCAGGTTGGACTGGTCGTTATTCAATGTGTGTGACGAATACGAATAACACAGGACAAGCAATCCTCGCAACCCAGGGACATTCAACAACGTGATCCGACTTCGTCTTGTGATCGTTGATCGTTCTCCCTTACCATGTTTGGTACTTCTGAGTTCTTTTTATTGCAGGAAGCAGCCATGCAGTGTTTGATCGTTGGGCCACGTGGCTTTTGCAAAAACGGGGATCGGCAGCCGGATTGCGATTCTTCACAATTCGCCCCTTTGACTTCAGCAACGGTTGTCTCTGTTGTGCTATCTCAATGGATGATCAGCGTTACTTTCGCGTTGTTGTTGATCAGCAATCTCGCCTTGGGACAGGCTCCGACAAGGCCCGTGCGGCCGGGCGATTCGTCGCTCACGAAAGACAAACCGGCATCACCCAAAAAAACAAACATGATCAGTACGGTGATCGAGTTTGAATTGCTGCAGTCCGAAGGGGGCGGGGGTCTGCATGGCCAGCAATGGTTAAAGGTCCTCGAGCCTCTCGACGTATCACTGCGAGTTCGAAAACCAATCCTGGGTGATAAACCGGAAATGAAGGAACGAGAAGCAGGCAAGACTCGATACGTGACTGCAATCGGCACGCTCGATCGTTCCGGAAATCTCGTGTTCCCTGATCGATCCTTTTCCCTCAGTGATGCGACGAAACTTAAAGAATGGATCGACGAATTGCGGACATACGGAGTCAAGGGAACTCCGGTGGGAAAATCGTTGTGGGGACTGAGTGAAGAACAATTCGCGGGCCTATTCGACGGCTTACTCAATAAAGTCGACTTTGAAACGGAAAACCTGCCATTGAAACAGGCCGTGTCGAAGTTGCCCCTTCCGACAGCGTTTCCTGTACGTTGGAATTCTGAAGCCGTCGAGAAACTTGCCAAACTCGGGGATAAGGCCCAAGTGAGACAAGAACTCAAAGGATTCAGCGTGGCGCTTGCACTCGCTTTGTCATTGAGCGACAACGGCTTCGGATTTCGGCCAAACCGAACTCCTTCAGGAGTCATCGAGCTATTGATTGAGCCTCGGAACACGAAGCTGGAACAGTGGCCAATCGGTTGGCCTGTGCAGAAAGCCACGTTTAAAGCGGCACCGAAGCTTTACGCCATGGTTCCGATCGAACTGGCAGACGTCGAACTGTCAGATGTTCTGACGGCCATCTCGGAACTCGCAGAAACCCCAATCCTCATCGATTACGCCGAGCTGGAAGCAAAGCAGATCGATCTGGAAAAAATCAAAGTTTCGTTCCCTCGCAAAATGACTACATGGAGCCTTGCGCTTCGCCAGCTCGTTGTTCCCAAGCGATTGACTCGCGAGCTGTGGCAGGACGAAGCGGGACGAGTATTTGTGTGGATCACAACAACGCGAGCCGGTCGCGCGAAGGATGAATGATGCTCAGTCGACTTGGGTATGAGAATCTCGGTCTTGGGGTCGGCCTTAGATCGGTTCATTTCGATCATATCCTGAAACACAACCCGCCCGTCGACTGGTTTGAAGTGATTTCCGAGAATTACATGGACTCACAAGGACGTCCAAGGTACGTGCTAGAACAAATTGCCGAAAGATATCCGATCGTGATGCATGGTGTGTCGCTGTCGATTGGCAGCACTGAACCACTGGACTTTGATTATCTTCGAATGCTTAAGCGACTGGCAAAGGCCGTTGACGCCCGGTGGATTTCCGACCATGTCTGTTGGACCGGCATTGCAGGGATGAATACACATGATCTTTTACCACTCCCCTACAATGAAGAATCACTGCGTCACGTCATAGACCGAGTTTCAATCGTTCAAGATGTTCTCGAGCGGCCGTTTGTCCTGGAAAACCCAAGTAGTTATGTGACATTTGTTGCGTCGACGATGAGTGAAGCCGAATTTATCGCCCGCCTGGCGGATGAGGCTGACTGCGGATTACTTCTTGACGTCAATAACGTTTTTGTTTCCGCCAGAAATCATGATTTCGATCCGGTGGAATATTTGCGATCAATGCCGCATGAACGCGTCGTACAGATGCATCTTGCGGGACACACCAATTGCGGCACGCATTTGATCGATACGCACGACGGACCCGTGATCGATCCGGTCTGGGAACTGTTTCGGCTTGCTCATCTGTCAACAGGCGGGGTTTCAACACTTCTCGAATGGGACGCAAACATCCCTGACTTCCCAATCGTTCACCAGGAGGTGCTGAAAGCCAAACGAGTTGTCGCCAATGTCCTGACAGGGATGTTTGGCTCTTCAGGTTTCACAGTCGACTCAAATGAACGACAGACTATCGTACCCCACCCTTCAATCATGACGACAGCGGATGCCGAGTAACACGGCAGTTGCTTTTAACGTTCAATATGAAACGAAGCCCGACTGAATCAGTCGGGCTTCGTTCAAAACTTCGTTGTCGAGAATCTCGTGGTTGGGTCAATTAACCCTCACCTGCCTGAATCATTCATGATTCATTTCGAAATCCCTGAGTCACAAGGCTAACCTTATATGACGAGGTCAGCCTCATACACTTAAGCTTAATATCGGTAGTGGTCTGGCTTGAACGGACCACTGATCGGCAGCCCCAGATACTGGGCCTGCTTTTCCGTGAGCTTCGACAGTTTGACACCAATCTTTTCGAGGTGGAGACGAGCAACTTCTTCATCCAGCTCCTTCGGAAGACGGTGAACACCGACGGCGAATTTGCTGGCATTGTCCCAAAGGGCCAACTGAGCCATGACCTGGTTCGTGAAGCTGTTCGACATCACGAACGAAGGATGGCCAGTTGCGCAACCGAGGTTGACGAGACGTCCTTGAGCCAACAGGATCACGCTTCGGCCGGTGTCTTTGAACGTGTATCGATCAACGGCGCCGACTTCACTTGGCTTAACGTTGACCTTCGTGGCCTTGCCGTTCTTGACCTGAGCTTCCAGCCAGGCGACGTCGATTTCGAGGTCAAAGTGACCGATGTTACAAATGATCGCGTCGTTCGGCATCTTGACGATATGCTCGCCGAGAACAATGTCACAGCAGCCGGTCGTTGTGACGAAGATGTTGCCTTGGGCTGCAGCATCTTCCATCGTCGTGACTTCAAAACCTTCCATCGCCGCTTGAAGAGCACAAATCGGATCGATTTCGGTAACGATCACGCGAGCGCCGTAACGCTGCATCGAAATGGCACAACCCTTACCGACGTCGCCGTAACCAGCAACGACACAGACCTTACCTGCGAGCATCACGTCTGTGGCTCGCTTGATACCGTCAGCCAATGATTCGCGACATCCGTAGAGGTTGTCGAATTTACTCTTTGTTACGGAGTCATTGACGTTGATCGCAGGAACCTTGAGTTCGCCGCGTTCATGCATTTGAACCAGACGATGCACACCGGTTGTCGTTTCTTCGCTTAAGCCCTTGATCTCCTTGAGCAACTCAGGAAATTTCTGATGGACCATCGAGGTTAAATCGCCCCCGTCGTCGAGGATCATATTCAGCGGCTTACCGTCGGCGAAGAAGAGTGTTTGCTCGATACACCAATCGAATTCTTCGTTGGTCATCCCCTTCCACGCATAGACAGGAACGCCCGCAGCAGCGATGGCGGCGGCGGCGTGGTCTTGGGTCGAGAAAATATTGCAGCTGCTCCATGTGACTTCAGCACCGAGGGCAGTGAGTGTCTCGATCAAGACGGCGGTTTGAATTGTCATGTGAAGGCAACCGGCGATTCGGGCGCCCTTGAGAGGCTTCGATTTGCCGTACTTTTCTCGCAATGCCATCAAACCAGGCATTTCGTTTTCTGCAATTTCAATCTCTTTGCGACCAAATTCCGCAAGTCCGATGTCCTTCACTTTATATGGAAGACGCTTAGAATTGGCGGCAGAGTGTGCGGTTTTAGTGGAGTCAGTACTTTTGGACTTAGTCGCTTCAACGGTCGACATTTCGACATTCCTTCTAGGCTTACGTTAACTCGGGGTATTTCTACGTGAAAACCCGAAAATCAAGATCGGGACGTCAAGAACACTTTCAACGACCTGACAAGAATCATCCTGCATTTGTCAAGTATGGCGATCATGTCACCGATCAACTGTCGAAACAGTATAGCCGCACCGGCAATCAAAGTCTTCCGAACGCAACAAGGAATGTCGATGAAGAAAAATTCATAAGTTCGTTCGAACAAATATCATGGAAGATTCATGTCCTCGTAATTGTTTAAAATCTTTGATTGTAGGCAGTTAACTGGAAGTTCACGCGACTTTCCGTGATATGAAATTTTTCCGTCATGTCCGTTATCGCGTTTTTTGGCAGTCGTCGTTATTTCGGACAATCAATAATGCTGGCAGATTGAAGGATGATCGCTTACTCTCGTGGATATCAGTCTTTCGAAAGGGAATCTGCAGCATGGCAAATAGCACCATTGTTCGTATGCGAGACGTTTATTCCGGCGGTCGATTTGGACTGTCGATCGAGATCTTTCCACCCAAAACCGACGAAGGAGATGAAGCGCTTCGCCAAACTTTGAGCGAAATAATCCCGTTTGGTCCGGCTTTCGTTTCGTGTACTTACGGTGCGGGAGGCTCAACAAGCAAAAGAACGGTGGAATGGTGCAAGGAAATCCAGGAGCGGTTCCATACAACGTCCACGGCGCATTTCACCTGTGTCGGCAGCACGCAGGATCAGCTGATCGATTGGTTACGTTTCGCCTGGTCGGCCGGAATTCGGAATATCATGGCCCTTCGCGGCGATGCTCCCGCAGGTCAAACCGAATTTCAAGCAATCACTGGCGGACTGAACCATGCCAACGAACTCGTCAGCCTGATTCGAGAATACTTCCCCGAGATGGGGATTGGTGTTGCGGGCTACCCGGAAAAACATCCAGAATCACCAAGCCTGGACCTCGACTTTGAGAATCTGGTCCGTAAGGTCCGATGTGGTGCGGATGCAATTTTCACACAACTCTTCTTCGACAATACAAGCTTTTTTCGCTTTCGCGATCGCGTGAATCGCAGCGAACTCGGTGTGCCACTGATTCCGGGTATCATGCCAATCACGGAATTCGCTCGAATCCAGCGAATCACGTCCATGTGCGGAGCAACGATGCCGCAGTCATTAGCCGCCAGGCTCGAAGCCGCGAAAGACAATAAGGAAGATCAGTATAAAATTGGTGTTGAATTCGCAATTGCACAATGCCGCGAACTGATCGATCAGGGTGTTAACGGTATTCACTTTTATATTTTGAATAAGAGCCATGCAGGTCGCGAGATCCTTAATGGACTAGGGTTTTCATGATCCCAATTCCGCAGCTTGAAGCGCCGACGGCGAAGCCTCGAGTCTATGAACTTGATGCCGACGGGCTGGCGGCATGGTGTGAAGCCGCAGGATTTCCAGCGTATCGAGCGGAACAGATCAGACGGTGGGTCTTTGGTCGTAGAGCGAACGACTTTGCAGAAATGCATGATATTCCAGCGGCATTGCGAGCCGCTCTGTCAAACAATTTCTCTTTATTCCCAGCGCGTCGTGCACAACATCAGGTTGCGATCGATCGAACGGAAAAGCTGCTTCTGGAACTTCACGACGGTCAGTTTATCGAGTGCGTGTTGATGCGCGAGCCCGATCGACGCACCATTTGCATTTCAACACAAGTTGGCTGTGCGATGGGGTGCGTCTTTTGTGCCAGTGGTCTATTAGGACTAAAACGGAACCTGACGACCGGCGAGATTCTCGAGCAAGTGCTGCGACTCGATCGATTGCTGCAGAAGGGTGAGCAGATCACGAATGTCGTCGTCATGGGAATCGGTGAGCCGCTTGCGAATCTCAAGTCACTTATCCCTGCCCTCGACACGCTCAATGAAAAGGGTGGACTTGGACTTGGGGCTCGACGGATCACGATTTCCACCGTGGGATTGCCGGAAAAAATTCGCGAACTGGCACAGCTCGGTAAGCAATACAATTTAGCGATTTCGCTTCACGCTCCCAACGACGAATTACGTAATCAACTTGTTCCGGTGAATGACAAGATTGGTGTTGATGCGATCCTCGAAGCGGCGGATGACTTCTTCGCAATGACCGGTCGTCGAGTCACTTACGAATACGTACTTCTGTCGGGGGTCAATGACGAACCGCAGCATGCTCGGCAATTGGCAAAGCGACTTCAATCGAGAATTGCACATGTCAATCTGATACCAATGAACGGTGTCACAGAACTGGAATTCGTTGCCCCAACAGCACCTCGTACCGACGAGTTCGTACAGATTCTTGAATCCTTTGGCATCCCGGCTACGGTGCGAAAACGCAAGGGGGCCGATATTGATGCCGCATGCGGTCAACTGCGATTAGCACAAGAACAGAATGCGCAGTTGTAAAATGATTCTGATCATTCGCATTGGAGTTCGTTGATTTCTATTATGATGCCCTGACAGGTTCTGCTCTTTATTCCTGAACAGGGACACATCATGACCGATCGGCTTTCAACGAATCGTCGTACTGCTCTTAAAGCCGGTGCTGCGGCGATCACTGCCCTGAATACAGCTTTCGTTTCCCAACGAGCGTTTGCAGAATCGTCTCGGGTCCTGCCTGCCGGATCACTCCCAGGTGACACGAGACTTGGGGCATTGAAAGACCTGGATG
Source organism: uncultured Schlesneria sp. (assembly GCA_903899985.1). Classification (GTDB taxonomy): domain Bacteria; phylum Planctomycetota; class Planctomycetia; order Planctomycetales; family Planctomycetaceae; genus Schlesneria. The sequence goes on from CAIULL010000270.1 coordinate 25,077, forward strand.
CCTATTTTCCGTGGACGCCCAGCAAAAGCCCAAGTGAATGGACGAAACGATCCGAGTTTGTCCGTCGTCAGCTGCTCGTTGCCACCGGGCTCTGGCCGATCCCAACAAAACAGCCATTGAATGCCGTTGTCCACGGAAAAGTCGAACGAGACGATTACACCGTCGAGCGAGTGATTCTCCAAACGGGAGACATGCTTTACTGTACGGGCAGCCTCTATCGACCAAAGTCCAAGCCAGATGGAAAGTACCCGGCAGTGCTTTGCCCCCACGGCCATTGGGCAAACGGTCGATTCTACGAACATACGGAGGCCATGTTTAAACAGGAACTCGAATCAAAAGCCGAATCACTTCCTGGCGGACGATATCCACTCCAGGCTCGCTGTGTTCAACTCGCCCGAATGGGATGCATCGTGTTCCTGTACGACATGCTGGGTTATGCCGACGGAGGACCCCTCACCCACGAACTGGCCCACGGCTTCAAAATCCAGAGACCCGATCTCAGCCAACCCGATCATTGGGGACTTTTCAGTGCTCAATCCGAATTACGCTGCCTGAATATCGTCGGATTACAAACCTGGAATTCCGTCAGAGCACTCGATTGGATCAGCTCGATGGACGACGTCGATCCAACTCGGATCGGCGTAACAGGAGCAAGCGGCGGTGGAACGCAAACGTTCCTCTTAGGCGGTGTTGACCCGCGTCCCGCTGCGTTTTTCCCCGCCGTCATGGTCTCAACCTCGATGCAGGGTGGATGTACCTGTGAAAATGCCAGCTATCTGAGGGTAAACACCGGCAACATCGAATTGGCCGCACTCCTGGCACCTCGCCCCCTTGGCATGACTGCCGCTGATGACTGGACGAAAGAACTGGAAACCAAAGGCCTGCCCGAACTGAAACAGCATTACGCGATGCTTGGCGTCCCTGACAACGTGCAGGGTAAGTATCGTCCCTTCCCACATAACTACAATCAGCCTAGCCGTCTGGCGATGTATGAGTTCTTCAATAAGCATTTGAAACTGGGTCAACAGAGCCCCATCGTCGAACGTGACTTCGTTCCGTTGACGAAAGCCGAAGCCACCGTCTGGGACGCCCAGCACCCCGCGCCGGCACCGACCGTCGAGAATGAACTGAAAATCGTTCGTGGCTTTGCTGCCGATCAAGACCAACAACTCGCCGCATTGACTCCAAAGGACGGCGAATCACTCAACAAATTCCGCGAAGTCATCGGCGGGGCATGGGACGTGATGATCGGTCGCAAGCTTCCCGGCGGGGATGAGGTCACCCAGGAGAACAAAAGCAAAGTTGAGGGTGATGACGGCATCAGGTTCCATACCGTTATTCGGCTGGCGAAGCATGGTGAAGAGATTCCGACCTTGTTCTTCCTTCCACGAAATTGGAACAAGCACGTTGCGGTCTGGATCACCGACGATGGAAAAGCGTCGCTGATCAATGGTGACGGTACGCCGAAAGCCGAAGTCCAGCAGCTATTGAACGCAGGGGTTTCCGTCGCCATTCCCGACCTGCTTTATCAGGGTGAATTCCTTGCCGATGGCCAACCACTGACACAAGCAAAGAAAGTGAAGAACCCCCGCGAGTTCGTGGGGTACACGCTGGGCTACAATTATCCTCTGTTCTCGCAACGTGTGCACGATGTCCTGACAATGATCGCGTTCTGTCGGTTCAGCAAATATGAGCCTGCGGGGGTCCACCTCATCGGGCTCGGTCGTACGGCTGGCCCGATTGCCGCTGCGGCCGCGTTCCAGGCCGGTGATGCCGTCAACAAAGTTGCAATCAGCACTCGAGGTTATCGCTTCGCATCGATCACCCAGGCCTACGATCCGATGCTCGTACCAGGTGCTGTCAAATACGGCGATGTCCAGGGTTTACTCGCGTTGACCGCACCACATCCTCTCTGGTTATCAGGTGAAGGCGATCAGACTCCAACGTTGATTTCAAAGACGTACCAGGCCGCGAAAGGCCCGCAAGTCGTTTCGTATGCAGGACCAGTGGCCAGCGAAGCTGACGCTGCTGTCAAGTGGCTCTTGTCGTAGCCCCGCGATCTTCGTCTTTGACAAATGAGGTCGTCACATGTCCGAAGAATTCTCGACGGTCGATTCGTTCTGGTCAGTGGAAGAAGCTCAGCTGGCCAGAATTCAGTTGGAAATGGAAGGGGTCCACGCGCACCTCGACGATGAATATTTCGTGCGCATGGCTTGGATCGATGCCAACGCCATTAGCGGTGTGAAGCTGCGAGTGAAGTCTGCCGATGGCGTTCGTGCCCGAGAGATCCTTCGTTCAGAATCCCAGTCCAACCTGACCGATGAGCAACTTCGCACTCAATCCATCCTGGAAACCGATCCCAACCACGCCGTCGATTCTTTAAATCCGGACGATGACGATACGCAAGTCGAAACGACACGAGGCATCCTGGCTGCGATGCGATTCATTAAGGCCCCTGTGATCTGGGTTCTTTATCTGGCACCACAGGCCCTTTGGGTAATGCTGTTTTTTTCCTACGTTTTCAGCCGCCTCGTTGAGGAAGCTTTGGACCACTCATTGTTCAGCCCCGGTTAACGCAGACTTCATGGGTCGATATAAGAGCCTTTGTACTGTCGGTGACGAATCAAGAAAGCATTGCGAATACTCAACTTCAATTCCATCCGGTAAGACAGGCCTTCGTTGTCGCAACGCGTCATCACGACGAATCACGCAAGGATTTCATGTACGACTCTCGCCTCCGTGACTCGTGAATCGGTGAGTGTTTCCTCGCTCCCCTGATGAGAATATGCCAAACGGTTATGATCGATCCCGAGCTGATGTAGCAGCGTCGCATGCAGATCCGGCACACTCATTCGATTCTCAACCGATCGATAGCCAACCTCGTCCGTGGCACCATACACGAGTCCTGCCTTGAATCCGCCGCCAGCGAGAATCGCACTGAATGCATTTCGGTTGTGATCGCGGCCCAGGCCGTTTTGCGATACGGGCAGCCGACCAAACTCACCAGACCAGATCACGATGGTCGAATCAAGCAGACCTCGTTGCTTCAAATCCTTGATCAATGCTCCTGATGGCTGATCACATCGTTTGCAGATCGCCTCGTTCTCTGTCTTCGTATTACTATGAGCGTCCCAGGGTTGGAACTGAGGTTTCACGGGTGGAAAGACTTGCACGAATCGAACACCACTTTCAACCAGTCGGCGAGCCATCAAACAACGAGTCCCGTAACCGGCGGAGTCAGGATTCTCCAGGCCATACATCCGTTTTGTTTCGGCTGTCTCTTTCGACAAATCGAGCAAATCACCGGTTGCCAACTGCATTCGCGCGGCCAGTTCGTAATTGCTGATCCTCGCTTCAAGTTCGGATTCATCCGGATACTTACTAAACTGCTCACGATTCAGCTGAGACAACAGGTCAAGCTGATTCCGCCTGAGTGAATCCGGCACTGGCGTCGGTGGCTGAAGGTTCAGGACCGGAGATCCCACCGTGGCGATCTCGGTCCCACGATGAACTGCAGGAAGCCAGCCATTCTGCCACAACAAAGTTCCGCTGGTGTTGTATCCCTCGGGGTCCCGCAGCACGAGATACGCGGGTAAGTTCTCGTTCTCGGTCCCCAGTCCGTAACTGATCCAAGAGCCCAGCGCCGGACGACCGGGAAAAATCTTGCCCGTATTCAGCAGTACCAGTCCCTCAGTGTGATTGTTGTGTTCGGAGTACATCGAACGGACCATACAAAAGTCATCCGCCGTCGATCCAAGATGCGGCAGCAACGTCGACATTTCGGTCCCGCTCTGACCGTACTTCTGAAACTGCAGCGGACATGCCATCAACTTGTCCGAGTTCCCCGGCTGAAACGTCTCCACCGTCAACGTCTGGCCAGCACGCTTTGTCAGTTCCGGTTTGGGATCAAAGAGATCCATCTGACTCGGTCCGCCATTCTGCATGAGCATGATGACGGCATTCGCACGTGGCTTAAAATGAGTGCGACTGGAAGCAATCGCCCCTCGCGTTGCCGACGGTTCCGACGCACGAGCCGATTCTCGTAACGAGAGTGCCTCAAAGGCTAACCCGCCAAAGCCGAGTGCCGAGGTCCGTAGCATCGATCGACGAGACATCGTAATCATCAGTTCTTTTTCCATCAGGGAACCAGCAGAAACTCACTCGTATTCAGCAGCGTATGACACACGCGCGAGAACCCTCGCTTCTCGGCTTCTTCAACGGAACATTGCGCGTCATTCTGCCTGTGGTAATCGGCTTCCAAAGTCATTGCGTTCTGACACCAATCGACCTCACGCGCCGTTGGCATACGTCCCAGCACGATTTCGAATGCGGTCGTGATCCAGCGATCTTTTGGTTCAACCGTTTTTATAATGCGATCAGCAAGTGCACCCGCCTGCTCCAAAACAAACGCATCGTTGAGCATCGTCAGTGATTGAAGCACTACTGCCGACGTACTTCGTTCAGAACAGTTCGTCGTCAGATTGGGTTGATCGAAAACACTCAGCAACGTCGGATGATAGTTACGACGACCGAGCAAATAGATGGTTCGTCGGTATTGAGCCGTCGGTGTCGGTAGCCCCTCCTTCTTGATGACAAACGAGCCATCTGGACGTGGCTCAACCGGTACCGGTGCGCCGCCCATCGACCGATCAAGCATTCCCGACACGGTGAGTATCGCATCCCGTACCGATTCTGATTCCAGTCGCCGCACCCGCTGTTTCCAAAGCAACGCATTTTCAGGATCAATTCTCGCACAGCGTTCATCGACTCGGATCGATGATTGCCGATAAGCCGATGAGGTCATGACGCGAGTCAGAAATGGCTTCAAGCGCTGGCCATCGGTAATGAATGATGCACTCAGCCAATCCAGCAACTCGGGATGAGTCGGCTTTGTCCCCGTCACGCCAAAATTATCGGTCGTCTTCACGATCCCCCGTCCAAACAGATGCTGCCAGACCCGATTCACTCGCACGCGGATCGTCAATGATCCAGCTGGTGATTCAGGATCAGTAATCCATTTCGCCAGTGCAAACCTGCGGCCACTCGAACCAAATTGAGGAACGATGTCGACATCAGGCTTCTTCACAAACGCTAAGGCCGAGATCATCGCCGGTGTCACCTCTTCGCCCGGCGTCAGTGGATCGCCTCGGTTCAAGACGCGAGTCGCTGTCGGAGGCCCGCTATCGTACACCGCCTGCCAGTGCTGAAATGTTCGCTTTTGACTGGCAGCACTCGAGATCTGCTTTTCGAACTCGGCGATGCGGTCTTTCTCGGGTCCGGTCATGATCGCGGCGACTTCATCGGGCTTAACTTTCAACCCTTCTTCAAATTTACTCGCCAGATACTTCTGAACTTCCGACCGTTGATCTACCGGTGTGCGAGTCGCCGTCAGCGTGTCAGCTCGAATCGGTTCCGGCAGTTGAGCCAGTTTGGTGTCGAGCACCTGCTGCTCGAAGGGCTTGCGAACTTCCGCAATCTGACCTTTGAGCCCCGCAATCTGCTGATCAAGCTGCGACTTGTGATCGTCAATCCGCTTCTTCTCAGCAGCCGAAACATTCGGAATCTGCCGTGCTGCTGGCTGCAACCATTTGTCCGGATTAAAAGCAGGCTGAAAGAAAGACTGCCATTGATAGTAGTCAGTCTGCAGAAGCGGCTCGTATTTATGGTCGTGGCATTTGGCACACTGAATGGTCAAACCCAACAGGTTATTCATCACGACTTCATGCGTCCGCTCCAGAATCTGATGATGAACGTCTCGACGATTCAATTCGTTGGCATTCGTGTCGTCCGCACTGTTTCGCAGGAATCCGGTCGCAACCAGCAGCGTCTGCATCTCAGGTGTGTACTGATCGGCATTCCGCCAATCGACGCATTCATCCCCGGCGAGTTGTTCGGTCAGAAACCGATCGAACGGCCTATCGCTGTTAAACGACGCAATCACATAATCCCGGTAAAGCCATTTGTTTTCAGTGGTGCTGATGATCCCCGCATCATTGTCCAGTCCCTGGACATCAACATACCCCGCATTGTCCAGCCAGTGCCGACCCCATCGTTCACCGAAATGGGGAGATTCCATTAACCGGCTGAGCAGTAGTTCATACGCGCGGGGTGACTCATCCTGGACGAACGCATGAATTTCATCGGGCGAAGGAGGCAGTCCCAGCAGATCGAAGTAGACGCGGCGGACCAGTGAATACTTATCCGCATCGTTTGCCAGCGCCAAACCCTTGCGTTCCAGCCCCTGAATGATGAACGCATCGATCTCGTTGCGTACTCGGCTCGCATCGACAACTTCAGGGACGTTGACACGGGCCAAAGGCTGAAACGACCAGTGTTGTCGAGGTTCCGCAGCAGCAACGAATCGAGATTCTCTGCACACGAACGCCATCGCAAGCAGGCTGAAGAACGCTAAGTTGTTCCATCGACAGAGCACGTGATTGACTCCTGCGAAAGAGTTCGACGCCGCAGTCACGGCTTATCTGGCCGTGATCTCCGTGCGAGCCTTTAAGTCACTTCTGACCTGGGCGTTGTATGTCCATCAAAATTCACCAGGGATCGTTTTCGATCGTTCCTTCAAGCGATTTTTCGTATCCAGGGTACATCGAAAACGCCATCGATAGAAAATAAAATGTGAACAAGGAAAGAAACACAATCAAATCCGTTCGTGTCGCCATTTGAACGCCCCCGGGTCCTGACTGCGCGAGAATCATCATCGAATCAATGCAAACGAGAACTAAGATGCCGATAAAAAACACCCCCAGTTGAAAAGTCCGCATCACGGTCCCGCAGTGATTCGACGAGATGAAGCGTTGGCCAACGTACAAGCGAATCAAAAACGCCGCAATCGGCACCCCGACACCAATAAGCTCGATCACACTCGGCGTGTTGGGGAAGAGCATTTCAGCAAAGAAAGGGATGAGCCACACAAAGGCTGGTAATAGCCCGTCCCATGTAATCAGTCGCAGCATCCAGCTAATCAGGCTCATGTGCTCTGCGCTTCCCGCGTGTCAGATCGGAATCATCTTCATTGACGACCTGCCTTGATCAGTCAACGCCACTCAACTCAACACATCCTTCACGACGTGTCCTGCGACGTCCGTCAGTCGATAATCACGACCACCATGCCGGTAGGTCAGTCGCGTATGATCAATCCCCATCAGATGCAAAATCGTGGCATGAAAATCGTGGACGTGAACGGGCTTCTCAACAGCCCGAATTCCATGTTCGTCGGTGGCCCCGTGAACGTAGCCCCGCTTCACTCCGGCTCCCGCCAGCCACGACGAAAAGCCCCAGTTGTGATGCTCGCGGCCAGGTGCATCAGCCGTGTTGTTGAACGGTGTCCGGCCAAACTCGCTGGTCCAGACAACCAGCACGTCGTCCATCATCCCTCGCTGCTTCAAGTCTTGCAGCAACCCGGCGATCGGTTGATCCACCTGAGGAGCCAGTCGGCCGTGATCGGCCATGTTCCCATGTGAATCCCAGTTGCCACTCGATCCCGTGTGAATCAATTCCACAAACCGGACACCCCGTTCCACCAGTCTGCGGGCCGCCAGACATTGCCATCCGAATCCATCAGTGGTCCCTCGGTTCATTCCATAAAGCGCCAGCGTCTGGTCGGATTCACCGCTCAGGTCCAATGCTGCAGGCATTTCGGTCTGCATCCCATGTGCGGTTTCGAAAGCCTTGATTCGCGTCATCAGTTGCGGGTCGTGCTGACGACTTGCCAGGTGAGCTTCGTTGAACGACCGCATCGCTTCCAGCTCCAGTTCCTGACGTCGCGTCGTGGGGACGCGACGAGTCAGATTGGCGACCGGTTCCGGGCCCGGCATCACACGCGTCCCCTGATGAGCACCCGGCAGGAAGTCGGATGCCCAGACTTGAGTTCCCGCGTAGGGCATCTGAGGCGCCAGCACGAGAAACGACGGCAAGTTCTGGTTCGAAGTCCCCAACCCGTAACTCATCCATGCCCCGATACTCGGACGGGCGAACGCGAACGACCCCGTATGCATCCCGAGCGTCGCGTTGTAATGATTGGAATGACTCGTATGCATCGAACGAATGAACGTGATGTCATCCGCCTGATTGGCGATATGCGGAAACAAATCGCTCACTTCGATCCCGCTTTGACCGCGTGGCGAAAACTTCCAGTCGGGCCGCTTCAGAAAAATCTTTTCATAGCCGGGCCGATTGCGAGTTTCCGGATGATCAAACACCACCTGCTTTCCATGATCAGCAATCAATTGCGGCTTGGGGTCGAACGAGTCGACGTGTGAAACACCACCACTCATGAACAGGAAGATGACCGACTTGGCCTTTGCCGGAAAATGAGGGTCACGTGGCGCGACGGGATTATCGGCATCAGCCTGAGTCCCGAGTGCAGAACGACCGGCATCGGATGCGAGAAGCTCACTCAGTAGACCTGGCATCAACATCGAACCCGCGACAGCAGACTGCACGAACTGTCGGCGATTTCCGCAATGACAAGGAGGTTTCATGATCTCAGTCCAGGTAAAGGAATTGATTGCTCGAAAGCAGAATCCGCGAACAGGCTGACCACAAGGCGAGTGGTTGTTCGGCCGCCGGAGTCTCTGCAATCGCTTCTCGGTATTTTTTCAGAAATGCGTTGGCCGCATCGCGTTCACTCTCCGTCGGCAATCGCTGAAACACGATCCGAAACAGTTCATTCAGCCGGCTGGCATCGTCCGGCTGACCAAGGATTCGGCGAGCCACTTTTTCCGCCTGCCCGTGAAAGAACGGATCATTCAGGAAGTACAACGATTGAGTCGGCACGGTGGTGATCTGCCGCAAAGGTGTTGTTGCGTTCGGATCAGCACCGTCGAACAGACCCATAAATGGCTGGCGGCGGTTGCGAAGAGTCATTTGATACACGCTGCGCTTGTCAGTCTCCGCGACCCCTGTAAAGGGGACATGCTGCGAATACGACCAGCTTCCCGCCGGAGGAATCGGATACGCTGTTCCGGGACTGAGGTCAATCTGCTGGCTGGCCACCAGCAGGCTGTCCCTCAGTTCTTCGGCACTCATTCGCTGCCGGTCGAAATGCCAGTAAAGATGATTGTTCGGATCGACGTTCATTCCCTGCTCGTGTTGCGTCATTGATGGTTGACCCGACGCCTGACGATACGTCGCCGACATCAGGATCAGGCGGTGCATCGCCTTGATACTCCATCCCGATTTCACGAACTGATCCGCCAGCCAGTCGAGCAATTCAGGATGAGTCGGCAATTGGCCGCGAGTCCCAAAATCGTTCGGTGTCTGCACCAGCCCCTTACCAAAATGATGCTGCCAGATCCGATTGACCATGACGCGCGCGGTCAAAGGATTGGCAGGGTCGGTGACCCATTTCGCCAGTTGAAGACGCCCGCTACCTGCATCAGCGGGAAGCGCCTCTCCGCCGAATAGTTCCAGCCAGCGCCGTGGAACTTCGTCACCCAGTTTCTCCGGATCACCTCGTAGATGCAGCCGGGCATTACCCGGCGTTCCTTCCATCACGGCATACGCCACCTCACGCAGCGGAGCATGCGCGACAAGATCGGCTCGTCGTGCGGTTAACTCGGTTCGCTTGGTACTGGTCTCGGCCAGAACCTTCAGCTTGGCCGAATAGTCACCATCCCGCAAATCAAAACTCCAACCAACACCATCAGGACCGCCCGGATGAGCATCAACAATCCGACCAGTGATCCGAATGGAACCTTCGATGGGACTGACCCAGCCGATGGCGACAGGACCATCCGGGGCCGGATGCACAAACACCGTTTGAGGAGCCAACTTCGTCCAGACCGGGATCGGTTCTTTTGTCGAATTCACCAGCACTGCCGGATTATCACCGTTTCGCCAGACATGCAGACCCGGCTTACCCATCAAGTCACGAACCGGTTCGGGTAAGAGGCCCGGACCACCTCGACCGTCCAGAAATAACCAGGTCGTCGGATTCCCAAGTCGATCGGCATGCGGGTTGGCGGCCAGAAAATCATTCACCACGTCGGGTGCCAGACTCCAGCGACGCTGCATGCCGCCGATCTCGGCAATCTCCCAATCGATCAACGTGGTGTCCGCACCATAGTTCGACTGAGGATCAATCGTCAGCTGGATCATCTGGCCGACTTTCACGTCGACAGAATCCAGCATCTGACCTGGTGAAGACTCAAATGTCTGAGCACCCCCATCCGCGATCACGCCCCGCGCCAAACCCCGAACGGGGGTTGTGGCTGCCGACTTGAATTCCGCTGCCTGAGCCTGCTGGAGATCGGCAAACTGCTTCAGTTCCGCGTCGATCGACGCGAGTTGTCTGTCATAAGGCTCGACCGTCTTCGCCCATTCACTGGGAGGAAGCAACGGGACCAGGTCACGAGGTTGCTGCTTCGCTTCACAGCCAGGAAAGGCAAACTTCGTACTGTTCAGAATCCCGTAAAGAGCATAGTAGTCGTTGTTAGAAATGGGATCATATTTATGATCGTGGCAGCGAGCACACGCGATCGATAAGCCGAGGAACGTCTTCCCCATCGTGTCGATGGTATCCTCAAACGTCAGATGCATGTGCTTGTCGCTGTCGTGATCAAAGCGACGGGCGATCGCCAGAAATCCGGTGCTGACAACACCCGCCGCATATTGATCTGCCGGATCGTTCGCATGAATCAGGTCGCCAGCAAGTTGCTCGCGAACGAACTGGTCATAAGCAAGATCTCGATTGAATGATTCAATCACCCAGTTTCGATAGCGCCAGGCCTGCGGGATTGGATGGTCTGTATTCTCACCCGCCGTATCAGCGTACCGGACAAGGTCCAGCCAGTGTCGTCCCCATCGCTCGCCATAACGGGGCGATTCGAGCAGCCGATTGATCAGCGACGAATAAGCCGTCGGTGACGAATCCGCCAGGAATGCATCGACTTCCTCAAGCGTCGGCGGTAACCCGATCAGGTCATAAGTGACTCGACGAATCAACGTCTGACGATCCGCCTCGGGTGATGCCGTCAGTCCTTCAGCAAGCCGCCGAGCCTGGATAAAGCGATCGATCTCATTCGCGATCGCCACGGTGTTTTCGAGGGTCGGGATAGCCACCGATTTCAGAGGTTGAAACGACCACCAATCCCGTAGTTCCTGCTCAGTCATCCCACCACGGCGAACAGCCTCGACACGCGGATCATGAGCTCCTCGGCGAACCCATTCTGTCAGCAGAGCAATCTCGGCCTCAGGCAGTTTTCCGCCAGAATCCTCCGGCGGCATTTTGAGATCATCGTTCTGATAGCGAATCGCCGTGATCAGCAGGCTTTCGTCGACATTGCCCGGCTTGATCGCCGGACCTGAATCGCCCCCTTTTTGCCAGCCAGGCTTAGAATCCAGTGCCAGACCGTTTTGTGTCTTGCCCAGCTTGGAGGAATGGCAGGCTTCACATCGCTGGATCAGTATGGGGCGGATCTTCGCTTCAAAGAATTCATCATCGGTTTCCGCCTGAAGCTGATTCGCCGTCGTGACCAGCAGAATCAGCGCGACGAGGCCGCATTGAAAACTCCGCCATCGAACCGAATTGAACCTTACCACACCGATCATCGTTCAGCCTTTCCCCGCGGTAACGAGAATTGCCAATCCGTAAATTGGATTAGTCACTCCGCAACCTCTATCGTCGAGAACAAGGTCACCAAAATCAATCCCCGTAAGGTAATTCATCGTCTCCGACCCGTGCTTCATCGGTGCTATCTGAGGCAAACTCTTTCGGGTTCAAACCTCTTTCATTCGATTTGAGCGACTCTGGGAATTGCTTGCGCAATTTGAAGCGTGTCATTGGCCAAGCTTTCGCGAGTTTTCCAAACACAAATACTCCAAAACCTGGCCCGCGCCGCGTGAATCGTTTGCACCAGAACGCGCGAGGTATTGGAATTTTCCGTCGGTTACTGGCCTGGAATCTTCCCGCCGACAAACCACGGTTTGGACAGCGAATCCGTTTTGAAGTGAGTGAGCAGCAACCGGGCGACTTTCTCACGGCCGCTGTTGCTGGGATGAGTGCCGTCGGCGGCGAAATCGTCTCGCGTGTAGTTCAGGCCGTCGCACTTCCGCGACGTCGTGCCGTCGGCCCACAAGTAGGCGCCCCACAGAAGCAGCGGCGACTTGACCTCACCCTGCTGCGGATCGAAGTTCAGATCGCGGCTCCCCTTGATCTGAGCCTGGATCAACCAACGGACGGCGAACGCCCCCTCGTAGGCATACGGTTCGGGGTTCAGCCGCGCCGTCGCGTGGCCGGCGTAGATCCGGCTGTCGAGGTACGCGATGCGCAAATTCGGGAACTTCGTCTTGGCGTTCTGCAACACGCGGTTCGTGTCGCTGACGAGCTTCTCACAGTGGTCCTTCAATTCGCCGGTCGGCGCGACGTTGGCCAGCTTGACCCAGGCCACCTGGACCTGCTCGGGCACAACGCCGGCTTGTTCGATGCGACTCATCGCCACCTGCCACGGGCGGGCATTCGGATCGGTCCACTGAGCCATCGCCTGACCACCCTGGGCACAATCGACAATCGTCAACAGCGGCGACTTCTGTGGGTCGGCGTCGGCAATTTGCTTGAAGCGGGAGAACTCTTGCGTGGCGTTGGACATGCTGATCGACACGAGCACGATTTTTCCATTCGCGGCTGGCTTGCCGTTGGCGTCGACGGGGACGATCCTGGCCAGTTCCTTTTCTGCCGCCTCGCGATGCGTTGCCGGAGGTTCGTTCTTGCCACCCCCATACAAGCCACCCTCCTCTCCCTTGTACTGATCGGTGGCCGACATTTCGTTCAGCGGCTTGAAACCGACCGACGTCTTGCCGCTGATCTCGGGCGGACCCTGCGGACGGCCGTTGCCGCCGTGATTGCCGAGCCGTAATGAATAGAGTACCGGCCCGCCACCACCCGGTTCGACGGTGATCGTCACCGCCGCCCCTTCCATGATCTCTTTGGACGCCAGTCCGTCAGCCAATGGCTTACCTTGCTCGTCCAGGAACTTGGCCTCCTTAGCGACCTTCAGGTTCCGGTCCTGCCCTCCGGCGAAGACGACGATTGCCCCCTTGTCGGCGTCCACTTTCTTGATCTTCGCCTGAACCTCAAAACCGAGCAAAACGTCGGGCAACATCACCAGCCCGAGCAGGGCCGCAAAAAGCCGGGACAACATCGGAAGGCTCCTTGTCTAGGTATCTAATTATCTAATTCTGGTGAGGATGGCAGAGTCGCGCGTGATCATTTCAACGCTCATCGACTCGGAAAGTTCCGCGTCCATTTCATACCATATTCGTGAGGATGTCTTTGCGAAAAACTCATGTCACAATTCCAAATGCTGAGAAGTCATCGGAACTGAGGTCTCCGTCACAATATCAATCCGCCATGATCCTCAGTACCCGCCCATTTCGATAAATTGAAATTGCAAAGGTGCCAGGAACCGTTCTTATGAATGTTCTGGTCGCCGACGCGGAAAAGTCCTGTTTATTGACATGTTTTGACGTTCATTGTCGTTTTTGTACTCATCTGCGAGTTCCTCAAACAGGGTTTTGGTTCCTGGCACCATTGGTTTCAACACTTCCAAAAAATGAAAAGGTGTCGTGCCCTGCCTTTACGCCGAAGGCGTTGCATATCAAAGCCCAGGGTTGACCGCCTTGCGATGTACCCTGGGTCGCGATTGTTGAGATTGGTTTTACCCCAACGGGGTTACATCATTCTTCGCACAATTCAAATCCGCGACATTCAAGTGGATCGGATCATCAATAAATTGAATTGAAAAAAACGATGTAACACCTTCGGTGTAAAACACCCTTCACGGGACCTTACCCAGGGTGCGCTCGCTGACGCTCCCGACCCTGGGCTTTGATATGCAACGCCGTTGGCGTAAATGCAATTAGTGTCCTGTCTTTACACCAAACGCGTTGCATATCATGGTGGAAAATGAAAACGTGTCAGGAACCGTTCTTATGACTGTTCTGGTCGCCGACGCGGAAAAGTCCTGTTTATTGACATGATTTTCGTGTTCGTACCCGTCTGAGAGTTCCTCATGCGGTGTTTACGTTTCTGCCACCTTTTCTTCGGGCGCGCGGTCAGTATGACGGCCGATCCAAAGGCCCTTCGTCGCTGAGGAGCGGACACAATTCCGCCGCATGCAGGACGTGCCGGATATCTCGCGGCTGGTCGTTCACAGTGACGGTGCGACGCACGAGCCGGATCCCGTGACTGTAATCGACGTATGTGTTGTGGTGGACGATCGTCAAAGGCTGAATCGGTGCACCGTCGAGCTTGTGCCAGCCGTAGATCGCAACTCGATTTGGTTTCTCTTTCAGACGGTTCGTCACCACGACATCTTTCTTAGTCCCGGCAACCAGCTCGCCAAGTTTCCCGCCAGTCCGCTGTTTCTCAACAATCGTATGATGCTGCAGAATGGTTTCAGTTGCCTCCCGGGCTTCAGTCAGCGGCATCGGGGCGAGTTTTACCGATGCCCCCTTGTAGATCTGGTCCACAATTTTCTGCGTCGGCAGGGCACAACCGAAAGCGTCCGCAATCCGCTGCGCCGCCATCGGTGTCATCGGAACCCGCACGAAATCGTCGTCCGATCCGACCGCCAGATAATCTGGCATCACTTCGATCTTGATTGAATGAACTGGGGAGGGGGTGGCCGTCGAGATACTGGATTTTGCAGGTTGACTGGCAGGAGCTTGCTCAACCGGAAACGTGACATATTGAAATCTCCGCAGGAAGTCAGGGATGTTGCCGCGGAGGATTTCTCGCGTCATCATTTCCTCACGGTCAGCAGGTGATAATGAAGCAAGTTTCTGCCAGAATTCTGACCCGCCTGCGGCATCGGACGGTCGTGACGGGATGCCGGTGGTTGGCTGGATCATTTTTGTGTACGCGCGCGGGCCACCGAACGCGCCCCACTTGATCGTCGCATCCGCCGTCGCTTCGAGAAGTCCATTCATGTCGCCGACAAGGGCGGTATGCAGAATCCTGTTCTGCGGGTTCGTATGGACGTGGAACACAATCTGGTCGCCTGACCCTCGGTACGTCACGATGTCGGCAGCCTGCGATTCGGTGAGCGGAACGTCGCTGCCGAACCGGACCTTCATCCGCTCCGTCGCCCGGAACGTGCCGCCAACCGGACCGACCACCAACTTGCCGTCCAGCGTGATGTTGCGATCGTCGTATGCGATCACTGTCAGCCGCCGAGCGTTGTTACCGCCGAGCCAGGCCAGCAACTTGTCACCGTGCTTCGCGTCGTCACTGTACGAGTAGTTTGCGTCGAGGAAGGCGAAGCTCTCGATGTCGTTCGGTACCTCGTCCACTGAATCAAGAAACCCGAACAGGAAGCTGCCGCCACCGCTGTGCCCGGCGAGCGTGGTCCTGACCTCTTGCCCCGGCATCCATCCACGGACCGTTTCCACGACACGTCGGACTCGTTTGTCTTCTCTCGAAATGGTCGGCGAAGTCGTGCCAGAGTCCGCAAATCGTTTCCGCCATGCTGGCCAACTCAGCCCCTCCGCCTCGCAGCACGCAACCACAATATTGTCGTCGGGCGAAACCTCCCGCAATCGACGGACTTGGGCGGCGACGTGCTGGATATCGAAATGCCAGTCCGTCCCGGCCGGGGTCGTGCTGCCGAGGGTCTGTTCGATCGTGTTTCCGTTGGGTGTGGCGTAGATGATCAGCCGCGTCGGTCGGGCCGGATCGTACGTGGCGGGCGCGTTAACGACCACACGCACCCTATCGGCAAGCCACTCTTCACGAACTTGTTCATCAAACCAGGCACTTCGATGAAATCCTGGCAACGTCGCAGGCGGCGTGGCGAGCAAGATAAAGGCGACGATGGCGGTCAGCATCGATGATCTCATCACAGCTTTCGACGATCTGGCATCATAAGCCAACACTCTGAACCTTCTGCCACTGCGAGTCAATGTTGCTTGGCCCCTTTAACACAGGCTGGCCAACGGAATTTGCACCGATCCGACCACTCCGGTCGATGTAACCGATGCGACGAACGATTCCATAAAATGCCGTTCACCGACGGATGGCTCGAAGGGATGGATCTCGCAGCGAACGTCAATTGTGATGTGGGCGCTCGGAAGATCATGAAGTCCGGGTCACCAATTCGTCGTAGGAACGTTGAGTTCTTTCCACGGGGACAAAGAACGTTCGATGTCGCGAAACTTTTGGTTGCAGAAAAATCAGGTTCTAACCGTTCGCTGCCGAAACATTCAAAACGGCCGTTTGTGCCAAGCAATTGAAGTCGGCTCAGCAATCGAAATATGCAGACCGCCCACCCTGTTTCCCCACAATCCGTCTCGGCGATTATTGACGATCTACGATCTGGAGTGGGAAGAACGATATGTCTGTAATTGATGGTGGCGGGGGGTGGATCACCACCGCCCCGTCGTCGACGCCTGTCATTACGCCGAAGGCGTTGCATATCAAAGCCCAGGGTTGATCGCCTTGCGATCTACCCTGGGTCGCGATTGTTGAGATTGGTTTTACCCCAACGGGGTTACATCATTCTTGGGTCAACACAAATCCGGGTACTTCAAATGGATCATCAATAAATTGAGTTGGAAAAACGATGTAACACCTTCGGTGTAAAATACTCTTCACGGTCCTAACCCAGGGTGCGCTCGCTGACGCTCCCGACCCTGGGCTTTGATATGCAACGCCGTTGGCGTAAAGACAGTGCGGTTCACGCGATCGCAACGTGTGCTTCGTATCACGCCTCGGCGACCGAGTTCGTCAGTGCCGTCGTTTTGGAGGAATTTCAAAGGTGTCAGGAACCGTTCATATGAAAGTTTTGGCCGCCGATGCGGAATAGTCCTGTTTATCGACATGATCCCCTACGCGAAAAACAATTACCGATGAGGCAATCGGATTACTTCCCCGCCGCAGGAGTCTCCTGCACGAACTTCACGAGTTGCCTGGTCAAGTCCTTGTCGAAGTCGGCGAGTTCTTTCGCGATCAGACTGTGAGCCGCAAGTTGACCGTTACCGGGATAGTCAACCAGGACGAGTCTGCTTTTAGGCAGAACGGCGTTGAGTGCCTTCGATTCACTGACCGCTTCCGGGCGCTGCTTCACTGCCGCAATGACGAATGGCGGGCAGTCATCGGGATTCTGCCGGGCATGTTGCAGCGGCGACGCGTCGTGAAGGGTTTTTGCATCGTCTCCGAAGGCATCAGAAATCATCTTTCGCACGGCCGGGGAGCGAGTTGTCGTCAGGTCATAGCTGGCCGTGTCAATCGCCATCACGCCCGCCAGGGCCGACTTCGGTACGAGATCGTGGGCCTTCAGGTATTTCGCTGCGGTCGCCACCAGGGCAACAAGATGAGCGCCCGCCGAATGCCCCAGAAGAAACACTCGTTTCGGATCGCCGCCATGTTTGGCGATGTTGTGATGGACCCAGGCGATTCCCGCCGCCACGTCTTCGACATGAGCCGGGTGAACCACGACGGGTGTCAGCCGATAGTCGAGCCCCACCACAACGAATCCGGCCCTGGCCCACGTCTGGCACAAGTTCACCCCGCCTCGGTTGTCCTTGTCCCCGTTCCGCCAACCTCCACCATGAACCCAAATCACGACCGGCACGGGACCTTTTGCTTCCGCCGCAGGGAGGTAGATGTTGAGTGATTGCTTCGGGTCTTTACCGTATTGAAATGCGACCGGTTCCACGGCACTCGCGGCCGTCGTGACGACCAGACACCCGATCACCCCCAGAAACATTCCGTAACGCATCGTGAAATCCTCCACAATCTGATTCGATCATTTTAGCGAATGCTTCTGGAAGAACTCCCAGATCAGGTCGCTATCATTTACGTCCCCTCCGGCCCTGTCTCGCCAATGGCTTGCCTTGCTCGTCCAGGAACTTAGCCTCCCTGGCGAGCTTGAGGTTCCGGCCCTCCCCTCCGGCGAAGACAATGATCGCCCCCTTTTCGGCATCCACTTTCTTGACCTTCGCCTGAACCTCAAAACCCAGCAATACGCCGGGCAACATCACCAGCCCGAGCAGGGCCGCAAAAAGCCGGGACAACATCGAAAGGCTCCTTATTTAGTTCCAATGCTCCTATGTGGATTGCGGCGACATGTCCGACACGGATTGTGTGAGTGGTCCGATCGGGGTATTTGTCGAGCGCTGCATTGACGGCGTCGTCGAACGTCGAACCGACAAAATAGTCACCCGACTCCAGCTCGATTGCGATGAACGCTACGCAAAAATCCCTTTCGAGCTTTAGCTTCTCTTCGGAATCCCGCGGCACCATAGCTCAACCAGAAAAAAATCGGAGCCTGGATCGGCTTGAACTGCTTGCCACTCTCCAAACGCAAGTTCCGCTGATGCGACGATCGCCTCTGCCTCAAAATGATCCCATGTGATCGCGGTGTCATAATCGGCACTGAGTCTCGAATCTTGCAACGTCACGAACTCAGACGCGATCGTGATAACTCCACTGGGAATCAAAACGCCAGAAGGATGTACGTGTTGACCTGCCGGATTGGGTTGCATTGCGGCAAATTCTTTGCACACGGCATTCATGAATTTGTGTTCAAATGTACGCGCAACGCGCGAACGTAAGTGCGCCGCAGCGACGATCCGCGCCGTTCCCTCGTGAGTTAAAAGGTGAAAAAGAGCATAATAGGCCGTTGATATCGCTCGCCTCAATTCCGCTTCAATTGGCTGTGCTGCATTCCGGTCAACCATTTGTCGCGCTAGAACAAGCAGATCCTGGTGAAAATGCATGAGCCAACCCTGTTCATAGCGTCTTGTGTTTTTGAGCTGATCGCAGCCGAACGTAAGGCCACCTATTGATTCGTGCGTCGGTCAGTCTTTTTCTTAGCTGTCGAGTCAATCCTGCGGCTGTCGATGCCAGGGTTCCTTTTGGCGCAGTATCTTCGTCGGCGTACAAATTCAGCCACACAGCGGGGGTTTCATCCTCGTCATTCCCGAGTTCATAATCCCATGTAACGACCCAGTCTGGAAACGGGATCCCTGTGAGAGCCGTTTCGACGTCCTTACTTTCTTCATGAGTTGGCAGGTATGGTTCGATGATTTTGAGAACTCGCTCAAATGCGACCTTGGCATTCCCCAATTGTTCGTTCGTAGCCGCTTCGTCAGGCGGGACTTCCTTGGCAATTGTCCGAAAAGCGAGCACTGCATCTTGCAATTCAGCTTGCTTTTCCCCAAGCTCCGGGAAATCAGCAGCGTTGAAATGTTCCACCGATTTCGGCGTCAACCAGATCGCAGCACGCGAGAAGTCTTTGCTGAAATCCGCGATGTTCGCCGTCGGCAGATCAGCCCTAACTCGCTGATTTCCGAACAGGCTTCTGGCGACACGCATATTCAACAGGAATTCTGGCTTGGACATATTCATATCGACTCCTACTCCAAACCATTACATCAGCATAATGTTCCCGGGTTTGGGAAGCGGTAAGCCACGTTGTCGTCCGACTGCCTGAGTCAGGTCTGCCTGTTTCATCACCGGCCCGGGCAAGCGAGGTAAGACCATCGCCCCCGCTAATCCCTTTACTCGATTATACGTGCCGTTGATGCAGACGCAATCTGGCTCGGAATCAGCGTCTGCGGCAATTCATTCCGACGCTAGCAGCGTCGCCCACGTGGCCGACGCTGCTAGCGTCGGCAAGGTGTTGGGATACGGGAACGCCACGGAAAACTGAGTTCATTTCGATTTTTGGACCGAAATCAAGAACGAAACGCAAAAAACGTAAGGGGCGGATTTGATAAATCTCGAGTTCTGAAATTCTCGGTTTCTCACAGAGGCACTGAGACACAGAGGAGCGATCAAATCGGTCCGCGAATCGTTCGTTCGCGTGATGTCCTGCTTATCTTGATGCCGAACCCGAATTCAGCAAATTGCCAAGTTTCATTCCTATGAGACGCAGTAATGACAGCGCTTTTACGACGATTTTCCGATGGCTTACTCATAAATCTCCGTGTCTCTGCGTCTCTGTGAGAGACCAATTCATCGATCGAATATCAGCTTCGATCGGACTTCAGCTTCCTGACCTTGCTTCGTTACCTTCTATTCGTATTTCCGACAGCAAACAAAACTATTCCTGTGTCAAATGCACTTTGACCGGTATTACGGGGTGTGGTAGGCTGGTGGAAGTAATGAAGAAATTTGGAGATAACAATGCAGTCACTTCAACCAACCACACTCGCAAGTTTTCACCAGTTCATTGGACAGCAACTGGCGTCAGAATCTGCGGCGCAGATGTCGCCCGAACTGGCACTCGCAATGTGGCGAGAGCGCCAAGATGCTGTGGCCGCAATCCGCGAGGGACTTGCGGATGTTGATGCTGGTCGAACGTACCCCGCAGAGGATGTGATCCGTGAAATGCGAGCGGAGCTGAACGGAGCATGAGCTTCCAAATCTCAATTTCACAGCGTGCAAAACGCGATATCCGTGAGATTGTCATTTGGATTAAGGAAAGGTCCTCAAAGGGCGCATTGAGGTGGCTGGATACCCTTGAGAAAACGTTGAGGGAACTTCAAACGAGGGCCGTCTCTTGCCGCCCTGCTACGCAACGCCGTTAAGGATTTTTCAGAATGGGACTAATGCGACGTGCCACTGCATCGGAGTCTTCTCCGACGCAGTGTCTTCGAACTTCAAACTCGCGATTGAAGGACACTGAGTGATCGAAGACGATCATTCAGTGGCACAAGATTTCGTTCGAACCCGTCTTTTCCCGAAGAAAAATTGTTCACGGCGTTGCCTGCTACCGAGACTGACGATTTCGACGTGGATTTACGACAACGGCTGTTCAAAACACGACGAGGTAACACCTATCGTCTCGTGTTCATCCTTCGTGAGGAGGTAGTCTATATCCTTGCTGTTCGCGGAACTGGTCAGGATCTCCTTCAGCTGGGAGACATCATATTTTCAGATTAAGTGGTTGTGGATCAGAGGACAGGTCCTTATGTATATGGACCTGCCCCCTGATCCACAAATGACATCGGCATCCATTCCGTGCAGGGTCGAATGCCGATCTAATCAAAAAACCAATTACCCGCAACACCAGTCTGACGGCGGGTGGAATAAACTCTTACGGAAGCCCGGCGTGCGTGGCGTCAAGCATCGAACGCGATTTTTTTTGCCGTCCGATTCAATTCCCTACGAGACAAAATAAATATCCGATTTCCCTAAAATCGGGTGTGCACGCTTTTTGAAATTTTTTTCAGTTGATTGTTGTGGAATCGACCGATAGCCTGCTCTTGCGGTAAACAAAACATCCCATCGGACAATCTTGATGTTAACTTTAGCGGAAGGCTATCGAGAGATAACGCGTTTTGCGGGCTTATCGGAAGATGGGCGTCGCCGGAAAGAGATGCTTGTCACCGCAAGAAAGCTTTCTGGACAAGATGAAAGCGCGGCATTTCTTTGGCTTTATGACGAAGAAAAAGAACATTTCCATCTCGACTATTATCAGCCGCTCGAACCGGAACGTGAGTTGAAACGCCTTTCAATTCCATGCAAACTGCCGCAATCAGACGTCTTTGAAGAAATACGCAGGATTACGTTCAACGAGTCTCGACTTAACGAGTGGCTCAAGTTTCGCAATCTAGGGAACAACCGGGAGGTTTTTCGCGTCACCACCGGTCAAGGCGCGTCTGGTTATATCCAAGTGGTAACACCGCAACCATTGTCGAAGGAGGCATCTGAGCTTTTGAAGGCTTTTGCGGAGGTTGTGGCAGCGCGAATTTTACGACATCGAAACAGTCGCCGATTAAAAGTCTATGAGCGTCTCACCGAATTGAGGACGTCAGCGGCAGACCCTAGGGTTGATGACCCAACCCATTGGATGCAAACTGCGGCCCAAGTGGCGCAAGAGGCGACGTCGGCAAAATTGGCATTGGCATTTCGACAAACGCCTGATCTCCGTCTGGAGGTCGTCGCTATGTGGCCCAACAATCCTACCTTACAACCGTTAATCGCAACCAGTTCGAGCCTCGTACAAAAAGTATTCGAGGGGCGACTGACGAAGCGCATTTTAGATCATTCAAGCACCCAGGAACGACACGACACTTTTCAGACGTACCTTTACGACAAAACACTTACCGACACACTTGAGAAGATTCTGGGAGAAAATCTACGGAGTTGGATTGCAGCGGCAGTAACAAGCAACAATGAGGCAATTGCAGGAATTCTAGTCGCAAATAAAAACCCTGATGATTATATCCCTGAAGTCTTTAGTGGCACCGACAAGCGCCTTGTCGAAAACATCTGCAATGTTTTATCGCGAGGATTTGCACAGTCTCACACGACACTCGCTGTTCGACAAATCTCTGATTTTACGTCGACGAACGACCTTTCTGTCCCAGAACAACGAAAACAGCTTTTGCAACTAGTACAAAAGCTCGTTCCCGGAATTGTGGCCGGTGCAATCAGCTCACGTGTCCTCGAAGCCGAATCACCAGACGACGAAGGCATTTGGGAACTGGGAGGCATCGAATCTGGTGCTTACAACGTCCTAGAAGCCCATATGAGTCGCCCACTTAGTTTCCGCGTCGGAGACCCGCAACACCTACCACCCACTGGAAGTACGGGGAAGTATTTCGTCTATGATCGAGAGCTTTCGTTCGCCAATAACAGCATCACTGTCGTCCTACATCTACTTTCGAAGCGATCGCACCTGGCGCCTTTTGAACACGACGTCCTAAAATACCTAAGCACCGACCTCGCGCAGCACATGCGGTCCGAGCAAATTTCAAAAACTAACATTGAAAACGTCATTCAAATTCGCCACGCGTTACGCTCAGGACTACAGGGTGTCTTTCGTATTGATAATGCGTTAGAAATTTATGAGCAAATCGCCAAGAATGGAATGCAACCATCCGACTTACGTGTTCGAATCCTTCGTACATCCTTGCAATGGACAAAGCTTTTCGCAGAGCGCTGCCGAGTTCTCCTTGAAGAATCGCGTTTTTTGCTTGGAAAAATCCGCCGCGAAGAATTAAGGCTCGGAGGTGCATCGATTGTAAAGCTCGTCAAAGAAATCATCCAGTGCCTGAAACCCGATTCAGACTATCGCAAAATCGAAGTCAATTTTCAAAACGACGTAAAACCCAACGACGAACACGTCACAATTGACCATTTTTTAATTTGGATCACCGTTTTTAATCTCATTGATAACGCAATAAAATATTCGCATCGCTACCAAACCGTTCACGTCACGCTCGAGTCAAACCCTAAAGAATGGGCGCTCCGAGTGACGGATTTTGGCATTCATATTCGAAAATCAGACGAAGACGCTATTTTTAAAACGTTCGTCCGCAAACCCACAGGAAACGCTTCGGAAACAACTCAAGGCACCGGCCTAGGGTTGGCCGTTGTGAAACAAGTTGTCGATGCACACAAGGGTACGATCCGGGTGTCAAGCACCCCCGCTGATAAGAATCACGAAGATAAGGGTGCGACAGTAACCTTCACATTAGTAATACCCCGATAAGTCGTTTACGGTCTTCGCCTCAGGACACTTCAATGCCTCAACTGCCACAAACGGTTCGAATCATTCATTTCGACGACGAGGTGAATGCTGTTTGCTCGATCTCAAATTCATTGCTTGCGTTGTACCAGACACACCGAGGAAGTTGGATCTGTGATTCCGAAATTGACTACACGAATTGGGTAGAAGGCTTTGTCATAAGGCCACCTGGAAAGAACAATGTTAAGGTTGTTTACACATTAACAGAGGATGAAGAATACTGCAAAAAGCTCTTATCAGCTGAAAGAGGGTCGCTTGACTTGGCGTTTTTTGATCTGATGCGGCAAGGAAAAAAAGGAATTGAGGCGATCGGTAGCAAGCTATACGAGAAGGCTAAGGAAGTTGGCTTTGAAGACGAGAGACTTTTTATCTTAACCGGGTTTCCTGGTCTGTTCGATCAATTCTTTCCGAATATCACGATTCCAGAAACACGAAAGTTACTCAAGCCCACTTCGCCGATGGATATTGCCAGACGTATTATGACATTATTGCCCTCAGATGTTCATATTGATTGAGTGGCGTTGTCATACGTGTTGTGTGTTAACAAAATAATGTGTGAAAGAGTAGGCAAGAAGGTGGATGATAAGCAACAGTTCGACTATTATCGCTTCACTTTTTTGAACGACCTGATTGTGTCCGCGATACAGAACTTATATCGCGAGCAGTGGTCGACACACGAATACGACGTGCGATTGCGTAGTGCAATTTGTGCGACACTTGACATGATTGGCGCCACATCTTTTGTGGTTTTTCAGCGCAACAAGGCTGTCAAGCTTTACAGTGAGTCAAAACCTGGATTGTTTCGCAAGACTAAATCGCCAGAACACGATCGTTTACTCGAATACGTAACACAACAAGTGCTCCAGGACGTTAGTCCCAGAAGGAGTGGGTCATTGGTCAATCAAAGCATTGAAGGTTTCGATGAATTCATGCTCGCTTCCCCTCTACCTAAGGCTGATGGTACGGCGAACACGGGTGCTGACATCGGCGTTATAATTTATCGAAAAGAGGATGTTGTAAGACAATTAAAGGGTATCGAGGGCGAAAGGCAGGGCGGCCCCGAATTACTTGACCGTTACGTGACGCTGGTTAGTACAGGTTTTATCCCGATGTTACTAGACGCATTTCGTCATCGCGATCGGAGGTTCGCTTGTTTCGCGCCTAGGTTGGCTGAACGTTATTGGCACGATGCGGGAAATGCAGCTGATGTCCCAGCCGCAGCCGATGATTCGGACAATGTTTTAACGCCACCGTGGGATCACGGTCGACTCGTAGAAACGGCGACACTGTCTGCTGATCTTCGTAAATCGACATATTGTATGGAGTTCTCAAGGACGGAAGCGGAATTTGGACGGTGGCTGGATCATTTGGTTGAGAAAATGAGATCGGTTGCGCACAAGCACGGGGGAGTATTTGACAAGTTCACTGGCGACGGCGCGTTGGTTCATTTCTTAGATCATGAATGCCTAACTCTTTACGGCAAGAAGGCTGTCGACGCAGCATTAGACTGCGCTGCAGACATGCATCGCGCGATTGAGATCCATATGAAGAACCTGCGCGTGTTCCTTCATCATGATTCTCCGTTGTTTGGTGCGGGAATCGCGATCGATGTCGGAAAAGCGTTTTGGTCCTTTGATCATCGAGACAATCCAATCGTCGTCGGTAAAGGGGTCGTCGGCGCTTGTCGTGTTGGTGACAAAGCCCCACGTCAAAAAATTCGTATGACAAACCTGGCATACCAAGATTTATCCGCAGAAAAGAAAAATGTGATTCGGGGTGTTTTGAAAAGAAGGTCCTTGGCCACAAAGGAAGCTTCGGACGCATTGGAGCTTGAGTGTTGGGAGATTTCCGTTAAAAACGAGCTAAATCTCGGATACGGCTTGGGTGAAATGAAAAAGCTTTGCGATGAAATTCGGGATCGTTATGTAGACGGTGCAGATTAACGCTCGCATAATAGCGTTAGGTCAGCGGCGAATCTGATTGACGATTAAGATCGTCAAACTCATGTTCTGGTTGCCAACGTCTCGACGGCGCTGGAGCAGGTTTCGTTTCCGTCTCGCTGAAGAATTTCGCCAACTTTGCCTGACTTTTTACCAAATGAACACACGGTTCAACTGAATTCACATCGCAAATTACGAACGGAAGCATTCTTCCCATTCTCGACATTGTCCAAATCAGTTTAAGAAATCAACTTTTTTGCAGTCGCCTCGGACACTTCGGCGGATCGCGGCGTGTCTGCTGGAATGCAAATGGCGGAAGCGTAACTCCCGCCACTCGACAAACTAAACGTTCTAGAAATGTAAGTGTCTAAAGTTTCCGCCAATACACACCTTTACACGCCGATCGGATAGGCGGAAACGTGCACCCAATTCGCATTGGAATACTCATTTCTTCCCAAGTCGGTGGGGGAAAGTGTCCGCCGTTGGTGTAGGATTCGAAAACCCACACTCCTGGCGCCGGGCAATGTTGCCCTGTTTTCATTACGCGATGCATCATGCAACCTCGCGGAGTCACTCACGGCTTCTCCAATACCGACACCAGCCACTGAATATTGTAAAGGATTCCCAGAGTGTCGGTAGCGGTTGGTAACGGCACCAATTTCGCGGTTTGAATGGAGCCAGTTGGCGAGTTGCGAGATGAGTGTTGGTTGCGGTTTGACGTTTGAATGGGTTGCATGAGGATAAAGGGACGTGGTCGGTGATTGGTGGGGTGTTTGATTGTCTGCTGAGTGGTCGGCTCGCGTCATTTGATGGTTGGCGGTTTTAAGGGTTGAGCCCGGTGGGCTCGATACGATTGACCCGTGATTTTGACGATGATCGCCCCGTCGACCATGCGATCCGTGAGTGCCATTGCCAAGGGGGCGTCGCCGAGATATTCGGCCCAAGTCTTGAAGTCGATATTTGTGATGAGAGCGGTCGATCGCTGCTGGCTGCGAGCGTCGATGACCTTATAGAGCAGGCTGGCCGCTTGCGGCGATTCTTGGCGTTCCAGGCGGTCGAAACCGAATTCGTCGATGATCAACAGGTCGAAGCCAGCGTATTCCCGCAAGCACGACGGTAACGTCTGGTCGGCGAGCGAGGCCCGCAATTCCTCCAACAGTTCGGCGCTGGTCGTGTAGCGGACTCGCCATCCCAGCACGCAGGCTTGATGTCCGATCGCCTGGGCGAGATGACTTTTACCCACGCCACTTTGTCCCACCAGAACGAGGTTTTCCCGCCGACGGATGAATTCACAGGTGGCCAGGGTTTCCACCTGCGTGCGGTCGATGGCCTTCGCGTTGAACAGCCAGTCGAATGTTGCGAGCGTCTTTGACTCCTTGAATCGGGCTTCCCGCACGCGGTACGCGATGCTGCGCTCGCGGCGCTGGGCCGCCTGTTCGCCAATGAGTTGATGCAGGAACGCCAGATGAGAGAGGCCATCCCGTTCCGCCTGGGCGACCACCGCGTCGAAGGCTTCCGGCCGAATCGGGACTTTCAGCGTCGCAAAGTCGGCCAGAATCTGTTCTCGCCGATCCTCAGAACGGGCATTCTTCAACGGGGGGGACCCCTTCGGGGGGCTCATCTTTGCGGGACTTGCCTTGCGATCCGCTTGAGGGTCGAAGAAAAGGGGATAAGTCCAATTAAACGTTAATAACGGGCGTTTTCTTGGAATATCCGCGTTGGCATGCCACGAACAGCGCGCCAAGCGTCGAGTCCTTGGGGACACCGCTTTTTCGGTGTCGAGAAAACCTCTTTCTGCCAGGTAAGACGCACGCCGGGAGCAAATTCGTTTCCCTCGCTCCAACGAAACAATGACGTGCTAACCTAAATCGCCGAGAGGAATTGTTGAGCGCGCGACAAGAAAGTCGGAAAGCCCTTTCACCCTGCCCTCTCCCCGGAAGCCGGGGCGAGGTGAATGGATTGAGTGCCCGACAATTTGTACCAGAATCGTTGCCGGTCATTCTGAAAATGCGGACGACGTTTGTGTTGGAAGAATCTTTCCGGAAACTCTTTGAATGAATTCGTCGCCTCGTTGTCGGTCGGGTGGCATTTCGTCAAATTCACGGATTATTTCAGGCAATCACTTCCTCAAGCCGATCTCGAAACGCCTTGAAACTCGACATCTTGATTCTGTTAATGTCGAACGACTGCTGGAGTTTTTCAGACAACAATTCTGGTGTCACCTGATCACCCAGCACCTCACTCAGTTCCCCCTTCAGCGAGTTGGGGGAATTGTCGCTTCCAGAGCGGTCTTCCAACGCCTGACATCCCTGGTAGCCAACTCTGCTAGGATTTTCAAAATGGGACTGATGAGACGTGCCACTGCATCGGAGTCTTCTCCGACGCAGTGTCTTCGAATCGAAAACTCGCGGCTGAAGGCCACTGAGTGACCGAAGAAGGTCATTCAGTGGCATAAGATTTTGTTCGAACCTTTGTTTTCCTGAAGAAAATTGTTCACGGCGTTGCCTCTAAGGGTTTCGCTCAACGTATCGGCAGACTCTCAGAAAATGATCGTCGTTCTGGATCTGGAACCAGCGCGAGGTAAATCCAACCACGTGCTGCGGCTCGTTTCGGTTGAGCCATGCTGGCCGTTGGATAATGAGGTTAAGCACAATCCTTTTTCCGTTCACCAATAGATCGGCAAGCAGTGCAACAATGTATTGAGCCGATTTCTGGCCGAAGAAATCGCGATAGGCTCGGGCGGGTCCATGTCGTCGCGCTCGTGTACCAGGCAATTCCGATACTCGCGGGCTTCATGCACCTCGTCGCGGGTCGTCGCGGCGATCGCGCGGCCCTGCCTGATACCCGCAGTCCAATTGACGAGGTCAATCGCGCTGATTCGGTCGTCCGCGATTCCAGTGAGTTTACGGCGATAAGAACGGAGGGCCGTTTCAAACTCCGCCCACATCCGGATCAAGTAGGTCGATTCGACATTTTCAATGGCTTTAACGAGGTCACGAGGTGACGTCTGGAAGGGCAGGACGACACGCTTCCCTTCGACGGCTTGCTGATAGTGGTCGATCGCTGCGGTAATTACGTTGCATTCCCGTTCCGCCCCCTTGACACGGTCGATGAAGGCTTGACGTTCAGCCATTAGCAGCCATTCCCTCAAGCGTCGCGATGATAGCCTCATGCGAGTAAGGTCGTGACTTCATCTCGGTGACGCTCTCCTTGGCCATCGGATTCGGACGTTCTGCGGCGTGCAACATCCATTGTCCCCCCTCGAAGTAGAGACTAACGATGTCGTCGTAAGCGGGTGCCAAATACAAGTCGACTGCTCCTTCGGCACCTGGAACGAATCGCGCCACCGGGTTTAGGACAACCTCGATGGTGTCCTTCTCCATCAGCAAGACCGGCACTTTATAACTACCGAGTTCCCGTTCGGTGATCGTTTTGTCGATCCTTCGAGTCCGCCATCCAGACCCTTCGGCCGAATTCTTGATCGCGTCGATCAGGTTTGACAGACGACTTATCCATTCCTTCTTTACAGCTTCGATTTCGTTCGCTGAC
>CAIULL010000271.1 GCA_903899985.1 uncultured Schlesneria sp.
CTTGTATAATAACTTCGTGGTCAACTCGGTTCCCCTGATCAAACAGTTTGCAACACCGTTTCTCAGGCACGATTTGACCACATTTTCATTCTCCTTTCACCGCAATCACTTACGCTGCGCACCTTGTTTGTCGTTGAACCAAAACGAAGTTAGGGCAATTGCGATTGAAGTTGTTAAATCTGAAGGAATGCGATATTTGTGGAGACATGAACCGCTTAACCCTGCGGGGAAGGACATTCCTGTAGACCTTCGTATTCTGGTCGAAGCCATTTACGTTTCGCCGAATAAACAATCATGGTTTCGGAGACTTGTCGATCAGGTTCTGAAACAATACGGATTCGGATTCGAGGTTCGGCAGTCGGATCTTGAAAAAGACCCCGTGTGGTAATAAAAGGAGCGCCGAAGAAACGCTGAAACGAATTGTGCATTGGGACCTTGCGGAAGTCGACTCCTGACTGTCGAGTGTCAACAAGGGGTGGTGCAATTACCACGCAGTCCCATTGAACTCGACGCGCTTGAACCAGTTTAGGGTAGCGATCCAGAAAATCTGGTTGAAAATTCTGCGACGCTGGTAACAGAGGGCACACCGGATGACCTGGGCCAAGTTTGGAAAGCTTTGCCGCCGATGGCTTCCCAACGCAAAGATGATCCATCCCTATCCCGAAGAGCGGTTCGCTCGTCATTATCCAAGGTAAGAGCCGTATGCGGTAATTCTGCACGTACGGATCTGTGCGGGGGGCGGCCAGTAATGGCCGTTCCTACCGCGATTGCCCGTGGTCCAATTACCGTATCTGTTTAGAACATCGGAGGGACATCTGTTCGCGGCAATTCGGGTAGATCGCCGATCTCTGGTTTAACAAACTCAGGCCGGTCAAATATTTTCCGCAACAGTCTTTCGTAGCCGGCACGCCCCGTCAGTTCGAAGAAGTCGAACCCCTTCAATTCTAATGGAATAAACTTTTTGTCACTGGGATTGAAGAAAACCGGAAAGATCCGAATATTGCGAAACTTATTGTCGAACATCAGATTTCGAATGAGCGGCGCTTCGTACCCTACGCCTTTGCCGACCTCGGCAAGCTCGATGCCTCGAAATCGCTTGTGATACGTCTCGGTGGTTACACACAACAAGACGTCTGCTGATAACAATTGATTCGACATCCACGTTGGCCAGTCTTCGTCTGTGTTCTTGAAAAGATCGATTCGGCAATCGCACCCACTGGTGATAAGTGAGGCGCCCAACCCGGCAACCTTCATTCGATGCTCATCCGAATCGTGACTAAAGCTAATAAAAACGATCGGAGGATCTGACTTGACTTCCATTGACGTTTCGTCCGCCTGTTTGTATCGAGAACTTGGTGGCACCGCGGGTGTGCCTCTTATGTTCACTTTACTTTGTAAATTGGCATTCTCATCGACCGCCGCCGGTGGTTTCCGGTTCTTCCTCCCCGATTCAATCTCGGCGATTCTGTTCGTGAGCTCAAAAATCTTGTTATTAATCATCTCGATCTCGATTACCACAGCGGGATCAACTGAAATCCCTTGGAAAGCTCGTCGCTTTTCCAACTCGTGCAATCGCCTGCGATGCGCGCCAATCAGTTCCTCGATTGCTTTTCGACTTGAATCAGACACTTTATGGTCCTTTTAAACGTGGTGATTTTCTAGCACAATTTCAGCCACCGAGATCGATGTGAAGAAATCGCTTGGACTTTCTTCGGCTTGTCATGATCGTCTCAAGAAACGGCGGAACCTCTTGAGAGGTGAGAATAATTGAATGACCACGCATTCGATCCTGACCTCTCACGCAATCTTTCACCGCCTCTTCCAATCGCGGTCGCCATCCGTGATCACGCCCGGAATTTGACATTTCATCAATTCCATCAATGACCAGCAGTGACGGTTCCAGAATCCCCAAAAGCTGACGCATCATATCGGGCGTCGGTTCCCCCCAGGATTTTTTCAGATCTGAACGAGTACTCAGCCAAAGAAAAAGAAAGTCAATAAAGTTCTGGCAACTCGAATCCTTCTCGAATGAATGGCAACAAATCATATCGAAATCCTTCCATTGTCCCGCGTAATCCTCAATAAACTTTCCGACGAATGTCGTCTTACCGGCCCCGGGCTTCCCGGTGATGAGTACGACGCTTGCATCGCTTTTCAGCAGTTGCTTGAACCCTTCCACATGTTTCGTTCCTGACAACATCTGCGGTTTGTTCTGGACGATTGCCGCGGGAATAAATCGCTCCTCGCTGACGAGATCTCCCTCATCTCCTGCTTCAACGAAAACGGGGCTCCGACCTTCGCAATAGAGGCCTTGGCGATTAACGACAACAGGGCGCTTATATGCCGATGTCGGACAGCCTACGCCAAAAATAATATCAATGCCACTCGCAATTTCGCCTCTCTTCTTCTTCTCCAATAACTCTATGCTATTCTTATTTGAGGTTGCCACTTTCACCAAGCCGGGCTTACCAGAAATGGATCCTCCTGCCGCAATCAAGATATGTGGGAAGCTGCTGTCATAGACCTTGATCGTGACATTTGGTAATGGCTTCCGCTGGGAATCATCACTCATAATTTTCCCAAGATACAACACCACCTCTCGAGAGCTATCAGTCTCAACCGTAGATTTCATTTTTTCACTCATTATCGACACCCTCTTGAATTTGTACAGATTCTTTGTCAATTCTTAATGTCCAATCCTCATCACGGTACGACTTAATGTCGTACCCATGCTTCGGAATGAGCTTCACGTAAACAACGACGCGGAAATACCCGATTGCCAAACTTCGAAATTCTTGTTCCTGAATCACCGAGATTTCAGACATGCTTCTAAACAGTGGATTGTAGTATGCTGCCGTCAAGCACGTAATTTCAAAGCCGCTCGGCGGCTTAATTTCAGCGACGTGACTTTGGAGCATGTCACGCGAATGTCGGGACAAGTTCAACGTGACTCGTATACAACCGTCGGCGATCTCATCTCTGCATTTGACATCAAAAGACTCATCGCCGGGGGGAACGATTTGAATTTGTGCTTTAACTCGCGGGGGAGCGGGATACCCTACGATAAATAGCGACACAACAACTGCGACAAGGATGCATACAAAACCCATCAAATAAGATCGCCAGCCAAGCGCAGACACCCATTGTCTTCTTTTTTTGAGTTTAGAAATCTCATCCTCAATCATCTCGATCTCGATTCCCACGGCGGGATCAGCTGACATCCCTTCAACAGCTCTTCGCTCTTTCAACTTGTGCAATCGGCTGCCATGCGCTTCAATCAGTTCTTTGATCTCTTTCTGACTTGGCTCGTACACGAGTTGATCCTTGAAATGTGGTGAAACTCTTATCGGCCTCACGAAGCTACTTCAAAGGCTGCTAAACCAGGTTACTCACTACTTGAACCCAACTTCTCATCCCTAAACCATTGCAGTAAGCCTGTCTGCTCGTGTCTCAGCGACTGAAAGATTCCACGCCCCAGATCCGTCACGAGATCCTTCTCTACGTCGGCTGCCCAATTCTCTGCATCGGGGACTCGGCAATTCGGATCGCGAATATACTGCATTAACTGGATATAGCTCTCAATCTTGTCAATATCGTTGACGACCTGTGCATTAATATCCTTCCTCCGCTCTAAACGGTCCCAGCAATCGTTCCAACGAGCAATTCCTGGAAGCCGCGAGAAGGCACCGTAGGCGCTGGTCCTCCGCATCAGCTGATCCTCTTTACGATCATCAACCTGCGTTTTCTCAAAATGAGGCTTGTCTCCTGTGAACGTCTCCGCAAGATCGTGTATAGTCAGCATGCGCAAGATTTCTCTTTTAGAATAACACGGCTCACTGCTCTTCTCGGGTAGAAACGCCTCCGCAATCAACAGGCAACCCCAAACGTGATCGCTGACGGACTCGGGGTAGGGACATTTTCGGTGAACAGGTGGATCAACGTCTAGACGCGACGCATTCCACCCGGCTCGCTTTTGCTTCTTTAACGAGTGTAGCTCCACGAACAAGCTGCCGATACTTGCATTTTCTCGTTGCAGAATATAACTAACGGCCTCAATGTAATACCCAAACTCTCCCCGAAATTCCCGTTGCGTAATGTTTTTAAATTGGGCTAAAAATTCAATTAGTCTTGAACGCTTTTGCTCGGCCAGATTCCCCAAGAGGTGGCGATGAACGCACAACGAGCATAATGTGTGCAGTTCGACACATGTCATCGCCCGAGTCTTGCCTTTGCTGAGATCGTCACGCAGTTTCTTTATTAGTACCTCGAATGTCTTCACCGGTCGAATCGTGGCATCGTCAGACGCGATCATGACCTCGGGATCTGGATTCCGTGGCGCGTCCTCATAGTATTCCAAGTGAAAACCCCGATTAAGATCGTCGCTGTGCGCGCTTCTCAATAGCGAGGCCAAATACGTCTTCGCTCTTTTTCGGTCTTCGAGATAGATTGCGCTGATGGAGAGAGTCCGCTGTAATAATAAGCGCTGCTTGAACGTAACACTGTCTGGCTTAAGCTTCCGGTAATCCGCATTGTTATTGGTTTCTTTCTCATGCTCAATGAGATAATCGTTTAAAAGAGCCTTTGACTTATCGCATACGTCAGGACTTTTAAATCGGCCGAGGAGATAAGCCAAATGAATTCGTTCGCGGATGGGGGAATTCTTGTAATCGCGAGAAATGGCCGCAAAAACGCGTTCTTGCATCGAAGCGTCCCTGTTAATTATCGATCGGACAAAGCGATTAATTCCGTAGGGATAAATAAACCGCTCACGACGCGCCTCATCCGGAGTGCTGTTTGTGATCAAATCAATGATATGAGACGCGATGAGATATTCTTTTAACGATGCATGTAAGTGCGGAATCCCGTCGAGTCGGACAACGTGTTCAACTGGCTGCTTCTTTGGTTGTGGCCCCGGCGCGGTTTCACGATAGGGTCGACGTACGTAAAAGTTGAAGACATCGGCTGCTAATCGCTTGACCGCAGCCGCCGCCTCGTCTCGGTTCTGCTTTCGAACATGTTGGCGACAGTACGTCGCGTAAAGTGACTCCAGGCCATCAAAGTTGCCGCTCCAGTCCTTTTTGATGGATTCCTCGATCAAGGAAAGGACGAATAGGTCGATTTCCTCGATCCGGTGCCCGGTGATCCTCGCTTTCATCGCTTCGGCGGTTAATTTCTTTACATCCGAGGAATTGAGTGCAACATAGTCTGCTAGAATTTTGTCGACTGTCGGTTCATCCGTCTTGATTCGACGCAGTCGAACTAATTCGTCACGTTCGGCCCAGCTGAGGACTTGCGAGTGATGGTCTGCTGGATAAGTCGTGTCACTCTTCCCGACGCCGACAACTCGAATCACTCGTTTTCGAGCAGATATGTCCTGAACAAATGCTTCAAACTGCTCATCGATCAACCGCTGTGACGGATGTCTAAAATATTCGTCGCAGCCATCCACTATGAGAAGCAAGCCATCGGCGGTAGTGGATGCGTCCGTGCAGAGTTTGTTCGCTTCGTCGATGAAACTTGAAATCTCGGAACTTGCTATCGAGTTTTCGTCATAATCTTCCTTCAAATAAGTGTGGAGATTCAAAAAAACGGGGGCAAATCGAGATTTATTATGATTGAAGCGTTCTAATTGTCTGAGGTAAATCATATTGAGTAAACAAGACTTACCCGTGGCGGAAAACCCAGTTACGGATGCCAACTGGCTTTTTCCTTGAGGCAATTTCTCAATCACTTCCAATAAGTCGTCGAGAGAGTCCTGTAACTGGTCTGGATTCTGAAAGTGTTTTAGAAAGCCATAGTATTTTTCGAGAAAAAGCGTTCCTCCCGTTAAGTATCGTTCAAGTAACCTTTCGTCCAGGAATTCGAGACGTGTGCCTATCAGCTCATCGGGCGGATGGTCTGACGGTATTCCAACTACTTCAGCGGAAGTTTCAAGCATGATTCTCCGCGATTCGGTTTGAGCGCTCTGCCGATGCGGGTCTCGAGACGCTTCGGAATGCTCTTTATCAGAGTGCCGCGCACGGCCCGCATCCTCGAGCTCCTTCGTAAGATCTTCGATTTGCATGACGACATCTGCTGGTGTGTTAATTCCCATATAAGCTTTTTGTTTTCTCAGGTGGCTTAAGCGACGCTCTTTCGCGCTTCGTTCGTCGTTGCTCAGATCATCTGTCATTCCTGCTCCCTTTAGAATCGCCATTTGCTAAATAAATCGATCTTCGACGCCCCCTAACGTCCGTTTCATTTGTCAGGATTTACTCCTGAAGTTGTTTCTCGTATCTGGAATTCGCAAGAAATTTCCTGAGCATTCTTTCGGACACGAGGTAAAATTTACCACTGTTTTCTATCGAATCATGCTTCCAAGTCTCTAATGATTCGTTTGATATCCTCGATTTCGATCGTGATATGCGGCGGGGCCTGGATGCCAAACATCGCTGCTTGTTTCTCGAGGATCTCCAGGCGGCGGCGGTGGGTTGCGATCAGTTCGTTTTGCCGTGCCACAACACCCGCAGTGGAGTTGGCTGCCGAGGACGCGAGCACATCCCATCCTGCTGGTGACACAACGCGACGACGATGTGCCCGAAATTCTTCGTTTCGCTTTCCATTGACTATCTCTTCCGGGCCATATAACGCGCGGGTTGCTTTTGGAAGATCTGCCCACGCATCAAATCCGATCAGAACTTCTCCGGTCGAACACGCTCCCTCAAGCCGTACCGCGTTCGCGATTGCCGTGCCGGCAAAATCGAATGTCGTCGGAAACCCATTTGCGTGCGGTTCGGGTTGGACGGCGATTTTCCCTGACCATATTCCCACTCGAAAATGCCGTTGCGCGAGCGCAACGTCTTTGCCACGATTATGCGTCTCAGCCAGTTTATGCAATTTTTCCGCAAAGACCGAAGCTTCTGCTGGCGAATTCAGGGCGAGAATCGCACCGTCACCCGTCCCTTTGCAAGGCACCTCCTCTGAGGGAATCTTCGCCGCGGCAAGTGCCAGGCGTATCAGGCTTTTCACTTGGTCGTTGACTGCAGCCACAGCTGTCACATCAAGCTGTTGTTCGAGTTCTTTGCAGATGTCGCTGTATCGGGATAAATCAATCACGACGACAACTTTTTCGACAATACCGCTTTCCAATTGAAGCACTCCCAAGAAAGAGTTCGTTTTCAGCAATAAAAACACTGCGGAAGGCATTTTGTACACCGATGAATAGCAGAATCGCAATTCGATTTATCCGTGACTTCGATTTTCTCGATATTTCAGTTATGACGAGACAATTTTGATTCGGCCTTGAACGGTGCTGTTCACGGCTCCCGATGATCACTCGAAGAAGAATGAACGACCTCGAAAGGGTCCTTCGGCCTTTTTCTCGGCGAGACCAAGTTCTTCGCTCGCAACGCTCGCTGCGAACTGGGCTGAGAGAACCGACCTTCAGGCCGGAAAAAATACGATGGATCAAATTCGCTCACGGAGAAGAAAAGGAGTCAGGAACCTTTGTTATGGATTTTTGGTCAACCGCGCGGTCGGGTCGTGATTTCCAGCCCAAGAGCCCTTGCGGTTTCGGCGAATCAGGAATCGTCTCCGAACGGGCAACCGAGGTCGATGCTACGTTGGATGGCGGAATGCTCTTTGGTCGTCCCATGCTGGCCGTTTGACAATTTGATTAAGCACAATCCTTATTGCGTTCACCAATAGATCGGCAAGCAGTGCAACAAGGTATTGAGCCGATTTCTGGCCAAAGAAATCGCGATAGGCTCAGGCAGGTCAATGTCGTCGCACTCATGGACCAGGCAATTCCGATACTCGCGGACTTCATGCACCTCGTCCCGGGTCGTCGCAGCGATCGCACGACCCTGTCTGATACCCGTAGTCCAATTCACAAGGTCAATCGCGCTGATTCGGTCGTTTGCGATTCCAGTGAGTTTACGGCGATAAGAACGGAGTGCCGTTTCAAACTCCGCCCACTTCCGGATCAAGTAGGTCGATTCGACATTTTCAATGGCTTAAACGAGGTCACGAGGTGACGTCTGGAAGGGCAGGTCAGCACGCTTCCCTTCGACGGTTTGCTGATAGTGGTCGATCGCTGCGGTAATTACTTTGCATTCCCGTTCCGCCCCCTTGATACGATCGATGAAGGCTTGACGTTCAGCCATTGGCGGCCATTTCTTCAAGAGTCGCGATGATTGCCTCATTCGAGTAAGGTCGTGACTTCATCTCGATTACGCTCGGCCTGGCGATCGGATTCGGACGTTCTGCGTAGTGCAACATCCATTGTCCGCCCTCGAAGTAGAGGCTGGCGATGTCGTCGTAAGCCGGCGCCAAATACATGTCGACTGCTCCTTCAGCACCGGGAACGAAGCGCGCCACCGGGTTGATGACAACCTCGACGGTGTCCTTCTCCATCAGCAAGACCGGCACTTTATAAGTGCCGAGTTCCCGTTCGGTGATCGTTTTGTCGATCCTTCGAGTCCGCCATCCAGACCCTTCGGCCGAATTCTTGATCGCGTCGATCAGGTTTGACAGACGACTTATCCATTCCTTCTTTACAGCTTCGATTTCGTTCGCTGAC
>CAIULL010000272.1 GCA_903899985.1 uncultured Schlesneria sp.
AACCGAATCAATCCGCGAGTGATCAAACGCAAGATGTCGCACTGGCAAAAGTGCCGCCCTCATCACAGAAAGAAACCAACGCTCTCCAAAAGTTTTAAGCAGTCGATTGTTATGATTCTTTGAACGGTATTGCGTTTAACCCGAAGCCATCGGCGCAGGCTGATCGGCGTCCAGCCGATCTCTTCAAAATAGAAGCATCATTGAGTTTCGTAAGTCCAAGACCTCACTCCACATACACAAATTC
Source organism: uncultured Schlesneria sp. (assembly GCA_903899985.1). Taxonomy (GTDB): domain Bacteria; phylum Planctomycetota; class Planctomycetia; order Planctomycetales; family Planctomycetaceae; genus Schlesneria. The sequence goes on from CAIULL010000272.1 coordinate 245, forward strand.
ATTCAAACAAAACAAAACTTGGCAAAAGTCTTCGAGCGCCGCCAACAGTCGATTGTTCTGATCAGCCGTTGAATACGACTCCGTCTGCTGTCTGAGAAACGACACGCTGCTTGTCAATTCCTCCGAAGTTGGCTGGCGTGACACCGCGTCAAGATATCCCGTCCTGACAGCCTCTTCCGGTGATCTCATCGCGATAGGCAAAAGTCGCATGGCGAACTGCCGAGCCGCGTCTCTCACGTGCGAATTATTCATCAACAATAAGGCCTGAGGTGCAATTGTTGTTTGAGGCCGATCAGCGACGGGGGTCGTCCCGTCAGGTGCATCAAACACCGTCATGGAGGGCATTAACTGGCTGCGCTTGACCGTGAAATACAGGCTTCGTCGCCGGTGTCCTTCGTCCAGTCGGCCCGGCCCATACAGTCGATCATCCAGCAAGTCGCTTTCAGCCAGGATCGCGTCGCGGATCACTTCGGCCTCCAACCGACGACGAGGCCGATGCCACAACCGCGTGTTATCGCGATCGATCGAAGCGCGAATCTCATCCGTATCACAGCCCTGCTGATAGACGCTGCTCGCCAACACCGCCCGATGCAGCGGCTTCAGTTCCCAATGATGTCGTAGCAGTTCACCCGCCAGCCAGTCCAGAAGTTCCGGATGAGTCGGCAATTCGCCACGCAACCCGAAATCGGAGGGGGTCGCCACGATGCCTCGACCCAGATGATGCTGCCAGATCCGATTGACGATCACGCGAGCCAGCAGGTTCCCCGCTCCCGCTTCACGGTCGATCAACCAGTTCGTCAGCGAAGTTCGCTGATACGACGTTCTCCAGCCGGCTGGTGGCTGCGCCTGGAACAACTGCGGCGTGTCCGGGTTGGCCATCAGCACCTGCAGAAAACCTTGCGTAGCCACCGCTTCTTTGTTGTTCGGCTCCCCCCGCCTGAGGAAGTGTGTTTCTTTGAGGAATTCGGCTTCAGCTTGAGTATGCAGCGTGACAGGTGGCAATCCCTCGCTCGCAACCAGCACCTTCTGAATCCGGGGTTTCGGAGCAAGAGCCGCATGAGCCGCTCGGCGATCTTCCAGGGTTTTCCACCCCGCATCACGCGATTTGTACCATTCTAAAACCTTCCCTTTTTGATCGTCAGTCAATTTGGCGAACGGTTGATCAAGAATTGCCTGAATCACTTCATCGAACGCTCCGCCCGTGGTCGCAGCGAGATCAGTCTGTTGCGAAATTGTCAGTCGTGGTCGACCGATCGAATGATGCACGTTGACATTGAATTTCAACGTGATCGTGACCAGAGTCCCACGTTCGAAACCAAACGGCTCGGCGGTCGTAAAGACCGCAGCATGATCCTTGCCAAATTCGGGATCGACCGCCCACGCACTCCCTGGATTGTCGTCGATCGCCGCAGCGACAGGCAGTCCGTTCTGTTCGAACGTTGCTTTGGCTCCGACAAGTTTCACAGGCATCGCTACTGGCTTGACGTTGCCTGGCTCACCAAGCGGCTGTGCCGTAACTTGAAAATCAGATAACGCAAAATTGCCGTTTGGTGCACGCCCAGGACCTGATTTCACCAGCGAAGGATCGGCCAGCGTCTCCAGTCGGATCGACTTGATGTCTCGCTGGTTCGTCTCGAATGTGATCGTCCAGACATCATTCGCGGCACTGGGGCCACTCACCAGCCATGACCCGTCGGATTGCCGAGTGAACACGGCGTTCCCCGATGACTGATACTTAATTTGCGATGGTAGCAGCCACGTGCTTTGCTCGGCTGCCGCGTCCCGCTTTGCCTGCCATTCCGCAAAACGCACCGGCAACGAATTCGTTTCATAATCACGAACCGCCTGCTCGAACGGCAAATGGTCCCGATCAAACACCGAACGCGCTCGCTGATATCCCTCTGGGTCGAAATCGAGTTCCACTTCGCTCCGGATCGTCTTGGTAAACGTTGACAGCAACCGGTAGTAATCGGCTTGAGGAATGGCATCGAACTTATGGTCGTGACATCGGGCACGGCCAACAGTCAAGCCCAGCAGCGACGTGCTGATGGTACCAAGCATGTCATCCATCTCGTCATAACGATGTTTTTCGACTTCGTTCTTGGTGATTTGAGTCGAGTGAACACCCGCTGCGAGATACCCGGTCGCCATCATGGCCAAGCGGTTGTCAGGAGCGACTTCGTCACCGGCGATCTGCCAGCGGACAAACTGATCGTACGGCATTCCCGCATTCAACGCCTGGACGACGAAATCCCGGTAGTGGTACGCGGATGCCCGGTCGTAGTCATGTTCAAACCCATGGCTTTCCGCAAATCGAGCCAGGTCCAGCCATCGTCGACCCCAGCGCTCGCCATAATGAGGATTCGCCAGAACCTGATCAATGAGCCGTTCATAAGCATCGGGACGCGGGTCCGCCACGAACGTCTGAACATCCTCTGCCTTCGGGGGTAACCCGATCAGATCAAAATAAAGCCGACGAGCCAGAGTCGCCCGCCCGACCAGTCCATTCGGGTTCAGCTTCATTTCATCCAGTTTAGCCAGCACGAATCGGTCAATCGGCGATGTTCCCCAATGTCGCTCGTCGGCAACAGTCGGTGGCGAAACCCGTTGCAGTGGCTGATACGACCAAAGTTTCTTCGAATCCGCTCCAATTTTTCGTTCCGTCCACCGAATCGTGTCCACCTTTTGAGGAACTAACGGTTCATCGTAAGGAGCACCCAGGTCGATCCATTCCAGAATCGCTGCGATCTCGGCGGCTGGCAGTTTGTCCGCATCTTTCGGCATATGCGGTTCCTGCTGATGAGTGATCAGTCGACTGAGTAAGCTCTTGTCCCCCCGCCCGATCACCGCCGCTGGCCCCCGCTCGCCCCCCTTCAGCAATCCCGTTTGAGTCGCCAGATCAAGTTTACCTTCCGTCGAATTCTCACCGTGACACGAAACACAATGCTGCTTCAGAGTTGTTCGGACCTTCGTTTTGAAGAGTTCCAGTCCCTTGGTTCGCTTCGCCGCATGATCCGGATCGACGACGGTGTTCGCATCCTGTGCCCGCACCGGCCTGACCACGGGCGAGGTGAAGGCTGTCAGCATCAGAATGGTAAGCATCAACCAGCATGTGCAGGATCGCATTGACATCGATTTATCCGACCGAAAAAGAACGCAAGAAACCGCGAGAATCAACGAATTCACCAAATTCTATGTGATTGTCAGGTCAGAAAACACTGAATGTACTGGATGGTTATGGAAAACCTGAAACCCTCGCTTGCAATGAACGTCAGACGTTGCAATAGTTCACAGATGGACGGGTGGAACCGGTCCACGATATCGGGCTGTAGCGCAGCTTGGCTAGCGCACTTGACTGGGGGTCAAGAGGTCGCAGGTTCAAATCCTGTCAGCCCGATTTTTGCCGTCCAGGCGAAAAACAAAGGAGATGAGAACCGTGAATCAGGTGACACAGGCGACTTGAGAAATCAGGGACCTCCCCTGCGGTTCACTCTTCTCCTGCTCAGATTGGATTTTCTCAATCCAGTGGCACCCGATGTCCGTTGTCGTTGTGCAACTCGGCAATTCCTTGTCTCTACACCGCCGTCTAACAACCAAGCCATTCATCGTATTCAACCGGCAGGTCATGCAGGCCTCGGAGGCTGGCTTGTTCGACGATGTTTTCCAGAGCGAATTTCTGTTCGTTGTTGCGGAAGGGTTTTCCCTGGCAGATCTCGATGTATTTCCCTTCGGAGACGTGAGACATCAGTTTGCCGACCCAACTGCTCTTTGCCTCGACCATCAGGATCTTATACGGCGGATGTTCGGTCATTGAATTTTGTTCTTGTGGCAGAGAGAGTGTTTGGAAAGCAAAAGAGTTCTGACCACGAATCTGCCGAAACACACGAATATCGAATACTCGAGGCTAACAGATTTTGAAATCTCTGATCAGCGAAGATTCGTGCTGATTCTTGTTCCAATCTTTTTGAACTTTGTCGTTGAATCTCTGCGAACCGTTTGACACATGTGTGCGTGTACCTGCTCCCTGTTTCCCTGGAGTTGGCGGCCAAGCCCTTGCCGTAGGCGTCAGTGTACACCTTTGTCAAACTTTCTTCGCTTTCTCGATTCTTTGGTGAATTCGATACCTGTCCTTTTTGATGTCCGTACGAACAAAAACTCGATACGATTAACTCGACGCCAACTGTGTAAACCCATAGAAAGTTTGGTGAAGGTGAAATGGATACCGAAAAATCACTTGATCGCAATTCATTCGTCTGGAACGCTGGCGGCTGGTTTGGGAGTCAAATTGGTGGATCGGTCTGGATGCTATTCTGCGCTCTCACTGTGCTGCCCGCTGACGCGATCTCGGGTCTGGTTTGCCTCGGTAGCTTCGCGGTCATTAATGCGGTCGGCTGTTACCTCTGGCAGCGTCGGGAAAAAATCGATCCCTACGTCGGACTCCAACGACTGTTTTTCACTGTCGCTGTAGCTTGCGCTGTTATCAGCTTCGTTCTGTATCGTCGTGGATTTCTTTCGTCACGAGAGTCGATTCTTTTAATCGTTATCCCTGCCGCTTTGATGACATTCCTGGCCTTTCAGAATTGGGCTGTGAAGCGAGATTTAGGTGAGCAGCGTCTTGATGATCGTTAAGCCAGATGTCTCTCAGCGAAACAAAGGAGATGGAACACTGGTCTTCGCAGATTGATGCTGATCAGAAGTGAAAATTAGCCTTCGCCAGGAACCACACAGCACAAGTACAAGTCGAAATTGCCAGCGTCAGCAGAATTCCTTTTTTCCAATAGAACGTGATCAGGCAGGCGAGGATTGCGATGACGGCCTCCGCGACGTTCAGTGTTGTGACATCCGGCATTTGAAATCGCATTCCATAGACTCTTAATATTGTCACAACACGGAAGAGTGTATGCAGCCAAAACCAGATGGCGAGATTCAGGATGACTCCGACGACCGCGGCGGTGATGGCCGACAGGGCCGACCCGATCAATTTATTGTCACGCAACCGTTCGACGTACGGTGCACCGAGGAGAATCCAGAAGAAGCAGGGGACGAACGTGACCCACGTCGTGATGGCTGATCCAAGAATACCGGCAACAAGCGGGCTGAAAGGTCCTGGGTTACGATAAGCCCCCATGAATCCAACGAACTGGACGACCATGATCAGCGGTCCGGGTGTCGTTTCGGCCAGACCAAGTCCATCAAGCATTTCTCCCGGTTTCAGCCACTGATAGTTTTCGACCGCTTGCTGAGCGATATAAGCCAGGACGGAATAAGCGCCGCCAAAAGTCACCACGGCCGCTTTACTGAAAAATGTTCCTTCCTGAAAAAAGACCGATTTCGGGCCAAGTGTTAACCAGATGACAATCAGTGGACTGAACCAGAGAATCAGACATACCGTGCTCACGATCACGCTTCGCGCGAGCGAGGGTTTCTGCCGTATCTCGCAGGTCGAATGATCAGATCCATGTTGGTCGCTGTTTGCTAACGCTTCCTGTGTCTTCGCTTTGAGAACGAAAAAATATTCAGGCCAGATTCTTCCGCCAACCAATCCGATCACGCCCGCCACAAAAATCAGTAGAGGGAAGGGAATATCAAAGAGAAAAATGGCGATGAAGGATGCCGCCGCCAGCAAGATCATCATGCCGTTTTTGAGGACTCGTTTGCCGATCCGAAACACCGCTTCGAGGACAATTGCCATGATCGCCGGTTTCAGCCCGAAGAAGAGGGCTTGAATGAGACTGGACTGCTCGTTGTAGGTGTAAAGAATGCTTAATGCGAGAATGGAAACGGCACCAGGCAGGATGAATAGCCCGCCCGCGAGTAAGGCTCCCCGCGTCCCGTGCATTAACCAGCCGATGTATGTGGCAAGTTGTTGTGCCTCGGGGCCGGGGAGCAGCATGCAGAAATTAAGAGCATGCAGAAAACGTTCATCACTGATCCACTTTTTCTCTTCGACGATGATTCGGTGCATGACCGCAATTTGGCCGGCCGGCCCGCCAAAGCTCAACACCGCAACTCGACACCAGGTCCAGAACGCTTCCGCGTGCGAGACGATTAGACGAGATCCTTCGCCGTCAGCCGTTGTGTCGTGATCCATCAGGTTGTTTCTTTAAAAACGCAGGTCGGATTCCGAATTCTTGGCCGATCACCATTCCGTTTAATTCGATGGGGGTTTCAATAAAATTCAAAAGAGTTTAGCCACAGATGCACCCGGAACCACACAGATGAAGCGGAAAAAATCCGATAATCGATAGCCGAAAACGCCTTTGACTGAGTTTGGCGGTCTTGCATTTATCCGTGTCAATCGGTGTTCATCTGTGGCAGAAACTCCTCGCTTTTTCATCGCCCCGGGGCTCGAAAACTGTACCTTTCGATGATGGAAAAGTTGGGTAATGATAAGGCCGATGGCCCGGATTATTTGGACTGCTGAGCCTTTGATCCGGAAAACCGGAGCTTAAAAATTGCCGCGAACCGTCAATAAAAAGTTCCATGAGAATCTTTTACAATTTTGAAATTAACCCGAAGAAGCATCCATTTTCGATTTGGACTTATGTCACCATTTTCTTCGGCCACTTTCGATGGGTTCAATTTGTCGCGCCGGCTATGAATGAGTACTCCCCCCGCGAGGCCAAATTCGCCGATTATCGGCCGTTTTGAACTCATTTTTCACTCAGATTGCACAAATCGAGGTTGGTCCGTATTGCTCAGAGGTTGAGGTGTCATTAAACATCGTAACTCCAGAATCACATTGCTCATTGTGCGACATGGTTACCTGAACAGGTTGGAATCACGGGGACGACAAATGCGCCGCCGACAAATTGGTTACGTCGCCGAAATCCTTGAATGTCGGCTTGTACCGACTTCGCTGGTCCCCATTCCGCAGCCCGCTGTCGTGGCTGCCGTCGAGCCACCGTTACTGAATCCGGTTCATCATGTCTTTGGAACGGTATCAGGCACATATAGCACGGCGGCTTTTTTCGGCATTGATGCCGGAGTGACGAATACTTTTCAGGGGCACGGTAATTTTCCTTTGCTTGGTCAGGTTCAGTTTCAGGGAACAATCCAAGGCCCGGGCAATATTGCGTTCGGCCAGGCGAACGGCGAAATAACCCTTTCGAACAGCCAGGGGAGTCTCGTGCTGGAACTGGTCGGTCCGGTTCAAAAAAGTTTTGCACCACTTCCGCAAGACTTTCAGTTTTCTGTTGTCAGCGGCACGGGTGCTTTCACAAGTCTGCAGATGACCGGAACAATCCATCTGGTCGAGCATTCGAATAATCAGACATTTTCAGCGACATTTGTTTCCGTAAAGCTCAACGACACGGCTGCTCTTCATGGGACCGGGGCTGGAAATTTCACTTCGAATTCGGCGACGTATCAACTGACAGACGGAACTGCCTCGTTAGAGATCATGGGACAAGTCAGTATTACGGGGTCGATTAAAGGAATTGGGTTTGCGACCACGGGACGCGCGACGGGAAAGCTGACTCTGACGAATTCACAAGGGAGCGTCACGTTAAGTTTGACAAGCCCCGTCCATCATGGGTTTGTCCCGCTACCGACGCAGTTTCAGTATAAAGTCACCGGTTCGACAGGTGTTTATAAAGGTTTGAGCAAGTCAGGATCGATCGATCTGACGTTCACGACCACTTTGTGGGCGTCTTCGATCAATCCAGTTCATTCGTTGCCAATCGTGCCGTTCTTCGCGGGCGGGTTCACGATTGCGATCCATGCCTGAAAGCGGGCAGATCGTGCGATTCGATTTGAGAGTACCGGGACGTCCGATTGCTGCTGCATTAAACAGCATTTGATTACGCAAGTATTTCTAAAAGAGTTGCTTCAATGGATTGCTTCGCAAGAACAAGAGTCCGAGGGCTTACGCACCTCGGCTCGCCTGGTCAACGCGGAAACGATCATCCTTGGTTTAACCCGTCATCCGACGCGCATCAACCGGCTGCGCCGGCCGGGTCAACGCGCGAACGATATTGCTATTCTGAACCCATCGTGCGACGCGCATCAACCGGCTGTGCCGGGCAGATACTTTTTGGTGGATGGAATTGGGTCGATGATCGCATCGGCTTCTGGGAGGTTTTTTGCCTGACGTTTTTCTGCGTTCCAGTCGATCGGTTTTTGTGTTCGTAACGCCAGGACGCCGAGCATACCGACTTCGGTAATTCGTGCTCCAATTTCGAATGGCGAGTAGGATTTGGCATCACCCGCACAGGCGAGGACCCACTCGAACATGTGCGAGTTATTTACCTGACTCCAGCGAGGCCGTTGTCCTTGTGCCGTTTTACGTGGGTCCCATTTGAGGACTTCGGTATCGATCCGGGGTTGTGTCTTTTCGATCCTGGCGACTTCGGGCTGATCAGCGCCCCGGAATTCCGTCGCACCTTTCAGGCGGATATTACAGTCGGTGTTCCAAAGTCCTGCTGAGAGAGTTCCTTCACTGCCAACGACGAGGCAGCCAGTTGTTCCGACGGGGCCTTTGGTAATGTGTTCGGGAGGGAGGTTTTTCTCACCTGAGTAGAAGTAGAGTTTGACCGGTCCTCGGTTCCCTTTGGCGGCAAAGTCGAATGTGATCGTACAGCGAGTTGGGAACGATTCGTGCCCCAGGTTTTCGCCAGTCGCTTCGATGCGGACGGGGACGTCCAGGTCGAGTGCCCGGAAGGCGAGCTGAAAGCCGTGGCAACAGAAATCTGCAATCGATCCGCCACCAAAGTCATACCAGCCACGCCACTTTCCTGGATGATAGATCTCATTGTTGTAGGGGCGTGCTGGAGCGGCACCGAGCCAGAAATCCCAGTCGAGCCCCTGTGGAACGGGATCGCTGGTCGTAGGGCGATCAACTCCGTTGGGCCAGGAATGTGACGGATGCCAGACGTGAACCTCGGCAATTGGGCCGAGCAGTCCCGATTGGATGACTTCGAAACTTCGGCGAAATCCTTCGGTCGAACAGCCCTGGTTTCCCGTTTGCGTCGCCAGCATCGGATGGCTTTTCGCCATTTTCTCGAGGGCACGACATTCCGCGACGGAGTGTGCCAAGGGCTTCTCACAATAGACGTGTTTTCCGTTCGCTAATGCCGCCTGACAAACAGGGACATGCCAATGGTCGGGGGTCGCGATGATGACGGCGTCAACTCCCTTCTCTTGTTCGAGTAACTCACGGTAGTCGTGATAGACCTTGGCGCCGGCCAGGCCCTTGATCTTCAAGGCGCTATCACACTGACGCTGATCGACATCACAAATCGCCACGATTTGCTGGTCGATTTTCGAGAGTTCCGGGATCAGATAGCCTTTCATCTGACCACCCATCCCAATGCAGGCGAACGCCAGTTTCTCGTTGGGTGATTTACCCGACAGAATTCCTGATGGAATAATCGTCGGGAGGCCAATCCCGATGGCTGCCGCGGATTGAACAAATTGTCGTCGGGAAAGTTTGTGGCCCATGATTGCGGCTGCTTTCTTGAGGTCGAGATCGAACTTTTTTGAGACCTGGATGATGGCAAATTGCCCGGCGTACGAGCCACCGAAGATCAATTGTAAAACGGCTTGAAAATGACATCCTGATTTCGTGCGAGATGTCTGAAGGTTAACAAACTGCCCATGTGAAGTTAACCGTCGTTTTTATTTGGTCTGGGATCGATTTGTTGTAAGGGCTGGTGTTTGACAGCATCTGTAAAATTTCTGAATTCCGCGTGGCGATGTCTTGGCGACAAGTCTGTTAGGTAAAGAGGCCGTTGATAGAGAAGTTGCCACGTGTTTTCTGTAATATCATCACGATGAACGAGGAACTTCAACGCCTGCAGGATGGTGGTGAGATCGCTCTGGCCGAGTTGTTTTCGCAGCATCGAGACCGGCTTGTGCGACTGATCGACTTTCGTCTGGATCAACGCTTGCAAAGCCGCGTCGATCCGGAAGATGTTCTTCAGGAAGCGTATATCGATATCGCCCGGCGCATCAAAGACTATCTCGCGTCACCAGAAGTCTCATTCTATGTCTGGGCGAGACAGTTGACGCTTCAGACGCTGATCGATGTCCAGCGGCGTCATTTTGGACAGAAACGGAGTCCTCAGCGAGAAAGAAGTCTGCGATACAATCCCGTGGATGAAAGTCAGACAAGCGACTCGATTGTTCACGTGATGAGTGCTCAGCTCACGACACCCAGTCGAGCCTTAATTCGAGATGAAGAAGTTCAACAACTTCATCATGCGTTAAGTTCCATGGATGAAATTGACCGCGAGGTTCTTGCGTTACGGCATTTTGAGCATCTTGGGAATGCTGAAGTCGCCCAGGCGCTCGGTCTTAGCGTGACGGCGGCCAGCAATCGATATGTCAGAGCCATGACTCGACTTGGTGAAATCTTGCAGGGTCTTGGCCGCTAACCGGTGGATTGTGGATCGTGTTTTACGGTGTCATTGTCAGGACGTTATTCACGACGAAGTTTTGTTTTGAAATACCATCATGAGTCATCCAGAAAAGCACCAGGACGCATCTGTATCCCCTGATTTATCGTTGACGGTACTGGGGATGTTACCTGCGGACGCCTCTTCCAGTTCAACGGGCGACGGATCAGACGCTGGAATTTCCGATGCCGGCGAGGGGCGCAACCCGGTTGATATGTTGGCAGATGAGTATTCGTCGCGCCTGCGAGCGGGTGAATCGCCAACGATCGAAGAGTACGAAATGCGTGCTCCAGAACATCGATCGGCGATCCGGGCATTATTCCCGACGATTGCGATGATTGAATCGATGAGCAAACAGTCTCATTCTCCGGAAAAAGCGAAGCGACGACTTTTGTTTGCTCAAGAAACCATTGGCGACTTTCACATCATTCGCGAAGTGGGTCGCGGCGGGATGGGGGTGGTGTATGAAGCGGAGCAGCGATCACTTCAGCGCCGCGTGGCACTCAAAGTCCTCGGGACTGGAATATCGAACTCACCTCACCAGTTGGACCGATTTCGACGTGAAGCCGAGTCTGCTGCGCGACTGCACCATACGAACATCGTGCAGGTGTATGGGATGGGTGATGAGGCTGGAGTCTACTTTTATGCCATGCAGTTTATCGACGGAATTTCGTTATCGGCCGCGATTGAATCCTACACACGACGAACTGCGGTCGATCCGACCTCAAAAAGCGTTTTGGAATCCTCGACGAACGAATTGAGCGGTGCGTTGGGAAGTACTGACACGAATCTTGGTCGCAGTCCGTTTTCTGATGACACAGGCAATCAGCCAATTGAAACGAGGCAAGTGGCAGCGGGTTTTCACAATGCGAAATCCCGCGAATCGGCTCCCGATTCTGACGTGCCTGATCTGTTTGCCAACGTCAATTCCACCGAGTTCTTTCGTCGGATCGCTCGACTGGCAGCGCAAGTCGCCGACGCCTTGAATTATGCTCATCAACATGGAGTTCTGCATCGGGACATCAAGCCCTCAAATTTGATGCTCGATCACGCAGGTGACGTCTGGATCATGGATTTTGGTCTCGTGAAAGTCATGGAGAGCCAGGATCTGACCAGAACGGGAGAGATCGTTGGAACGCTAAGATACATGGCTCCTGAGCAATTGAATGGTCAAGCCGACAGAACGACAGATATTTACAGTCTTGGACTGACCCTTTATGAGCTCTTGACGCAAAAACCGGCGTTCGATGGTGCGTCGACTACGATGTTATCGCAGCGGATGCATGGCGGAGATGTTCCTCGGCCTCGTCTGGTCAATCCGGCGATTCCGCGCGACCTTGAAACGATTGTCTTGAAAGCGACAGCACGTGAACCTTCAGGGCGTTACGCAACGGCTGCGAATCTCGCCGAAGATTTACGCCGTTTTTGCGAAGATCGTCCGATTCTGGCTCGACGATCAACCCTCGCCGAGCGGTTTTGGCGGTGGAGTCGTCGCAATCCGGCACTTGCCTTCGCTACTGGTTCAGCCATCCTTCTGCTTGGACTCGTCGCGGTTGTTGCGACGAGTGGGCGATTGCAGGTCGAAGCGGCCCTGCGCGAGGCGAAATCGGCTCAACGACAGGCGGAGTCGAATCTTGATTCTGCGATTAATGCATTTGACAGCATTCTTGATAACGTGACGTCGCGCGGGATTCCACGATCTCTGGCGATTAATATTTCAGAATCAGAGGCGGGGCTGACACAAACACCCTTATCTTCTGCGGATGCACTGTTGCTCGACCGTTTGCTCGAGTTCTACCGCAAATTTGCCAATCAAAGTGAAGATAATTCTCCGCGACGACTTCGGATTGCTGATGCCCATCACCGGGCCGGAACGATTCTTGTCCGATTGGGCCGACTGGCCGAAGCCGAGCAGGATTTTCGTCGTGCGATCGACCTGCTGGCCAATACGCCGAAAACCGATCCTCATTATGCTTCCGTGATCGTCCAATCGGCTTCGCTGTTCAATGAAATCGGTGAATTGCATCTTCGTCGTGGCGAATTTCGAAAAACGTCCGATTCGCATCTTGAGGCACGAGCCCTGTTGCTCGAACAGCCGGATAAGATCAAAGCGGACCCATCGGTGCGCTTCGAATTGGCACGTTCGACGGATTTGCTTGCTTCCATTGACGTGCGCAGTGGAAGTAACGAAGGTCCCGGCGCAATGCAACCCGGGCCTCCAGGTCACGGGCCACCGCCCGGGCGCGAGCACCCGTCCCCATTCGGAGACGGACCGCCACCTGAGTTTGAACGGGGCGGTGAGCGTCCGCCTCGAATGGGGCCGCCCGGTGGTCCATTCGATGAACGCAAGGATCAGCGTTTGATCAATGCCGAACCGGATGCGCTGAGAAATCGGGGAGTGACGCGTGGCGATCCGCTCTCGACCGTATTGCTTGAGACCAGCAACGAATTCCGTTCGTTATGCCGTGAATTTCCAGACAGGACGGACTACCAATTCGCGCTGGCCCAATGTTTGAGGCATCGGTTGGTGCATGCCGCGACGAGCGGTGACGAGGCGGTTGCAAAAGAGACGTTTCTGGAAGCGGTCGAAATCCTCGAACGCCTGGCAAGCAATTTTCCAACGGAACCGAAATATCAGTTTGAATTAACAGATACACTGACCCAAGCGCACCGAGCGCAAACAGGCGTTGAATCGAGGCAGTCACTTGATCGAGCGATTGCGTCTGCGAAAGAACTTGCCGAGCGCTTTCCGAGCGTCTCGGAGTACCAGTTATTGCTGGGGACCGCACTGTCGCGAAGCGCTGCGATCCATGCAAATAGCGGTTCCGAACAGGACGCGGAGAAATACCTTGAGCAATCCATCGAGATACTGAAAAGCCTGGCAGCAAAATTTCCCGACCAGGCAAACATTCAAATCCCACTTGCCAAAACGTGTGAGCAATTGGGGAACCTGTTTCGTACTTCCGCTGAAGGGGATGCGATTGGGTCGTTACGGCTGAAGCAATCACAAGCAGTGCTGGAAGCGGCGATTGAACGTTTTGAGGTGTATCTCTCAAAGACGCAGAAGCAGGGGAATTTCAACCGAACGACTCGGTCGAGCCTCTATTCCAGCCTCGCGGAAACGCTGACTCGCCTCGATCTTCCTGTACGAGCAGAAGAGGCTCGAAGAAAAGCGGCAATGGACAGACGCCCCGGTCCGCCCCCTCCACCCAAATAAGAGGGGGACGGGCTGATTTTGATCACAGTTTCTTTTTCGAGGATGAGCCTTCCTCACCCTTATAAAACGGGTCTTTGGCCCAATGGCCAGGACCTCGCGTACCATCTTGACGAGTTCGACCTCTTACCCACTTATAGCCGGGCCCTGGTGGGTCGGGACGTTCTTCTTCTTTCTCTTCGATAATTCCGCCACTTTGTCGTTCGATCACGTTTCCGGGTCCTGTGATCAGCTTGGGGGCTGTCGACCGTCCCACGAAAAAGCCCATGGTCAGGCCCATCAACAACCCCACCATAAACGTGGCCGCCGCAATCCCGAGCTTCACGGTTTCTGGGAGTGCCTGCCAGACACTCATCGGGCCGGCCGACATTTGGGTGAGTCCCCCCCCTGCCCCTGCCCCGGCGCTGCTGCCGGTTTTCATTTTGGTCAGGCAGGCTTCGCACGCAATCGGGTCAAGCTGAGTGACCGACAGCAGCAATTCATCGCCGCATTCCGGGCATTTCCAGCTTCGTTTGCCAGAAGGGACAGACGACATCCGCAAGCTCCAACAGTCGAGAAAACGTGATCGTGACAATTTACCAACTCTGTTCGTAACGTCCCTCGACATCTTCGTCAACTGGCGAAAGAGAACTTCTGCTGCTTGCGGGAATTGATCATGCCCGCCAAACTCATCACGCGTCTGATGCCCCTGATTTTCCGGAACGCAATAGTTGTGATATCACCGGTCCAAAACTCATCACCGTTGTCGACTCGAGTTCCATTTGCGGTTCAGTTTCTCGCATGGATCCTGGGTTTGATCGCTTGTGTGTTCGGGATGATGAACGGTATCGCCGAGTGGGATCCCGGGTTAGCGACGGTTCAGTTTCTGGTCCTCGTCGTCGCGCCTGTGGTCTGGATGATCGAACGGCGTCGTCCCTTACGTGTCGCTGCCGTGGAACTGTCGCCGAGGGCGAATCTTCGCAGAGCCTGGTTATTTGCGGTTCTGACCGGCCTGACGTCGTGGATGACCTGTTTTCTGCTTGGTCAGGACATGGTGGATCTCCCTCCCGCGTATCACGATGAATACAGCTATGTTTTTCAGGCGAAGACGTTGCTTTTGGGAAGGTTCTCCGTTCCCAGCCATCCGACGCATTCTGAGCTTTTCGATCAGATGCACGTACTGAATGAAGGCCGGATGGCGAGTCGCTATTACCCCGGGACGGGATTCTGGCTGGCTCCCTGGATTCTTTTGGGGCATCCGTATTGGGGCTATTGGCTGGCCAGTTCCCTCGCATCGGTCTTTGTTTTTTGGACCGGTTATGAACTCGGACGTCTTCGCGTGGGAATTGTCAGCGGATTCGCGTGCGCCCTGTCGCCGGGTATCGCGTATTTTTCGAATCTGCTGTTGGCTCACCAACCGACACTGTTCGGGCTGAGCCTTTTCGTCTGGGCCTTCGTGAAATGGCAGCGAACTCGTGCGCTACGTGAAGCGTTTATCGCGGGTTGTGGACTGAGCTTCGCGATGCTCTGTCGGCCAGCTACGGCGGCCGGCATCGGTCTGCCGTTCGGCATCGCGTTTCTCTATTGGTTGTTATTGGCGCGTGATTCCGGGCAGCCGATCAGTACACGAATTCGGCTTCGAAGTCTTGTTGCGATGGGTTTGCCGCTGGTCATCGGGTGGTCTGTCATGCTGGCCTATCATCGAGACGTGACGGGCTCGTGGAAAACGTCCCCTTATCAGCTCTACACGGATATTTATTCGCCCCGACACGTCTTTGGATTTAATAATGTGACTCGGGGCGAGCAAAAACTGGGGCCGAAGGTGATCCAGGCCTATGACCAGTGGGCGAAGAACCTCACACCCGAACTTGCGATCCAGAATTTTCGTGACCGATGGGTATCAAGCTGGACATGGACTTTTGACGTGTTGCCACTGCTGATCAGTTCTGTTGTGGCTGTGGGGATGATGTTTCGATGTGATCGCCGCTGGACGTTAATCGGACTTGCAATTCTTTCGCTGCACGCCATGCATGTCCCTTATTGGTATACCGGGATCATGGGGTGGCACTACGTTTTCGAGTCGGCACCTCTGTGGTGTTTGCTGCTGGGGCTGGCGACGGATCTGTTATTTCGTGACTGGCAACAGAGTGGCCGCTGGTTAATGCCTTCCTGGTGGTCCTTGCTGTTAATAATTTCGTTGGCGGGCGATTATCTCCCCTTGAAATCGTATGGCGTCGTCCCCTCAGGAATTCCCCGGATTTCTAATGCACTCGCGTCAATTCGATACCCTCGCAGAAAATATGCCGAATTCAACCGATGGCTGGATGCCAATGTCATGGACCGACCGGCAATCGTCCTGATTGAAATTGACCCTGATGATCAGCACATGGATTATGTCGTGAATTCTCCCGGTCTGTCGGATGAGATACTGCGAGCACGCCATCATCGCGGTCTCACGGAAATGAAAGCGATTGCCGCCGAATTTCCTGATCGCTCGATCTATTATTGCGATCCGAAATTAAAACTTTTTGAACGGATTGACCCTGCTGCTGTCAGATGAAGCGGTTGCGTCTGGAAAAGGGGAAACCCGTAATGTGGACTTTTAGTCCGTGTTCCAAAACAGATTGATCGAGATGAAGCCCTGGTGACAGGCGGTCATCCCTCATCGTCAATCATTTTTCTTCGATTCGTCCGACTCGGACAACGCCTTCGGTCAACGACCCGGCATGATTTAAGAAGCGTCGATCGGCCACGGGGATGACTTCCCGAAGTC
Organism: uncultured Schlesneria sp.; assembly: GCA_903899985.1. Taxonomy (GTDB): domain Bacteria; phylum Planctomycetota; class Planctomycetia; order Planctomycetales; family Planctomycetaceae; genus Schlesneria. Next base: position 16,608 of record CAIULL010000272.1, read on the forward strand.
GGGTCGACAGTGGGCCGGGCTGCGATGTCGTGCGCAACTCTCTCAGATAATTGGTCAGTACAGCACGTGAGTCTTCATTGTGTTGAAGCAGGAAATGGACCCAAGCCCAAGATTCCTGATATTCAGGTTTGTACATCTGATCGACCGACTCCAAGGATTCCAGGCGATCGAGATTCGGTTTCCAGCCGGTGGCAATTTCGGCGGCGAGATTCATGGCGTATTCACGATTCATCCCCTGTGGTTGGCTGGCCACTTCGAAATATTCTGCCAGTCCTTCATCCAACCACAATGGAACATCCTTCAGCGTGGCATGCAGCACGCCGTGTGTGAATTCATGACGCAGATCTTCCTGAATGCGATCACCCCAATACGTGTAGACCGCAAGCTCTCTGCTCGTTCCAACAAAATACGCACGCCGTGGAGGGAGTCTTGGATACCGTGCCTGCAGGTAATTGGCGTACCGGGTTTCGTCGGCAAACAGGTAAACAACGACCGGCTGCTTTTGAACGGGAAGGTCCAGCGTCGACAGAATCTGTTCCCGAAGCTGATCAAGATCCTTGATCAGTTCGTGGTTTCTGGAAAGCTTAACATCGCTTTGAATGACCAGATGCTCGTTTTCCAGCGTGAACTTGGCGGGCAGTCCGCCAATCGGTGGCTGAGCGACGCGGCATCCCGAAGATATCAGTTGGGCTATCCATAAAGCTATGCAGATTATTCGCTTATGGATATTTAACGAACCCCTGTGCCACTTCGGGGAAGCCGAAGCGGCCGAGTTGTCTTCCATGACAAAAGGAGTCGGTCTTTCGGTCATTCGAACGATGATGCCCTGTTAGCGTCTCTCGACAGATGGCACGGCGGTGATTCGACGAATACGGATAATCGCAGAATCTTCCGAACCCGCCTAGAGATGTCTCAGGCAAACGTCGATCGATCGGCTGCCTCAGAGAAATGAGGTGAATGAGGTACTCGATGCTGTTGTTCCTGGCTGGAAACATTTTCAACCAGGGTGATCGCTTCGATTTCCTCGTCGCGACACCGCATTTCGTCGAGGACGACAGGATGCCAGGTTGCTTTACGCGATTCCGGCGGAACAAAATTTTGCCTTGCCCATTGTCGGAGTCTGAGTTCACGGACGAAATCGATGGCGGTTGATTCTTCTTCGACGTGAGTTGAATGGGGCATGAGAGCGTATCCGTTTCGGTGATTCCAGTTTTTGAACCACCTTTCGAGATGGTCCAAGATGTGGAGATCGGCAGATTCTGCCGATATTCGGAATTGAATTCCGATTTCAGAGAGCCGCGCTCAATTATGGGCTAATCGACTGACACTCTTGATGAAAATCTCGCTCTTGTGGCATACATCAGAACCGACGTGAATAGCGATTACGAAGGTTTTGCCAGGTTGAACTGGATTGGCGACCCGTCGTTGCAGTGGCATTCAATCCGGCTGGTTGCAACAGGGTAAACGCTGCGACAACGAGCATCGCAGCGGCACCAAGCAGGCTCGTTCGCAATTTGCTGTCACTCGCCAGATTTTTCACAACAGGTTCGTACCATACATGTTCAGTCGTGATTTCTGGTAGCGAAGTCTCAACGACACGGGCATCCCGTTTTAATGGAGGATCAACCGGGATGATCTCTTCATCAGGTCGAGCGGCATCGAATTCAATTCGAATAAGCTCAGCAGCAAATTCCTTATCGTGCTGCATGGCATCGATCACTCGCTGCAGTTGATCGGCTTGAGTTTCCAGTGCCACCAGCTTTCGCTGATTCATATCGAATTGGCTGCGTAACTGGAGATAGGCAAGCAGTTTGGGAGAAAGTGAAACCACCCCGAACAAGACTGCGGAAACAATCATGCACAGCCAGAAGAGCAACGAGATCACCAATCCCGAGATCGTATCGGGTGATGGCTCATGGGCCGAGTAAGATGGTGATGCGGTCAACATGGCTCAGTTTTCTTCCGTCGCAATGCGACTCGTTGACCATTCATAACGGCGGCTTTCAGCCGCCGTCGACCAGGCTCTGAATTTGGACCGCGATGAACACAATGCTTCGTTTCATTTAACTAAATCGAAGCCCGTTCATGTGGACTTGAGTCATCCTTCCAGCGCAGGAATATGCCGACAGATCAGTGTTGTTTCGATGGAGAGCTGATTGTTTTGGTGGTTAACTCCTGACGAAAGGAACGCTGGACACGGTTTCGACGCTACTTGCACCGGAACGAAAATCACTCCTGTGTTCTACTTGCCGGAAAGTCGGGGGACCGGCTGGCGATGGATTGTGGGGACGGTTGATCCTTGAATATGGTTGATTCGGTCCTGGATCTGGCGGACGGATTCGAGCGTGTCGGCGACTTCGAGAGCAAGCTCGCTGCGATACGAATGGCCGGGCTGAATTTTTGGTAGACGACCTTGTTGACGCTCGGTCGCTCGGAAATTCGGGAAATTGATACCTGGTTCCAGGCCTGTCACATATCCGTCGGCTTCGGCGATGGTGTTCTTCCAGACGGTGAACGTTGGTAGCTGACGGGTCTGGAAATGGACGGCAAAACCGGCATGGCCGCTAGAATTGGCCAGCAGAGCCGTCGACCAGCCGTCGGCTCCACCAAGGGGCGTATGGAAATAGGCTTGTTCGGCAAAGCCCGCGACGGGTGCTCCGTAGATTTGATAGTTTTCAATTCCTTCGGCGGCGCGAGGGTCGCGCGGGGCGATCTCGACACTTGGAACGGAGTAGGAGGCGTAGGGTTCGAGAAACGGGCGGCCGATGTTGATGTGGTACAACAGCGAAAGCTCGGCCGGTTGCCCTCCGAGATTGGTGATGTCATCAACGATTGAGCAGCGATTCGACCCTGCTTCGAGTCGGAAGGTCGATGTCAGTCTCCAGCGTGGCCCGAACATCGAGCATTCGTCGACGATTCCTTTTACTTCAAGCGACCCTGCTCCAGACGTGTCGACTTTGATTTCCACTCGATGAGCCGGTGTATTGGCGATTCGCCCGTGTAGCGTCAGTTTTTCGCCTTGATCGTCGCCCGGAGGACCGTTAAACGCCAGCCCGCAGCGGCAGAGAAGTTCGTTAAATCCATGGAGCCATCCGAGGCCACCTCGATCAAGCTGATTGACGAACGACGGGTGAACGGGCCTCTCGACCGGAGATTTCCATTCCAGGGGCAGATCGTGGTATCTCCCCTTCCAGATTCCCATACCGCGTGTGGGAAGAATCGAAAGCGACAGGTGGCCATTGTCGAGTTCAACGACGTCAACACCTTCGGAGACACCTCCGCGTAGGGTACGCCATCGAATCGACCAATTCGGCGAACCAGGTAGTTCCATCAGGCCGTTTGGTCGCAACTCGCCATGGTCAAGATGAACTCCTGCGTCCGCATCCGTCAACACAAGGGTCTGGATCGTCATATCTGCCTCAAGGGTGGGATGTCGGGTGACAGCAACACTTCCAGAATGTACAACAATAGGTCAGTCTACGCGATGAAGTTGTCAGTTTTTGTCGGCTTCAGGCCCGCGCAAGCTGTTATGGCTCAGGGTCTAAAGTCCGTTTTATGTATTTGCTTCGGCTGGAAGCCGAAACGATGGAAACTGGTAATCTTGACGCTTCCTGGTTTGGCAATGCGGATGCAAATGTTCGCAAGTCGAAGGTTGTAGCCGGAATGATCTCAGAGGAATTTGACTTAAAAGTGCTTCCCTGGTCAGAGAAGTGGTTCGAAAACCTCAAAGCGACACTCGGTGAGGCGGCATGCCGTCAATTGGGAATTTATGCGATCCCCGATAATTTTCTCTTGTCTGTTGTCATCCCCATCTACAATGAAGAGCGAACGTTACGAGTTCTGATTGATCGGGTGCGTGCCGTTCCCATTCGAAAGCAATTGGTTCTCGTCGAGGATTGCAGCAAAGACAATACAAAAGAAATTCTTAAGCAATTAGAGCAGGAAGATGCGGCGAACCCTGATCCATTGAATTCCATTGTCGTTTCTTACCACGAAGTCAACAAAGGTAAGGGGGCGGCAGTACGTACGGGTTTTTCGAAGGCCACTGGCCATGCGATTGTCATTCAGGATGCCGATCTGGAATACAATCCCGAAGAATACCCTCGATTATTGCAGCCGATTATCAACGGAACTGCAGACGTGGTCTACGGTAGCCGTTTCCTGGGGGGGCAAGAGCACCGAGTTCTCTATTTCTGGCATTCCATCGGTAATATGGTTTTGACAATGATTTCGAACTCGTTCACGAATTTGAACCTGACAGACATGGAGACTTGCTATAAGGTGTTTACTCAAAAGGCGTTGGCAGACATTTGGCCAACGTTGAAACAAAACCGTTTTGGTATCGAGCCCGAATTGACTGCAAAAGTTGCCCGCCGTGGACTCCGTGTTTATGAAACATCGATCAGCTATCACGGTCGTACTTACCAAGAGGGTAAACACATTGGTGTGAAGGATGGCTTCCAGGCACTTTGTTGCATTGTCAGGTATTGGTGGAAAGATTGACTCCGATTTATTCGTTGTTTGAATAAAGATCAATTCATGTCTCGTTGAGCATCCTGCTGTGATGCAAAGTTTGTTACGCTAGCATCGCCATAAACGTAAAACTGGCTACAATTCCCAGAATCAATCACCGCGAATCGCCTTCACCCGGATTAACGCATGACCGATGACTCATCGAACAGTGGTTCAGACCCTTCGTCTTCTCGCCGGGATGTCCGTCGTGACGGCGGCGGTGGGTCGATGTTCTCGCCCTCGTGGGGCATGTTGCTTTTTGCATTTGCATTAATTGCCTTCATCCTTTTCAACCTCAACAAACCGGCAGGTTCGTCCGTTGATTATGTTTTCGTCTGGAAACAGGCTGAAAAGGGTAATATCGAGTGGGTCGAATATTCTGGAGACCACATTAAAGGTCACTGGAAGAAGATTCCCGAATCTCCTGATCCCAAAATTCCGAAATTGACGGCTGATTTCGAGATGGTTCCACCGGTCCAGATGGATCATGAATTGAAGAACCACTTCATGGCGAACGGGGTTCAGATTAAGGCCAAGTCGGCGGATGGAGCCTTTTCTTCCCGCGATCTGCTCTTTCTTCTGATTCAGATTTTGCCGTTCGCGTTCCTGTTCTGGTTCCTGTGGACGATGATTCGTAAAAACAGCGACCCATTTGGATCGGGGCCATTAGGAAGCTTTATTCGCAGTCCGGCGAAACGCTTCAAGCCCAATGAACAGCAGACAACTTTTGATGACGTCGCTGCGATGGAACACGCCAAACAGGATCTGCAGGAAATTGTGGAATTTCTGAAGACACCTGCGAAGTTTCAGCGTCTTGGTGCGCAGATCCCCAAAGGCGTGCTGCTGATGGGGCCGCCCGGGACGGGAAAAACTCTGCTTGCACGAGCCACCGCGGGTGAAGCGGGTGTTCCGTTCTTTGCGATCAACGGATCAGAATTCATTCAGATGTTTGTGGGTGTCGGGGCAAGCCGGGTTCGCGACATGTTCCGTACCGCTAAGGAAAGTGCTCCCTGCATTCTGTTCGTTGACGAAATTGACGCGGTTGGGCGCATTCGAGGGGCTGGCCTCGGTGGTGGTCACGATGAACGTGAGCAGACACTGAATCAGATTCTGAGCGAAATGGATGGCTTCCAGCAGACGGAAGCGGTGATAGTTATTGCCGCGACAAATCGTCCTGACGTCCTTGATCCGGCATTGCTGCGACCTGGTCGATTTGACCGTCATGTGACTGTGGACCGTCCGACGAAAAATGGCCGAGCGGCAATCCTGAAGGTTCATAGCCGCAAGGTGCCGCTGAATGACAACGTCGACTTGAATACGGTGGCTGCCGGATCGATTGGATTTTCCGGCGCGGAACTGAAGAACCTTGTCAACGAAGCCGCCTTGAACGCCGCACGAGCCAATCGAGATAACGTCACTGCGGACGACTTCGATCAGGCTCGAGATAAGATCTTGATGGGGCCAAAACGAGAAGAGGTTCTCGGACCCAAAGAACGCGAAATGACCGCTTATCACGAGGTTGGCCATGCGTTGCTCGCATGGTTGCTGCCCGAAGTTGACCCGGTTCATAAAATCACCGTGATTCCACGTGGACGAGCACTCGGCGTGACACAACTGATGCCTGATGAAGATCGTTACAACGTCGGCGAGAAGCGACTTCATTCGCAACTCGCTTTCATGCTCGGTGGGCGTGCCGCTGAAAAACTGGTTTTCAACGAATACTCCGCGGGTGCCGAAGACGACCTGAAGCGAGCCACTCAGATCGCTCGTCGAATGGTGACTCGATGGGGTATGAGCGATGCGATTGGGCCCGTTGCGTTTCGTGACGGAGAAGAGCATCCGTTTCTCGGCAAAGAAATGGCGACCGACCAGCGTGAATACAGCGATGACACTGCACGTGTGATCGACGCCGAAGTTCAGCGATTTTTGATTCAGGCGAACGATCGTGCCGTTCAGATTCTGACGGAAAACCGTGAGAAACTGGATTCGCTGACTGCGTCGCTCGTGGAAAAAGAGTCACTCGATATGGCGGAGATCACGGCCATTATTGGTCCCCCTGTCAGTCGCTCGGGTGATGCGGTCGCGTTGGCTGACGGATAACTGATCGACTCACAGAACAACAGAGGGAGTTGATTTGAACCAGATTGTCCCGCCCCGTTTTCTGTTTCGCTGGTCATTTAACGCGAGAAAAGTCGAGAAGATTCCTCGAAGTTCCGGTCGATTGCTCGATCTTCCCGATGACTGTCAATTGCCTTCATTGGCTGAACTGGATCAGAGTGCGGAATTTGCCGGCGTAAAATTGGCATGGAACCCTCAGGGGTTTGCCATCAGTATCGAAGTCTCGGGGCGGTCAAAGCGTCCTGAAGCTGCTGTTGGCGAGGCACGTCCCGACGGTGTCTCGTTGTGGTTTGATACGCGTAACACGCAGGCCGTCCATCGAGCAACCCGGTTTTGTCACCACTTTATTCTGCGTCCCGTTGGTGGTGGGCCAAAAGGGGATTTGCCAATTGTCAGAGCCTTGCCTGTTGCACGCGCCCGGGAGGAAACCCCGATTCCGAACGCGGACCTGGTGAAAATTCAATCGGAAATTTCTAAGTCGGGCTATTGGCTTGATGCATGGTTCCCCGCCGATGTCTTTACAGGATTCGATCCCGCAACAAACAACCGAATCGGTTTTCATTACCTGATCCACGATTCCGAATTAGGGGATCAGACGCTTGCTGTGGGAAGCGAGTTTCCGTTTGAATCGGACCCCAGCTTGTGGCAAACTGTGGAACTCGTTCAGTAAGAAAATGCGATCGTTTGATCAGCGTCCCGGGAAATCAATGGACGCCAAAAATGGAAAAATGTCGATGCTGATGGAACATTCGATTCAGATTCGTGTTCGTTATTGTGAAACGGATGCGATGGGCTTTTTACATCACTCGCAGTTTTTTAATTACTTTGAGCAAGGGCGAACAGAGTTATTGCGGTCTCAGGGGGGCTGTTATCGCGACATCGAAGAGGCTGGCTTATTCCTTGTCGTTGTGCGACTTCAGTGCAACTATCACTCTCCCGCACGGTACGACGATGTCCTGACGCTGACGACGAAGGTGGAGATGATCTCGGCTGTAAAAATCGAACACAGTTATCGACTGCATTGTGGTGATAAATTGCTCGCGTCGGCAACGAGTACCCTTGCTTGCGTTGACCGGGCAGGAAAGATTCAGCGATTGCCGGATTCGATCACTTCAAAATAGTCCGAGTGTTTTTTTGCGAATGTTTCCGAAACGTTTCCGTCGCCCATGGAACGAACATGTCTGCTTTGTCTGAATTCTGGCATCTGACGAAATCGTGCGGGCGACCAATGGCGGCACGGGTCTCGCGGTGGCGCAGCCTTGCTCAGCGGATCATGACGCTCTCCGACACGTACTCGGGCTGGAGCGACGAAAAGCTGCTGGAGCTTGGTAAAGATCTGCGCTGGCGATCAAAGTCTGGCGTTCCACTCAGCATACTTATGCCTGAAGCTTATGGGTTGGTTCGCGAAGCGTCACGAAGGGTGATCGGTCAACAACATTATCTCGTACAGATTGTTGGTGGAATCGGTTTGTTCGAAGGTGGACTCGCCGAAATGCAGACGGGTGAAGGCAAGACGCTGACAGCCACGTTACCGGCGTTTTTAAGAGCTCTTCCGGGTCGCGGTTGTCACGTCGTGACGGTGAATGACTATCTCGCGAAACGCGACTGCGATCACATGGGACCCGTCTACGAGAAACTGGGGCTGAGCGTCGGTTGTGTTGTCTCGGCGAGCGAGCCGGATGAGCGTCGCAGGGCTTATTGGAAGGACATCACGTATGCCACCAGCCGCGAAATTGGCTTCGATTTCTTGCGTGATCGCCTCAAAGTTGGTGCAAAGCTGGACGAAACCCATCGTCCACACCTGTTTCAAACCGAAGGGATGTCCGACGATGGGCCCGTACAGCGTGGGCATCACTTTGCGCTCGTCGACGAAGCAGACAGCGTTTTGATCGATGATGCCGTGACACCGCTGATTATCGGGCTCGAACGAGAGAGCACGCCTGCGATTGAGGCGCTACTGAACTGGTCACGCGATCTTGTTCCGCAGTTGATCGCCGCAACTGACTTCCTGTTCGACCCGGGCAAGCGAACCGTGGAACTCACCAACGCGGGGACCCGGAAAGTTGTGTTGGCAAGCAAGCCCCCTCTTTTGAACTCGTTCGATTCAGAGAAGCTTTATACGCATGTCGAACAGGCAATTCGAGCGCGGTACGCTTATGAGCGAGGCCGTGACTACGTCATCACGAAAGAAGAGGAAATAGCAATCGTCGACGAAGGAACCGGCCGTGTGCTTGATGGACGTAAGTGGCAAGCCGGACTGCATCAGGCAATCGAAGCCAAGGAGTCGGTACCGATCACAGCAGAAACCGGTGAGGCGGCTCGGATCACCGTGCAGACGTTTTTTCGTCGGTACGAAAATATTGCTGGTATGACAGGCACTGGCATTCAGGCGGCTCGCGAATTTCAGGGGACCTATGGTCTTGGTGTAACAACGATTCCAACGCATCGCCCCTGTATTCGGGAAGGATTACCGCCACGTATTTTCGTCGATCATGACGCCAAACGGAAAGCCTTAGTCCCCGAGATTGTGAGGTTGCATCAGGCAGGCCGAGCCGTGTTGATCGGCACCCCGTCGGTCGAAGCATCCGAAATCCTCGGCAAAGATCTGAGGGCTCGCGATATCGATTGCCAGATCCTGAACGCCCTGTTTCACGAAGCTGAAGCGGAAATCGTCTCTCAGGCAGGTCAGCCGGGTCGCATTACGATTGCCACAAACATGGCTGGCCGAGGAACCGACATCCTGTTGCACGATGAGGTTCGAAAGAATGGCGGCTTGCACGTCATCGCAACCGAAATGCATACGAACCGCCGTATTGACCGTCAGCTCGTCGGTCGATCGGCACGGCAGGGCGATCCCGGTTCATACCAGTTCTGGTTGTCGCTGGAAGACGAACTTTTTCGGTACCTTAAGACTGAAAAACTCGAGCGATTGCGGGCAAAAGCGGTTCCGGATGCTGAAGGCGAACTTCCGCAAGGATGGATTCGGACATTCCGCCACACGCAGCGAGTGATCGAAAACCATGAACGCAAGCAGCGGAAGCAATTGCTGAAGCAGGAACGGACCCGGGAAAAAATGTGCAAAGCAATGGGTCTGGACCCGTACCTCGAACTGGCGGAATGAAAAGCTTGTTGTGAAGTCAGGCTTAGTTCGAAATGCCATTGTTTGGGTAATCCAAGCCAACGAGAGGACGTGGATGGCGACAAAGTTGATCCGGCCAATCTGGCGGTAGCAATGAACGGCGTAGCCACGTAAGTTCAACAACTTCTGGCAACTGAATCCCTAGCTCATCGGTCCAGGTATTCATGAAATTATTCGTATGCGAGTGTGCCAGTAACCAATTCTTGTGCAGTTTTTGTAGTAACAGAATCGCTCTTTCTCGCCAATTTGGGGCACTTAACCAGTGCAGTTCCATTACGATCAGCAAGCATCCGCTTGACTCGGCCGAAAGCAGGGGTTCGTGTTCTTCAAGAATGGGATACTCACTTCCCTCAATATCCATCTTGAGAGCCCAGTTACCCGTTGGCGGAAGCAGATTCAGGGCCTCAACCGTCGGTCGGCCGCCATCCAGTTCTGCCAACTTTGGAAGGAATTTAAGCATCGCTCGTTCCGAATCGTTGCAGGGATTGATGAGTTCAGACCAAAGTTCAGGCGGCGTCGCAGTGTCGTAACAAATCGAGGGCATCCCGGTGCAACGGATCCAATCAATCTCAAAAGAAATATCCCCGCCGATGCCAAAAGAGATTAATGGAACTCGCAGCGAAGAATGGATTCGCGGTACTGTTGAAGAGTTTGGGTCGCACGGTACAAGGTAGCCTCCGTCCATCGGCCGTCCAACCCGGATCAGTTGTGGATTCTTTGAACCACCGGGTAAGGCTCTTGGGGCGAGTAAATTGTGAAGGACTGGCACGCGGCATTTGCGCTTCTCGATCCCTTTCAAGAAATCCCGCCACTGCATCGCGATCGACGAAGTGCCAAACAGCCGTTTCGCCGTCTCACGACCTCGTTCCGAGATATCCCTCGCGAGATTAGCACTTTTTAATAGTCGTCTGATCGAGGATTGTAAGACGGAAATATCATCGCTGACAAAACCATCCAGATTATGCGTGATCAGGTCCGGGACTTCGTAAAGTGACCCTCGTCCCTCGCCGATTTCCCACAATCGCCGTCCAATTGCCACGATCGGAATTCCAGCCAGCCAAGCTTCAATAAAGGCGAGTGTGTAGCTGGCGGGGTACGTCCCCGTATAGACAAAAACCCGATAACGACTCAGAACTCGAAACTGATCCGCGAAGGATATGACGCCTCGACTAATATCGATAATGTCATGGTTGCCGGCTCCATAAAGATCGCACTCGAAAGGCTCAATGATCGTGCGAAAAGTATCATAGGAACAATAGGGACCGCGTTGTCGCATATGATTTGAAAATGTGACAACACGACGAACATTTCCAGTCCACTTTTCAAATCCATCCAACGATTTACCAAACCGTATGACGGCATCGTGGCCGCAATAGTGTTGTAGCCGCTGCTCCAAAGGTGAGTACCTGATAATCCGCAGTCCTCGATCTCGAAATGGGGTCATTCGCAGTTCGATTGAAGGAGTGGACTGACCGATTGTTCGCCAGATGATCGGGGTTGAAGAATTTGCATGAAAACATGCCTCGACCCATTCAGGTTTATGCATGACGATGACCGCATCGAAGCGATCGATGAAATCCTTCGTAAGACACTTTTGATAGTCTTCACCCGGCTGGACCAGCGAACGAAATTGTGCCAGGTCCTCCTCATTGACTCTGGAATTGCGGATCGGTGGGCGCAAGTGTTTTCCGTCTCGCTGATTTGGAATCAGATACGCCCCGACAGAGAAGACTTCAACTCCGATTTCTTGAAGCAACGAGAGTTCGTCAAATTCGAGAATCTCGTGGCATGATAGGTAGAGAATTTTCATCGACGCACAAATTACAATGTCAACAGGTCGCTATCCGTAACACATTCTTATTCAGTTGGGACGAATCGCATCGACGATGAGTGAATTCGAAAATCGACTGATATAAGT
>CAIULL010000273.1 GCA_903899985.1 uncultured Schlesneria sp.
CCGATAAAGCCCATCGTCAACGTGACATCGTTAGTCAACAGGGCGGACACGCTGGTTACGATTTCCACATGACTTCCCCACTTTTGATTTCGCGCAAATACTTCGACAGGCTTCAGCCCGGTGACGTAAAACAGAGCGTCAAGCTTGTGGCTACCAGCATCGGTCACATAACCGCCCGGGTTCTGACCAGGATCATCCCGCCACGTGCCACCAATCGTCGACTGCCAGTACTCGACGTTGTTAGAAATAATGGCCCGCACGGCACCCCATTTTCCAGACAGAACTTCACGACGCAGCGTTCGAAACAACGACGTATAGCGTCGCTGATAGCCGAGCGTAAACGCCTGCCCTTTGGAAGTCGCCTCGTCCGCCAGTCGCATGAGCTCAAGAATCTGCTCCCGATTCGAAGCGAGCGGCTTTTCGCACAGCAAATGCCAACCGCGACTCAAACATGATTTCGACTGGGGATAATGTTCGGCCGTTGGAGTGCAAATAATGGCCGCGTCGATTCCCTCGCGTGACATCAGTTCATCGAACGTCTTTGCGATCCACGCCGAAGGCCACAAATCCGTTTTCAAACGCTCGGCCATAGACGGCTGAGCATCGAAGAGAGCCACAACTTCGCCCCGACCGTCTTCGATCATTTTTTCGCTATGGTGCCGACCCATGCGACCGCAACCGATCATGGCAAAACGGATTTTCGTTGTTGAATCTGTCCGGCTGGTTGGCATCGTCAGTCTCGCGTCGTTCAAAGCAAATGGTTTTTATTGAGCGGCGGATTTTAGAATGACAAACGATTTGAGGACAGGCACCCCTGCTCCAGAACACAACGGCACCTTCACTTCAGCAGTCACAATTCCCAAAAGGAAAAGGCGTCGCTCAAGAATGAGTGACGCCTGGTACAGTGACCAATATCCATCAAGCTACAATCAGACGACGGATGCGCGGCGTCGTTTCATGGCACGGATTGCTAAACCAAGGCCGCCAAGTCCCATTAAAGCGAACGATGATGGTTCCGGAACGGTAGATGCAGGCGGGAAGCCATTGCTCTGGATCGTTGCAATCTGGCTGGCAGTCAATGCTTGATCATAAACAAACACGTTATCGATCGAGCCCAGAAAAAGCTGACCAAAACTAGGGTCATTTCCAATATCAAAGAAAGTCTGCGAAGGACCAAAGCTGGACGATATCTGAAAGGATTGACCGTTGGCATAAAAGGTGAGCGAGACTTTCGATGCATCGTAGACCGCCGCAACGAACTCCCATTGCGAAGTGGATGGAGCCACTCCCGAGGCCCATACGCCGCTGCTCGTGTATGCCGAGAATGAAGAGGCCCCCCCGCCACCCCGATAATCGATGGTAATCGTTCGATCGAACCCACCGTTGTCGCTGGAGAGAACGGTTTGAACAGTGCTCGCACTTAAAACGTCAGGCTTAACCCATGCCCCCCATGTCATTTGAGGCAGGACCGTCGGGTTGACATCAATCGCGACGCTCAGAAACGAAGATCCATCGAAATGTGCCGCACCTCCCTGATACCCGGAGTTTGTGAAAGTCGCCCCATTATCAGTGGCGTCATTATGATTGCCACTTGTATCTTTACCCAGATTACTTGCATCATCGAACTGATAGAGTCCGATGAGTCCTGCCTGTGCTGGCAGCGTTGTGCCGCTCAGAAAAAGCATGGCAGAAGCCGCAAGACAGACAGATTTACGGTAAATTTTCTTCATTGAACCATCTCCCTTTTTCTCAAATTCGAATCAATATTTCGTATCGCCAGACAATCGACGATCGAAGTAGTCGCTGCTTTTGCTAAGCAATCCGGATTCGAGATTGAGACAAAAAAAATCGGTCCATCGAAAAAAAAGACAGGCAAATCTTCAATTCGAGTTCATCATTAGTGCAAAATTGCCGCAAAACGTCCACGAGAGCGGCTTGCCAGTGAACATGCAGTCACAGTATTCTGATCGGACGATTACCAATAATCGCACTCCACTTCGTTGATGCACGAATGTGATTTGGGAAGCGATTCGAAAGAAGAGATTTCGAGCCTGTGAAAGGATTGAGCCGTCAATCAAGGGCCTGGTCTGTCGCTGCCAAGGCCTCGCACGACACGGAAGCCGATGCGGTCTGATCGAGTACCTGGCAGTTCGCGCCAGCGATTATCTGAACTGGCCGCTTCGGGTCGAAGTGTTTGGTCACCGCCACGAACGGCGCGCAGTTCCCCGGCTGGTAGAGTCGTTATTTTGTCTTCACACCACTCGGCAACATTCCCATGCATGTCAAACATCCCCCAGCCGTTCGGAAAATGAATTGCACAGGCTTCCATGGTTTGGCCCGTCTGGTTGGCGTATCGAAAGCGAAACAAGATGTTGCCGAACGAATACGATGTTGTGGTCCCGGCACGACAGGCGAATTCCCATTCGGATTCAGTCGGAAGACGGTATCCGTCAGCCTTTTCATTCAGTCGCCAGCCATCCCTTTCCGCGTTTCCCGTATTTGCAATTCGCTCGTAACAGGGACGGAAGCCTTCCTTCTGGCTTAACCAATTACAAAACAAGACAGCGTCGTACCAGTTCACTTGATGAGCGGGAAGTGGCGGATGAAATGACGAAAACTTGAGAACCTCATTCGGTTTGTCTGCGACAGAATAGACAGGGTCAGTCAGAAACAGGCCGAATTGTCCTACCATGACTTCGCGATCCGAGATCAGGAACGCTGCTGGACCTTTGGCGGAAACATCCTTTTGCCTGATTGGCTTCTTCTGGATCGGGGGGATGCGCACCAGAGTCATCCCGATAGAATTGATGTACCACTCGCGGGATTCATCCCGCTGCGTCATCGAATCTGTCAGCTCAACAGGCAAACCCCAGAAGAGCATCGGTAGGCCCGCTGAATTATGTGTGACGGCGTCTGATGCTGTCTGAAACCATTTTGTGAGCATCGGCTGCCAGGTGGACTTAGAGGATTCATTAACTTGCTGAACTGGTATCCCTGCAAGCCCCAGACAGAGCGCTGATCGTAAACCAGCGTCTTCGATTTGCGACGAAATTCCGGCCAGCTTGACGATATCTCCATGCCAACCGCAAAAGCTTTCGATGAAAAAGGCTCGGGAAGCAGGATCAGCTTGACCATCAATCTGGCACATATTGATTGCCAGGCTGGAATCACCCAGATAAAACGAGACTAACGCCAGCCGCGCTTTCAGCAGACCATTGCCATTTTCATCACACTTCAAAGCTTGTTCACGAATTTCTGACAGGGCGGCATTTCGGGAATGCCCGAGAGCGTCGACGAGATTATCGACCTCATCAGACGATGCGTTGGCGATCTGCGACACTAAAAACATCAGATCGACTTGACCGAGTTCTGACCTGGCAAAAGCTAGCCTCAGTCTGCGTGCATCATTCGCGTTAGCCGATCGATTTCGAAGCTCGCTTTCCACGAGATCCTGAGGCAACGTCCGCAGTTCTCGAATCGCTTTCGAGGTCGATTCGCTGTTGCTGTTCAGCACCGCGTCAACGACATTCGAGACCTGTTGTCGAGTTTGAACAGATCGGACCGTCTGGAATCCCAGTCCGACCAGCAGCCCAAAAATTGTCAGCAAGCCACAACGTGTGGCGTACCAGCGCCCCGCCTTGGACATCATGCGACGCTGGGGGTCTGTCCAGTTCGAAGCGGACGTTAGCAGGCGAAACTTCAAGTATTCACCAAGGGTCGGCAGGTAACGCGTTTTGGGATTCGTACTCCAGTAAGCCGCTCGTTCAGCCAATTGCAATTCGGCTCGTCCCCGACGGCTTTCGCGTTGCTTTCGAGTCAGCCAGTTTCTGATGGAGGGGACGAGATAATCGTGGGTCAATTGATAGCAGGGTCGGTCGCTTTTGGATTCGCGTATTAAAGATTCGTCGTCGATGGCTCCCGAAGAATCTGTCTGTGTCACCAGACGAAGGTCTCGATTCAGAATCTGCATCAGATTCTGAAAATCTGCCGGTCGATTGCCGTATCCCGACGCTTGCAGCAGTTCTTCGTTCGTCCGAACGTGACCTTTGATCTCGCTGCCGGATTCCGGCAACAGCGACTTCAAGACAGCACGAGCCCCCTTCTGATGATACCGATATGGGGCTGGGGCATTGTTTCCACTGAACATCGTTTCCAGAAATGTTTCACCGACACCCTGGATTCCTCCCACCTGCTTTAGCGTTGACGGTACCCAGGACCTGTCTTTCAGCATTTCCGCCAGGATGACCAGACGAACAGGAGCGACACGACCGTTTTCGGCAAGTTCATCAACTGCACGTTCGATGAACGATGCGTGCTCCGAATCGAGCGCACCCGTTTTTTCCGAAACACAGCCGAATGCGCGCCCGAATTGTTCCAGGACTTTCCTCGCGTGTCGAATCTGGAATGGACTGACGGCGTGCGTCGAATGTTCGTCCGAAAGAGGGATCTCGACGTCACGTGCAAACTCTGTGACAGCCATCCAGAAATCATCTCGCACCATGATCAGGCACTGTAAGTGCTCGCCATCACATTGTCGCAAAGCGTCGATCAATTCGGAGCCCGCTCTTTGGCCTGGAGTTTGCCACTCGTTCAACCATTGTTCAAACTGGTCAATCACCAGCAATACTTTATTGCCTCCCGTGACCGCACCTTGCTGCCGAATTGAAGCGAGAGCCGCGACAAGACTCTGCCCCTCAACAAGCGATGAAAATCGACGTTGCAATCCCTGAAGTAAGCGTGACTCGGTCGTGGTCGAGGTTGCTTCGAGATAAAGAACGTTGATGTCTCTGGCAATGCGCGGCAAGAGCCCCGCCCTGACTAACGAGGATTTGCCACTGCCCGAGGGGCCGTAAACGACACCGACGGCAAATGTCTTGTTGGCGTCACGTTCTTCGATTCGCGTTTTCCAGAACCGGATACTATCGGGCAGCCCGTCACGATCACGCGGACCTGGCAACAACTGTAGAAAGAAATCGGCATCATGTTCATCAAACGAACGCAATCCTCGCGGAACGATTTTTTGATCTGTGACCCCGAGTTGTCCCGTTTCTAACCGTTGACTGACCTGGGGCTGTGTCGGCGAATAATCCGCATCGGTCACAGGGGAATTTGTCGGAAGAGACATGTTTACCGGAACGGACACGTCATTCGTCGGTGCCTGATCTATCGCCAGAAACAGACGCAAATCTTCCGCGAATTCATCAGCCGTTGCGTACCGATCACTTGCCCGTTCAGCGATGGCTTTCATGCAGACTCGTTCCAGGTCTCGGGGAATACGATCGTCGATCTTTCGAGGAGTTATCGGTTCCCTGTAGACGACTGATGTCAGACCGCTTTCTCGTGGTTTCACGGGAAAGGGCTTTTGTCCGGTCAGAATCTCATAAAGCACGACCCCAAGACTGAAAATATCGCTCCGTCCATCAACTCGATGAGTTTCGCCCCGTGCCTGCTCGGGGCTCATGTAAGCAGGGGTCCCCGCAATGCGGCGGTTGTCCCGAAAATCGTGGTCGCGAAGAGCGAGTCCAAAGTCAATCAGGTATGGTTCGCCCGTGCCTGATAAGAGGATATTTGCCGGCTTGATGTCTCGGTGTATCAGTCGGTGTTGATGCGCATAATGCAATGCGTCAGCCACAGTCGCGACCAGCCCTGCAGCTTCGGCAAACGTTAGCCATGACTGTTTCAGTCGTGCGGAAAGGCTTGTTCCGGGAATATATTTCGAAACGATAAAACAGGGATATTTTTCAGTACTGCCGACGTCGTAAACGGGGACAATGTTTGGATGATCCAGACTGGCGACCGAGCGTGCTTCACGTCGGTAGGCCTCGGCATCTTCCGGTCGTTTGACAAGTTCTGCATGAGGAACCTTGATGGCAACATGACGCATCAAAACGGCATCATAGGCCAGATAAACGATCCCGAATCCCCCTGATCCAAGTTGCCGCTCAACCTGGTACCGATCGATCTGTTGAGGCAAGACGGGTGAACGGGCTTCCGCTTGATGGTCTGCCACGGCGTTTGAAGATTTTTTGACGAGATTGCGGTGGGAATCTTCCGGCTGAGCCAGTCGCTCAAATTTCAATAACCGATTGATCTGATGTTCCAGTGCGGACCGCATGGCCGAATCATCCGGACACATTTCTGCCGAACGGACAGAACGCCCTTGTTTTCGCAGTTCGTCCCATTCGGCGAGCAAATCGAATAATCGATCGCGGTCAACAGACGCCATTACAGCACCTCGTCCTCAGTCCCGATTCCAACCATGACCTGATCGACCGCCTTCAACCAAAGGCGACTGACCTGTCGGCGATGAAGATTCAAGACATTTGCGATCTGAGTTTGTGGAATATCCAGGTAGTAGTGCATTTCAAAAACTTGACGTGCTTCTGCTTCCAGGTTTTCCACGCGCTGATGGAATTCGCTCCACATCAGTAACTTCCCCGGATCTTGTGATGAAGGGAGCGTTGGATCGAACGGATGGGAGGAATCGGTTGAAGGAAACGAATGCTCGCGGTTCAATCGCTGACGACGGACCACCATATTTAACAGGACCTGTCGAATCTTATGAGCTGCCAGCCGGAAGAAATCCTGAACAGACTTTGGCTCGGTCTCGTCCAGTGCTGTCAACAACCGCATCCAGGTTTCGTGCACGACACTGTCAACGTCATGATGCAATTGAAGTGACGGAAACGACTGGCCAAGCATTTTTCCCGTCAATCGCCGCAGGCGTTCCATCGCGTGCTCCAGCAACTCGCGTCGCACCTCGGGTCCCCCGTCAGGAAACCGATCGATGAGTTTTTGAAGAACGACGCTGGAATCGTCGGGCATGTCGAAAAGCCTGAATACTGATGCAATGAAAGCCGATCTGGAAGCTGTGAAGCCGCACTAAGGTTTCGAGATTTTAGCAATTCACGTATTCGAAGTGCATCAAGCAGGCCCGACCCCAGACCTTAACGCCACCAACTTTTCATGGGCACACATTCCAGCAATTTGAAGCATCAGTCACGATTTCGTCTCTTCCTCATTTTTCACTCAGTCGTTTTTCATGGAACGACTTCCATTCGTTGCCAAGTTCCTTCACCGTCTTGCCCGTCACGTCTTTCCAAAGTTCCTCTGTATAGATTCCCTCCCGCGCGGCGGCATTCAGCTTGCGGACAATCTCTTTGTCATACGTTCTGGTTACCCAATCCAGAAAATTGCCACTCACACGATAGCTTCCATCATATTTCGCCAAGGCGAGATTACCTTCGGTGATTTCGGCCCCTTTCGACTGAGGCTCGAACAGGAACCAGCGAATGTAATCCGGAATCCCTTCGCTTAACCAACCCGGGGTTGGCGCAAGGGACCGATCACGCCGTGGACGCCAGTAGTTCTGTACGACATGCACCATCTCGTGGACGACACAGCCGAGCGCTTCCCGATCTCGTTCGCCACGAAACCACCGCAGGTTCATGTTAACACTCGCACCCGTTGCCGAGCCTGGAATATTGCCCATGTCGCCGCGAAATCGAAACGTCACGTCAGTCGGGGCTGTGTATCCTTCACTTGGTAACATCGCAACAATTTTCGGATACCATTCCAGGATGACCTGCTTCAGTTCCTTTCCGGCCCAATCGGCCATGTCAGGTGCCTCTGTCACGTCGATCGTGTAATGAAATTTCCCATCGCCCGAATCAAATGTTTTGAGAACTGGCTTTTGCACAGTCGAAATCGGTTCTGGCCCGTCCAGGTCAATGACATCGATTTCACTGAAAAACGTATTTCCGAATGGATCACGTGCCTCAGTCCGGGATGCATCGAGTAAGAGATAGCGATATTTCCCGACGACGGTGTCGCCGTTTGTGATGGCAACACCATATTGTCCGCCACCGTCACCCTCTTTTGGTCGCGTGTCGACACTCGCGATCAAAATCCAGCCACAAGTTGTCGGATCAGTCCCTCTCTTTGGTGAAGGCCTGAAATTGTCAGTCGTTCCGTTTGCCGCATACAGCTTGTAAACCTGCGGACCTCGAGTCAGCCCATGCCAGGAATAGGTATTGATCTGCTTCACAGAAATTATCTTGCCAAGGTCGATCTGAATCCGTCCGCCATCGGTCCCGGCACTGAAGAAAAAATTCTCTGACGGCTGGTCGTGGTTTTTAGGAACCCGACCATCATGCAGTACGCCGAGATCGCCCCCGTTGACGTCTCGATTTCCGTCGACGATGCTGAACTGGGCGTCGGTCGCAGCGTCGTTACTCGCCGGAGCGGGAACCGACTTGAAGGTAAAACCCAACCCGTGCTCGTGAAAGCCAGTGGCAACCGTAATCTCCGCCTGCGCTTCCATGATCGAAACACACGACATCAATCCGACAAGCAAAGTCGCGCCAAGCTTCATGGCAATCTTCCCGGTAAAATGCTGACCCCATCCGCATGGTGATGTGAAGAGACTGCGGAAAACTATACCCTCGTTTGCAGTCATCTCACAGCTTCATTCCGTTTTTCAACGGCCAACACCACCAAAGAAAAAAACCGCCGCGATCCAGCCCGGTAGGATCGCGGCGGCCGAGGACTTGCGACAGAGCCTCGGGGGGTTTTCATGGGAATCGTTCTGCTCGACTGCAGGACATCCGGTTTTCGTCGGAATGTCCTGCACGCCTCACGGACGTAACTAGTTGTTACGTGGGATACCGAGCAGTTCTTCCTCTTCTTCCTGGATGATGATTCGCGGAGTCACCATCATCATCAGACTTTCTG
This sequence comes from uncultured Schlesneria sp., assembly GCA_903899985.1. Taxonomy (GTDB): domain Bacteria; phylum Planctomycetota; class Planctomycetia; order Planctomycetales; family Planctomycetaceae; genus Schlesneria. The sequence goes on from CAIULL010000273.1 coordinate 8,734, forward strand.
TTTCACGGCCAACACCGCTGTTTCGGAACAATCGGCTGACATAAGGAATCTTGTTCAAGATTGGCACGCCCGCCATCGTGCGGCCTTCTTTAAGTCGCTTCACACCACCGAGCAACACGCTACCGCCGTCAGGGACGCTCACGGTCGTTTGAACAGTGATGACTTCCACGACGGGCAGCTGAACTGCAATACCGCCGCCACCACCACCCTGTTGTCCCTGTTGACCACCTTGCTGGCCTTGCTGACCGCCCTGGCCGCCCTGGCCACCGCCGCCACCGCCGCCGCCGCCACCAAAACCACCTTGTTGCGTGAACAGCGTCTGCATCAGTTGCATGCTTCCGAGGCCACCGCCGATACCGAACTGACCACCACCGCCCTGGCCACCACCGCCGCCACCACCACCACCACCGAACTGGCCACCGCCGAAGCCACCCTGGCCACCTTGCTGACCGCCACCCCCTTGACCACCACCGGCACCGGCGTTCGGTCCCGTCGCAGTGTATGAGAAGACGTCAGTGATGCTGGAGAAGTTGGGAACCAGAGTCAACCGGACGAATCGCCGATCCGCCGACACAACCGGTGTCGCTTGTAGCGTAATCCCTTCAGGAATGATCGTGATAATCGGTGTGTAACCGACCGCTGCAAAACCGACCGTTGGAACGAGGCTGGTAACAAACGGACGTCGTCGCGTATCACTGACCACAGCCGGGATACCGTTGAACGTTGTGACTTTCGGAGCGAACAGCAAGTTGGTTCGTGAATCCCCTTGAGCCGCCGAGATGAAGAAGAAAGCTTCAAGGTCACTCAGGATCGCGATACCAGTCTGCACACCGGCGGTCGGGTTGTAACCACCGAATGTTGGAATCCCGACGTCAAACGAACCCTGCTGGAACGGAATTGTCAGATCTGGTGTAAAGCTGGTAGGCGATTTCAATCCGACAATCGTGTTACTCGCAGGGTTGTTGATCAAACTCTTTTGCGGAGGTGCATCGAACAAACCCGTCGTTGTCGTGTTTTGTCCTTGTTGACCTTGTTGACCTTGTTGACCACCTTGCTGTCCACCCTGCTGACCACCACCACCACCCCCGCCACCGTTCTGCCCACCACCTTGCCCGTTCTGACTGAACAGGTTCTGTCCTGCTTGTGGGACCAGTGTCGAACCGAATGGAAGGATTGGCAGAAGGGTGTTATCAAGCTTGGGGTATCCAACCGTTGGTTTGATATCAAAGTTGAAGTCAACTCCAATTCGTTCGAAGAAGCGGTCGGCCACAGTGATGAACCGGACTTCGATGGTGACTTGAAGGTCTTGCAGACGACGCAGCTGAGCCAGCAAATCTGCAATTTCTTCGTGGACCTTCTGCGTCTGGCGAATCACCAGACTCAATGTCGTTTCGAACGGTTGTACCCGGGCTTGTCCTCCGGCCTGCTCCCAGGTATCCGGAGAAATTGTCGAGGTAATCAGATTCGTCAGTTCCGTGAAATCGGTGTTTCTTCGAGCACCATTCAAACGGGAATCCTGCTCGCCAGGAATATTAAATCCGTTCGCATTAGGGCCAGCCTGTGCGAAGGCCTGACCCGTGATGTTGCTGTTGAAGAAGGCATGATTTCCCATTCCATGGGGAGTGCCAGCCTTGACTGACCCGCCGGATGTTTCCGCACTGAAATTCGGTATCGTCACGACCAGGTCCGCGACGTTGTAGGTGGCATTGATCAATTCGCCGCGTTGACGAACATGGTTTGTGATCTTCAAGACTTCGTCACCAACCATGTACCCCAGCTCGAAGCGTTGCAGGATCAGGTTCAACGCACTCTTGACCGTGATGCTGTCAACATCGATCGAGATGGCCGTGTTGGAGCTGACACCTTGTTCTTCCAGACCCGCTTCGTCGAAGACGATATTGATGTCAGCGACCGCCTTGATTTTGCGGATGACGTCAACCAGCGGGACATTGTCTTCATGCAGCGAAATCTTTCGTTGCAGACTCTTCTCGATCTGAATCTCTTCTTCGCTCTTCTTGCGATTGTCAGCGCCGTACTTACCTTTGCGTTTATTGACGTTCTCCCACATTTTCTTGTCGAACGACAGTGGATGTTCATCGCTCAAATCATGGACAAGACCTCGTTCAACGTCGTTACCGACCTTCAGGCGAGTCTCTTCTTTGTCGTTCTTCAAGTCTTCGTTGAACTTGTTCTGCAGAGCAAGTTGTCCCTTGATCACCATCACGACGACGGATGGATCTTTGGGATTCAATTCTTTCGCTTTCTTTGCGACAACGACCGCTTCGGCATATCGCTGTTGCTTGTAGAGCTCGTTGTACTCTTCGACGAGCTTGACCATGTCCTGATCGATGCGGATTGCCGCCTTCATTTCTTTTTCGATCTGGTCCTTCACGCGTTTGTTTTCTTCATTCAACGCAATGTTGGGGGCCTTCTGCTCGATTTCGGTTCGCAGGACGCTGCGGGTGCGGTTAAGTTGTTTCATCAGCGGAGCGGCTGCTTCGGTTGAAAGCTCGGCGTTTTCCACTTTGGCCATGGTCTGGTCGATCAGTTCCAGCGCCTTCGTCGGATCGGTTTCTTTCAATCGCTCGGCTTTGAAGACCGAATTCAAAACGTCGGCCCGGACTCGCTCGAATTTCACGAGCTGTTCCTGCTGAGCCGCATCCAATGGCGTCTGTTCGGAAATTCGTTCCGTCTGATCGCTCGCCATCTGAACGCCACTGCGGTTGGCTCGTGGAGCCAGGTCGCGCAGGTAATCGTTCAGCCGTTGTGTCCGGACGGGGTCAAGCCGTTCACCGGAATCAAATGCTGCTTTGAACGCCTGGTAAGCGAGCTCTCGTTTACCCTTTTTCAGTTCGGCCATTCCCTTGGTGTACAGCTCACTTGCCGAAAGGCCGGATTGAGCGATTTCAGGAACATCGTCGTTTTCAGCGACTTGTGTTCCACTGGCTCCAACCAGATTACCTCGATGCCCCGTGCGTGGAGCAAAGGGGTTATCTTGATCGGCGTGATTTTCCACGACGTTGGCAGTGTTGACGCTGCCCGATGGTTGTCGGCTGGCCCGTGAAGCGATGTTCTGAGCAGAGATCGTCTTGTTCAAATCGGTCAAAAGGAGTTCCGGGTTATCGGCTGTGACCGGAAGTGCAACGTCCATCGCGTCGACTTCCAGGGCTTTCGCTCGTGCTTCTTCGAATCGCCCTTCTTTCATCAACTTGCGAGCATCTCGAAGCATCTTGATGGCTTCGGTCTGCCTGGCCAGTCCATCAACTTCTTTTTCTTCGGGCAGCGTCTTGTTCGTTGCGCGGCGACCTGCACCGTTGCTGGCTCGTTCGATATCGGCCAGCACGATTTCAGGCGTGTCTTCAAACAGCCCGAACGCCACCTTCATCTCATCGGCCTTCGTCGCGAGTTCTTTCGCCTCATCAACCCGGCCTTCTTTTAAGGCCGCTCTCGCCTTGGACAACAGGGCCTTGGCTTGTGGAGCCTCTTCGGCGGATCGGACAGGGACGACTTTGTTGTCTCTGCGTGCAATGTTCTGAGACGCACGTCGGGCGGCAATTTCGTTGAGAACGACGTCCGGCATGTCCTCGAACAGTTTGTAGACGACGTTTAATTGCTCGGCCTGCTCGGCTTTGGCTTGAGCGGTTTCCAGATCGCCTGCTTCCATCGCCTGGCGAGCCTTTTCGATCAATTTCAATGCCTGCTTTTTCTTTTCGCTGTCTGCGCCGTCAGATGTTGAAGCCTGTTCCATGCCGCGATCTGCGTCTTTGCCTGGCTTCGTTTTTCCCGCAGCGGAATTCGAGGACTTTGGTCCGGAGTTACGAGCGATGGTTGTCGTGTGCTGACGACGATCGATATCCGCCAGCAGCAATTCTGGTCGGTCTTCGATGATGTCGTAAGAAGCATCCAGCTGATCCGCTTCCAACGCTTTTCGTTTTGCTTCGTCAAGACGGCCCGCCTTGATGTCTTCGCGTGCCTGAGCAATCAGCTTGACTGCAAGCTCCTTCGTCGTGCTCATGCGACGGTTACCCGTTTCTTCGCGTGACGAACTTTCTTCGCTCGCAATAGAATCCGCGAAATCGTCGGTTTCATTGCGGGAAGCTGTCTGCCGAATGTCAGGACGACTTGCTCCCTTTGAAGCGGCTTGTTTGATGCCTGCTGCGGGTGCGGAATCAGTGTTCGCCCAATCGGTTGCCGAATCGGCAGCAGAATTCGACTTACCAGTCGCATCCAGTTTGACTGGGGTCAGTTTGGCAAGGAACTCACCAGGTGACATCTGATCCTTTGCAAACTTAAGCTTGGCGGACTTGGCCAGCTTGTTCGCTAGCGTTGCCAGCTTCGCTGCTTCGGCTTTATCGCCGAATTTGTAAGCGGCTTTCGCCTGGATCATCAGTTGCTCGACTCGATCACGAGCATCCTCACTTGAGGCATTGCCGGACTTTGGCGAATCATTTTCCCAGGAGTCGGATTGGCCACGCACAACGGACGTCTTGTCGGACGCCTCGTTCTGGTCGGCGACTCCTTGAACTTTGAGACGAGTCCGATTGAGACAATCGTCGTTCTGTCGACGCTCTGAGGCTGACAACCCCGTCGTCGAGAGTGACGCCTCTTCCAGATGGGGGAGGGCATCAAAATACTTTCCGCGAAGGTAAAGTTCTTTACCGCGTTTGTAATGGTCACGAGGCGTCAGCTTGACCTGACTACCCCCGCGGTCTTCGCCACCCTTCAGCGTGGTGGTCTCAACGTGCTGAAGGTTGGTCAATCGCAATCCTGCGATAACCAACATTGTGCAACCGATCAGTCCGATGATCCTACCCAAGATAACTTCCTCCTCCGGGTCTGGCATTTTCGAGGCGCGTCGAACTCTTTCCGACAACTGGATGAGCCGTGGGCGAAATGCGACCCGGCCGTTTACTGGACAATGTTGCGTCTGGTTGACCTCGGCCCAAGAGGCACGAAGTCCGATTTCAGGGGCTAAAAGTACAATCAGAATCGATACAAGCTGTGACAGGGCGCGATTGATAGTCCATCTTGCGGAAATGGGTCAATACGATTCGTCCTGGATTTTTCTCCATCGAGCGTCAAATTCGTTAACTCTCGGGCAACTTCGGCAAAGGTTGCCGCAAGATGGAGGCTCTGGGTCATCTCGTCTCTGGCGTCTGTAACGTGACAATCTGGTGTGAATCGGCAGGCCGCTGAGGACAACTGGTCTTTGGCCCATTGAATCCATATTGGTTTTATGACGCATGTCCGATAACATCCGCCTGACCCTGCTATGCATCAGGTCGCACCCATGGTCTGTCTTATGCCGGTCACCGTGAAAGTTGAACTATTCGGTATTCCGCGTGCCCGAGCAGGGGTCGCACAGACCATTTCGACGGGAAACGATCTGGGTGACATCCTGACCGACATGGCGTCGCGGTTCCCCCAACTGGCCATCAGTTGTATTCAGGGGCGACATCTCAAACCCGGTTTCACCGCAAATCTGTCTGGTCATCGTTTCGTGACTGACCCCGATACATTGCTGCGCGAGGGTGACTCCGTTCTGATACTCTCGTTGGATGCCGGAGGATAAAAGGGAACGCGTCTGGCTGGTATCTTTACGAAGGTCAGAGATTAACATGCGACGCGAAATTCCAGGCTATCACGGCTGCTATCTCCGCATCGATTTAACCGACGGTTCATCAACATCTGTTCCGCTCGGTTCCCAGATTCTTCGTCATTATCTGGGTGGTAGCGGACTTGGTGTCGCCATTCTGCTGCACGAACAGGCCGCCGAAGTTGATCCCCTTTCGCCGCCGGCGCCGATCGCATTCGTGTTCAGTCCACTGGTTGGAAGCCCGCTGACGACCTCCGCGAAGTTTGCCGTCGTCAGTAAAAGCCCGTTAACCAACCGAATTAACGATTCGCTTGCCAGCAGCGGTTTTGCGCTGGCGGGAAAGAAAACGGGATACGATGCGATCGTCCTGGTCGGTCAGGCACGCCAACCCTCCATTGTGGTCATCGATGACGATCAGGTTCGACTGGAATCCGCAGATGACTGCTGGGGCCTGCCAAATCAAGAGACGCGAGATCACCTGCGAACTCGTTTCGGTCAGGAATTTCAGACCGCCACGATTGGTCAGGCCGGTGAACGGCGAGTTCGCTACGCCACCATTTCGCACGACGGCCGACACGCGGGACGTGGCGGCAGCGGCGCTGTCCTGGGCTCGAAAAACATCAAGGCGATTGCCGTACGTGGGTCACGCCGCCCGCAATGGGCCGAACCAACGGCTCTGGTGCAATTCGCAAAACAGTTATCCGAAAAATCGTTTGGACCCGCGACTGCAAAGTATCGAGAACTGGGAACCGCCTCGAATCTTTTGACATTCAATCGGTTGAACGTGCTTCCGACTCGCAACTTTCAAGAGGGAAGCTTTGCGGGAGCCACAGCGATTTCTCCTGAGGAACTGAGCGTCGCTCGCGACCGGGCGCGAGCCTCGTGTGCCGCCTGTACGATCGGCTGCGAACATCTTTACAGCATGAAAAACGGCAGTGGCTCAGTCCGGCTCGAGTACGAAAACCTGTTTGCGTTTGGCCCTCTTTGCGGTATAGACGATCCTGAAATCGTGCTGGAAGCGTCTCGCCGATGTGACGAATGGGGACTCGATACGATCAGTGCTGGTGGAACAATCGCGTTCGCCATGGAATGTGTCCAACGAAATCTTCTCGACGAACCCTGGTTGAAGTTCGGCGACGGACAGTCGTTACTGAAAGCTCTCGATTCGATCGTCAGCGGTCAGGGACTGGGGCCGTTACTGGCCGAAGGGAGTCGCCGCATGGCACATCACATCGGCCAGGAATCAATCGCTTTTGCGCCCCAGGTGAAAGGGCTCGAGCTACCTGGTTATGACCCTCGCGGGCTGCAGACGATGGCACTTGGTTTCGCCGTCGGGACTCGCGGCGCTGATCATAACCGGTCCGGTGCCTATGAAGTCGATTTTTCCGAGGCGGTCGATCGAAAAAACGTGGGACCTGAATCGGCACACCTGGCGGTTGAAACGGAAGACAAAGCCGCTCTGATGGACTCGTTGATTTTGTGCAAATTCCTGCGAGGTGTTTTCACCGATTTCTTCGCCGAATCAGCCGAAATCCTGCAATTGGTGACAGGTTGGGATGTCACCGCCAGCGAACTGCGCGAGACGGCACGCCGTATCGTTACGGCAAAAAAACGATTCAATATCCTCGCCGGATGGACTCCCGCCGAAGATACGTTACCCCGCCGAATGTTACAAAAACCCGCATCCGACGATTTGCGCGGACATCTGTCGCTCGAACGCCTGAACGAATTAATTTCTGCTTACAATCAGGCTCGAGGCTGGAGTCCCGAAGGCTGGCTCCTTCCATCGGATATGCAGTCAGAGATTCTCTGACGATTTTTTTTCAGGGGTGGTCCCCCGCGCTAATCGCTTCTGGATCCGCGTATGAACGTGAGCAAAATTGTGCAGCCACTTATCGTAGTCTTGAGTCTTGAATTGAAAGAATTCTTTGACCTCGGGCTGTGGTAACACCAGAAACGTTTCCTTCCTCAGCACGTCAATCACACATTCCGCAACATGTTCCGGCGTGACCGACATGAAGTGCAGGAACTGGTGGATCGGGTCTTCCATGTCCAGAAAGCCTGTGGAGACACCCGCCGGACAAAGGCAAGCCACGTTTAATCCGCGATTGCGATAATGGACGGACAGCCATTCGGCAAAAGCGACTGCGCCATGTTTCGTGACAGAATAGGCTGCGGAACCAATCTCCGTCAGTAAACCCGCCGCCGAAGACGTGATCACAAACGTCCCGCCACCCTGTTCGATCATCGCAGGAACCGTCGCGCGAGAAAGGTAGACATGCGACATCAAGTTGATTTGCCACATACGATTCCAGTCCTCATCCGGGGTCTCGAATCCCCCTTTGATCGTGGCACCCGCATTGGAGATGACGACATCAATTCGCCCGAATAAATCTCGGGTCTTTTGAACCACAGATTGCACTTCGGACTCATGACAGACATCGCATGCGATCGCCTGACCACCGGTCTCCCGGGCAACGATTTCCGCATTTGCCAGATCGCGATCAGCGATCACGATTCCTCGAGGTTTTTCCTGTGCGATTCGCTGACACAAAGCGCGACCAATTCCATTGGCACCACCCGTCACGAGGACAACACGACCGCTCAGTTCCATTCCAGATCCCGTTTCAGTGTGACAACTATTGACGATGTAACGACTTGGCACGTCCAAGCCGTTTCCAAATCAGGGTCACGTTCTACCACGGACGTTTAAGGAACTGAAAGACCAAGTCGGAAGCGGTCAGCAACGTCCGGCAACAGACATCAAACAAATTCAACCGAAGCCCCGGCGAATCCACCAAACCTCGTTGCTCGATCATTCATGCGGTCCCCACGCATGTTTCCCACAATTCGGCCGAGATTTTCCACGTCGCCAGAAAAAATGAGCAAGATTTTGTGCCCGGCGGCAACTATTCTTTTGCCATGAATGATCGGAATCGAATACCGAGCCAGGAATTGAGCGAGCCAGGATGGTCCGCCCGGTTGATGCATCATTCGCGCTGGTTGCGAGCCGTAATCGTGGCGCGATCGGGAGATGTCTCTGCGATCGACGAGATTTTTCAGGAAGTCGCCCTGGCTGTCGTGAAGCAGAAGGAGGATCTTCCTGAAGATCGGGTCGCACCCTGGTTGTATCGGATTGCCGTACGTCAGGCGCTTTTGTACCGGCGACGGTTGGGTCGGCAGAAACGAATCCACCGGGACTACACCTGGCGACGATCAGCGGATTCTGAATCAGAAGCCTCGCTGGACCCACTGGTTTGGCTGCTCAGCGACGAACGTCAGCAGTTGGTTCGACGGGCGATTCAACGGCTGCATGCAAAGGATGCGGAAATACTGATACTGAAATATTCCGAGAATTGGAGTTACCGCGAGCTGGCCGATCACCTGGGGGTCAGCCACAGTGCCGTGGAAGCACGGCTTCATCGAGCGCGACAGCGGCTGCGGGAAGAATTGGTCGCGTTGGAAGTTGTTGAGGTACAAACATGAACGAATTTGAACTGGTGTCGGCAATCCAGCTGGACCGGCTGGTCGATGGCGAGCTGTCCGAGTCTGAACGGCGCGAAATACTGACCGCGCTCGAACGTGAGGAATGCAGCGTGACATGTGGATGGCGGCGTCTGGCACTGGCATTTGTGGAAGACCAGTCGCTTCGTCAAGATTTGCGGCGATTGACAGCTGAGGTCCCCTCACGTTTCAGCGACTTACCGCGTGAAGAGAGCCGTGCCTCTCTTGCCAGTTCGTCAGCGATCAAGCCGAACACGATCGACAATCGATTACTGACTTCAAAGATATCGGCAAATATCAAAAAACGGAATTCGGCTGCTGCGGCTTGGCAATGTGCAACATTAGTGGCCTGTTGCCTTATCGCCTTCAACTTCGGACGCTTGTCGGGCCTTCCACCAGTCGAGATTGCAATCTCCGAACCACGGGTCGAGCCAGTCACACGCCCTGATATGGAATCACCCGCTCGACAGGAAAATGAGGAATCGCTGGTAGCCGTGAATGCGAATTCACCCGTGGAAAAATGGGCGTCGTTAAGGCTGGTTCTGGAAGATGTCGAGGGAACGCCAACCCAGTCGATCGACATTCCGATGGTCAGCGACATAGGAATTGATCCGATCGCGTTCTTCGATGCACCGCCGTCGGTGCCACTGGCCGTCCGGCAAGCTTTGCTTCGTCAGGGACGGGTCGTCCAGGAGCAACGTCAGTTACTTGAAATCGAATTGTCGGATGGTCGACGAGGCGTGTTGCCCGTCAGTGATGTGAGTGTGGTTGACGCCGGAACCGATCTGTTTCAGTAGGCATTTTTTGGAATAGGATGAATTCTGATGAATTATCGAAAAACATGGATGGGAATTGCAGCCGCTGTCTGCTGCTGGGGCGTGTCGGTGTGTCAGGCTCAGACCGAGGAACCGGAATTTCGAGTCAACTTTGATGTTTTGGAATTAAGCGGCAACACGACGCTGATTGACGACGTTGGGGTCGCCAGAGTCAACGTCCAGGTATCCAAGTATTGGATTGGTTTATTGTGCATCGAATTGCCCGACGCATTACGAGCCCAGTTGAATCTCGAAGCGAACGTCGGCCTGCTGGTCGATGCCGTCACCGAAGACAGCCCTGCGAAGAAACAGGGGCTGGAACGGAATGATATTTTGCTGAGTGCCCGACTGGCCGCCGAGCCTCCTGAAAAGGAGAGCAGGAAGCTATCGCAGGTCGCGGACATCGTCAAAATCGTGCAGGATGCGGAATCGAAACCAGTCCAGTTCGAAATTCTCCGCCGAGGCGTCAGGAAAACGATCGAGGTGACGCCGGTCGAACGCCCGATGCAGGACCACGTCCGCTTGCAAGGTAATCTGGTTGATGACAGGGCGATACCATTTGATTTAACGGCTCCAGGCGTTAACGATTTCCGCATGTTTATCGCAGGGCCAATGTTTGAATCGGCACAGAAATCGCCGCCCCTTCCTGAAGGGGTCTCGATGGAATTCCATCAGGTTGTTGGTGAGCGTGAGAAAATCACGGTGAAAAAAGGTGATCAGAAGTGGGAAACGACCGTTGACGAGGTTGCGAAGCTTCCTGAAGAAATACGGGTCCTCGTCCTGCAACAGTTGGCAGCCCGTCGATTCGGCGTTCCTCACCTTGCCGTTTTTCCACCGACGCTGACGTCGTCAACGTTGCCAACCGTGGTTCCCGTAGCACCCGGGGCTCCGCCAAGTCTGCCGGCATTAACAAACGGTTTACCACGCGTGAACGTGCCGCAGCCGGTGGGGCCTGAGGGGGCACCTAACCCCGTCGTTGGGCGAGTCGTGTTTTCATCGACGACGAACCTGCCCGAGAATGTCACGGTTTCCATCGTTCGCAAGGGGACTGAACCAGCACAGATCACAGTGAAGAGGGATGATCAGTCCTGGGGAGTGACCGAGAAAGAATTGAACAAGCTTCCGGAAGATCTGCGAAAGCTGGTGGAACCGATGATTGCCAATCAAATGAAGTCCCTCCGCGTCGAATATGCGCCACAAACTTTTACACCTAAACAATATGGTGTCCGCATTGATACCAAGGCCGGTGGAAGAGCGGTGGTGAAATCGACGTCGCCTGACGAGCCGAATCCGGTTGGTCAAAAAGCTGCCGAAACTCAGGTTCTTCGCGCGGTCATCGGTCAACAGAACCTGTCCGACCGAGACCCGGAATTGGTCGCCAGACTGCTTGCCCGCCAGGCCGCGCTCGAAAAACAGGTGCAGGAACTTCATGAAAAGCTGCAGTCGCTGAATGAGCTGAAATTACTCAACGAAAAGATTGAAAAACTTCAGCAGTCGCTGGACAAGGCGTTGCCGAAATAATCAACCGGCAACTTTGCGACGCGAAACATTCATGCCAGGGGAAAGTGCGGTCTCAATGACAAATAGGCCCTGAAGTCCCTTCAAACGGAAGCGACAGTGGAAAACAGCCTGGCACTTGGCTCAATGAGTCGAGTGTCAGGTTTTTTATTGTCCGGATTTTATCCGTCGCGACGATCGCCGGTCGCCGGCATCTTGAACGAGGATCAATTTCCCGTTGCTTTCAAAAAAGCCCAACCTTGTAATTCAGAGATCGACCACCTCGAAAACACAACCTCACTTTCCGGTTTCATCTTCTATTTTCGCGGGACTATGGCTTCTTTTCCGGATGTCAATTCGACGCATATTTCACCCCTGAAACCCGCTGGAATCGATTCCTTGTTGTTTTCCATTTTCTGACTGGAAATATGCGGGGCCGGTCTACAATTTCGGGTCGCTTTCTTGAGCGTTACTGAAATGGCTTGTTGTTAAACTCGCCAAATGCACTTTTCTAGGGGGTGAAATGCGCTTCGGCTTTGGTATTTTGGTAGCTTTTTCAGCACTTTCATTCGGTCAGTTCGCGACGGCGGGTCATATGATCGTCGGATCGGAAGGCCTTTCAGGTAATGGCGCGACGTCGGGGACCTTGGGTGGTTCGACAGATGTCACAAAGGCGACGAGCATCACCTGGACCAGTTTCCTCGACACGGCGAATAAGACAGGTGATTTTACGGCGATTCCAGATTTGCTCGCGATTTCAGGAAGTAGCACCCTGTCGTTGAAAACGGGGACTCCAACCACGGCGTGGACGATCCATAGTGCGGCTTGGGGGACATTCACAGAAACATCGATCTCCTCCATCACTAAAGTCGCGAACGGCTTGAATGTTTACGTGGACGGAACATTCACACCGGGAACTGATTTCGATCCGTCAATTACAGGCAACACCGCGCAGATGGTCATCTCGATCAACCAGGCTGGCGGTGCCGGACATGCAATCTCAACGGGTGCCACACTCACGTCCCCTGACACAGCTGCGGTTCCTGAACCTGCTGGAGTCGCTCTCCTCCTCTCGGGGGTCTTGTGCCTCGGCGTCGGCCGCTTTTTCCGCCGGAAGAATTCCTCGGCTCATAACGTTGTGGATCACGCACGGCGTTGAAGATTAGGCTCTCCGATTCATGAGGGAGAGTTCGTTCTCCCTCTATGGGAAATCGTTTGAAACTCTGTGGTCGAGCTGCTGGTGAGATTGTTGCGCTGGCGACCTGAGTTTTACCTCGCCTTCCCGAAAGAGAATTCTTCTGATGAGCCGTCGAATTCGTACACGCATCGTGTCTCAGCAGCTTGACGCCAGCCGTTTGTTTCAGTCGAATTTCGTGCACCGTCTGTACCGTGGAATTGTAAGATTGTTCGTTAAATCCGACAGATCCGCTACGCTGCCGCAATAATTGCCGGTTGATAATTATTTCACTGGCGTCTGATCCATTCCCGCCGACCGATACCCAGAAAGGGTGACGTATCGGCAGCAAGATGCACAGCGGGGATGGGGTGATGTTGCAATCATTTTTCGACCGGGTTTCCGGTCGTAATATCAAGTCGCGTCGTTCGACGTTTTTGATGGTCGGACTTGCGCTCTTCGCCGTGGCGACCACCTCGCAACTTTTTGGGTCTGATTCCGAGGTCTTTCGAACGGACTACAAATCGGCGCTTCAGGAAGCAGAAGAAAAGAAATTACCACTGCTCGTTCACTTCTATGCCGAATGGTGCTCGCCCTGCAAACGGATGGACCGTGAAGTTTTCCCCAACGCTGCTGTGAAGGAAATACTCGGAAGCCGGTTTGTCGCGGTGAAGATCAATTCGGATGACCGACAGGATCTTGTCCGTCGTTACGGAATTGAGACGCTACCCAGTGATCTGGTGATCGACTCGCTGACGGGTCGCGTCATCACGTTGCACGCCGGTTCTCAGGATAAAAATGGTTATCTTGCGACGGTCTCTCAAGCCGAAGCCAAGTTTATCCAGGCACATCCCAGAAACGTCGTCGTCGCCCAACCGGTCGCTGAGGCCAAATCGGCCACGCCGGAACTGGGAGATCCCAAGCCGATTATCGGGCTGGCCGGGTTCAGTCCGGTTGCATTAGGCAAAAAACGGCAGTGGAAGCGCGGATCTGCCGAATTCGCCTGGGAATACAAAGAAGTCACGTACCACTTTTCGACGCGTGAAGAATTGGAAGAATTCCGCAATAAGCCCGAAGACTTTGCACCTAAGCTGCTGGGTTGTGATCCTGTCATTTTGTGGGAGTCGGATAAAGCAGTCTCTGGCGATATCAAATATGCTGCTTTCTTCAACGATGAATTGTTTCTGTTCAAGTCGGATGAACGACGAAAACAATTCAAGGCCAGCCCCGAAAAATATATCCGCCTGCAACATGCTCTGAAGGTTGACCAGATCGAACCAACCGTCATACGTTAGTCGACGTGGTTTGCCGTTTTCTTCTCAGAGTTGGGTATCGATGACGAATCCGTTGGAGTACGCGCGTCACCTTGTTGGTTCCCCTTCCGTAAGCGCTCAATCGAATACCGAGGTGAGCAATGTCGTTGAGGCAATGCTCAGGTCGTTAGGTTTTGAGATCGAACGACAAGAGTTTCCCGATCCTCAAGGCGTCCCCAAAGTCAACGTGATCGGAAAAATCGGAACGGGCATCGGCGGCGTCGCGTACTTCGGCCACACGGATGTCGTTCCCGCCGAGACTTGGTCAATCGCTGAACATGGTCCCTTTGAACCGACCGTTCGAGACGGACGTCTGTATGGCCGCGGAAGCTGCGATATGAAAGGGTCGATCGCCAGTGCTCTGGCCGCCGTCGATCGCCTGAATTCCACCCGCTTACAGGCACCGATTTATATTGTCTGCACAGCGGACGAAGAGGTTGGATTTCATGGTGCTCGGGAGGTTGTGGAAAAATCGGCCCTTTATCGTGAAATCGTCACAGGGCAAAGCCGTTCGATCATCGGCGAGCCGACAGAATTAAACGTCGTTCACGCTCATAAGGGAATCATGGGATTTCGAGCGATCTCGCACGGAAAGGCGGCTCATTCCAGCACGCGTAGCGGTCAGAACGCAAATCTTGCCATGATTCCGTTCTTGCAGGAAATGAAACAAATTCACGACGAAACGCTCGTCGATCCTCGTTGGTTAAACGACGAATTCGATCCACCCTGGATCAGTTGGAACATCGTGGTCAACGATGGGAATTGTGCGGTGAATATCACCGCGCCGCTCAGTGTGTGCAAAGTTTATTTTCGGCCCATGCCCGGCCAATCGGGTGAAGAACTTGTCAATCGAGCGAAAGATGTTGCCACGCGATGTGGTCTGGAGTTTATTCATGAGTGCGCAGGGCAGCCTGTCTATACCGATCCGAACAGTGAGTTCGTGCGGGAAACGTTAACTCTTGCTGGCGGTTCCCGATCAAAGACGGTCTGTTATGGAACGGATGGCGCAATGTTTTCTGAACTGAAAAACATCCTCGTTCTTGGTCCTGGCAGCATCCAGCAGGCACATACGGACGACGAATGGATTTCGCTCGATCAACTGGAAAAGGGAACGCAGCTTTTCGAACAGCTGTTTCGCCGCTGGTGTGTGCAATGAATCGACAGGGAGATTTCGCCGGTCAGCCCAAAGTAGCCATCATCGCTCCGCGTGATGAGCATTGTTCGAGAATCTGCCAAATTCCAATCCGCATGTTTTCAAAAAATTATTCAGACGAAGGATTTGTTCCAACGCTGATGAAACGATTGAGGCGTTTCCGACGCATGCTCATCACGCGGAGCGATGATGGCTACTTTGGCAGAACTCAAGAAACTCGGCTCGGTGAGGCAAGTTTCACACTTGAAGAAGTCTGGTGTGTGCAATGAATCGACATGCAGATTCTACAGACAAGTTGGATTCGGACGAACGAAATAACTCGTCGATCCTGCGAACCGCGCAAATACTCATCGTGGTGATCGCGACGCTGTTACATACGGTGTTTCTCAGTAAAGCAAAGCCGTTGCAAAGCGCGAATGATCGATCGCGGTGGTGTACCGTCTGGTCACTTGTCGAGCGTGGCACTTTTCAGATCGACGAAATTCGACAACGACCGGGATGGGACACGATCGATATGGTCCACGTGGGCGACCATTTCTATTCCACCAAACCACCGCTGTTGACGTCTATGGTGGCGGGAATCACCTGGTGTCTGCAACGAATCACAGGCTGGAATCTGTTCGACCACCTGCAACCACTGACATTCCTGGTGCTGGTGCTGGTCAACATTGTCCCATTTGCCGCATCACTGTTGATCTGGATCGCGATTCTCAATCGATGTTCAATACAGCCGTGGACTCGCCTTTTTGGCCTGGCAATCGCCGCGTTTGGGACGTTATTGACCCCGTTTCTCATGACGCTCAACAACCACACGGTTGCGGCGGCTTCCACGACGTTCGCCATTTACGCACTTATCCGAATTCTGCAGAGTGACGACGAGTCACGTCCAGGCTGGGCGTTTGCATTATGTGGTCTGTCCGTCGCCTGGACGGCTGCAAACGAGTTACCTGCCTTTTTGCTCGTCGCGATTTCATTTCTGTTGGCGTATCGAAGTTCACCTCGTCAGACGATCCTGTTTTTTCTACCAGCGGCGGCGATTCCCCTGATTGGGCTCGTTGCTTCCAACGTCATCGCGACTGGAAGCTTGAAGCCGACATACGCGGATTACGGGACTGACAAATATCGGTTTGTGATCGATGGAGTCCCCAGCTACTGGATGAACCCGCAGGGAGTGGATCGGAACCTCGACAAGCCTTTGTCCTATTTGTTTCATTGTACCATCGGACATCATGGACTGTTCTCGCTGACTCCGATCGCATTGTTTGCGTTACTCGGATGGCTGAGCGCGTGCTTCATCCGAACCGGTTCGTCGGACTTCGACGAAGGGAATCTCCATTCCGAACAAGACCCGTTGGCGGATTCGCCGTATCGGAAGCGGACGCTACGCACATTACTTTGGCTGGGACTTCTGGTTACGACCGTTGTTGTTGCGTTCTATTTGACTCGAACCCAAAACTACAACTACGGCGGTGTCAGCTGCGGACTCCGCTGGGCGCTCTGGCTGACACCGCTCTGGCTGGTGGGAATCGTGCCGGTCTTGGATCTCTGTGCAAAGTCTCGAATCGCTCAATGGATGGCCGTGGCCCTGGCACTGGCCTCGATGTATTCGGCCTGGCAACCGATCGACAATCCGTGGCGACAACCGTGGCTGTTTCATTACCTTGAGAACCGAGGTTATATCGACTATTCCGATCCCCCCGTGGAATTGAAGAAACCACTCTGGACCTGGTTTGGGTCGTTGCCCGAATCAGCCGATGGCGAACCGGCATGGGTCGAATTTACCGTGGCTCAAGCTGGCCTGACGCCACGGACGGTACGATTGACGGCACAACCTGTTTCTAAAGAGCCGCAAAACAGTTTGATCAAATTGGAAGTCCATGAATCGTGGGGTCATTCGCAGAGATCTGATCGTGACCGCACACTTTTGATCGATGCTCAGAAGTTTAATCAAGGAGCTCCACCAGCAGACTTTTTGCGATGGGATGACCCCAACGTGACATCCGAACAGCAGCAGTCCGACCTCGCGTTTGTACGAGGGTTGCCACGTAAGGTTCCTTACGAAGCCAGGGTCATGCGCTATCTAAAGACCCCATTGCGACGTGAAGCGTTGCACTGCATCCAGGCGGCCGCCCATGTGACGTTCGCGAAGGACGATTCTGAGAAACCCATGAACCATCGCTGCGATGTCTGGTTAAGTGACGATGTTCCATTCGGCGTGGCACAAGTCGAGTTTCGCGTGAGCGACCCTCAAAATGGTGCGACACTCTTTCAAGAGCGATGGACGGTCAAAGCTTGTTCACCAAAGGTCAAACCGTATTCAACGCCGTGAAATTCCAACGCTGGCGATGTCCGGGTCGAGAATATCGCACAGACAATCACCTGATTGAAAATGCATCGAATTCCAACCTCGCGCTCTTCGGATTACTAACGTTTTGTTTCTTCGCGCGCCGCGAAGATTTTTCATGGGAGGGCGAGGCCCGCGCTAGGTCCTTCGTGGTAATTTTCAGCCATTCTCCGCAGCCGAACGTTAAAAGCAACGCAGGCTTCTCACCTGACG
>CAIULL010000274.1 GCA_903899985.1 uncultured Schlesneria sp.
GACGCAGGTGTCGGCGGATGATCGTCTGTCGCGATGACAGTTAGCGTACGAGTTGCAGTGCTGACCGACGAACCGGACGAACTGAATGTCACCGATCTCAAGGCTTCACGGTAAGTTCCGACGTAACTGAACCCTGAAAGGGTCAACGTTCCCGTCGTTGCGTCAAAGGCACTGAACAGGCCTAGTTGATTGGTAAGCGACAGCAGATCATGGCCACCAGCATCGTTCTGGTATCCCGACGTAATTTGGACGGTGAGTTGCGACAGATCAAAACTATCAGGGTCGCTGATCAATGCATTGCTGAATGCGGGAACGCCTGGGCCGGGAGCAATGTACGTTAAAGCCGTGGCATCGTTCACTGACACAGCCGGGGGTAGATTGGCCGCATTCGCGGTCGAGACGACAATACTTTGCGTTCCCGAACCACGCTGCGAAAGGGTATCGACTACCGAAAACGTCGCAATCCTCGTGGCCGATGTGTTAGGATTATCGCTGACGTCCCAATACACCACCGACTGCAATAGCGTCTGGTAGTGTGTCGGCGTGTCGTTTCCTGTGATCGTCAGGACCGCAGTATGAGCAACGAGGTCCTCAGTGAAACTGTGCTGTAGTGCATAGATATTATAAAACTGGACCCGATCTTCACCCTGCCAATTCGTAAACGAGACTGTTGCGCTCGCGAGTGTTGAGCCTGTCACGGTAAGATTGGGAGCAATCGTTTGTGGTGCCGCATGCCGATCGTATGTAATTGTCTGATTGACGCCCGAGATCACTGGCGCCGCAATAGTCTGGTTTCCCGTTATGACTTGAGATGCGAAATTGCTTCCCTGATTCGCGAGCGGGAATGAGTCAGCAGGCGTCACTGACCCGATCGAAACCGGTCCCGCTGACAAAAGACGACGCGATTCAAGCCATTCTATAATCGATGAAGCCCCCGGCAATTCCCTTCGGCGCCGGCAAGTGACGGAACGGAATGTCTTCCCCGTTAATCGTTGAAAAAGAGTCGTCAGCCATGGTTTTCGTCGCATCGTTGTTGCCGATCTGATCAATCGAATTCGATAAAGGACGGTGTTTTCAAACGATCCTTCAACCTAAAGAGCACAACGACCTTAAGCAATACTGTGTATTAATATTGCTGTGAAATTGCTGAAAATGACTGTCCATTATCGACGAAACAATCGCCATGTCAGTCTCGCTCGATCTCAGCGAAGCAGTTTGACGATCAGCGCGATTGTTAAGCCACCATACACGATCGAACATGTTACGAGGCCGATTCGTCGCCAGAGTGCGGGACGCAGTTCCTTCGGCAGAAATTGTGTGTTCACACGCAAAATCTGCAATGATGCGATGGCCATGATCGGGCAGGCAATGACTCCCAGCACTTCGAATAGCTGGATCACTGTACCAAAGCGTACTGCAAACACGGCCCAGGTTGTCAGAATTATTAGCAGCGTCGCATAGAGTCGGCTTTCAGGCCATTTGCGGATCCGGGGAAATGCGACCCAACTAATATCGGAAACCATTCGGACGAGAACATCGGTGTTGCCCAGATGTGTCGAGAACAAGATCCAGAACCCATTCAGTAGTGCCAGGTGCCAGAATCCCGACCATAGCCGTTCGGCCATAAATTGAGCCTGGTATGTCCCCGCAGCCATCCCTTTTAGTTCGACATTAGCCGGAATCAATGCCGCAGCCAGATTGACGTTCAAAAACATTCCGAGAATGCAGCCAAACGCCCATAATGCCACTTGATCAAGAACCGTGTATCGCCACCAGACGTGCCAGCGACGCATATTGTCGGGAGTAATCGGGAACGTTGTGCCGATCGGCTTAACCGGAGTATGGTCGCCTGTCAGAGCATTGCCAATGGCACCCGACAGTGCACCCATGCCAAATCCTTTGTCACGGAACCAGTTCGAAATTGCCAGGTTACCAAGTCCGCCTGAGCCTGCTGTCGCGGCAAAGGTTGCGAGCAATACCAGCTCAATATGGCCATGAGTTGGCTGCAAACCGATGAATCCTTCAATTGTTTTTCGCCAGTCATTAAACGGAACGAAAAGGATATTTACCGTAATCAGAAAGCCAAAAATGAACACAATCATTGCCCAGGACAACCGTTCGAGAACTCGTTCGATCGACTTACCGGAAAGAAGTAAGGCCACTGTGAACAGAATGATCCCGGTTGCGATCCAGTGCTGGATCGCAACGTCCCCGTCTCCCTTTGGCAGACGCCCGAAGAACTCGGCAAATAAAACGGCGCCGCATGCGGCTGCCAATGCCGGTGTCGCCAATTGAGCGACGCCAATCAGGATATAGAACCACGCCCAGAACAGCTTGCCCGGTTTCAGTCGCATAAAGCCAGTAACGATCGGTTCGCCGGTGTATAGCGTGTATCGAATCGCTTCCAGATTGAAGATCGTCTGCAGTATCACAGCAACGGTCGCAATCCACAGGATGCCCCGCCCAAACTCTTTCGTCGCCAGTGGCCCGGCAATCCATTCCCCTCCACCAATGGCGGCGGCGAGTAAAATCGCGCCAGGACCAATCGTTTTGAAGAGGTTGATCAGCCCGAACGGCAGTGGTTCAGGCAAATCGGCCCGATCCCAAGCGGGAAGGCAACCAGGATTCAGTTCGTCATTAACGGCGCTGGGCGAAGTATCGGCATTCACGGGTGAGAACGCTCCCGAAGGTTTTCTATTCGCAGATAAGAATCGATTGCGACAGAATGTACCGTCCGGAAGATTGCAATCCCAGCGACTATCGCTGTTCAAGAGCCACCGCCATGAGTTACCGCTCGCCAATCCTCTCGCATCTCTCGAGGCGGATTAGCCACTGACGCGTGAATCTGCCGTCCGTGGCACGCGGTTCAAATCTTTCAACGTAAAACTTATTGGGCGCATCCGTGTAACGGGACAGCGACTGTCAATTCCAGTTCCTCAGAACGTTCCGGAATAACCACGGTAATTTTTGGTTTTGCAGAAGTCTGTTGGTCGGGCATCGCAAGATTCCGCCGAGTTGATGGTCGGACGAAGCGACGCCAGACGGTTTGAGCCAGCTTTTGCATGTCCAGTTGCAGTGCCCCCGAAAGTCGCACTGTTGACCACATTGATGCGGCAGAGGCGTTCGGATAATGGCAGATAAACCTGCGGATAAAGCGAGGACGAAAACGACTCTTGAAATGATACTCGCCTGGCATGTCAAAAAAGGCGGAAGCGTAATTGAAGCCAAACTGCAGACAACGGCGAATGATCCAGCTGTCCCTGGGCAACTGTTCGTATCGGACTGCAGGACATAGACACAGCGAAATCGAACGTATCCCTTCGCTTTTCAAGTGATTGACCGCCTGATGGATCATGAAGGGGACGATACCGCGAGGAGCGTCCAGTCGATGACGGTAAGTGTCGATTGCGTATTGTTGTCCGCCATCGAACGGCAGGCAGATCAAGAATCCTTCAATTCGTCCTTCGCCACTCTCGGATCGAGCGACAAACAGTCGACGACGATCCCAGCTCGGTGGTTCAACGCTTCCATTGAAGAACTTAACGTCTCCCTGTTGTGGTTTCGTCGACAGGCATTCGGTCGTGACGGAGCGGATCTCGTCCATCAGTTCCGACCACTCTTCGTCATCGTAGTCGTCTCGACAGCATTCGGTGACGACGGCCTTTTGTCGCCGACAGTAGTTCGCCTGCCGTCTGACCCATTCAAATTCATGACCTGCCCAGGTGGTCTTGGGAAGATCGATTAACGGTTCTTCGCCCCACTTGGTGACTTGAAAACCCTGTCTACGAAAGATCGGGAGGTCTGCCTCGCCGATATTGTAGAACGTGGCAACGTAACGGTTCTCTTCGATGAATTCGGCAAACTCGCGCAACAAGATTGAACGGCGCTCGATCGGACCGAGCAACCCCCCCTGCACGTGCACGAATCGGCCAACTTTCGCGTATGCCACGACACTGGTTCGGTCACTTGACCAGAACTGTTTGAGGTTCCCTTCTGTCGAAAGGTAACTGTCATACGCTTGTCCGTGCTGAAACGCCAATTCTTCCAGGGGTTTCAACGCACTCACCGGTTCTGCAACGGCAGAGAAAGTTTCGTTCAAGATTTTGAGCATCCTTACTCGAACGGCAAACGAGGGAACGCGGATGCCGGCTTCCTGCCTGGCATCATATTCGCGCGGCCTTCCTATTCAGTTTCTTCGACAAAAACGGTCAACTCGATCATCAAAGGTCTTCGGTTTTGGGCACAATGTAGGGTGCCCGGTACTCACGTGTCAGCATTTTGTTCGCATCTTCCGCTCGTGCGCCCTTAAACTCTTCTTTATCGGTTAAGGTTAACTTTGGCCCAGCGGTGATCTTGGTCGTTTCCAGGTCGACCTGGTTTTCGCGAAGGTGCTGCTGGAATCGATCCAACGTCTCCAGTTTTTCGGCATCACCGGCAAATGTTGCCGCAAGCTCCTTCACAGAAACCGGGTTTCCCAGTCTGTACGAAATATTTCCGACGTGGCACAACGCGCTCGACAGATGGCCTTCCAGGATATCCG
This sequence comes from uncultured Schlesneria sp., assembly GCA_903899985.1. Lineage (GTDB taxonomy): Bacteria > Planctomycetota > Planctomycetia > Planctomycetales > Planctomycetaceae > Schlesneria. Next base: position 4,541 of record CAIULL010000274.1, read on the forward strand.
CGTTCAGATCTTCTTGTTTGCGACTGCGAACCGCTTTTACGAAGTTGGCGTAGTGATGCTTGTCGCCACCCCCTTCAAACTTGACACCGGTCGGTTTCCCCGCCAGATCCAGGACGACACCTCCACTGTAACTCGGGACAACCATAATTCCCTTGGAACCATAGAAAATGACGCCAACGCCCGCGTCTACCGTCTTCTTCGTTCCATCTTCTTCGTATTCGTATCCGTATTTTCCGGTCTTGAGGCCTCGGACTTCAAACACCAGTTGTTTACCATCTGGAAAGCCATGAATGGAAACTTGTGTGTTCGCCGTTTCACCCGCGTCTTCGTAGCCGAATCGTCCGCCATAACTTTGGACCGAGTCACCAATAGTCGTCTCGCCGAGGCCCCAACGAGCGATATCCATTTGATGGATACCCTGGTTCCCCAGGTCGCCGTTGCCATAGTCCCACATCCAGTGCCAATCGTAGTGCAATGACTTGCGGCTGAGTGGTTTGATCTCGGCCGGGCCTGACCAGATGTCGTAGTTCACGCTGGCGGGAACATCATAATTCCCCTTCGGCCCGATCGAGCCGCGAGGCTTGTAGCATAGCCCCCGGGCCAGTTTGATCTCGCCGATTCCGCCGCCATGGATAAAGGCAATGGCATCCCGCATTCCCGGGTTGGAACGACTTTGAGTCCCCGTCTGGACGATACGTTTGTATTTGCGAGCCGCTTCCACGACACGGCGTCCCTCGCTCACGTTATGGCTGACCGGCTTTTCAACGTAAACATCTTTGCCCGCCTGGATCGCCCAGATGGCTGCCAGTGAATGCCAGTGATTCGGGGTTGCCACACTGACGATATCAATACTCTTGTCTTCAAAGCACTTTCGCATGTCAGAGTAAAGTGTTGGTCGCTTGCCTGTCTTCTTTTCGATTTCATCAGCTCGGTTATTGATCATCGTTTCGTCGACATCAACGAGAGCGGCGATCTCACAATCCGCGCGTTCGCCAAATCCAGCGATGTGTGATCCACCCCGTCCTTTTACGCCCACCACCGCCACGCGCAGCTTTTCCCCTTTTGTCGAAGTGTCGTCATCGGCGGCGAACGCTTTGGTAGAACTCGCCAAACTAATAGCCGCTGTCGCGAACATCGATTTTTCAAGAAACTCACGGCGCGAGAAATTCGTCATGACTGCGATCCTCATGGTGACTGTGATAATGGAGGTCGAACTCGGATAGATAGACAAGCACACAGTGTAAACGTCGTCCGAGGGGACTCGCAACCGGACGAAGTTACGGTTTCACGAAACGAGCCTTTTAGTGCTAACGAGTTCGCGTGGTGTGAGGTTCGCCGCAGGAAAACTTGTCCTCAGCAAACGGGTCTTTTGCCTTGGCTTTTCCCTTCATCATCGATTGGCAACCGACGAGCCAGGTCAAGGCGATGCAAAGCGTCATCCAACGAAATGTCATGCGCAATCGTTTCGAACGATTTGTTTGAAAACCTATCATATTCGTTCCTCTGACTTTGGTTTCAGGTGAACCGCTTACAGAATTCACTCTCATTACGGTCGACGCAATTGGCGATTGAAGATTTCCGGGTCAAACGGGTCAAACGGCTGTAAGGCGGGTGTTGCCTCGTCGTCGCCTGGGTCCGCCGCAATTTCGCGAGGTTTACTCGATCTGGCAGGTTTGGCCATCAACGAATCACTCGCAGGAATCACATCAGCTTCGTCATCATGTGCGATCGAACTCTCCTGGTCCTCACCCTTGTGTACTGCTTGTGAGACTCGAGGCTTGGTGGTCTTTGCGTTCTTTTTTCCGGTGATCTTGGGCATCTGTTCGAGTTCGTTGGCCTCTGCCTGCTTTTCACGAGCGACGGTTAACGCCCATGACCGCAATAATTTGAATTGATCGGACGCCGCGGGACCGGTGAAGATTACTCCCCTGCCCCCATGTCCGCCTGACGAAAGGCTGAGTAACTGGCTTTGACTGACATCGTCGAAGTCGATGTACCGCAATGCCTCGGCGAGATTTCGTTCAGAGTTTTGACGTGATCCATTGCCACCGCTTCTTGCGTTGGAGAGACGAAACCCGTTTGTTGCAGTCGTCCCATGACAAGAAGCGTTACCGCATTTGTTTAAGAGAATTGGTTGAATCCGTGAAGTAAACAGCGTCGCCGTCTCACGCGATAAGCCGCCGAGTGATTCAACTTGCGGCTGCAGAAACCCGTCTGATGTTTTGAGTGGTGCCGGAGGTGTCGCAGTGGGTGGGAGTCCCGCTCGCATTGTATCTGTCAGTCGCTGTAATAAGCGGCGAGCTTCTTCATGGTCAGGGTCGGACTTCAGGCACTTCTTCAGTTCGTCACGAGCCTCATCATTCAGTCGGTGCGAGATGCACCAGTTTGCCAATGCCACATGCGTCGCAGGGGTTGGATGGACGATGCTGTCACGCTGCTGGCGATAGGCTTCTTTCAGATCGTTAACAACGAATCGGACTTCGTCGGCTGAAACTTGGACCCGTCCGTTCGCCTGTTCAACAAGATACCCCCCCGCGTTTCGACTGACATGGCCAGATAAAATTCGTCCGGAAGTCAGCATGACCAGCCGCTCACGAGTATCCTCGGGATCTGGACTGGCCCCCTGCTCTCCGCGCACCGCTATCGTCGCCAGCCCCAGGCAAGCAAAGATCGAACAGATCCACCACGCGCTGCGAAAGCGGGTTGTTCGTTGCGGTAACATGAGCATCAGCTTGATAAAGGATGGGGGTAAGGTAATGAAGAGTGCGGGACCGTACCCAAACCTTAAATTGGCGTCAACATCAGTCAAAATCGATCACCGCGCAGAGCGTTTGTTACAGGTCCGGAAGCTCCAGCGTCGAAGACTCGTTCCCAAGCTGCAGCTTGGGAACGCCCTTCTTCGAAGCTCTGCTTCGCAATCTGTCAAGACGCCCGATCCATTCTCCGACCCTGATTCCTCAACAAGCATTTTCTGGCGACGTTTTCTACCGACGAAGAATCCGGGGATGAACATCCTACGGTTCACCTGGTCTTTTTGATTTCTCACTTGGCAGATTTTTTTTCGTCAACCTGAGGAGATTTCTTGTAAGACTTGCTGTCGGCCGTTGTGTATATCTTTATCGAAGCGAAAATAACCCAATCTGACTGATCGGCCTCTCGTGCTCGAGGCATGGATGACACCCGTTCCGGAAACTCGACCCAGCCTGCTGTTGCGACTGCGTGATTCACGGGATCAGCAGGCGTGGTCGACTTTCCTCGAAATCTATCAACCATTGATTTATCGCGTGATTCGGCAGCGCCGGGTTCAGGATGCCGACGTACGCGAAGTGACTCAGGAAGTTTTGCTGGCGGTGGCAAATTCCATTGACCAATGGGAAGCCGATCCCCAGCGCGGCACGTTTCGAGGCTGGCTCAGCACAATTACCAGAAACCTGGTCGTTAATTTTTTGATCAAACAGTCCCGATACCCTCGCGGGAGTGGCGACAGCGATTTTCGACGTGGGCTTGAAGCCCTGCCGGCTCCGGGTGGCAACGAATCGGCGTTGTTCGATGTGGAAGAACGCCGGCAGATTTTTCGCTGGGCGGCAGATCGAATCCGACCGGAATTCCGCGAGTCCAACTGGCAGGCCTTCTGGCTCACCGCAGTCGAAGGTCAAGGGGCGATTGAAGTTGCTCGGAAACTCGGGATTTCGCCGGGGTTGGTGTACGTCTCGCGAAACCGAATCATGAAACGCCTGAGGGAAAAAGTCGAAGAATTTCGAAAGGTGAACGAGCAATGACAAAAAAAATAAGAAGGAAAGGGAAGATTTTGGGAACACTAATCTACGCTAATCTGCACTAATGGAAGAGAAGAGGGAGACTGGCGAAGAAATCACAAGAAAAGTTTTTTTGTTTTTTCTGATTAGTGCAAATTAGTGAAGATTAGTGTTCCCTGCCCTCTTTTGCCTTCTGCCTCTGTTCATCGTTAATGCAGGCCCAGTGTTCTGAAACATCGAGAGAATTGCGGTGAGTTTGAAACATGTTTGCTCGAACTTCTGATTGTGATCGTGAACGACTGAAGCTGCTGCTGGATGGCGAGTTGCCTGAGACTGCGCAGACGGTTGTCGCTCGACATCTGGAGACGTGTGCCGATTGTCGGCAGCAGATGGAGACACTGGCGGCCAATGAGAATTGGTGGGCGGATACTCGCGATGCACTTTCAGGAGTCGATGGCCGAACGGGGTCGTCGTTTTTCGACGCAATTGATTCCACGCCCGCTGAAACAGGTGCTTCAACTGTTCCGCTCGATTTTCTGGCTCCTTCAGATAATCCTGCGATGCTCGGGAAACTTGGGGAGTTTGAAATTCTGGAAGAGATCGGTTGCGGCGGCATGGGGATTGTCCTGAAGGGGTACGACCACGAATTGAACCGGTATGTCGCCGTCAAAGTTCTGCATCCGTTTTGTGCCACCAGTGCTGCCGGTCGGCGTCGGTTCGTTCGAGAAGCTCAGGCGGCTGCGGCGATTGTGCATCAGCATGTCGTGGCGATTCATGCTGTCGATGCGAATCATCATCCACCCTATCTGGTCATGCCCTTCGTTCCGGGTGAATCGCTTCAGCAGCGGCTGACGCGACAGGGAGCGTTTGACGTGATTGACACGCTACGGATCGGGCAGCAGGTTGCTGAAGGTCTCGCTGCCGCGCACGCCCAGGGGCTTGTTCATCGAGACATCAAGCCGGGCAATATCCTGCTCGAACGGAACGTCGAGCGAGTTTTGTTAACTGATTTCGGCCTCGCCCGAGCGGCTGACGATGCCAGTTTGACTCGCAGTGGAGTGATCGCCGGAACGCCGCAATACATGTCACCGGAACAGGCTCGCGGCGATCAGGTCGATCACCGGACGGATCTTTTCAGTTTGGGAACGGTTCTGTACACGATGCTGGCCGGCCATTCGCCGTTTCGAGCCGAATCGGCGATGGGCGTCCTTCGGCGAGTCTGCGATGAAACCCCGCGACCGCTGCGTGAGATCAATCCGCAAGTTCCCGAGTGGCTGGAAGCGATCGTGACGAAACTCCATGCCAAGCTGGCGGTCAATCGATTCGAGAGTGCGAGCGAGGTTTCGGCGTTGTTGCAAAGGTGTCTGGCTCATGTTCAGCAACCGACGTTGGTTCGGTTGCCGGATGAGATTTCCAAGCTCGTCGAAAAACCTGGGAAGAAGATTCATTGGCTGCTCGCGTTGTCGTCGTTCATTTTGTTTGCGGCAGCGACTCGATTCGTGATCTCCATGAACTTGCCGCAAATTGATCGCGGTCGGGTTGCGGAATCGAGTCCGCCGAACATCACACAAGTGATGAAAACCAACGAGAATCAAGGTTGGAACGACGGATTGCAAACCGAGTCTGAAGATGTAGATCGAGAATTGAAGCAATGGGAATCGGATACGGATTTTTGATCTTCAGAGGAAGAAATTTGAAACACGGAGGCACGGAGGACACAGAGATAGCGGAGGAAGAGATGCATCCAGAAAGAGAAATTCAACAGTCCCAAAAATCGTCATTCTTTCAACGTGCGACACGATGTGATTTCATTTCTCTTCTTCCTCTGTGATCTCCGTGCCTCTGTGTTTCAATTCTTGAAATGATTTGAATTGAGATGCGAGGGAAACGCAATTCGTACAAATTGACGCGTATTCGTCACCAATCAACTTCGTCAAACGTGTGTAATTTGTCTGGCAAAACTTTGTTGACCAGAATTTCAAAAGGAACTGATTCAGAACTCACTGAAACAGGAAGATCAATATGAGCGAACAATCAAAAGCACCTCGCTGGATGAAAGTGGCGTTGGTCATTCAGGCGATTGTGATCTGTCTTGGTCTGGGGTTTTATCGGTTATCGATACGTCCAATTCGTGAGGTTCAACTTCCGACGCATTCGGAACAACAAGCGTTCGTCAAAATCCCCGATGACGCTTTGTCTCCTGCTGTACCCGATGTTCCCGGTCAGCTCTCCGTTCCGCATGCATCACTACCGAGCTTATCGTCATCGATGCCATTAACGCTTGGCTCAGACGGAAGTGTCTCATTGGGGTCGAAAGATAAGCCATTGGCAGCACTGTCCACTCCAGGTCATTCTGATCCGGCGAATCTCACTCCATCATTGCCGAACCCTGACCCGTCGAATCCTCAATTGCAAAAACGAAATGCAGAACAGCCAGATAGCGAAGTTACGAATCAGCAAGTGTCAGACGTAGAAATTTCGAATTCAAGTGCTTCTGCGGTCAATGGGACAACCACAAGAAAAAATCTGACCGGCAGTGCAAATGAGATTCGTGTCTTTCAGCTTCAGAATCGAACTTCAAAAGAGATGCTCCTGATCATAAGAGATATTTTTGACAACTCGGCTCAGTTTTCGATTGATGAACGCAGCAATAGCCTGATTGTTGTGGCGAGTCCGTCGATACAGCAAAAGGTCTCGGATTTCGTTACCGAAATGGAAAGCCAGGCGGAGGCAACTCAAGCGGTCGACATGCCGGAAATCAGCCGCAAGAGTGCAACGAAGTCCGTCGCACAATTTCCGTCCGACGAACTCGATGCCGAATTCGAGCGACAAGCCAGACAACTGGCTCTTCAAATTCGAGCGGCTCGACCGAACGAAAAAGCGAAGCTGAAAAAAGAGCTGGAAGCAATCACCAGGAAACAATTCGAACATCGACAAGACCGCCGCAGGGAGGAATTCGATTCACTCGGTCGACGTGTCGAGCGATTAAAGTCCAGCTACCAGCGACGACAAGCTCACCAGAACGAAGTCATCCAGCGCCGGATCAATGATCTGCTCGACCCAAATACGGATTTGCGCTCGGATGAATCGGAAACCCCAGCCGATTCGTTATCAAGCCGTGACGAAGCCGCCCATGCGATTGAAGCAGTGACCCAGGACGCGAAATCGGTCAATGCGACGCCGACGAGCAAATCCCCTCCGATAAAACCTGAGCGATCAGGACCAACCTACAACGGCGTGACATTGTCGGAGTGGCTGTCGCTGTTGGAGTTCGAGCGAAATCCTGAGAAAATTGCCGAAGCCGTGGTGGCGATGCTCCACCTGAAGGATCAAGCTGATCCAAGGCAATTAACACGAACGATCCTCAGCGTGATTCGAGTCCAGGGTTCGAATCAATTCGATAATCCGACGAGCGCGATCATGAATGGATCGGTCAAGCTGCTGACACTGTTGCCGAGCGAAATCGTCGTCGATGAAATCATTGCTGATCTGCCCGTTTCAAGTTCACAACAACCGGCTCGAGCTTTTTACGGATATTTCTTTAATTCAGTGGGATCGAAGGAGGTAAATAATGGTTTCCTTGGCCAGAAGAATGTGAAGCCGGTTGACCCGACAATTCTGTCAGAATCGTTGCAGCGTCTCCATTCCGAGATTCGTCGTCGTTCACGGCGATTGATCAATGTGTTGGTCAACGCCGCCATACGGGATGAAAATTCGTTCCTATGGGCCATTCAAAATGCGAATACCATCGTTCATATCAGTGATCAACGTATTGCGACGTACCCGGATCTGGTCACGATTGTCGAAAAATTGTTTGAACAGGGTGTCGACGGTGGAAAAGGCTCTTCGAGGATTTCGAGCCGAGCTTATGCTGCAATCATGCTCGGTAAAAGTGGTTTGCAAATTCCCGAAGTTTTGGCCTTTGCGGCAAAGGGATTTCAGGAAGAGGACGAAGTATTTGACTCTCCTCAATTCGACGAACGCATACGTTGTCTTGCAGCGATTGCCCCCTTTTCGCCCGACGCCGTGAATCTTCTCGGTGAAACATTGGCGACCCGATGGAAAACACTGCTGGAGTTACATGACGAGCAAATCGTCAACATGCAAAAGCGAGAAATCAGACGGATCATCGAAACGCTGGCAGAGATTGGAAATCCTGCCGTTCCAGCGATTCCACGACTTGCGGCAATTGCTGATTTTCGGAAGCTTATTAATGGTCCGGTGGAAAGCGGCATGGGTAGCATGATGGGCATGCCCATGGGAGGCATGGCCGTCGCTCCGGCCAAGACATTTCAAGAGTTGGCCAAATCCGCGATCAAGAAAATCGAAGAAGCCAAGCCAAAGCCTGATCCACAACCGTTGCCGGCCGAGGATGAAATCTCAATGCAGGTTCCGATTATCGGGTCCCGAAAGCCGGGTGTTTCACCGGTCACGGATCAACCATTACGCGACGTCGTGACGCTGGTGTCAGATCCGTTGCCTGCCGAAACGACGTACGATGGGGTTGCCTATTCGCAATGGCTGAAGCTGCTTGAAACCGAACGCAAGCCCGAAAAATTGATTGCCGCGATCGAGGCTTGTTCGCTCGTGGCCGCTAAAGGGGATGAACGTCGAATCGCACGACTTATCTTTCTGGCAGAAGCAATCTTCGAAGCAAAAAACTGGGAAAATGAGCGAAACGAGGCTTGGCAAGCCGGTTATGATGCATTGGCTCGTTTGCCGGGTGACGCTGTGGTCGATGAGTTATTACACGCACTTCGTGATGAGAAGTCTTATTCAACGGGCCGAGGTTTTCAGATTGATTTCCTCACGAGAAATGAGCAGATCCCTCATGCCAAGCAGATACGAGATAAGGCCGGGGAAATCATTGCTGAATGGCTGAAAGAGAGTTCAACGCGGGGAATTTCGAGGGAAACTGAATACGGCTTGCTGGCTGCGGCGAGTTCCGTCTGGCGTGATTCTGGCCGTCCGATGAAAGACTTTGATGGTTTGTGGCCGCAAATGCAAAAATTGCTTACCGAGGGATATGGGGTGACCGATGCAATCACTTATGAATCACAACAATGGACGATCGCGGCGACGAATGTCGTCGTCGGAGCACCGGATACCCCTGATCTGGCGAATGTCCTTTTGACTCATGTCAAAAAGCACGATCCACGTGGTGCTCCGATTATCGCATTAATTGGAAAACTGGGGCCACAAGCAGAATCTGTCGTCCCGGAACTCGTTGAGCTTTTTCTGGTGAAATTGAAAAAGCTGGAGTTATTATCTCCTGGTATGCGCAGGACTGGAGCGGGAGGTTTCTTCCCGGCCAACGCCAATTCAAAAGTGATAAAAGAACAGAATGTGAAGGTCGCTGTCGCAAACGAAGAACAGCAGACGCGAGTCGCGCTGGTTCGGGCTTTAGGTGAAATCGGCATCGGGCAAAAAGGTTATTACTTGCTGTCAGAACTGAAACTGATTGCGACAAGTCAACCCCAGGCCAGTTTGCCTGAATTTTTGGACGAGATATTATCTGCCGCAGACGAGGCCCTGCAGAAGTTTGGATCAATCAAATATTCACGCGACGAAAAACGGCTTTTAAGTGATCGCTGGCGCCTCAACGGACGATGGCGGCTCGTCACCAAATTCGAAAACTCAGAAACGGACGAACGACCACGGGAGATCAGCGTTCAGATTCGAGAGGATCAGTTGCGTTGGGAGACAAACTTCCGACCCAAGGCTCTCGTCGACTTTATGAATTCTTTTGTTACCACCGGTAATCGTATCAACCCTAACATGGTAACGGTTGATGACACAAAATCGCCGAAGCAGATCATGCTTTCAGCTTATGTTCTCGTACCGAACCGAGGTAACGAAGTGAAACTTCGCAAGATGGCAGGGATTTATGAATTGACCGACGACAAACTGAAAATCCAATTGTCCCAACCTGACCAACCGAGTCCGACAGAATTTACGAACGAAATGGGTCAGGTTCCCGAAGACCAGATGCTGCTGGAATTTGAACGGATCGTGCCAGAAGCAACGAAAAGCACCGGCGGGCAGGAGTGACGTTAAAGCCTCCTCCGCCTCGTTTCCAAGCTCCAGTTTGGGAGCGAGACAACGAACGCGAAAATTTATCGTTTAACCCGAAGCCATCGGCGCAGGCGGATCGGCGTTCAGCTGATCTCTTCGAGCGTTGCCGAGTATTGATTGAGATCGCTGTAACAAGCGGGTCGCAATGGTCAAATGCGCGATGACGCCTCGGGTTTGCCAGTGCCACCGGTTGACTCGCTTCTCTTCGAGGCGCGGTTAAACGATTTAAAAATCCTTATCCCAAGGAATTGATTCCGTTGGAGCCTGTGTCTCGCTCTCAGACAACTCCTCGTTCGGATTCGGCAAATTCATAGACGGCGCGACATCTTTATCCGCGTCGTGAATGTCATTCACCGGAGCCTCGCGTTGATCCTCTGTCACGAAATAGGGCTTCGACTCATCCCCTTCGGTTGCGTCTGTTTGTTCGGGTGACGATGGTGGGTCCCGCCATGTCTGAATCTCGGATTCACGGCTGAACAGCCAGTCGAGCGACATTGTCGTCAACACAAAATCTTTATTGCCGGATCCTGATCCTGCGTCCGTTGTCAAATAGTAACTGGCACCGATGTTCAGGCGAACGCGTGATGTGAACCAATAGGACATGCCGACTTCGGGAATGATCGCCGCCAGTCCTTTGGTGACACCTGGCACTCGGTCCCCTTCTTGAACGATGTTCCCTTGTTTGTCGATATAGCTCGATTGAGCGGTCGTGCTGGTGTCGGCAACGCCTGCCATTCCTGCGACCCCGACGTAAGGCGAAAATCGTGTTGGCGAATGCAAGCGGACTCCGACGATCCCGCCGGTCAAGTATGTCGGAAGTCCCTCTGCCAGCATCCCCTCAACACCAACGCGCATCGTAGACCACGAGGTCGGCAACCACGTCACTCCAACTTCGCCGACTGCGGCGGCACGCTGCCGAGTTGCGATGCCGGCACCGGTATAGAGACCGGATCGTCCTTCTTGAAACCGGGCATCGATGATTTCTTCACCCTGCCGTAACAGTTTATTTAACGGTCTTTTGCTGTAAGGGCCGCTGAAGCGGTCGGCGTACCGAGCGTCATCCATCGCCCACTTGGACGAAAAGAACGGTCCGTTGGAAGCGCACCCCGAACATGACGACAGCATGATGAAAATCAGCGTCGCGCAATACGAACGACCTGTCAAACGGTCGATTTCCACGAGAAAAACTCAATCAGGGCGCCCATGAGTTTAAAGCGGCACGGGTTTTAAGAAAACAGGCGTATATCAGCAAGATGAGTCTATTCCCTCGTTCCCGGGCGGGAGCCTGGGAACGAGAAAATCACGACGACGGTGAAAGTTGATTTCTTTCGAAATTTGGAATCAGTAACATCGCGCTTGATGCGAAGCTTTGGAGACAGGGGTTCCAATTCTCTTGGCGAGGGCCGCACGCATGGATATCCAGGACTTTCGTGACGTTGCGCTGAGTTTCCAAGGTGCCGAAGAAAGTTCGCACATGGGCCAGCCTGATTTCCGTGTGGGAGGTCGAATCTTTGCCACGCTCGCCAGCCAGGATCAAGGGTATGGAAATCTGATGCTGACTCCCGAACTGCAAAATTCACTCGTTTCCGCCGCTCCCGATGTTTTCTTGCCCGTGCATGGAGGTTGGGGGCGAATGGGTGCCACCCATGTACGTCTTTCCGTCGCGACTGAGCATCAGCTGACCGAGGCACTTCACATGGCGTGGAAATTGAGAGTCGAGAAAAACGAGAAATCAAAATCACGGACGAAACGGACGAAGAAACAGAAATGAATTTCCCATTTAGGAACGATCAACGTTCCACTTCGAAAGCTTCGCCTACGCAACCAGTTCCGGCATTGGCTTGGCATGGTCTTCGACAAGATATTGCGGGCGGCCGTTCAGGTCGGCGATTGTTGCCTGGCCGGCATCGATGCCGAGATGGTGAAACAGCGTGGCATAGACTTCGCCGAATGTGACAGGTCGAGAAACGGCTTCTCCGGCGATGCGATCGGTTGCACCGATCACCTGGCCGTGCTTCATCGCGCCTCCTGCCATCAATGCACAATTGACTTGCGGCCAGTGGTCGCGGCCGACAATCGAACTAATCTTGGGCGTTCGGCCGAATTCGCCCCAGATGACGACGGCACAATCTTCGGCGAGACCCCGGACGTGCAAGTCTTCGACGAGTGCACTGACGCATTGATCGAAGACAGGAAAATCCTCGGCTTCGCGCAGGAAGATGGAGTTGTTGGCACGTCCTTCGGCGTTGGTGCCGCCGTGCCAATCCCACTTGCTGTAATTCAGCGTGACCACACGGACCCCGGCTTCAATCATCCGGCGGGCGAGCAGCAGGCTTTGGGGGACTCGCGGGGCACCGTTACCGTCCATCATGATCTTTGGATCGCCTGTTCCATAGCGGGCGACCGTGCGGGGATCTTCTTTGGAAAGGTCCAGTGCCTCGGCCAACTTCGATGAGGTGAGTAGCCCCATCGCCTGTTCGGTGAAGGCATCCAGGCCGGTCATCATTGAAGTCTGATCAGCCTCGCGTCGGAAAAGATCAAAGCTCTTGAGCAATGACCTACGGTCGGACAGTCGATCCAGGGTCACGCCGTTGAGGACCATGTCTGCTCGGGTGTCCCCTAGCGGACGAAATGGTGCATGGGCGGTTCCAAGAAAACCCGGCCCCGGTTCGTTGTAGGGGCCGTGAGTGCAGTTGTAGCACAGACTGACATACGGCGGAGATTCTCGACGTGCCGGTCCCTGCACCTTTGACACCATCGTGCCGAACTGTGGCCAGCTGCCTGACGGTTTTGGTTTCTTCGGGTCGTGGCCGTTAAAGACCTGGATCGCATCGTGATCATGCTGATTGCCGATCAGCGAGCGAATCACCGTTAGCTTATCTGCCATTGTTGCCAGACGAGGAAACGCCTCGCAGATTTCAAAACCAGGGACATTCGTGGCAATTGGTCGCCATGGGCCCGCGATTTCTCGTGGGGCGTCTGGTTTCAGGTCGAACATGTCCTGATGGGGCGGTCCGCCTACAAGATAAATCATGATGACCGATTTCGGCGATTTCCGGCCCGTAACCGATTCTGCTCGAAGCAGATCCGGCAATGTCCATCCGCTCATCGTTCCCATGGCGGCAAGCGTACCGACCCTCAGGACGTCCCGGCGCGAGACTCCATCGCAGAAATCTTGGGCAGACGTCAGGCGTCCTGGAATCGTCAGCATGCTCAGTCTCCTGCCGATACTGTTCCACGAATTATGGCTTCGTCGCGGGCTTGTTGGTTGTATCAACAAATCTCGATGGATTCTATTCTAAAAAAGAAAAGGCTGGATCGGAAATCCGAATAATTGGTTGGGCTGACGCGTAAGCGAGGGTCTTGATTTGTCGGCCTTCTCGAGCAAATCGGACATTGTTTGCGCCGTTTCAGGGGCAGTAGAATTGATTTCTTCTGCATAACCCAACTCATCGACACGATCGCTAGTGTTTCAATCTCATCAAATCTTCTGACTTCCATCAAGTTTTCGTTTTTCTTGTTGTGTGAGGCTGGGATGGATAGGTAGTTTGTAGGTCGGTTTTTTCGATCTCCGTTTCGAATCAGCAGAGGCCTGTTTATGCGTAACTTGACCGTTGGAAAGATGTCTTTAGTCGCTTGTTTGATGATGGTAAGTGGATTCGGGGTGGTCCGAGGACAAGATCCTGCCGCCCCTGAGCCCGGTGCGGTCGCTGCTTCAGAAAGTGAAGGGGTTGCATGGAGTGATGTTGATGTCAACGAGGTGTCGAAAGACTTGAGCGAGTCGATTGCCGCAGGAGGCAGTGACGAGGCCACCGAGCTTCGCGAATTTGTGGATACTTCCGTGCCACCGAAGGTCGTCAAAAACTTTCCCAAAACACCGTTTCTATCGGTCGTTTTCCCGCTTCGTGAAGGTGTCGTTGACAGTAAGGAGCTGCAGCAAAAACTACGGGACTATGTCCAGAATCACCTGGAACAGAACGTCCTGGTCGAAGAAGCGATCACCAAGGGAAAAGGGGTCGACGAAAAATTCAAGCCGCAGGTATTGCTGGTTCAGACAAAAGGACCAGTTCAAACCATTCCCGGGACTCCCAAGTTCACTCCCGCTGAACCGCTCGTACCAAAAGCTCGTTCATTCGAGCCGCAGACTTACAATCCACGCGTTCCTGAAGTGGAGCAACCAGGTATGGTTGAAGATCCATTTGAGGAACCAGAGGGTTTGTGCACTCCATCTGCAGAACTTCTGCAAGCACTAGGGTATTCAGGGTGTTGCTGTGGGGATAAATGCTTTCCTTTCACTGCAGAAATGTCTTACGAAGTTGCGATCAAAGCGTACCAACACGGTTATTACCAGGACGCCAAGGCACTGGCAAAACACGCTTTGAAGAGTACCAGCCGTCCGGAATATCTCTATCTTGAAGCACTTTCGGAACTCGCTTTAGGGGAATGCCAAAATGCCCTGCAAGCGGCTCGCCAGGTTAAAACAATGCGCGAAACCAGTGCCTTGAAATACCTGAAAGAAAGCTTGTCTGGCCCTCGCGTATCAAAGTTACAAACCCTGTTGAAAGCGATGCCTGATCGATTGTCGTACCCACCGGCGCCGGCTCCAGCTCCTTACGCGCCGGACTCAACGATTTACACGCCAATACCCAGGCCCGTTGCTCCAACTCCAACGCCGCCACCACCAAGTATTTAATTGATGTGGAATCTGGTTTTCCCATTAAGGCTCGTTTTACGTTGCCGGTCATAAGACAATGATCGGCAACGTGAACGGCGGGTGTTTCTAAAAATAGCATTTCCAGTTCAATTGAGAGATCACGGCAATTGAAGGATTGATTGACAAATCACCTGAAGACGATCTGTCTGTCAAAACATTGCCCGCTAAGTTTCAGCCTGTGGTTGAAACCGTTAAACCTCGTTCTCGCTAATCAGCTTGAGCACGATACTCATCCAGACCATGCTGTTCTGTGGAGTAGCCATTTCGTAGTGATCCAGATGCTCAGGCGTGGCGTGAATATGAAGTAAATGTTTAAAGCTTTTTTTCAATCGTTCAAAGCTCTCGTTGTCATAGAACCGTGTTTTAATCAGATGGGCGTCGAGAGCCATCTCACCTGGGTGAAATGCGCCGGCGTTTTGTTTTAAGAAGGGCTCCATATACACCCAGCGATCATCGATGGCGACCTCTTTTTCTGTCGATCTTTTCGTACTGATGATCAGATTCTTAACCCGTCCGATAGTTGATTTGTAAAAAGTCCTTGACAATTCTCGGACGTTTCGAGAGTGATCTCGATCCTTGAACTCTTTCAGTTTCCGTTTGACTTTTTTGATGATCGGTTCATTGCGGGTCTCACTAAGTGGTGGTTCCAGCAGGATAAGTTTGATATCAAATCTTTCTGCCTGAATGAGCTGCCGGGCAATTGCAATCGCCAGTACGCCACCGTACGAATGACCGCAAAGTAAGATTTTTCCGGACGGGATTTCTTGACACAATTCTTCGGCGTGAATTGCGGCTTGAGCTTCAAGATCCAGGTATTTCGGTGGCCAGACATGCAGACCATCGAGCTTCAGCCACCAGACAGGAATCTCGGGCGGAAGGAGTTCGAGGGGAACTCGTAATTTGGCGCCGACAATCACCAGATGCGTCGCTCCATTTCCGGGGCGGATCGATTCCAGGTATTGGCCGCGTTGTAAAGCCTCCGATGCCAGTGCTGAATCTGAGAGTGATTTAGCCAGTTCTGCAACGGTCGCATGTCGAAAGAGATCCGCGACCTTGATGGATAAATCGGACGACGCTTTGATCGCATCAACGACGCGAACCGCCAGCAACGAATGGCCACCCAGTTCAAAGAAATTATCGTCGACACTGATCGGAGAGACGTTTAAAACGCGGCTCCACGCCGATGCGATGATTTCTTCAACCCGATTACGTGGTCGAACGACCGATTGCTCTCGTTGAAGTGATGGCGATTGCGGCGCGGGCAACGCCTTCGTGTCGAGTTTGCCGTTGATTGTCAGTGGCAGCATTTCCAGCGGGATAAAATAGGACGGAATCATGTAACTTGGCAACTTCATTGCCAGAGATTGCCGGATGCCTGCCAGATCGAACTGAGCTCCCGGATGCGCCACGATGTAAGCCGCTAAAACGTTGCCCACGGGCCCGTCGTCTCGTGCGATTACGGCTGTCTGTGCAACAAAATCAAGTTGGAGTATCGCAGCTTCGATTTCACCAAGTTCGATCCTGTGGCCTCGAATTTTGACCTGGTTGTCGATTCGTCCCAGAAAATCGAGACTTCCAACGTTGTTCCATTGGGCCAGATCGCCCGATCGATAAAGGCGATCGGAAAGACATCCATCAAACGGGGGTGTTACGAACCGTTCTGCGGTGAGTTCGGGACGATTCAGATAGCCTCGAGCCAGCCCAGCCCCGCCGACGTAGATTTCGCCAGGGACTCCTTCGGGGACTGGTTCCCCCTGAGGGTTCAGCAGGTAAACCTGCAAGTCATCCAGAGGGAGTCCGATCGGACTCCCGCCACGCTCGACATCTTCAGAGGTGATTCGATGATAAGTGACGTGGACGGTGGTCTCGGTAATCCCATACATGTTGATTAACTGGGGACGGTCGAGGCCGTGTCGCTGAACCCACCCACGCAGAGATCGTGGGTCTAAGCCTTCACCGCCAAAGATCACGTAACGCAATCGCAATGAATCGGCCTGATCAGATCGTGAATTGTCTGCTTCGATCAGTTGGCGGAACGCCGAAGGAGTCTGATTCAGGACTGAGACTTTCTCATGAATCAGCAGATCGAGAAACTCGTCCGGTGACCGACTGACATCATAGGGAACGACAATCAGTCGCCCGCCATAAAACAACGCTCCCCAAATCTCCCAAACCGAGAAATCAAAGGCGAATGAATGAAACAACGTCCAGACGTCGGTCTGGTTGAAATCAAACAGAGATTCCGTCGATTGAAATAGCCTTACGACATTTCCGTGAGTGACGACACACCCCTTTGGCTGGCCAGTTGATCCTGACGTATAAATCACATACGCCGCATCGTCGCTTGAGACCTCGGTCGACGAGAAATTGACTTCTGTCGGGTCATTAGAAGGACAAATCACCGAGAGAGGAATCGGCGAGTTTGCGAACGTGGATTTGGTTGCTGAGTCACAGATCAAGACTTTGATCTGTGCGTCTTGAATCATGTAGGCCAGTCGGTCGTGCGGATAACGTGGGTCAAACGGAACGTAAGCGGCTCCGGCCTTGAGGATTGCGAGAATCCCGACAACCATCTCAAGCGATCGTTCCAGGCAGATACCGACCCGTGATCCGATTTTAATCTGATTTTCAACCAGTTCCTTGGCTAACTGATTTGAAAGGATATTCAACTGATGGTAGCTCAGTGTTTTGTTTTCAAAAGAAACAGCGATCGCGTTCGGTGTTCGTTGGACCTGTTCTTCAAAACACCGATGAATCGAATGGCGTGCCGATGAAAATGATCGAAACTGATGCCGCCCCTGAATGATCCGGTATCGCTCATCACGGTCGAAAATGTTCAGCCGACCAATTCGAGTGTCAGGTCCCTTGACGATGGAATTCAACAGTTCCACAAAATGGTCAGCAAAACGTTTGATTGACGAGTGGCTGAACAGATCGGTGGCATATTCCATCCGACAGAGCCATTCATCGCCCGTCGCTTGAATGTCGAGAGTCAGATCATTTTTACTGGTTCCCGTCGAGGCCCATAATGGTTGACCAGTCGCTTCACCCAGTTGGAGAACTTCGACCGGCTCTTCCAACAGGACAAACATGACCTGATAAATGGGATGCCGACCGAGTTCGCGTTGTTTGACAGCCAGTTCAACCAGCCGTTCAAAGGGGATTTCTGAGTGTGTGTAGGCATTCCAGAACGTCTGATGAACCTGCCGGAGCAGACTGCGGAAGTCGAGACTTCCTTCAAGCCGGACGCGGATGGGGAGTGTATTCAGGAAGTAACCAATGAGTGACTGGACTTCGGGGCGTTCACGGTTGGCCAAGGGAGTTCCGACAATGATATCGGTTTGTCCGGAGTGACGTGCGAGCCAGGCATGGAACGCGGCGAGCATCAACGAAAAGAGAGTGGTGGATTCGTCGCGGGCCAGTTGCCGAAGCTGACTGGTCAAGGAGGTGCCAAGTCGAAATTCGTGAGTTGCACCCAGTCCACCTGGCTGGATTGGTCGTACCTGATCTGTTGGCAGTTCAAGTGCGGATTGCAGATCGGCAAGTTGCTCTTTCCAGTAGGCGAGCGACTGCTCCCATTTGGCCGTGGATTGTTGTGTCTGCTGCCATGCGGCGTAGTCAGCGTATTGGATTGGCAGTGGGGGCAACGTGGCAGACTGAAGATCTCCCTTCGCCTGATAAATGGAAGCGAGTTCGTGGCAGAAGAGCTGAACAGACCATTCATCTATGATGCTGTGGTGGAACGTGAGCACCAGCACCTGATCATCGTCAGCTAACTCAATCCAGAGAACACGCCAAAGAGGGGCCACAGCGAGATCAAACGGACGACGAGTTTCGTCGAGTAAGACATCCTGTAGCGTCTGATTTTCAATCGTCGGCAGTCGTAGAGAGATCTCGCGACGATCCACCGCGAATTCTTCAGGCTCGCAAATGTGTTGCACGAGCGTGTCACCGGACTGAACAAATGCGGTTCGAAGCGATTCGTGTCTACGTGCAATCTGCTGGATGGCCTGGTCAGCCAGGGTTCTGTCGATTCGTCCTGTCAGACGAATGGCGATCGGCTGGTTGTAGGTGGCATGCTCCGGGAGCAAAGCCTGCACCAGCCACATCGCATGCTGCCCAAACGAAAGTGGCAGCGGCTGGCAGCGATCGACAAGCGGAATCCCTTTCAGCTCGTCCCGATTGTTGTCAATCTTCGTCAGTCTCTGAGCAAGCTGTCTGATCGTTGGGTTTTCAAAAACCGATTTGACGAAAATCTCGTGGTTTAACTGTTTGCCGACGATGGAGACGAGTCGCATGGCGAGGAGCGAATGTCCGCCGAGTTCGAAGAAGTTATCGTCAACGCTGATTCGTTCGATTCCAAGCACGCTTTTCCAGGCGTCCGCCAGGATTTGTTCGATCGGTGTTCGAGGTGCGATGTGTTGACGCGTTCCGCTCGCAAGCTCGTAGTTGGGGACGGGCAACGCCTTTCGATCGACTTTTCCGTTCACCGTCAGAGGCAGGTCTGGTAATACGACGAAGACCGACGGGATCATGTATTCCGGCAATTGATTCTTCAGGAATCCACGCAGCTCGTCGGCCGATGGAACCGCAGCCGGTTCGGTGGGGACGACATAAGCCACGAGACGTTTCTCGCCCGGTTGGTCTTCTCGCAACATGACGAGTGCTTGCGTCACTTGCGGAGCGTGATTGAGAACGGCTTCGATCTCGCCAAGTTCAATACGAAATCCGCGGAATTTGACTTGCTGATCGATACGTCCCAGGAATTCGAGTTGCCCATCGGCGTTCCAGCGAGCTTTATCTCCTGTCCGATAGAGCCGAGATTCGGCCAGGTTGCTGAAGGGATCGGGGAGGAATTTTTCTGCTGTCAATTCCGGCTGGTTCAGATATCCGCGAGCCACTCCGACGCCACCGAGATAAAGCTCGCCCGGCACGCCGACGGGAAGAGGCTGCCGATGAGAGTCCAGAACATAAACCTGGATGTTGGCAATGGGCCGTCCAATCGGTGGCAGAAGCGGCCAGTTCTGTGGCGGGCCCTCAAGCGTGTACGACGTGACAACGTGTGCCTCAGTAGGCCCATATTGATTGAC
>CAIULL010000275.1 GCA_903899985.1 uncultured Schlesneria sp.
GCGGTCCTTTCCTTCGATGCCTCCACATTCGAGATCTGGGGGCCGCTGCTGCATGGGGCGCGCTGCGTACTGGCACCCGCTCAATTCCCCGAGCCGGAAGAATTAGGCCAATTGCTGCGGCACAAAAACATCCGCACTCTATGGCTGACAACCTCGTTGTTTAACACTCTGGTGGATGTGCGTGTCGACGTACTGAAGGGAATCGAGCAGTTGCTTGTCGGCGGCGAGGCTCTTTCGGTGCCACACATTCGCCGGGCCCAGCACGCACTTGGCAACCAGACGCAAATTATCAATGGCTACGGACCGACCGAAAGTACCACGTTCGCCTGCTGCCATCGCTTACCGTCGATGATTCCAGAGAATTGCCCGTCGATCCCGATCGGTCGGCCCATTTCCAATACGACTGCATATGTCCTGGATACAACCCTTGAACCTGTCCCCATCGGCGTCACAGGCGAACTGTATCTCGGCGGAGATGGACTGGCACGGGGTTATCTCAAACAGCCCGAATTGACGGCAGAAAAGTTTTTACCCGATCCTTTCAGCGACCGGCCCTATGCTCGAATGTACTGCACAGGTGACCTCGTCCGCTGGCGAAACGACGGCACGATCGAGTTTCTCGGACGACGCGATCAACAGATCAAACTTCGTGGCTTCCGGATCGAGACTGGAGAAATCGAAGCAGTCCTGTTGCGTCACCCCGCTGTCCGGCAGGCGGTCGTGGTGTTGCGAGAAGACCAACCAGGCGATAAACGACTCGTCGGTTACATTGTCACCCCCCACAGTCAACCGGTGAATTTCGTCAACGAACTTCGACAATATCTCCACGATAAGCTTCCCGACTACATGATCCCAACGGCTTTGGTCACACTCGATGAACTGCCACTGACCGCCAATGGCAAGGTCGACAAACTGGCCTTGCCGCGACCCGACGTCTCATGGCTCGATCGCGGACAGGATTTCGTGTCGCCCCGAAACACCCTGGAACAAATGCTGGTCAGCGCCTGGAGCAGTGTGCTGGGCGTTAAACAGATCAGTGTTCACGACAATTTTTTCGAACTCGGTGGCCATTCACTGCTGGCGGTCCGGGTCGTCGATGAAATCAAATCCACTTCGGGAATCACGATCAAGGTCGCAGATCTCTTTCGACACGCAACCGTCGCAGAGCTGGCTGATTCTCTGTCAGATTCTGGTCAGACTGACGAGGTTTCCAATCATGGTCAATACCTCGAATCAATACGCCCCGGCAAAGGAAACACTCATCTTGTGATTGTCGGGGCCAAATTACGAGTTCCCCTCGAAACGCTTCCACCCGATGTTCCCGTCTGGTGGCTCAAGCTGGACGGTCTGCATGTCTGGCCGCCAAAACACCTGGATCTCCCGAATCAAGCCGCAATCCATGCGCAGGAATTGTCCCGCGAAATCCCCTCCGGAACAATTCTGCTTTGCGGTCATTCCTATGGTGGCGCGGTGGCGATTGAAATCGCCCAGCATCTCATGCAGGCGAAAAAGTATAATGTCAAGTTAATTCTGCTGGAACCAACACTGTGGTCAAGCCGAAATGAACCGATCATTAAAAAGGCAGTACGAAAACTTAAAGAATTCAAGGATCGCGACCATTCTCAAAACATTCGAGAATTATCTCGGGCATTTTACAAAACAACCATCGGAAAAGTTAAGAATCTGATCATTAACTCGCGAAGTTCGGCAGACCAAACGGTCACCGTTGAAAATCGCTGGGATTATATGGAGCCGTTCTTCTTAGGGAGCGTCAGTAAATTTCAATTTCCAGTCTCATTGACCGGGGAAGTGCATCTCATCAAATCGCGGTACTATAACCAGGAAAGCTTCGAACGATTGGAACAAATCGCAAAGAATTCACTTCATGTCCACGCAACTCCTGAGTATATGGACCACTACAGTATGGCCGCTCCGCAGAACAGTATGGTATGGATGAGGATTGCTCTGAAGTTAATTGATTGCTGAGCGATCCAACTTACCTTCGCGTTTGAACTCGCGGCGAACAAGTCTGCTCACGCGATTGTCCTTCTTTTCCAGCGACCACTTGGTTCACGGCGTCGCGATTCAGCTTGACAGGACAGATAAGTTCTAGACGCCCTATCAACCCCAGCCTTTCGTGTCGACCTGGTCTCACAAACTGGGTAATCGTTCTATCATCCATTAAGATTGGATCAAAACGGGAACCCGTTTTGATCGTCCACAATGTTAGAAATCGATTTTTTTTGAAGCCGAAAATGTCGCTGACATGAACGACGAACAAGTTGAACACGAAGACCTGAACGAAATTGCGTCCCAGGAATGGTACGACCAGAAGAACGCCTTGAAGGCGGAAATCCTGGGTGAAGAACACAACATGGTGATGCACGCGATTATCCCTTATGCGCTCGGGGGTGGACTTGATCTTTACTACTTCCCCAATGGGATCGAAGGGACTGCCGTCGCCACGAAGGAACTCTGCGAGATTCC